>NZ_JBPQTR010000003.1:0-658293 GCF_051386435.1 Micromonospora sp. URMC 103 | reverse complement strand
GGCCTTTCACCCCTAACCACAGGTCATCCCCCAACTTTTCAACGTTGGTGGGTTCGGCCCTCCACGCGGTCTTACCCGCGCTTCAGCCTGCCCATGGCTAGATCACCCCGCTTCGGGTCTAGGACACGCGACTGAATCGCCCTATTCAGACTCGCTTTCGCTACGGCTCCCCCACACGGGTTAACCTCGCCACATGCCACTAACTCGCAGGCTCATTCTTCAAAAGGCACGCCGTCACCCCTAAAGGCTCCGACGGATTGTAGGCGAACGGTTTCAGGTACTATTTCACTCCCCTCCCGGGGTACTTTTCACCATTCCCTCACGGTACTCGTCCGCTATCGGTCACCAGGAAGAATTTCAGGCTTACCAGGTGGTCCTGGCAGATTCACGGCAGATTTCAGGAGTCCGCCGCTACTCGGGAACACCCACAGAAGACCAGCAGTTTTCACCTACCGGACTCTCACCGTCTACGGTCAGCCTTTCCAGACTATTCGACTAACCACTGGCTTTGTAACTCCTCGAACACGTGTCAGCATGTTCAGTGGGGTCCCACAACCCCGACCACGCAACCCCTGACAGGTATCACACGCAGCCGGTTTAGCCTCAATCCGCTTTCGCTCGCCACTACTCACGGAATCACTAAATTGTTTTCTCTTCCTACGGGTACTGAGATGTTTCACTTCCCCGCGTTCCCCCCACACACCCTATGTGTTCAGGTGCGGGTGACTGGACATGACTCCAGCCGGGTTCCCCCATTCGGACACCCTGGGATCACAGCTCGGTTGACAGCTCCCCCAGGCCTATCGCGGCCTCCCACGTCCTTCATCGGCTCCTGGTGCCAAGGCATCCACCGTTCGCCCTTGACAACTTGACCACAAAGATGCTCGCGTCCACTGTGCAATTCTCAACAAACGACCAACCCACAACCCAAAAGCCCCACACCAGACCCGACAACCGCCGGCGGTATGCGAAGCCAGGCCATGCCTGGCGCCAACCAGGACATCACGTCCCGATCCATGGCTCTGAAAGACAACCGTGGTTGTTCTTTCAGGACCCAACAGGGTGCTCATCATCCCCTCCCAGCCGCACCAGGGACCTCGTTCCCTACCACCCGAAGATGGTCGTACTAGAAGAACCCCAGCCGTTGCCAGGAAAAAACTCGCCAGTGTCTCCGCCATTGAGCACCCCGACCCGACATTCGCAGGTCGCGGGCTCCATACCACCTTTCGGTGGATGGTGCTCCTTAGAAAGGAGGTGATCCAGCCGCACCTTCCGGTACGGCTACCTTGTTACGACTTCGTCCCAATCGCCAGCCCCACCTTCGACGGCTCCCTCCACAAGGGTTGGGCCACCGGCTTCGGGTGTTGCCGACTTTCGTGACGTGACGGGCGGTGTGTACAAGGCCCGGGAACGTATTCACCGCAGCGTTGCTGATCTGCGATTACTAGCGACTCCGACTTCACGGGGTCGAGTTGCAGACCCCGATCCGAACTGAGACCGGCTTTTTGGGATTCGCTCCACCTCACGGTATCGCAGCCCATTGTACCGGCCATTGTAGCATGCGTGAAGCCCTGGACATAAGGGGCATGATGACTTGACGTCATCCCCACCTTCCTCCGAGTTGACCCCGGCAGTCTTCGATGAGTCCCCGCCATAACGCGCTGGCAACATCGAACGAGGGTTGCGCTCGTTGCGGGACTTAACCCAACATCTCACGACACGAGCTGACGACAGCCATGCACCACCTGTGACCGCCCCCGAAGGACCCGACATCTCTGCCGGTTTTGCGGCCATGTCAAACCCAGGTAAGGTTCTTCGCGTTGCATCGAATTAATCCGCATGCTCCGCCGCTTGTGCGGGCCCCCGTCAATTCCTTTGAGTTTTAGCCTTGCGGCCGTACTCCCCAGGCGGGGCGCTTAATGCGTTAGCTGCGGCACAGAGAACCGGAGAGGCTCCCCACACCTAGCGCCCAACGTTTACAGCGTGGACTACCAGGGTATCTAATCCTGTTCGCTCCCCACGCTTTCGCTCCTCAGCGTCAGTATCGGCCCAGAGACCCGCCTTCGCCACCGGTGTTCCTCCTGATATCTGCGCATTTCACCGCTACACCAGGAATTCCAGTCTCCCCTACCGAACTCTAGCCTGCCCGTATCGACTGCAGGCCCGCAGTTGAGCCGCGGGTTTTCACAGTCGACGCGACAAGCCGCCTACGAGCTCTTTACGCCCAATAAATCCGGACAACGCTCGCGCCCTACGTCTTACCGCGGCTGCTGGCACGTAGTTGGCCGGCGCTTCTTCTGCAGGTACCG
Organism: Micromonospora sp. URMC 103; assembly: GCF_051386435.1. Taxonomy (NCBI): domain Bacteria; kingdom Bacillati; phylum Actinomycetota; class Actinomycetes; order Micromonosporales; family Micromonosporaceae; genus Micromonospora; species Micromonospora sp. URMC 103. The sequence continues at coordinate 655,984 of NZ_JBPQTR010000003.1, read as the reverse complement.
TCACTTGCGCTTCGTCCCTGCTGAAAGAGGTTTACAACCCGAAGGCCGTCATCCCTCACGCGGCGTCGCTGCATCAGGCTTCCGCCCATTGTGCAATATTCCCCACTGCTGCCTCCCGTAGGAGTCTGGGCCGTGTCTCAGTCCCAGTGTGGCCGGTCGCCCTCTCAGGCCGGCTACCCGTCGTCGCCTTGGTAGGCCATCACCCCACCAACAAGCTGATAGGCCGCGAGCCCATCCCAGGCCGAAAAACTTTCCACCAAGCGCCATGCAGCGCAAGGTCCTATTCGGTATTAGCCCCCGTTTCCGAGGGTTATCCCAAAGCCTAGGGCAGGTTGCTCACGTGTTACTCACCCGTTCGCCGCTCGAGTACCCCGAAGGGCCTTTCCGCTCGACTTGCATGTGTTAAGCACGCCGCCAGCGTTCGTCCTGAGCCAGGATCAAACTCTCCAACAAAAACTTGTTGAACAATCATCCCAGCAACAAAAGTGTTGCCAAAGGAATCCCAGCCGGAAGATCCTAAAAGAATCAACCAGCCCGGGGTATAAAACAATTGGCACTGGCTTATCAAGCACCCTGTTGAGTTCTCAAAGAACAACCACACACCGACCAGAAACCCCGCACCGCGGAGCCCCCAACCCGGGGCATTTCGTTCACCGCACCCGCCGCTCCCGCGCCGGGCACTTTTACTACGTTACCTCACCGTCTCTGCCGTGTCAAACCGTGTGTCCCGGTCTGTCATGCTTCGTACGGGTTGGCACCGACGAGCGCACGCAGCAGTGAACCACTGCGTCTGATCATCGGATTCGGCAGGCCGGCCGTCGCGGTCTCCCACGATTTCGCCCGGTGCCCTGCCGGTCGTCAACCATACCCGGTCGGTTCCGCCTCACCAAATCCGCCTCGCGGCGAATCCGGGGCACCACCCGGGGTCGGGCCCGTAGAGGGTTCAACCCCTGCGTTCCCGCTGCCATTCCCGATCCGGGGCCTCCGGGCTCTCGTCCCGTTTGCCCCGTTCCGCGCTGGCAGAGAGAAAGTTACGCGTCTTCGGGTTTGATCGTCAAATCCGCGACCAGCGTCCCGCGTCACACCATCTTCGAGTGACTATCTCCGCTGGTCAGGCCGTGCCGCCCGGGCGAGGAACGATCTCGCCGGCCGTCGGCCGCCGCGTCGGAGACGCGAACCCTCCTGCCAACGCGGGTCCGACCCCGCGCATTCCGCGATCCGAGGGGGCTCCGGCGCACCCGCTCACGTCGAACGCACGGCATCCCGCGCGCGGCCTCCGAACGCCGATCAGGTCGGTGGGACAGCTCGACGGCGGCGCGCCGCGAGCAGCCTGCGGATGCCGAGCACCCCGACGGCGGTCCCCAGGGTGAGCGATCCGACGATGAGGAACGCGTGCACCCACAGGAAGCCGGTGGGCGCGCTCTGCCCGGCGACGCCGTTCGACCAGGACGCCGGGTCGTCCCAGATGGCGACCGCGAACCTCGGCCAGATCAGCCAGGACCAGATGCCCACGCCGGTGAGGAGCAGCGACCAGCCACGCGACAACACCATGGGACCCGAGTATGCCCTCGGACCGCCGTAACCTGCGAGCGGAACATGATCGGCTCCGTTGCGGCGATCTGGCGGTGTCCCGGCGTACCGGACACCCCCACATCGGCGACCTGGTGTGGATCATGACGGTGCCACCGCCGGTTGACCGTTTCCCGTGACCGTCCGCCGGGCACTGATGAACCGGTCAGTGCGAGACGACCGGAGGTGTCCCTATGTCGCCCTCAGCGTTCGATCCGTGGACCTGGCGGGATCCGTCCGCCCTCGCCGGTGGGTACGCCGGCGCCAGCCCCGACTCCGCACCCGCCCGGGAGCCGGACGGCGCCGGCGACGGACCGGACGCTCCCGGCCCCGGCACCCCCATCGACCTGGCGGGTTACCGGGTGGAGGGCGTCGACGGGCGGATCGGCTCGGTCGACGAGGCGAGCGACGAGGCGGGCGCCCGATACCTGGTGGTCGACACCGGCCCGTGGATTCTCGGGCACCGGGTGCTGCTGCCGGTGGGCACGGTGGAGCGGGTCGACCACCTCGAGCGGACGGTGTACGTCGACCGCACCCGGCAGCAGGTGAAGGACGCGCCGGCGTTCGACCCCGAGGCGTACGCGCAGCCCGACTACCGCGACCGGGTCGGCGGCTACTACGCGGAGAGCTACCAGCGGGGGTGACACCACGGGCCGGCGGCGTCCCACCGGCATGGCGAAGGCCAGCCGACGGGACGCCGGCCCCGATTGACCCGGGTTATTGTGGTCGCCATGGCCCGGCCCTGCGTCTGCGCGCCGGAGGTCGTCACCCACACGGGCGACCTCCCACTCGGCGTGCCCGCAGGCCCCGGCGCTGGCGGCGACGGCCGCGAGCAGATCATCGACGTCCTTCGTGCCGGCGGGCTGCGGTTCCGCGACGGTGCGCGATGGCGGCCGGCTCACTGAGCCATCCGCGGAGGCGGGCGGCTCACTGAGCCCATCCCCTGACCGATGGGGTGGCATCACCGCCCCGGCCGGCGCGCGCCCGCGCATCTCCCGCCGCCATCCACGCACGAAAGGCGTACCACCATGTCCGTCGCACGAATGCTCACCGGTGACCGCCCGACCGGGAAGCTGCACCTCGGCCACTACGTCGGCAGCATCGCCAACCGGGTGCGGCTGCACCAGCGCTGCGACAGCTTCTTCATCATCGCCGACCTGCACATGCTGACCACGAGGAACACCCGGGACGACATCGAGCAGGTGGTCGGCAACGCCCGCGACATGGTCACCGACATCCTCGCCGCCGGGGTCGACCCGGCCCGGGCGACGTTCTACCTCCAGTCCGCCATCCCGGAGGTCGGCGACCTGAACACGCTCCTGCAGAACCTGGTGACGGTGCCCCGGCTGGAGCGGGTGCCGTCCCTCAAGGACATGGCACGGGACTCCGGCAAGGAGGAGATGCCGTACGGCCTGCTCGGCTACCCGGTCCTCCAGGCCGCCGACATCCTGTGCGTGAAGGGGCAGGTCGTGCCCGTCGGCAAGGACAACGCCGCCCACGTCGAGGTGACCCGCGAGATCGCGCGCCGGTTCAACAGCCTGTACGGCCCGGTGTTTCCGATCCCCGAGCTGATCCCGGCCGACACGCCCTCCCTGGTCGGCACGGACGGCGCGGCCAAGATGAGCAAGAGCCGGGGCAACAGCATCCTGCTCTCCGACGACGCGGCGACGGTGCGCCGCAAGGTGATGGGCATGTACACCGACCCGAACCGGGTGCGGGCCGACGTGCCGGGGACCGTCGAGGGGAACCCGGTCTTCGCGTACCACGACGTGTTCAACCCGGACCGGGGGCAGGTGGACGAGCTGACGGAGCGCTACCGCGCCGGTCGCGTCGGTGACGTCGAGGTCAAGGAGGCGCTGGTGGCCGCGTTGAACCGGTTCCTCGATCCGATCCGGGAGCGCCGGGCCCGCATCGAGGCAGACCGCGGCCTGGTCGACCGCCTGATCGTCGAGGGAACCGAGCGGACCCGCCGGGAGGTGCGCGAGACGGTGGCCGAGGTACGCCGGGCGATGGGGCTGACCGGCGCGTACACCAGGGTGCGCCGCCGGGCCGAGCGGGCCGGCAAGGCCGCGGCCGCCGCGGGCTGAGCGGCCCGCAGCCGGACAAGGAGGGTCCGGGTCGGTTGGACCGCGCCGGTGACGGGCCGTCGAGGTGCTCATGAGACCACGTCTGAGCTGCGGAAATACGACTCATCCACGAGTGGACGGTGACTCTCGCACGGTGGTACGACTTGAGCATCGGCCCGTCAACGGCGCCGCGTCGTACCACTCAGTGCCGACTGAGGGAGTACCCCGTGTCGCCTGCCAGTCGCATCCGGTCCCGGCACCAACCGTTCGAGGTCGCCACGCTGCTGATCGCCCCCCTCTGCGGGGTGCTCCTGGTCGTGCTCGACGTCCGACCACCGTCGGTCCGCATCACGATGCCACCCCCGATCCAGGCCGGCTGGGAGTTCGGCCTGATCGTCGCGGGGCTGGCCGGACTCGCGGGAATCCTCTGGCCCGGCCGCGTCTCGACGGGCCTCGGCATCGAGTTGGCGTCTCTGCTGATGCTGGGCGCGATCACCAGCATGTACGCCCTGGCGCTCGTGGTGGTCGCCGGAACCCAGGCGGTCGCCGTGGTCGCGTTCATCCTGTCCGTGTCTGCCGGGTCGTTCTGGCGCTGCGGCCAGATCGTGTGCGACCTGAGACGTCTGGCGCTCATCAGTCGAAGCATCGCCGTCCCGCTGCCCGAAGGGGAGTCAGCATGAGCAACTCGCCGACTCCGGCCGCACCGCACTGGGTCCAGGCCCTGCTCTCCGGGCTCGGTGTGCTGGGCAGCGCGGGCGGGCTGGCCGCCGTCGTCGCCGTCATCGTCCAGCGCGGCAAGTTCAAGGCGGACGCCGCCGACACGCTCACCGACGCCGCCCTCACGCTGGTCCAGCCGCTCCGGACGCGGGTGTGCGAGCTCGAACGGGAGGCGCTGGCCTCCCGGGAGGAGATCGCCACCATGCGCCAGGAGGTGCACCAGTTGCAGGCCGCCGTACGGACCCTGCGCCGGACGTTGGAGCGGTGGCGGGCCGCGGTGATGGCGCCCGACGCCACGCTGCGCCGGGTCCGGGCGACGGTGGCGGAGACGATCGAGCCGGACGACCTCTGAGTGGCGCCACGGCGACGGTCGTGAGCGGGCCGGCTGTGGCGCGAGCCACTCCGGTTTGTTGATCCGCATCACACCGGCCACCGGCGGCACGCTCACGACCGGCTATCGCCGCTGGTCCGGGGCACGGCAGGGGGTGCCCACGGGGACGCGGACGACGGCCCGCCGCCTACCGTTCGAGCCATGAGGGAGTCGGCGATGGGTCGACGGCGGGCGGTCGCCGTCATGCTGGCGCTGGAGCTGCTGCTGATCGGGCTCGGCGTGGGTGTGGCATGGGGTGCCGGGGGCGCCGGGGACGCCCCGCGGAGGCCGGTCGCCGGCGTGCCCGGTCCCGACTTCGTTGACATGAACGCGGTGCGTTCCGGCGCGGCCGACCCCGCGACGTCGCCGCCCCCGGCGGGCGCCGGCAGCTACACCTGGGACTGCGGTCGCAACGAGATCGGGCACCGCAACACCGCCAACGTCGTGACCGCGCCCGGCTACCCGGGGCAGGCGCACCACGTGCACGACTACGTCGGCAACGTCTCCACCGCTGTCGAGTCGACGCCCCGGAGCCTCGCCGGGGCCCCGACGACCTGCCGCAACGGCGACCGCTCCACGTACTATTGGCCGGTGCTGCGGACCGTACCGGGCGGGGACGGCGGCAGCGGTCACCCGGGGCACGACGGCGAGATCCAGGTGCCCGCCGCCGTGACCCTCACGTTCCTGGGCAACCCGAGCGGAAACGTGGTGCCCATGCCGGCACGGCTCGCGGGGACCGTCGGGGACGCGGTGGCCGTCACCAACGGTGGCGCGCACGCGGTGGCGACGTGGACGTGCTCCAGCACCGCCGAGCGCCGTACCACCGCGTACCCCGTCTGCCCGGTCGGCGACCGGGTGCTGCGGATCTTCGACTTCCCCAGTTGCTGGGACGGCCGGCGGGTGGACAGCGAGAACCACCGCGAGCACCTGCTGTTCGCCACCCGCAGCGGCGCCTGCCCCCACAACACCTTCCCGGTGCCGCGGCTGCGGATGACGCTCGCGTACGACCTTCCCCCGGGCGTCCGGTTCCAGATCGACGCGTTCGACGGCCAGCGCAACAGCCCGCTCACGGATCACGCGTTCTTCCTCAACCTGATGCCCGAGTCGGTGACGGCGCGGGTGGTGGCCTGCCTGAACGCCGGTCGGACCTGCCACGACGGCTGAGCCCGGGTCGCGTGGCGACCGCCGCGGAGGCCGCCCGGATCATTCCGGGCGGCCGACCTCGAACCGGCCGTCGGACGACGTGACCCGCACCGTGACGGTCCTCGGCTCCCCGGCGACACGCGCCGAGCAGGAGAACCGGTTGTCCACCTTCACCCGCGGGGCGACCGGGCAGGCGACCTCGTCCGCGTCGAGCTGGTAGTTCTCGCGCAGCACGGTCAGCACCCCCCGCTGGAGCGCCGCCGTGTCGAAGACCTTCCGGTTGAGGAAACCGGGCCAGACCAGGCCGAGCACCGCCACCAGGGCGACCGCGAGCACGACCGGGCCGGCGATCGCCGCCACGATCTTCGGGGGGACGCCCCGGCGGGGGCGTCCGGTCTCCGGGACCGGCCCGGCCGGCCCCCACTGCGGTGGCGCGGGCGTCCAACGGGGCGCCGGAGCGCTCGTCGTGGCGGGTGCGCCGGAGTCGTGGATGTCGCTCATCGTCGTTCTCCCGGTCCTCAGCGGGCGGCGGTGGTCGGCACGGCGATCACCTCGGGCAGCGGCTTCGTCCTGCCCCCGGTCGGGCTGATCGCGAACCAGGTGCCCCCGACCCCCTGACCCTTGACGTCACCCGGCGCGGTGTCCTTGGCGAACCGGTAGACCGGCCAGCCGCCGATCGTCACCTGGCACGTGCCGTCGGCGCGCTCGACGTAGCCGACGAGCTGCGGGTTGATCCCGCTCGGGTAGATCTGGCCGGGCGACTTCACCAGCAGCGGCGGCCACATCTTGGCGCAGTCGCCGCCGCAGGTGGACTTCGACGGCTTGGCGCTGTCCTTGTCGAACCGGTAGAGCGTCCGGCCCTGCCCGTCGGCGACGTACGTGCCGATGTCGGCGGAGGCGGTGCCGTTCAGCTGCACGACCGTGCTGCCACGCCCTTTGTCGGGCGCGGCCGGGAGCGGGCCGGCGGCCGGGCCACTGTAGATCTGCACGCGCCGCTGGGTCTTCGCGACCGTGGGCGTGGGCACCGGCGTCACCGGCGCCTCGATCACCTCGGGCACGCGGTCCGGGCTCGCGGTCGCGGAGGCGGCCACGCTGGGCGCTCCGGCCGCGGAGGAGGCGGGCGCCGCCGCGGGAGGGGCGTCCGCGGTCCCGGCCGCCTCGTCGGCGCACGCGGCCAGGGCCGCCAGGCTGGTCAACGTGATCGCGGTACGCGCGATCCGGCTGCGCAACAACATCAGTGCTCCACCTCGTGCTCGGTGCGACCGCGCCGGTGCCCGGTCGGCCCTCACACGACGGAGCGCGGAAAGTGGTTCACGGCGACGACGGGAAGAGCGTCGCGTCACGACGCCGGACCTTTCGCTGAACCGTTCCGGAGCGACATCCGTGTGGGTGGCGGCAACGGCGGAAGGCGGTCCACACACGACCACCGGACCGCCCGGAGAAACCCACGACACGAGGGAGCGGGAACGTGGCTACCTACCACATCGTCAGCGAGGACATCCAGGAGTCGGCGAGCTGGCTGAAGCAGAACATGCAGACGCTGCTGGACGGGATGACCCAGGCCAAGAGCAAGATCGACACGCTGATCCAGGGTGGCTACAACACCCCGGGCGCGCAGCAGCAGTTCGGCCCGTACTTCGAGGAGTACAAGGGCAGCGTGGACCAGACCCTGCACGGCATGGAGGGCATCAGCCAGTACCTCACGCAGGTCAGCGACGCCTTCTCCGAGACCGACAGCCAGACCGCCAGCAGCCTCGGCCGCTGACGGACGAACGGCCCCGGGGCCGCGTGGTGACCAGATCACCACGCGGCCCCGACCGTTTCCTCCGACGGACCATCCGACCAGGAGATACCCGTGCGCCTGCTGCTCACCGTTGCGGATCCGTCCACCGCCGTCACCGACTACCAGGTCGAGGCGGACCCCGACACCACAGTCGGGGAACTCGCCGAGGCGCTGGCCGCCCGCCGCCCGTCCGCCGTCGCCGCCCCGCCGACGATCTTCGTCGCCGGGGCGCCCCTGGATCCGCGGCTGACCCTCGCCGAGGCCCCGGTGCGCCAGGGCACGGTCCTCGGCCTGGACCGCCCCGTGCCCGAGCCGCCCGCGCAGCCGCCGGGCCTGCTCGAGGTGCGGGTGGTCAGCGGCACGGACGCCGGCGGCGTCCACCAGCTCGACATCGGTGAGCACACGATCGGAGCGGCCAGCACCAGCCGCGTCCGCCTCTCGGACCCGTCGCTCGCCGCCGTGATGGCACGGGTCCGGGTCACCCCGGACGGCGAGTGCCGGCTGCACCCGGCCGAGCCCGGACTGCTGCTCGACCGCACCGAGATCTCCGGCGAGCAGGTGTGGCGGCCCGGCGCGCAGCTCGCCGTCGGTTCCTCGCTGCTGGAGCTGCGCCACCCGGTCCGGGCCGAGGCCGCGCTGCAGGTCTCCGAGGACCGGACCGGCCTGGACTACAACCGCCCGCCCCGGCTGCTCCCCGCGACCCGGGCCACCCGGTTCGCGCTGCCCGCGCAGCCGTCGCCACCCGAGCGGCGACCGATCACGCTGATCACCGTGCTGGCGCCGCTGCTGGTCTCCGGGGCCATGTACCTCGTCACCCGGAGCCCGCTGACCCTGCTCTTCGCCGTCCTGTCGCCGGTGGCGCTGATCGTCAACCAGGTCGCCGCCCGGCGTCAGGGACGGGCCAGCCACCGGACGCGGGTCGCCGAGTACGAGGCGAAGAGGGAGCGGATCGCCACCGAGGCACGGGAGGCACTCACCGCCGAGCGTCTGGCCCGGCGGGACAGCCATCCCGATCCGGCGGCGGTCCGGTTGATGGCGGTGGGACCGCAGCGTCGGCTCTGGGAGCGACGCCGCACCGACCCCGACTTCCTGGAACTGCGTGCCGGCACCGCGGACCTCCCGTCCGAGGTGGTGCTCACCGACCCGAGCCAGGACGAACACCGGCGCGAGGTCCGGTGGAGCGCCTTCGACGTGCCGGCCATCGTGCCGGTACGCAAGCACGGGGTAGTCGGTGTCGCCGGTGGCCCGGTCGCCCGTACCACCGCCCGGTGGATGGTGGCGCAGGCGGCCACCCTGCACAGCCCCGAGGACCTGCAGATCTACCTGCTGGCCGGCGCGGGCGACGAGGACGGCTGGTCGTGGGCCCGCTGGCTGCCGCACGCCGCGCCGCGGGACGGCCAGGACACCCTCGCCACCGTCGGTGCCGACACGCAGACCCTGGCCCGCCGGGTGGCCGAGCTGGTCGCCGTCATCTCGGCCCGCTCCGGCGAACGGCCCGACGGCGCGTTCCGCGACATCCTCGTGGTGCTCGACGGTGCCCGCCGGCTGCGTTCCCTCCCCGGCGTGACGCAGATCCTGCGGGAGGGGCCGTCGGTCGGCGTCTACGCGCTCTGCGTGGACGCCGAGGAGAAGCTGCTGCCGGAGGAGTGCCAGGCCGTCGTCGCGCAGCAACCCGACGGCACGCTGCTGGTGACCAGGACGCTCGCCGAACCGGTCGCCGCCGTCCACGCCGACCTGGTCTCGCCGGACTGGCTGCGGACCGTGGCCCGGGCGCTGGCGCCACTGCGGGACACCGGCGGCGCCGACGAGGGGGGCGCGCTGCCGGACGCGAGCCGGCTGCTCGACGTGCTGGGGATGGAACCGCCGGAGCCGGACGCGGTGGCGGCCCGCTGGACCACCGGTGGACGGACCACGGAGGCCGTCCTCGGCGTGTCCCTGGACGGGCCCTTCGCCCTGGACCTCAAGCGGGACGGGCCACACGCCCTGGTGGCCGGCACCACCGGCTCGGGCAAGTCGGAGCTGTTGCAGACCCTCGTCGCCTCGCTCGCCGTGGCGAACCGGCCGGACGCCATGACGTTCGTGCTCGTCGACTACAAGGGCGGCAGCGCGTTCAAGGACTGCGTCCTGCTGCCGCACACCGTCGGCATGGTGACCGACCTGGACACCCACCTGGTGAGCCGCGCCCTGACCTCGCTCTCGGCGGAGCTGCGGCGGCGGGAGCACATCCTCGCCGAGGCGGGGGCGAAGGACATCGACGACTACGTCGACCTGCTGCGCCGCGAACCGACCCGGACGCCGATGCCGCGGCTGCTCATCGTCATCGACGAGTTCGCCTCGATGATCCGCGACCTGCCCGACTTCGTGACCGGTCTGGTCAACATCGCGCAGCGCGGCCGGTCCCTCGGCATCCACCTGGTGCTCGCGACCCAGCGTCCGGGCGGTGTGGTGTCGCCGGAGATCCGCGCCAACACCAACCTGCGGATCGCGCTGCGGGTGACCGACAGCAGCGAGAGCCAGGACGTGCTGAACGCGCCGGACGCCGCCTCGATCGGCAAGTCGACGCCCGGGCGCGCGTACGTCCGCCTCGCCCAGTCGTCGCTGGTGCCGTTCCAGGCGGGCCGGGTCGGCGGGTTCCGCCCCGGCGCCCGCACCCTCACCCGGCAGGCCCCGTGGCTGGCGCCGCTGTCCTGGGCCGACCTCGGTCGGCCGGCGCCGACCCGCCCGGGTGACGGCGGCGCCCAGCCGTCCGCGGAGCTGACCGACCTCGCCGTGCTGGTGGACGCGATCCGGGGCGCCAACGAGCAGCTCGCCATCCCGCCGCAGCACAGCCCGTGGCTGCCGGCGCTGCCGACCACCCTGACCGTCGACGCGCTCCCCGCCGCCCGCGGCAGCGGCTACCACCTGGCCGCCGTCGCGTACGGGCTGGTCGACCTTCCCGCGCAGCAGGAGCAGGCGCCGCTGGAGCTCGACCTGGGGACGCTGGGGCACCTGCACGTCATCGGTTCGTCGCGCAGCGGCCGGTCGCAGACGCTGCGGACGATCGCCGGCGCGCTGGCCCGCGCCCACTCGACGGCCGACGTGCACCTGTACGGCGTCGACTGCGGCAACGGCGCCCTCCTGGCGCTCAACGACCTGCCGCACTGCGGCGCGGTGGTGCAGCGTACGGAGGCCGAACGGCTCGGTCGGCTGTTCGGTCGCCTCCTCGCCGAGCTGGGGCGGCGGCAGCAGCTGCTCGCCTCCACCGGCTCGGCCAGTCTGGTGGAGTACCGGTCGGGCGCGGGCGGGGACGATCGCCCGCCGCACATCCTCGTGCTCCTGGACCGGTTCGAGGTCTTCGACAAGACCTTCGCCGACTACGACAACGGCACGGTGATGGCGGCGCTCCTCACGCTGCTGCGGGAGGGCGCCGGCGCCGGGATCCACGTCGTGCTGGCGGGCGACCGGAGCATGTTCTCCACCCGGATCTCGTCGACCAGTGACGACAAGCTGGTGCTGCGGCTCACCGAGCGCAGCGACTACAGCATGGCGGGGATCAACTACCGGCAACTGCCCGAGGAGATCGAGTCGGGCCGGGTCATCCGCGCGGCCGACAGCGCGGAGGCCCAGATCGCCCTCCTCACCGAGGACAGCTCCGGTCAGGCGCAGGCACGGGCGCTCGCGGCCGTCGGCGCGGCGGCCCGCGCCCGCGACGAGGCGCTGCCCCGTGCTGCCCGCCCGTTCCGGATCGACGTCCTGCCGGACGAGCTGACGCTGGCGGAGGCACGGACCCTGGCCCGTCCGTCCGGTCCCTCGTGGACACTGCTCGGGGTCGGCGGCGACGAACTCACCGGGATCGGCCCCGACCTGGCGGAGATTCCCACCTTCGTCCTGGGCGGGCCGCCCCGTTCCGGCCGGAGCACGGCGCTGCTCTCGATGGTCGCCGGTCTGCTCGCGAAGGGGACGCCGGTGGTGGTCGGCGCGCCGCGCCGATCGCCGCTGCGCGAGCTGGCCGGCGTACCCGGGGTGCTCGACGTCGTGGCCGGCGAGGACTTCACCTCGGCCCGGCTCGCGGCGGCCCTCGACGGCCGCGACGGCCCGGTCGTCGTCGTCCTCGACGACGCGGAGCAGCTCCTCAAGTGCGACGCCGGCAGCGACTTCGGGGAGATCGCCCGGACCGGCGCGGAGACCGGCCGTGGCCTCGTTCTGGCGGGCACCATCGACGGCCTCTCGGGCGGCTTCGGCGGCTGGCACGTCGACGCCCGGCGCAACCGGCAGGGCGCGCTGCTCAGCCCCCAGGGTCTCGGCGACGGGGAGCTCATCGGCGCCAAGCTCTCCCGTGGTCAGCTGGGCGGCGGCCGGCCCGGCCGCGCGCTCGCCCACTTCGGCGACGGCCGGCTGCACCTCGTGCAGGTGCCCCGGACCGACCTCGCGGCGCTGCGGGCGGCGCTCGGCGACGTGCCCCTCCTCGACGGCGCGGGTGAGGAATCGTGACGGCCTCGGCCCGCTGATCGGTCGGGAAACACGTGAGGGGGACACCGGAACGGTGTCCCCCTCACGTGCGTCGGCGACTCACCCCCCGGTCGCCGACTCCCCCACGGAAGCCTGCGGCGTCGCGGGCGCCGGGCCCCCGTCCCCCCAGGTGAACGTCAGTGTCCCGGTGATCGTCGCGAACAGCTCGAACAGCTCCTCCGCCTCGGCGAGGTTCGGGCTCGACCCGGTGACCACGAGGACGTCCGGTGAGCCCGGCAGCGGTACGACCGTGTGCATCACGGCGCACCGCATCGTCGCCCCCTCCTGGGTCACGTTCTGGATGCCGTGCACCCGGCCGACCGTGCCGATTCCGGGGATCTGCGCCGTGCTCACCCGACGCCAGGTCCCGTCCGCCCAGGCGGGCCGACCGACCGCGGTGAGCGCGCCGAGGATGTCACCGGTCGCCGGCGGCGTGACCACCGAGACCAGCACCGTCGCGGTGAGCGGGCCGTCCTCGTACAGCTGGAAGACGCCGGCTGCGTGCACCGCTCCGGCGCGGCGGGCCTCGCGCACCGACCGGCGCAGCCGCTCGGCGTACTGACCGGCCTGCTCCTCGGGGAGTCCACCCTCGCGGGCGCGGGTCCACACCTCCTGCGCCATCCGGTTCTCGCTCGCCTCGTCGGCGACCGAGTAGTCCACCCAGTCCTCCGGCGTGCGCAGCAGGAAGCCGGTCGGGGTCGTCGGGGCCGTCGCGCCGGTCACCGGGCTGGTCATTCGCTTCCCCCGTCGTCCGGGTTGGTGAGCGCGTTGACGGTCTGCTCGTCCGTCTCCCGGAACGCGTCGGCGACCGCCTTCGCGGCGTCGCGTACGCCTTCGAGGTCCTTCGCCACGACGTGGCGGCCGTCACCCCACCGCTTCTCGAAGTCGTGGGCGGCCTTCTGCAGGTCGCGCTGGCCGAGCGTGTCGACCACGTGGCCCATGGCCTTGATCGGCGCGCTGTCCATCAGATCCTTGGTGCGCTGGAGCAGGTCGTGCACGCGCTCCAGCTCCGCACCGGGTACGTCGATCACGCTCATGCCGGCACCGCCGCGCCGAGCCTGCCGGTTCGCTCGCTCATCTCCGATTCCCTCCGGGGCCGTCACAGCAACTCCGCGCCGTACACGGACGGCGCGGCGTTGCGGTTCAGCCTGAACCGATCTCCGGTCGCCTACGTGTGCGAGTCGGCTCCCGGCACCCGGCCCGGTTGCGGGGGGACCAGACGGCGACAGGGGAGGTTGGTCATGGCGCGTCCGGGGGACGCCGAGTGGTCGGTGTTGGAACTCGACTCGGATCCGGTGCCGGGTGATCCGGAGTCCTTTGAGGAGATCACGCGGGCCTACCAGGAGCTGGCGAGGACCACCCAGGAGGCGCACGACCTGCTGGCCAGCGGCGGCCAGATCGACGTCGGGCAGGGCAAGGCCATGGAGGCCTTCAAGGATCTGATCGGCAAGCTGCCGCCCCGGTTGGACACGATGGCCCACTCGTACGCCGCGGCCGCGGACGCGTACCTGCGCTACCTCCCGTCGCTGGAGGAGGCGCAGACGATGTCGCTGCGGGCCCTGGACCAGGCCCGGCAGGCCTCCGGAGACCAGGGCGCCGCGCAGGCGGCGCTGTCGTCGGCGCAGGCGGCGCTCACCGCGCTCACGGGCGACGCGGAGGCCGCGAAGGCCGCGAAGGACAAGGCCGACGACGACGTCACCGCCGCCCAGAACCGGGCCGACGAGGCCCGACAGGCGCTCGACCAGGCCAAGTCCCTCCTCGGTCAGGCGACCGCGCTGCGCGACCAGGCCGCCCGGACCGCCGCCGAGACGCTACGGCACCTGGCCAAGGACGCTCCCCAGCGCTCGCTCTGGGAGAAGATCGCCGAGGCGTTCCAGGCGTTCGTCGAGTTCCTGCGGAGCACGGTGATCGAGTGGATCACCACGGTCCTGGACGTGCTCTCGGTGATCGCGTCGTTCATCTTCCCGCCACTCGGGGAGGCCATCGGCCTCCTGTCCGGTGCGATCGATCTCGCGTCGGCCGTGCTCGGCGGAGACCCCGCCGAGATCGGGCTGGCCGCCGGCGGTCTCGCCCTTGGCCTGGTGCCCGGCGGCCGGCTCGCCGCGCGGATCATGAAGTTCGCGGCCAAGGGCGCGCCCGGTCTGGTCAAGGGCGGTGTCGAGGGCGCCACCCGGGGCCTCGACGCCGGTGGCGGCAAGACGATCGTGGGCGGACTGGCCGGGAAGGGGTCCGGGGCCAACCGGCCACCGGTACCGAAGGACACCTCGCTTTCGATCGACGTACGCAAGTGCGTCACCGACCCGGTCGATGTCGCCACCGGCGAGATGGTGCTCTCCCAGATCGACCTGGAGCTGCCGGATCCCCTGCCGATGGTGCTGGAGCGCACACACCTGTCCACCTACCGCGCGGGCGGCTGGTTCGGCCCGTCCTGGGCGTCCACGCTGGACCAGCGGTTGGAGTTCGACGGGCAGGGCGTCTGCTACTTCGCGCCGGACGGCATGATCCTGGTCTACCCGCCGGCCGAGGAGGGCGAGGCGGTGCTACCGGTGGAGGGGCCGCGATGGCCGTTGCGCCGCACCGGCCCGACGACGGCGGAGCTGGTGGACCCGGTTGGCGGTAGCACCGTCCACTTCGCCGTGTCCGGCGCGGTGGGGCTGGTCAGCGCGGTCGTCGACCGCCTCCACAACCGGCTGGAGATCGGCCGGGACGACCGCGGAATCCCGACGGAGCTGCTGCACCCGAGCGGACAGCGTATCGGGGTGACCGTGACGGGTGCGCGGATCACGGCGCTGTACGTGCTGGACTCCGAGGGCAGGCCGGCCGCCCGGATCGCGAGCTACGGCTACGACGAACGGCTCCGGCTGACCGAGGTGAGCAACGTCTCCGGCCAGCCGATGCACTTCGGATACGACGACGCCGGCCGGATCACCAGTTGGACCGACCGCAACGGGACGCGGTACCGCTACACGTACGACGCGGACGGCCGCTGCGTCCGGACCGAAGGTGACGGCGGCTACCTCAGCGCCGTCCTCAGCTACGACAGCGAGGAACGGATCACCCGCTACACCGACTCGCTGGGCAACACCACTGTCTACCGTCTCGACGACCTGCGGCACGTGGCGAGCGAGACCGACCCGCTGGGCAACACCACCCGTTACGAGTGGGGCCCGTACAACCAGCTCCTGGCACGGACCGACCCGCTGGGCCGGCTGACCCGCTACTCGTACGACGTCGACGGCCGACTGCGGCGGATCGTCCGCGCCGACGGGACCGAGGTGCGGACCACCACGTCCGGCGACGCGCTGACCATCGCCGTCGAGCAGGGCGGGCGTGCCTTCTCCCGCCACTACCCGGAGGCCCCGGACGTCTTCTCGGAGCCGATCGGGGTGGCCGAGCCGTTCGAGTACGACCGACTGGGCGGAAGCGAACCGACCCGGAACGCGGCCGTCGCCGGTCGGCGGGTCAGCCGGCTCGGCGCGCGGGGCCGCACCGAGGAGGTGTGGTACGACACCGAGGGCAACCCGGTCGAGCGGGTCGACGCCGCCGGCCAGGTGACGCGCACCGAGTACGGCCCGTTCGGGCTCGTCCTCGCCATGGTCGACCCGACCGGGGCCCGGACCGGCTACCGGTACGACACCGAGCTGCGGCTGGTCGGGGTCGACGATCCGCGCGGCCTGACCTGGCGGTACGTCCACGACGCGGCGGGCCGGCTCGTGGAGGAGACGGACTTCAACGGCCGGGTGCTGCGCTTCGAGTACGACGCGGCCGGGCAGCTCGTCCGGTCGGTCAACGGCCTCGGTGAGGTCACCGAGTACGCGTACGACCTGCTGGGCAACGTCGTCGAGCGGCGTACCCTCTCCGGCGTCACCCGCTACCGGTACGACCCGGTGGGCAACCTGGCCTGGGCCGCGAACGACGACGCCGAGCTGAGCATCGAGCGTGACGAGTCCGGCCGCGTCGTCGAGTCGACCACGAACGGGCGGACGCTGACGTTCGGCTACGACGACGAGCGACTCTCCCGTCGCCGGCGCACCCCGTCGGGGGCGGAAAGCGTCTGGTCGTACGACCGGTTCGGCAGGCCTGTCGTGCTGCGTACGGCCGACCACACCACCCGGTTCGCGCACGACGCGCGGGGTCGGGAGTTGTCCCGGAGCGTCGACAGCCGGGTGGTGTTCGAGCAGACGTTCAGCGGTGGCCAGCTCGCCGCGCAGGTCGTGCCCGGCGTGCGGCGGCGCCGCTTCGACTATCGGGCGGACGGCCAGCTCGCCGGCATCGACGACGACCGGACGGGCCGGATCGAGTTCGACCTGGATCCGGTGGGCCGGGTGGTCGGAGTCCGCTCACCGCACCGGGAGGAGCACTACCGGTACGACGCGGTCGGGAACCTGCTCTCGGCGGAGGCGTCCGGTGCGCGGCACCTCGGCGAGCTGCGCTACGAGGGCAACCTGGTGACGGCGGCGGGGGCGGTTCGCTACGGGTACGACGCGCAGGGACGCATGACCACCCGGACGGTCACCGACCCGGGCGGCGGGGACCGGACCTGGCGATTCGACTGGGACGGCCACGACCGGCTGGTCGGGGTGCTGACCCCCGACGGTGACCGCTGGCGCTACCGCTACGACCCGCTGGGTCGCCGGATCGCCAAGCAGCGCTACGCAGCCGACACCGACACCACGCCCGTCGAACGGATGGAGTTCGTCTGGGACGGGACGGTGCTCATCGAGCAGACGCACACCGACGCCGCGGGTCGCACCCGGGTCACCACCTGGGAGCACCACCCCGAGCAGCTCGCGCCGGTCGCCCAGTCCGTACGCGGCGCGGCCGACGAGATGGATCGTCGCTTCTACGCCGTCCTCACCGACCTCGTGGGCACCCCGACCGCACTGCTCGCGGCCGACGGTGAGCTGGCCTGGAACGGCGACGACCGCAGCGTCTGGGGCGTCCCGCTGGCCGGCGAGGAAGCGACCGCGATGCCGCTGCGTTTCCCGGGGCAGTACCTCGACGCGGAGACCGGCCTGCACTACAACGTCTACCGCTACTACGACCCGGTCAGCGGCCGGTACGTCAGCCAGGACCCGCTGGGGCTCGCCCCGGCGCCGGACCCCGCCGCGTACGTCGGCAACCCCTACCTCGAGGCCGACCCGCTCGGGCTCGTGAAGAAGGGTGGGTGCGCGGGTGGCGGCGCTGGCGGCGGTGGCAACAAGAACAAGCGCCCCGGCGCCGGGAACGATGCCGGCAACGCCACCGCCTCCGGCTCCGGCAGCGGCTCCGGCAACAAGGACTTCGTCGACGTGGGCGAGCACGACGGGGTGGTGGTCAAGCTGGACTCGCACCAGAACAAGCACCACTCACCCCCCGTCTTCGGCGGTGAGCTGAAGCCGTACACCGGCGGCCGGGGGGAGAAGTTCCCCTCCGAGGTCAACGAGGAGTGGCACCAGAAGTACTTCCCGAAGCAGGTCGCGAAGATCGTCAACGACGAGGCGGACGCCATCAGGAACAGGGCCGACTCCTTGCGGGCGCATGCGGACTCCCTTCGCACGCCGGAGGTCGACAAGGCGCTCCGGAACGCGGACCTGGCCGAGGCGAAGGCGAACAACGCGGCGGCGTGGGCCAAGCAGAACCCGAGCGACAAGATCGCGAAGCAGCACGCCGACCAGTTCGCCAGGGAGGCCGAGGCCGCCAGGAAGAACGCGAACACGATCAACGGCTTCAAGGCGGCCGACAACGCGGCGATCAAGGAGGAGAACAAGCTGAACGGCACCTCCACCTTCCAGCCGTCGAAGAACGCCCAGGACGACGGCGTCAAGTACGACATCAGCGCCCAGTACGACCCGGACAGCGGGAAGTTCCACGCCACCTGGCACGGCAACCCCAACATCAGCCGTGCCCAGTCGCCGCTGGACTGGTGGGAGGACTACGGCAAGGACATCCAGAGCGCCTGGAAGCTCAACGGGGTGCGTTAGGAGAGGCCACAGCCGGGCGGGCACGGGAACGGTACGCCCGGCACGGGGCCCGCGCTGAACCCGATCGGTCCCGCTTACGTGTTCGGGTCGCCGAGGTTGGCACGCCGCACGAGTCACGACATCACTGTGAGTGAGGTATCCATGCGCAGGCTGCTCCGTACCGTCGTACGCCGTCCGTCGCGACCGGCGCGGGGCCGGCTGCTGGCCGTCGCCGCCACGCTGGCGTTCCTGCTGCTACCGGCGACCGCGGCAACGGCCGCTGCGGTGGAGCCGTCGGTGCCCTACTGGGTGGTGCCGGGGGAACCCGGCACGGAGAGCGACCTAACCCTGCCCGGGGTGGCCGACCGGACGCTCGGCGAGAGCCGGCGCTGGCCGGAACTCTTCGCGCTCAACAAGGGCCGGACACAGCCGGACGGTCTCGCGCTGACCGA
This sequence comes from Micromonospora sp. URMC 103, assembly GCF_051386435.1. Classification (NCBI taxonomy): domain Bacteria; kingdom Bacillati; phylum Actinomycetota; class Actinomycetes; order Micromonosporales; family Micromonosporaceae; genus Micromonospora; species Micromonospora sp. URMC 103. The sequence continues at coordinate 637,454 of NZ_JBPQTR010000003.1, read as the reverse complement.
TCCGGCGCAGCCGATCCGGGCCGGCTGGGTCTTCGTCCTGCCCGAGGGCGCGACCTCCGGCGAGATCCGGATCGGCACGCCGCCGACGGCCGTGCCGCCGGCCAACCAGCAGCCCGACGCGCCGCCGGGCGACCAGCCCGCCACGCCGCCGGCCGGTCAGCAGGCCGGCGCACCATCGGCCGGTGAGCCGCGGCCGCCGGCGACGGCGGCGGCCCGGCCGGCCGCGATCCAGGAAGGTGCTGGAACGCGCATCCTCGGTCTCCCACCGCTGGTGGCGGTGCTGATCGGCGTGGCCGTCCTGCTGGTGGCGGCCGCCGTCGCGCTGGTGCCGCTCCTGCTGCGCGGGCGCCGTCCCACCACCGTGGCGCCGCCGCCGTCGGCGCCGCCGGGCTCCCGGGCGGTCCTGGACCGCGCACTGCGGCAGCTCGCCACGCAGGCCAGCCACGCCCAGGTGTACGCGGCACTGATCGGCCCCGATCGGGTGTCGCTGCGCCTGGCGCCCGCGCTGCCGGAGGCCCCGCCCCCGTGGCAGGCCCGGCAGCGGGGGGCCATCTGGGATGCGCCGAGCTGGCAGCTCGACCAGGGCGGTGACGGCCGGTCCGCCCTGCCGCTGCTCGCCACGGTGGGCACGGTCGGCGGTGAATTGGCCGTGGTCAACCTGGGACGTGCGCCGGGGATCGTCGCGCTCACCGGTGACGAGGCGGGTGCGCTGCGCATCGCGGGAGCCTTCCTCGACGACATCAGCGGCGATCCGGCGGCGGCGTCCGTGGCGATCACCGTCGTCGGCCCGCCACCCCAGCTCTGGCCGCGTCCCGGGCGGGTCCGCGTCACCGCCGACGTACGGGAGGCGGTGCCGCCGGCCGGTGGCGCCGTCGACGACTCCCCGTCGGGCGCGATGCGCGACCACCTCGTGATGGTCACCGCCTCGATCCCGCCGGCCGAGTTGGAGCGGCTGGGTGCGCTGGCGGCGGTCTCGGGCAACACCGCGGCCGTGCTGGTCGTGGGCGACGCGCCGAACGCGGCGTGGCGCTTCGAGGTCCGCGCCGACGGCTCGCTCGACGTCGGGGTGCTCGGGCTGGACCTCGACCGTCCCACCCCGCGCGGCCGCCTCGCCTCGGTCACCCGGGGCTGAGGTGGGCCCCTCCTGCCCGTTTCCCGTCGACGAAGGGTGTGGCGATGACGACACTCATTCCCCGTACGCTCCTCGGCTCCGTGGCGCTCGCCGTGGCGCTGCTCGCGACCGGGTGCACGACCACGGTGACCGACCCGGTCGGCGTGCCGCGCCCGGACAGCGGCACGACCGGCGCGCCGGCCGCGGCGCAGAACGATCTCGGTCGGCGCAGCCCCGACGGCGGCTACTGGCCCGCGTCGGTGCAGCTCGGCGACAATCCCGAGCTGGGGCCGGTGGTCCTCGACGGGCAGGGCTTCACCCTCTACCGGTTCGACAACGACGAGGCCGCGCCGTCCCGGTCGACCTGCGTCGAGGGTTGCCTGATGCGGTGGCTGCCGGTGCTGGTCAGCGAGAAGATCACGTTCGCGAACCTCGACCCCGCCAAGCTCGGCGCCGCGCCCCGGCCGGACGGCACCCAGCAGGTGACGGTGGGCGGCTGGCCCGTCTACCGCTTCGCCGAGGACCAGGTGCCCGGCCAGATCTCCGGACAGGGCGTCGACGGGGCCTGGTTCGTGGTCGCCCCGGACGGCGGCAAGGCCGCCGCGCCGACGGAGGGCGATAGTTGACCTCGCAAACAAGTGACGGAAGAAACACATTGGTCCGTGATCTCCCATGCACGAAGAGCACTCGCGCATCCTGTCTGGGCACCGATCGAGATCGGCATCGTGGGCCAGCAGAGGGTGGTAGGTATGGCGGGTGCGAAACCCGTTCGTCGGCAAGAGGTGGCAGATGAAGCCCTGGTCCGATCCCTGTACGAGGAACACGGTCGCGCGATGCTCGCGTACGCGACGCAGTTGACCCGGGACCGCGCGGCCGCGGAGGACGTCGTCCAGGAGGCGCTGGTGCGGGCGTGGCGGCACCCGGACAGCCTGGTCAACGGCAAGGGTTCGGTGCGGGGCTGGCTGCTCACCGTCGTGCGCAACATCGTCACCGACACCGTGCGCGCCCGTCGGGCACGGCCCACCGAGGTGCCGGAGAGCCCCACCGACGTCGCTGTCGAACGGGACCACGCCGAGCAGGTGGTGGCCTCGGTGGTGGTGGTGGACGCGCTCAATCGCCTGTCCCAGGAGCACCGCGAGGTGCTCCAACAGGTATACCTACTGGGGAGTACAGTCGCGGAAGCCGCGAAGGCGTTGGGCATCCCGCCGGGCACGGTCAAGTCACGCTCCTACTACGCACTCCGGGCGCTACGCGACATCGCGGGCCGCCCAGCCGGGGTGGAACGGTCTGCCTCATGAAATCCGACAGCTCGATGCCGGCCAGTGACCACGTGGACATCGGCGGCTACCTGATGGGCACGCTCGACGAGGAGCAGGTCCGGCAGGTGGAGGAACACCTGGCGGGCTGCGCGGAGTGCCGGGCCGAGGTCGAGTCGCTCCAGGAGTGGCAGGCCGCGCTCGACGCCGTACCGGAGGCGATGCTGCTCGACGGGCCACCGGAGGGTGGCGACCTGCTGCTGCAACGGACCCTGCGGCAGATCCGCAGCGAATCGGCCGGCCGCCGTCAGCGCCGCGGGCTGCTGCTGAGCACCGCGGCGGCCGTGGCCGTGGCGGCCGCCATCTCGGGCGGCGTCGTGCTGGGCCGTGCCACCGGGGACGCCCCGGACACCAGCGCCCAGCCCGCGCCCACGGCCACCATGACCGCCACCGACCCGGCGACCCGGAACGCCAGCGCCGCCGACCCGACCACCGGCGCCCGGATCACGGTCGCCGTGACGCCCGCCGCCGGCTGGGTACGCGTCAACGCGGCCGTCTCCGGCGTACCCGAGGGGGAACGCTGCCGCCTCATGGTGATCGGCAAGGACGGGAGCACCGTGATGGCGGGCAGTTGGTTGGTGTCCGCGAAGGGAGCGGCCGACGGCACCACGCTCGACGGCAGCGCCCTCATCGACCCCGCCCAGGTCGAGGCCGTCCGGGTGGAGACCACGGACGGCAAGGCGTACGCCACGGTCACGCTCTAGCGGGCCCGCGGCGCGACCCGCCGGCCGGGGCGGTTCGCGCCCCGGCCCTACCGGTACCGCTGAAGGCACAGCGCGGTCCCGCCGCCCGCGAAGCCGTCCCGGAACGCCTCCACGCGCGCGAACCCGGAGGGGATTCCCGCACCGTTGACGTCCGCGGCGATCAGGCTCCGCGAGCCGAGCATCTCCGCCACCGCCTCGTCCAGGTCGCCGGGTGAGAGTTGCAGGACCGCGCCCCGGCCCACCACGATCGTGGCCGCCCAGGCGCCGGTCAGACACGCGGTGCGGTGCGCCGTGGCCAGGCCGGTGAGGGGATAGCCGGCCGCGTGCTGCGCGGCGAGCGCGTACCGGGAGGCGACCTCGGCGAACGCCGCGAAGTCCCCGAGGCCGCCGGCCGTTCCCTGCTCGGGCGGGCTGCCGATGCGCGCGAGGTCGGCCACGTCGATCCCCACGGTGTTCGTCCGCGGGCAGTACGAGGCGGGGGCCGTGCCGGTCACCTCGGGACACACCGGCGACCTCGGGTCGACCGTCGGCCACGCGGCGCCCGGCCGGTCGAACGCGGCGCGCAGCGTCTGCTGGAGCGCCCGCAGGGCGTCCCGGTCGTCCACCGGGAGGTTCCCGCCGCCCCCGCCGAGCGGCGACACCTGGCCGGTGGGCGGCTGCGTGATCCGCCGCCGGACCTCCTCCTCGTCCATCCGGGCGCACCGGGCCGGGCCCTCGCCGAAGCCGAACTGGAACGCCGAGACCCGGTCGAACGCATTGCCGTGGGCCCCCTCCGCGTCGAAGCCCATGCCGGCCGCGTCGCGGATGAAGAAGAGCGTGGCGAGGATCTGGTTGAGACCCGGCCCCGTGGAGAGCCGGAAGTGGGGGGCGCTGCCCTCGGCGACCCAGCGGAAGAAGTTCCCCGCGTAGCAGTCCGCCTGCTGCTCCTTGAGAATCGACGTGCTTCGGCCGTCGACCGTGCCGAGGCGGGACTGCACGGCGTGCCCCACCTCGTGGGCGAGCACCGCCACCACCGCCATCGGCCCGAAGGAGTCGTCGAGGGTCGGCAGCAGTTGCCCGCGGTCCCAGGCGACCGAGTCGTCGGAGCCGCAGTAGAAGGCGTTGACCGCTCCCGCCGTGCCGGTGCCGCAGACCGTCGTGTCGGGTCCCGTGGAGTCGTACGACACCAGGCCGGCGAGGGGTTCGAAGCGACGGCCGAAGGTGGCCGGCAACTCGTCCGTCCAGTACCGCTGGACGTCGTCGACGGCGTTGCGGGCGAGCCGGTCCACGCCGCCGCCGTCGCCACCGGCGGCCACCAGCGGCGAGTCGGCCACGCCCGGCCGAGGCCCACTCTCACCGGTGGTGATCTCCAGACCGGCGACCGTGGTGGCGCTCCACCGTTCGGCGTCCCCCGTGCCGCTCACGGACCGGACGCACCCGCTCAGCAGGACGGCCGCCGCGAGGGCCGACCCCACGAGGGCAGCCCGCCTCCTGCGAATCGTCATCCACCCGTACCTCTCGCTCCTGGGGGACACCGGCCGCGCCGCGGCGCGGCAGGGTACGACGAGACGGGTGTGCCGGCCCGGCGCGAAGCCGGACCGGCACACCCGTCGCCGGAACGTGGGTCAGTTGAAGCGGACCGAGGCGACGGCGTCGTCGAAGCCGATCGCGGCCAGGTCGGCCACGTCACCGTTGACGACCACCGAGCGGCCGGTGCAGTTCGAGCCCGTCCAGAGCTTCAGCGAGCCGGGCGCGGCCACGGACGAGGCGACGCCGGGGCGGCTCAGGTTCTGGCAGCCGCTGCCGGCGACACCCTGGGATGCGCCGTTGTCGCTGAAGTTCGCGTCGTCGAAGAGAACGGCGCTGGTGGCGGGCGGAGCCGTCGGCGCACCGGTGCCGGGGGCGGTCTGGTCGCCGGCCGGAACGCCGGCCTTGCCACCGGTGGGGGTCACGCCGAACCAGGTGCCGCCGACGCCCTGCCCGAGGGTGTCGCCGCGCTTGGTGTCCTTCGCGAAGCGGTAGACGGGCCAGCCGTTGATGGTGACCTGCCGGGTGCCGTCGGCGCGCCGGACGGTGCCGACGGCCGACTTCTTGATGCCCGCGATGAAGATCTTGCCGCCCGGTGCGACGGTCACCGGCGGCCAGGTCACCGCGCAGTCACCGTTGCAGTTCGAGGTGGGCGGGTTGTTGCTGTCCTTGTCGAAGCGGTAGAGCGTCAGTCCCGCCCCGTTGACCACCACGGGGTCGAGGTCACCGGCCCGGCTCGCGGTCAACTGGACCCACTTCTGCGCCGTCTGGCGTACGGCCTCCGGGGCGACACCGCCGTTCGGCACCGCCCAGTCACCCGTCCCGGCCGGCGAGTTGTTGGACTTCGCGGTGCCGGAGAGCAGCGAGAGGTCTCCCGCGCCGGCCCCCTCGGCGGACGGCGCGGCCGGGCTGGTGGCCACCGCGTCGGCACGCGCCGGCTGCGGCGCCTCCTGGGTCGAGCCGCACGCGGTGAGCGTCGCCATGCCGGCGGCCAACAGGGCGACGAAGGGCACGAAGTGCTTGCGCATCATGTCGGGGTCTCCAGGGTGTCTACCCGGTTCCAGGACGTCCGGAAGCGGTTCGGCATCCACACGGGGCCCGATCCGAAACGGTTCAGCACCCGTCACCTCCACCTACCTGGTGGGTGAGAAGATCACTCATGCCCGTGACCAATCCCTGGCTCGCCGGACCGGCCCCTCGGAAGCGGCTCGACCGGCACCGCCTCGACGAACGCATCCTCAACCTGTTGTCGTCGCAGAACATGTGCGTCCTCGCCACGTCCGGGCCGGACGGTCCACTCGCGACTCCCGTCCGCTACTTCCACCTCGACTTCGCGCTGATGTTCACGACGTACGCCGCCTCCCCGAAGATGCGTAACATCGCGGCGGACCCGCGGGTCTCGATCGGTGTCTTCGCGCCGCTGGTCGGGCAGGCCAGCAGTCGAGGCGCCCAGATCTTCGGCCGGGCGCGGGTGCTGGCACCCGGCGATCCCGACCGGGAGCACTACTGGGCGGCCGTCCGCTGGCAGTCCGACCACGTGGAACGCTCCCGTTCCCTGGACGAGCCACCGGCCGACCCGCTCGTGGTCGTCGAGGCCGACCGCATCGTCTACACGGAACACTGGCTGCGCCGCGACGGGTACGCGCCACGCCAGTTCTGGCGGCGCCCGAACGCCGGCTGACGGGTGGTGAACGGGCCGTCGCCTGGGTAGGGAGAGGGCATGGCGGACATACCTCGACTGACCCTCACCACCACCGTGCTGGACGCCCCGGACGCCCGGGAGCTCGCCGCGTTCTACGAACGCCTGCTCGGCTGGTCGCGCGACGAGGACGAGCCGGACTGGGTCGTGCTGCGCGCGACCGGCGGTGGCGCCGGCCTCGCCTTCCAGACCGAGCCGGCCTACGTACGGCCGGTGTGGCCGGCCGGCCCCGGCGATCCGCAGATGATGGCCCACCTCGACATCAAGGTCGAGGACCTCGACGCGGGGTCGGCGCACGCGGTGGCCGCGGGCGCCACCGTGGCGGACTTCCAACCCCAGGAGCACGTACGCGTACACCTGGACCCGGCCGGCCACCCGTTCTGCCTGTACGTCTGACCGCCGGCCGGCTGGTCAGCGGTTCGCCAGCCACTCCTCCAGCTCGTGCACGTACTGCGGCGCCCACTTCGGCGTCCACCGCAGGAAGTAGACGCTCATCGACAACGCGTGGAGGACGTGACCCAGCCGGACCCGCTCCTCCCAGTCGTCGGGCAGCGGGCACACCTCGTCGTACGCGGCGAGGAACGCGGCCCGCCCCTCGGCGAACCCGGCGAAGACGTGCTCGTCCAGTTTCCCGAAGTCGAGGAAGCGGTCCGCGTAGCGGCCGTGCTCGAAGTCGAGCAGGCAGGCGATCCGCCCGCCGCGCAGGACGACGTTCTGGCGCCACAGGTCGCCGTGGGTCAGCGACGGCACCGCGGCCGGGGAGACGGCGTCGACGGCGCGGTGGACCGCCCTGGACAGGTGGTCGCGGCCGACCGACGTGAGGTCGTCGGGCGCCTGCGCCAGCAGGGAGTCGGTGAGGGCGTGCAGGAACGTGTGGACGTCCGGATGCCTCTCGGTGCCGAGCACGTCGCCGAACCACGGACCGGAGCAGGCGTGGACCCGGCCCACGAGGTGCCCGAGGTCACGGGTGAACGTCCGCCGTTCCGCGGTGTCCATCGCCTCCCACGCCTCGTCGGCCGGTGTGCCGTCCTGGTACTCCTGTACGAGCAGCGGCGCGTCGAGGACCGCGCTCCGGGCCACGAAGGCCCGGTAGCGCACCACGGGAACGCCGCCCTCGGCGGCGCGCCGGGTGGTGGCGACCAGCCGCCGGAGGTGCTCCGGATCCGTGTCCCGCACCGGGGTCTTGATCAGCAGCGGGCCTTCGTCGGTGTCGGCGACCCACTGCCTGCTCGTGTAGCCGGCGTCGAGGGGCCGGACGCCCGCCACGCGGATGCCGGGGCAGGCGTCGACCAGCGCGCCGCGGACGGCCTCGATCCGGATTGGTTGCCGGGTGGTGACCGTGCCGCTCTCCCCCATGGGCAGAGTGTGCCGGAGGCGCTTCGAGCGCCGGCGGGGGGCTGCCGGGTCGGCGGGGTGCGTCCGCCGCCGCGCGGGTGGCGGACGGCCCCGGCCGGTGTGGGGGTCAGGCTGCGCGGAGCGCGGCGAGCACGGCCCGGGAGTGGGCCCGCATGGCGGGGACGGCCTGCTGCGCGGGGGCGGGCAGCGCCGAGAGGATCAGCTCGACCTCGGCCTCCGTGCCGACCTCGTCGAACAGGCCGATGAGGAGGCCCGCGCCGGCCGGCGGCGTCGTGGCGATGACCTTCAGCGCGAAGGCCTCCCACGCCTCCGGCGTGATGTGCGTCCGCAGCGCGGGGAAGAGCAGGGGCTCCTCGTGCTCCAGGTGCCGGTGGACGAGGTCCCGTACGGCCGCCGCCGCCGTCGCGAGCTCGCTCCGGTCGCTCTCCGCGGTGACCGGCGCGGCGGCCAGCGCGTCGAGCGCGCGGTCCAGGGCGTCGTGCTCGTCGCTGAGGTCTTCGAGGGGCTTCGCCGTGCCGGGCGCCGCCGCCTCGATCAGCGGCCAGAGGTCGTGGTCCTCGCTCTCGTGGTGGTGGCGCAGGGTCGCCACCAGGAAGTCGCGCAGCTCGGTGAGGGCCGCGACGTCGGCGGCGGGACGCGTGGCCGCCTCGGCGAGCAGCGTCGTGGCCCGTCGGTGCGTGTCGTGGGTGAGCCGTGTCTCGATTACCGAACGTGGCTCCGATGCCGTGATCATAGTGCCGAGCGTAGTTCGTTAGAGGCTTATTTACTCAATAGAAGGCACTGTAATGTGGGCTAGACTACGTCGCGATGGCCAGCACTTATCACTCCCCTCGACGGCTGGACGCCGCCGCCGCGACCCGCTCCGCGATCCTGTCGAACGCCCGCGCCCTGTTCCTCGAACGGGGCTATGCGGTGGTCACCGTCAGCGACATCGCCAGGGCCGCTCGGGTCGCCGTGCCCACCGTGTACGCCAGCGCGGGCGGCAAGGCGGCCATCCTGTCCGCGCTCATCCAACCGGCGATCGAGGATTCGGTCGTCGCCGAGACACTCGCGGCCGTGGCGACGACGGAGGATCCCGGCCAGATCGTCGACCTCGTGGCCGAGGGCACCCGCCGCGACCACGAGCGGCACTGGGAGACCCTGTACGGCCTGTTGCGCCACACGCCCGGCGAGGCCGCGGCGCGCGAGGTGGTGGAGGCGGGGATCCGGTCGTACGTCGAGGCCCTGGGCACGGTCGCCGACCGGCTCGCGGCCCTGGGCGCCCTGGCTCCCGACATCGATCGGGCGGAGGCGCTCGACCTGCTGTGGTTCCACCTCGGCCAGCCGGCGTGGTTCACCCTCGTGGGGGACCGGGGCTGGACCTTCGACCGGGCGCAGGCGTGGCTGGCCGCCGCGGCCCGGCGTGCGGTCCTGGCCGATCCGGGCGTACGCGAGAAGCCGTAGGGTCGGCGGGTGCGGGCCTCGACGGCGAGGTCCAACACCCGCCGGGCCGGTCAGCGGCCGGCCTGCATGGCGAAGACCTCGTCGTAGACACCGGTCACCTCGGCGAAACGTTGCCGCTTGACCCGCTCGACCAGGATCTGCCGGGCGTCGGGCTGCGACTCCAGCAGGCTCACGGTCTCGGAGACCAGGTCGTCCAGGGGCATGGCGCGCGGGTTGTTCTCGCTGTTCATGAGCGTCGTCTGGGTCAGCGGGGGCGCGAGCTCGATGACCTGCACCGACGTCTCCCGAAGTTGCTCGCGCAGGCTCTCTCGGTGTAGGAGTGGACGGCCGCCTTGGTCGCGCTGTAGGTCGGCGTGATCGCCATCGGCACGTACGCCAGGCCGGACGTCACGGTGAGGATCGCCGCCTCCGGCCGCGTGACGAGGAACGGCGCGAACGCGTCGACCAGCCGGATCGTGCCGAGCAGATTGGTCTCGACGGTTCGCTCGGCGATCTCGAGCGAGCCGGGGTCGAGCACCTTCTCCGGAAGCATGATGCCGGACATGGTCACGAGCACGTTGAGCTCGGGGTGCTTCGCCGTCACCGTGGCGGACAGCTCCCGGATCGAGGCGGGTCGGTGACGTCGAAGACCTCGCCCTCGATGCCCGGGTGCTCGGCGGCGATCTCATCGAGCAGTTGCCGGCGCCGACCCGCGATGATCACCTTGTTGCCCGCCTCGTGAAGGCGGATGCCGAGCGCGCGGCCGATGCCGGACGTGCCGCCGGCGATGAGGATGGTGTTCCCGTGGATTCGCATCTGTCTCGTCCTCCCGGAAGGGGTGGGTGTGCCCGCGTCGGCGGCGAAGCGTTATCGCCGCTAACGTTGTAGCGATGCTAACGCTAACTTGTTAGCGATGAAAATACGCGCGATAACAGACCGCTGTTACCTTGTCACGTGACTGAGCGAGAGGACGTACGCCAGCGGATCGTCGACGCGGCCACCAGCCTGCTGGAGTCGCAGGGCCGCCACGCGGTCACGACCCGGGCGGTGAGCGCTGCGGCGGGCGTCCAGCCGCCCACCATCTACCGGCTCTTCACCGACATGCGGGGCCTGCTCGAGGCGGCGGCGGCCACCGGGTTCGAGAGCTACCTGGCGGACAAGCAGGACCAGGCGCTGACCGACGACCCGGTCCGCGACCTGCGCACCGGGTGGGACCTGCACGTCCGGTTCGGTCTCGACCATCCGGCGCAGTACCTGCTGATGTACGGGGAGCCGGACCCCGGCCAACGCACGGCCGCCGCCGAACGCGCGATGCAGTGGCTGCGGATGCTCGTCGACCGCCTGGCCGCTGCCGGCCGGCTCGCCGTCAGCGCCGAGACCGCCGTACGCATGATCCACGCCGTCGGCACGGGGGTGACGCTCACCCTCATCGGGACCCCGCCGGAGGAGCGCGACCTCGACTTCTCCCGTCGACTGCGTGACGTGACGATCAACTCCATCACGGGGGCGGCGCCGGGGGACGGCCGTCACTACGCGCAGCGCGCGGCCGGCCTGAAGGCCACCCTCGACGAGGCGGACGAGCTGCTCACGCCCGGCGAGCGTGCCCTCCTCGGTGAGCTTCTCGACCGGCTCGCGGACGCCAGGGCACGCCGCTGATCCCCACTAGGCCCACTAGGCGCCGGTGACCTCGACGCCGAGCCACCCGGCGAGGTCGGCGATCTCGGCGCGGACCGCCGCGGCCGTCGACGCGGTGAACGGCACGTCCTCGTGGACGGCGTTGACGGTCAGGGTGCCGGCCCTGCGGTCGACCGTCGCGTCGAGCTTGCCGATGAGCCGGTCGCCGTGGAGGACGGGCAGCGCGAAGTAGCCCCACCGGCGCTTCTCCCGGGGCTTGTACATCTCGAGGACGTACTCGTAGCCGAACAGCTGCTCGGTCCGGACGCGGTCGTGGATCAGCCGGTCGAACGGCGAGAGCAGCGCGGTGCGCCCCTCGAACGGCAGGCCCACGTACGCCGGGTGGACGCGCCAGGTGCCCGGCGTGCCCTCGACGACGGCCTCCTCACCGGCTTCGCCCACGTACGGCGGCTCGCCCGGTATCTGGGGGCCGGCGGACCGGGCGATGCCGAGGGCCGCGAGCCGGCGCTCGTTGCGGACGCGGACCGCCGTGTCGAGGTCGAGCGTTGGCAGGTCGGCGGGGTAGACGCGCTCGGGAAGGTCCCAGTAGCGCTGGCGACCCCGGCGGCCGGAGATCGCGACGTGGCCGCGGAGGGCCATGGCTTCCAGCATCTTCGTGACGTTCCGGTTGTTGGTCCAGCCCGACGACGGCCACGGCACGACGCTCGTGTCGGGAATGTCCCGGGAGAGCAACGGGCCCTTCTCCCGCAACAGCGCCAGGATGTCGCGGCGGAACGGCTCGTTCTCCCGGAGCCACGCCTCGGTGGTGGGGTGCCCGGCGCCGTCGCGGATCTCGGCGATCACCGCGGCCAGGTCGCGCGGAGACCGGACGTACGCGACCGTCTCGACGAGCGTGCGGTCGGTCTCGATGGCCCTGGTCAGCGCGGCCGGGTCGTAGGTCGCGCCGAGCCGGCTCCACAGGACGAGGTCGGCGTTCGGCGCGATGGCCGCCGTGGGGTCGATCTGGAGGATCGTCAGGCGCTCGACGACGGCCACGAGGTCGGTCGGGCGCGGCGCGTCGAGCAGCTGCGCGTGGATCGCGATCCGGCGGGCCTCGGCCTTGGTCAGACGGTGGGGGGCCATGCCGCGACCCTAGTGCCGCCGGCTCCGAGCCGGCGCCCCCGCGGCACCGGCTCGGAGCTGCGCCCGACTCAGGCGGTACGCCGGCCGAACAGGCGCGACCCGACGGCGAACGACACGACGGCGAGCACGACGGCCACGGCGAACCCGGCGTACACCCGGGCGTCGACGGTGCCCGTGAAGAGCGTGCGTCCGGCGTCGACGACATAGCGCAGCGGGTTCAGGCGAGCGAGCCAGTCGAGCCAGGCGGGCGCCGCGTCCAGCGGCAGGAGGATGCCGGAGAGCAGCATCAGGGGGATCGCGACGGAGTTGAGGACGGGCGCGAACAGGTACTCGTTCGGGAGGGCGAGCGCCAGCACGTAGGACAGCGAGGCCAGGCCGACGCCGGTGAGCAGGATGAGCGTGACGGCGCCGAGGACGCCGAGCGGGTTGGCGGCCATGCCGAGCAGGTAGCCGACGACGATGAGCGGGCCGGTCTGGAGGGTGAGCACCACGGCGTCCTTGAGAACCCGGCCGAGGAGGATGGCGAGCCGGCTGATCGGGGTGACCCGCAGCCGCTCCACGTAGCCGGCGCGGATGTCGGGGATGAGGTTGAAGCCCGCGAAGCCGGTGCCGAACAGCCCGAGCTGGAGCAGCAGACCCGGGACGAAGAACAGCCACGGGTTCGCCCCGGCCGGGAGGGCCTGATCGAGGAGCGGGCCGAACAGCAGCAGGTAGACGAAGGGCTGGACGAGCCCGACGGCCAGGGCGATCTTGTTGCGGAGGGCGAGGTCGAGTTCGTCGCGGAAGATGACGAACGTGTCGTGGGCGGTGCGCATCGTGTCCTTCACGCTTTCTCGTGTGCGGCGTGGCCGGTGAGGGCCACGAAGACGTCGTCGAGCGAGGGGTGCTCGACGCGTAGGGCGCGGACCTCGAGGTCGGCGTCGCGCAGGGCGAGCACGACGCGCGTGACGAGGCCGTCGGCGTTCGCGCACCCGATCCGGATCTCGTTCCCGTGGGCGCCCAGGCCCCGGATCCCGGGAAGGCCGGCGAGTGCCTCGCGCCCGCGTGCGACGTGCGGCCCGAGGTCGAGGGTGATGACGTCCTCGCCGAGTCGCTGCTTGAGCCGGGCGGGGCTGTCCTCAGTGACGAGCCGGCCCTCGTCGAGAAGCAGGATCCGGTCGCAGAGGGTGTCGGCTTCCTCGAGGTGATGGGTGCTGAGCACGATGGTTGCCCCGGTCTCCCGCCGGAGCGTGCGAATGTGCTCCCACAGCTCCATCCGGCTGGCCGGGTCGAGGGCGGCGGTCGGCTCGTCGAGGAAGAGAACGGCCGGCCGGTGGACCAGGCCGAGGGCGAGGTCCACCCGGCGTCGCTGGCCTCCGGAGAGCGTCAGGGTCGGCCGGTCCGCGAAAGCACCCAGGTCGAACGCGTCGATCGACTCTTCGGCCCGCCGTTCCGGCGCGGCGAGCCGGTGGACGCGGGCCTGGAGGACCAGTTCGTCCCGGGGCGTGGCGAGCGGGCGTGTGCCGCCCGACTGCGCCACGAGCCCGATCACCTCCCGCACCCGGTGGGCCTCCCGCCGAAGGTCGTGGCCGGCGACGGTGGCCGTCCCGCCGGTCGGCCGTTCCAGTGTCGACAGCATCCGCATCGTCGTGGTCTTGCCCGCGCCGTTCGGTCCCAGCAGGCCCACCACCTCGCCTTGCGCGACCTGGAACGTCACGTCCCGTACCGCGTGGACCGGGCCTGCCTTCGTCGGGAAGGTCTTCGCCAGCGCCGCCGCCTCGATCGCCGTCACGCGCTTCTCCACCTCCATAGTCGTATACGAGTAGTCGTATACGAACGCTACCATGGACCCATGCCGCTCCGCGCCACGGACAATCCGCTCGTGCTACCCCTGCTCGGCCTGCTCCTGGAACGGCCGCGGCACCAGTACGCCCTGCTCGCGGACCTGCGCGACCGCTACCGTCACCTGCGGGTGCGGACCGGCTCCGTCTACACCCTGGTGCGGTCGCTCCAGGACGCCGGCTGGATCGAACCAGCCTCCGGCGACTCCGGAAGCGACGCCTCCGCGCCCGTCGCCTTCCGACTGACGCCGGCGGGGACCGCCGAGGTCCGCCGGCGCGTCGTCGCCGACATCGAGGACACCGACCCCGCCAACGCCGCGAGGTTCGTGACCGCCCTCGCCTACGTCGGCATCCTCGACCGCCCGCACGCCGTCGCAGCGCTCACGACCCGTGTCGAGGCGCTCCGGCAGCGCGCCGACGAGCTGGAGCAGGCGATCGCCACCGCCGGCCTTCCCGAGGTCTTCATGGTCGAGGTCGCGTTCTTCGCCTCCCAGACCCGGCACGACCTCGCCTGGATCGAGCGGTTCGTGGCCCAGGTCCGCGACCCGGCCTACGAATGGCCGGCCGGCCCTCGCTGACCGGTCGTCAGGACCGCCGGGCGGGGCGCGGTCGCGGACCCCGGCGCGACGGGTTCGGGCAGGGTGCGGAACAACAGCCAGCTCAGAGCCGGCATCAGGATCAGGGACGCCAGAGCCGTACGCAGGGACGTGGCGTCGGCCAGGCGTCCGATGACCGGGCTCAGCAGACCGCCGACGCTCACGGTCAGGCCGAGGGTGATGCCGCTGGCGGTGCCGACGCGCGACGGCAGGTAGTCCTGACCGAGGGTGACCTGGAGCGAGAAGGGGACGTACAGGCCGACCGACGTCAGGGCCACGAACAGGTACAGAGCGGGACCCGGCACCAACACCACGCCCGCGACCGCTCCGACCGTCACGAGGTACGACCAGCGCGAGACCGTCACCCGGTCCCAGCGGTTGGCGAGCATGCCGCCCAGCACCGAACCCACGGCGCCACCGAGGTAGAGCACGAACAGCGCCGCCGTGCCGGCCACCGTGCTCCCGTCCACGCGCTGCTCGGCGTACAGCGAGATGAAGGTACCCAGAGCGACGAAGACGATCGAGCGGCACACCACGGCCAGCGACAGTCTCACGAACGAGGCCCTGTCGTCGTCGCCGACCACCGTCGCCGTGCCGGCCCCGGCGCCGCGCCGACGTCCCAGCTCGTGCAGCACGGGCAGGCACAGCACGGCGCCGACGACGGCCGGCAGCCCCAGCAGCGGTGTCAGGCGCAGGCCGCCGGGACCCACGACGGCGGCGACCATGAGCGGGGCCAGCGCGAAACCGAGGTTGCCGCCCACCGAGAACCAACCCATGGCGCTGTGACTGCCCCGGCTGGCGAGCCGGGCGACCCGAGCGGACTCGGGGTGGTACGCGGCCACGCCGATCCCGGAGACGGCCACGAACACGAGGGTGAGCCCGTAGGAGCCACTCAGACCGCTCGCGGCGACACCGAGACCGCCCACGAGCGTGCCGGTCGGCAGCACCCAGGGCATCGCCCAGCGGTCGGTGAGCGCGCCGAACACCGGCTGCACCACCGACGACAGCAGGGAGGCCGCCAGCACGATGCCGGCGACGGTGGCGTAACGGTAGGTGCGCTCGGCGACGAAGAACGGAATAAGGGATGCCACGGCGCCCTGGTAGACGTCGACGCAAGCGTGACCCACGGACAGCACGGTGATCGACGTACGCCTTCGCACTCCGCCATGATCCGAGCCCGAACCCGTGTCTGACTTCCGATAAACTGCCGGATGATGACGCAGATCCGCCATGATCCGGTCGCTCCGACCGGCATCCGGCGGCTGGCGTCCGGGGGCGCGATCGACGCCCACCGGCACGACGACCACCAGATCATCTACGCCGGCCGGGGAGTCGTGGCCGTCACCACGAGCGCCGGCTCCTGGGTCGCCCCGGGCACCCGCGCCATCTGGGTGCCGGCCGGCACCGTGCATGCCCACCAGGCCCACGGCGGGCTCGAACTGCACCTGGTGGGGCTGCCCGCGACGGAGAACCCGCTCGGCCTGGACGCGCCGACCGTGCTCGCCGTGAACCCGCTGCTGCGTGAGCTGATCGTCGCGTACACCCGCAGCCCTGCCGACGACAGCCCCGAGCGGGCCCGCCTACGCGCGGTGTTGCTCGACCAGCTCCGCGCCTCCCCCCAGCAGCCACTCCACCTGCCCGCACCGGCCTCGCCCCTGCTGCGCTCGCTGTGCGACATCCTGCGCGCCGATCCGGGCGACGGTCGTACCCTCGCCGAGCTGGGCCGGGAGGTCGGGGCGAGCGAGCGCACGCTGTCCCGGCTGTTCCGCGGCGATCTCGGCATGACGTTCCCGCAGTGGCGCACCCAGTTGCGGCTCCACGTCGCGCTCGTCCTGCTGGCCGAGGGGACGCCGGTGACCGCCGTGGCACACCGGTGCGGCTGGTCGTCGGCCAGCGCGTTCATCGACGTCTTCCGGCGCACCTTCGGGCACACACCGGGCTCGCAAGCGGCCGGCCGGTCGGCGTCACGGACCGGTTGACCGCGATCTTTCCTGGCCCGTTCGGGCCACGGGCTGGCATCTACGGGTCACCGCCACGGGAACGAGAACGACGTGCGTTCCACGTCGTAACCGGGAGGTGTTTCCGTGGTCACCAACGACATCGCCGTACCCACCCCGTCGCCGCTGCAGATCGCTCGCGCCCGGGGCCGGGTACGCGGCCGGCTGATCCTGCTCGGGCCGGCGTTCGTGGCGGCCGTCGCCTACGTCGACCCCGGTAACTTCGCCACCAACTCCACAGCCGGCGCCCGGTACGGGTACCTGCTGGTCTGGGTGGTCGTGGTGGCGAACCTGATGGCCATGCTCGTGCAGACGCTCACCGCGAAGCTCGGCCTGGCCACCGGCCGCAGCCTGCCCGAGCTGTGCCGGGAACGACTCCCGCGTCCGGTCAACCGGCTCATGTGGGCACAGGCGGAGCTGGTCGCGATGGCCACCGACCTCGCCGAGGTGATCGGCGGCGCGGTCGCGCTGTACCTGTTGTTCGGCATCCCACTGCTGCCCGGCGGGCTCATCATCGGCGCCGCCGCGTTCGCCGTGCTCGCGCTCCGCTCCCGCGGCTTCCGCACGTTCGAGATCGCCATCGCGGTGCTCCTCGGCGTCATCGTGCTGGCCTTCGCGGCCAACCTCCTGGCCGCCGGGTCCGACCCCGGCTCCGCGGTGGCCGGCCTGGTCCCCCGACTCCAGGGCACCGACAGCATCGTGCTGGCCGCCGGCATCCTCGGCGCCACGGTCATGCCGCACGTCATCTACGTGCACTCGGCGCTCACCCGCAACCGCATCCCGGCCACCAGCGACGCCGAGCGGCGGACCATCTTCCGCGGGCAGCGCACGGACGTGCTGCTCGCGTTGGCCGCCGCTGGCACGGTGAACCTCGCCATGCTGCTCATCGCGGCCGCGACCTTCCACCACACGGCGACGCCCGGCACCGACAGCCTGGAGGGCGTACACGCGGGCCTCGGCCAGAGCCTCGGCACGGCGGCGGCGTTCGGGTTCGCGGTGGCCCTGCTGGTCTCCGGGCTCGCCTCCACCAGCGTCGGCACCTACGCCGGCGAGATCATCATGCAGGGCTTCCTGCGCCGCCGGATCCCCCTCCTGCTCCGCCGGCTGGTCACCCTAATCCCGGCCGTGGCCATCCTCGCCATCGGCCTGGACCCGACCCGGGCGCTGGTGCTCTCCCAGGTCGTGCTGAGCTTCGGCATCCCGTTCGCGCTGATCCCCGTGGTCGCCTTCACTCGCCGCCGCGACCTCATGGGAAACCTCGTGAACCACCCGCTCACCACGGCCGCCGCGACGCTGGTCGCGGGCCTCGTCATCGTGCTCAACGCGTTCCTGCTCTGGCAGGTCGTCGGCGGCTGACCGCGTCGAGCCGCCGACGATCCCGTGTCACGTCGCCAGGTCCCTCCCCGACCGGGCGGCCGCCGCGAGGATGGCCTCACGCTGCGACCCGGTGTGTCGCCCCGCCCGGAGCCACGCGTCCGACACCTGGGCCACCCGCCGGACGAACTGCCCGTGATTCGTGAACGGCGCCGCCTCCCAGACCCGGTCGAGGAACGTCTCGCCGTCGTCGTCACGGATGGCGTCGTTGGGCACACCGGTGGCGGACGAACCGAAGACGACCTCCGGCTCGACCCGCCGCACGTACGGGTGGAAGGCGTTGAACTGCCCCGGCACCGGGTCGGCGACGTAGTACGGCGCGAGGGTGTAGCCGTGCGTCGTGAAGTGCATGGGAGTGTCGGTCGGCTGGATGGCGGCGGCCAGGTCGCCGTCCAGCTTGAGGTCGGCGAAGAAGGAGAACTCGCGGAAGCTCGGGGTGCCGTCACGGACGACCATCAGCGTCGGGCCGTAGAGGATCGACTGGATCGATTTGTCGTCGAGTGCCTTTTCCACCCGGAAGCTGAACGGCATGGCGATGTCGACGGTGTCACCGGGACGCCAGTCTCGGTCCAGCGTGACGTAGCTGCCGGGAGTGGCGGTGAGCCGCTGCCGGACGCCGTTGACCCGGACGCTGTAGCCCTTCACGGCCCACGACGGCACCCGTAGCCGGACCTTCAGCCGACCGCTGCCCCGGTCGAAGCGCAGGCGGCTCGCGCCCTCGGTCGGGTAGCGGGTGTCCTGGGTGAGGACGAACCCGCGGCCGGGCCAGGTCAGCGTCGAGGCGATGTAGAGGTTGACGTAGAGCGTCGACTCGTCGGCCGACTGGAAGTAGATCGACTCCTGGTACTTGGTGTGGCTCTCGAGGCCGGTGCCGTTGCAGCAACTGCCGTTGCCGCCGTACCGGCTGTACTCCACGACGGTGCCGATCCGGCGCGACCGGCCGGGCCACATGTTCTGGTGGTAGGTCACCTCGGTGGCGGTGGCGCTGTCGATGTCCCGCCGTGAGCTGAGGATCTGGTTGTGCAGGGCCTTCTCGTAGTAGTCCATGTACGCCGGGTCCTGCTCGTGGAAGAACAGGTTCCGGGTCAGGCGGAGCATGTTGTAGGCGCAGCACGTCTCGGCGTGCCGAGGGTCCGAGTTCGAGCCGAACCCGGCCGTGATGATCCCGCGTACGCCGAAGTGCTCGCTGCGGCCGGCGCCGCCGTTGCTGAACGTGCGGTGCGGGACGACCATGGCCCAGAAGTTCCGCGCCGCAGTGTGGTACTCCCGGGCCCCGGTCTGCTCGAAGATCCGCAGGTAGCCGATGTTCGGCGCCATGTACTGGTTGGCGTGCCGCCCGTTGAGGATGTCGTTCTCGGCGAGCGTGGCGTCGAACAGCGTCGTGAAGGTGAAGGCTCTGGCGGTACGGAGGTACCGGTCCTTCGCGTCGCGATCCGGGGCGAGCGCCGACAGCTCCGCCATGACCTCGTTCATGGAGCCGGCCTCGCCCGCGCTGTAGATGTTCCACATCTGGTCCAGCTCCGCCTGGCTGTACCGGCCGAGCCGCTGGTGCGCCCAGTCCCCCATCCGGAAGACGATCTCCAAGGCCTCCTCGTTGCCGGTCAGGTGGTACGCGTTGAGCAGACCCCGCATGATCTTGTGGCAGGTGTACCACGGCGCCCAGACGGCGTTGGCGCCGCTGTTCGGCCGGAGCGTCGGCGGCTCCAGCCGGCTGAACTGCCCCTCCGGAAACGCCGCGAGGTAGCCGGGGTAGCTCGTCCCGACGATGGTGGCGTCCCGGCCGTTGCCCGAGTGGTCGACGGCGGTCTCGCCCTCCTCCTCGAAGCGGTACCAGACCGCCAGGTCGGCGCGGTCCGGCGAATCCTGCGCCGGGTCCACCGTGGCGAGCGCCGTGACCTCGGCGGATGTCAGCGCGCGCCGGTAGATCCGGAAGTCGTCCACGGTCGCCGTGAGGTACGGGTCGTTGAGGCTCGGTGACCGACCGATCCAGTTGGCCGTGGTGGCGCCCAGGTCGGCCGGGGTGAGGCCGATGGCGTTCTCGCCTACCTGGTCGCCGTTCACGTAGAGCCGGCCGGTGCCGTCGGCCGTGGAGATCGTCACCGCCACGTGCGCCCACTCGCCGACCGGGACCGAGTCGCTCGCGCCGTCGATGCGCTGCTCACCGGCGGTTCCTCCGGTGCTGATGACGAACCGCGGGCCCGCGCTGGCCGACGCCCAGGGTGACAGCGACACGTATGCGTTGGCACCGGCACCGAGATGGACGACCTTGGCGTTGACCTGGCCGGCGGCAAGCCGTACCCAGACCGCGAACGTCACGTCGGTGACGCCGTCGAGCATCCGCTCGGGCAGCGCCACGTACTGGTTGGGGTGCGGGTCGCCGAGCCGTACCGCCTTGCCGGAGCGGCCGGCGACCCGGCCGACCTCGCGCGCGTCCAGCGCCCGCTGGCACTTGCCGAGCTCCTCGACCAGGTAGTCGAGCTTGTCGAGGAAGATCTCCTCGCCCGTGGCGGCGTACGCCTGGGAGAGCATCGTCATGAAGTGCCCGGTGAAGTGCCCCCGCAGCAGGTGGTTGGGGGTGTCCCAGCCACCCGGCCAGGTGCCGGGCGCGGGCAGGCCGGCGTTGGCCCGGAAGAGGTGCAGCATCCGGTCGGGGCCGTCGAGCACGCCTCCCGTGCCCGGGTAGTTGCGGGCGTAGTTGAGCATCCGGTCGCGCTTCTGCTGGAAGATGCTCTCGCGCAGGGCCACCTGGTCGAGGGCGAAGGGCTTGGCCGCCGGGGCACGACCGGCGTCGCCGGTTCCGCCGGCGGTTGCCGCCGCGGCCGAGGTCGAGGTCGACGCGATGGTCAGGGCGGTGGGGGCGGTGGCCGCCAGCGCGCCGAGCTGCAGCAGGCGCCGTCGGGAGAACTGCTTGGCCACTTCTCGCGCTCCTTCGTCTGGCACCGTGGTGGTCGGTTGGCGAGGCAGCGATGTGAACGTGCGCATGACCGTCGCCCGCGGAATGGACAGTGGCGATTCGCTAGACCACGTTATCGTTAACATCGTCGATGTCAATACGCCCCCGCAGGGCGACCGGGACGACTAGCCGGCCGTGACGCGTAGTCCCGCCACGAGGAGGCCGACCACGCGGCGCGCGTCGTACCGCGGGTCGCGGCTGGCCCCGATGCAGAGATTGCCGACGCCGCGCATCAGTTCGTAGGCCTGCACGTCCGGGCGAATCTCGCCCGCCGCGGCGGCCTCGTCGAGCAACCGGGCGCACACGGGGACGAGACGGTCGAGGAAGTAGGCGTGCAGGGCCCCGAAGGTCGCGTCGTCGGACTGCAACGCCTCGGCCAGGCCGTGCTTGGTGACCAGGAAGTCGACGAAGAGGTCGATCCACCGCGTCAGGGCGGCGTACGGCGTGCCGTTGGTGGCCAGCAGGGCCGGACCGGCCTCGGCGCAGGCCTCGACCTGGTGTCGGTAGACGGCGACCACGAGATCGGCGCGGGTCGGAAAGTGGCGGTAGATGGTGCCGACGCCGACGCCGGCCCGGGCCGCGATGTCGCGTACCGGCACGTCGACGCCGGAGGCCACGAAGGCCTCGGCGGCCGCGTCGAGCAGGGTCTGCTCGTTGCGCCGGGCGTCGGCCCGTTTCCGCGAGCCGGACGCCGTCGATGCGCTGTCGATGTCGGCCATCGCGTCGTTACCCCCGTCACAACCCTTGGTAAGCGGAACAGCGTTCCGTATCGTCGTAGTGGAACGCGGTTCCGCTTCCATGATGTCAGGGCCCGCGCCCCGGCGTCCACCTCACCTGTCACTTCCAAGGAGACAGACCCATGCCTCACCTCGACGACTCCGCCGGCACGCCCACTGCGGTCGTCTCGGTCAGCCCCGTCACCCTGCCGGCCCCGGGCCGCGGCGATGACCTCCAGGTCCGCGTGTCGGCCCCCGCGACCGGGCACGACCTGCCCCTCATCGTCTTCTCGCACGGCTTCGGCTGGTCCATGAACGGCTACGCCCCGCTGGTCGACTTCTGGGCGGCCCGCGGGTTCGTGGTGGTCCAGCCCACGCACCTCGACTCCAGGACGCTGAACATCACCCCTGACGACCCGCGGCACTCCGAGATCTGGCGCTTCCGGGTCACGGACCTCACGCGCGTGCTCGACCAGCTCGATCTCGTCGAGGCCGCCGTTCCCGGTCTCGGTGGGCGCCTCGACCGCAGCCGCGTCGCCGTGGCCGGACACTCCTGGGGTGGCCAGACGGCGAGCATGCTGCTGGGCGCGCGAGTCCTCGACCCCGATGGCACCCCCGGCGAGGACATGTCCGACCCGCGGGTCACGGCGGGGGTGCTGCTGGCCACCACGGGCAGGGGCGGCGCCGACCTGAGTCCGTTCGCCGCCGAGCACTTCCCCTTCATGAACCCGAGCTTCTCGGACATGACCACGCCGGCCCTCGTGGTCGCCGGCGACAAGGACCAGTCGCACCTGACCGTGCGGGGGCCGGACTGGTTCGCCGACCCGTTCCACCTGAGCCCCGGCCCCAAGAGCCTGCTCACCCTGTTCGGGGCGGAGCACTCCCTCGGCGGGATCGCCGGCTACACCGTCACGGAGACGACCGACGAGAGTCCCGACCGCGTCGCCCTGGTCCAGCGGCTCACCTGGGCCTACCTGCGCAGCGCGCTCTACCCGGGCGACGCGAGTTGGGCCACGGCGAGCGGCGAGCTGACGAACAGCAGGCATCCGCTGGGTCGCATCGAATCGCGGTGAGAGGCCCCGCGGTGCCATCACTCGGCCCGGTCCTGGGCGGCCTGGCCTGGCCCTGGTAGCAGCCGCTCGCAGCCGATGCAGGCCCCGGCAGCTTGCCTGCTGCGGTGCAAGCTCAGCGACGGTTACGGGACCGGCGGACCGCCCAGACCCCGCCGACGATCGCCGCAGCAGTCGGCAGGAGGCAGCAGAGCGTCAGGAGGACCAGCTGCCACGGCTTGATTGCTCCCATGGCCGGAAGGATAGGCACCGCTTCCCGACACCGCTGACCCTGGGAGCATCAGCTCGGAGGAGCGTGCGCGGAGACCGTCACCAACCGGTCATCTCGTCTGCTCGGCCAGCGCGACGAGGATGCCTGCGGGGCCGCGGAGGTAGCAGAGCCGGTAGCTGTCCTCGTACTGCACCAGGTCGCCGAGGAGCTCGGCTCCGTGTGGCCGGAGGCGGTCGAGGATGTCGTCCATGTCCTCGACGGCGAACATGATGCGATGTGCGCCCAGGGTGTTCGCGGGAGCGCGCGGGTCACCGTCTCGGGTCGGCGGCGTGCGGTACGTGGTCAGCTCGACCCGTCCGTGGCCGTCCGGGGTACGCATCATCGCGATGTCCGATCGGACCCCCTCCAGCGCTACGAGGCGATCCACCGCGCTGCCCTCGACTGTCGCCTCGCCTTCCAGCTCCAGTCCGAGCTCGACGAAGAACGCGACAGCAGCCGCGAGGTCGTCGACGACGATGGCGACGTTGTCCATCCGCAGGATCGTCCCGCGCCCAGAGTGGGGCCTCCGCTGGTCGGTGTCATCCATGATGGTCTCCTTCCGGCCGGCCGCCGTGCGCGGCGGCGTTCCTTCTGTTGCCCACGCTCGTCGCTCGTTGCGCCTCGTGGACCTTGCGGCACCACACTCCCCCGGACAGGGGACGCGGGTGCCTCGGTGGAGGGATTCGCTCGCGTCGTCGTGCGCTGATGCTGGACCACGTCAGCCAACGCGATGGTGAGAGAAGGAGCGACATGTTCAGGTCTGGTTTGCGTACGACAGCGCTGGCGGCGGTTGCAGCCGCGGGGGTGGCGGCGTCGCCCTCTGCCGCGTACGCCCAGCAGTACGAGGCGACGAGCGTCGCCACCGGGCGGTCGGTGGTCGCCGGGATGGGACACTTCGTGTACGACGAGCCCGGCACGGTGGGGCACCGGATCTGGTTTGGCGTCCACGCGGTGGCGACCGCGGACGGATCGGCGTACGGCCAGTTCCGGTACCGGCACGAGCTGCCGGACGGCACCCTGGTCGGGCAGGGACGCGCCGACGTGACGTGTCTGAAGGTCAGCGGGAACGTCGCGGTGTTCACCGCGATCGTCCCCGAGGGCCAGGGCACGGTGAAGAACCACGGCTACTACGTGAAGATCATCGATGATGGACGTGGACGGGATCAGATCGTCGACGCCCAGGCGCAGAACGGGACGGAGCCACCTCCCACCCACTGCCTCGACCCCGAGACGGACCTCCCTCCCGGACTTCCCCAGCGACCCCGCTACCCGATCCTCATCGGCGGATACACCGTCCATGGCGCCGAGGTCACCGACGCCCGTCACCGGGCACGGCCGTAGGCAGCGGCATCCCGCGCCCCGCGTCGCTCAGGGACGGCCGTTGATGCTCGCCCGCGCGCTCGGGGCCAGCGGGTTGGTCGCGGTCAGGTCGCGAGGCAACAGGTCGAACCCCTGCCAGTGCACGCGCATCGGGCTCTGGTCCTCGTCCCGCGGCAGGTGGTGGAAGCCGATCCGGACCCAGAGCACCGGGTCGGTGAGCGTCTCGCCGTTCACGTAGTCCACCACGGACCGGGCCGCGCACTCCGGGTCCAGGTTGAACGACGCGAACTTCTCGCACGCGCGGGCCTCGGTGACGGTCAGCTCGGGCGCCATCTCGGGCCGGCTCTCGTAGTGGTCGTTCGCGCCGGTCACGAGCTGGTACGAGCGCGGGTGCCCGTCGGCGTTCGGCGCGGCGTCGCTGACCACCCGCCACCACCGGCGATTCGCGCCGGTCAGTGCCCGCTCGGTGGGGATCGCGGTGCGGGTGGTGGCGAGGATCGCCGAGCGGCGGCCCTGCTGCCCCGTGGGCTCGGTGTCGAACTGCTCGATCCGCTCGCTGCCCAGGCCGGGATCGACCCGCCAGACCGCGTTGTGGTGGTGCGCGGCGGCGTGGTCGGTGGCGCCGGGGCCGATCGGCCGGCCGTACCGCTCGGAGGTGTAGTCGGTCGGGGACAGGTCGCCGGTCGCGCCGAGCCGAGCGGTGAACCGGCCGTCGTCGCCGAAACGGTACTCGGTGACGTACTCGTACCAGCCGACCTTCGAGACGGTCCGCAGCACCAGGTCGACGCCCTGCCGGGAGTAGACGTTGCCGCCGTCGGCGATACGCTGCGCCGGGCCCGTGGGCTCGGCGACGACACAAAGGACCTTGCGGTCGTCGTACGCCGCGCGCCGCGACCCGCCGGGGCACTCGCGCGCGGGCAGTCGCTGCATCGCGTCGCCGCCGAAGCCGAACGAGGTGATGTCGTTCCACTCGGTGACCCCGGTGTCGTACGGCACGTTGAGCTGGCCGAGCGTCACCGACTCCAACACGGTGGTGACCGGGCCGCCGCGGAAGCTCAGCCGGACGTCCTCCAGCACCAGGCCGGTCTGCGGGTCGACGTGCCAGCACATCTGCCAGCGGGTTCCGACGGGCAGCGTCTCGCGGACGGTGGCCGCCGGGCCGCAGGCCGACGTGGCGGGAGCCTCGGCGTGGACGGCGCCGGCACCGGCCAGCCCGGAGGCCAGAGCCAGCGACAGTGCGGCGGACAGGGCGAGGGCCAGGGTGCGCTTGGTCATCGCGGGCTCCTCAAGGCAGGCGGACGACGGTGCCGGCGGACAGATCGACGACGAGGTCGGTGAGATCCACGTAGGGCTCGCCCGGCCGGTGCAGGAGCAGCATCACGCAGCGGTGCGCCGTGCACGGCTCGCCGGTGTAGGTCTGCGCGCTCGGCTGAAGCTCGGCAGCCGTGGCCGGCGCGGCGCCGGTGGCCTGCCGGAACCGCTCCCGCATCAGGTCGCCGAGGTCGTGCCGCCAGAGCAGATCCACGGCCGCCGCCACCTCCCGCGGTGTGGCGGGCGGCTGCATGCCGGTGGCGGCGAAGGTGCCGGTGACCCGCCCGGCGGTGAGGTCGACGGCGACCTTGACCAGCTTGTCGCTGCGGTAGTCGTAGGCGAGCACGTCGGCCCGGCGCGCGGTCGGTTCGCCGTCCGCCCGGCGGATGGTGAGCAGCTCGGGCCCGGCCGCTCCGGTGACGTCGGTGGCCCCGCCCGGTCCGGTGACCGCCAGCCCGGCCAGCGCCAGGTCGCGGGCCCGGGTGATCTCGGCCGGGGTGAGCGGATCCCGCCCGGTGCCGGAGGCCGGCACCGGCGCCTCCGGCGGTTCGGTGATCCGCGGGACGGCGGGCGCGGCACCGGGATCGTCCGCGCCGGCCGACGAGCCGAGCGTCCAGCCCAGTGTCGCCACCGCGACCACTGCGGCGACCATGGCCGCGGTTGTTCTCTTCTGCATGTGCCGGTCCCCCCGTGGGTGTGCCGGCCGGCCGGTGGAAGCCGGCCGGCCGGATCGTGCGGTGCTACTTGTTGCGGGAGCGCAGGAAAAGGATCACGACGAGGACGACCGCGATGAGAACGAAGAAGCCGATCAGCACAGGTGTGGAGACAGGTGACTTCGGGCCGCCGACCGCAGCGAGGTTTTCCAACATGTCGAGCTCCGTCCGATGAGGAGGGTGGGGGTCAGAACGTTGCTGTTCCCGCGATGCCCAGCGAGCAACCCACTCCGGTGCTGCCCGGGCTGACCGAGGCGCTGTACTCGTCCTCGCCGGTCGCCGCGGACTCCTCGACGTTGGCGTTGAACGGCCCGGCGCTGCACTGCCCGTACCCGTTGACGCCCTCCTCGACGGTGCCCCCACCGATCTCGCTGTTGAAGCCACCGCCGGCGCCGACCCCGATGGTGCCGGTGACGCCCTGGTTGCCCTGGTCGTCGATCTCGTAGTTGAGACCGACGCAGACGACATAGCAGACCTCGAAGCCGATGCTGGCCACCACCAGCCCCGTCGGGTCGGCGTTGTTGATCGGGTCGGCGCCGGCGTACGCGTACCGGTTGCCCACCGTCGGATCGCCGATCGTGTTGAGGCTGTCCTGCTGGGTGAACCGGCCGATCTCCGGGTCGTACCACCGCTTGCCGAACTTGATCAGGCCGGTGCTCGCGTGCCTGAGCCCGCCGGCGTAGCCGATGGCGAACGAGTTGATCACCGGCTGGTTGGCCGTGGTGTTGGTGGTGCGGCCGTACGGGTCGTAGGTCCAGTGGCCGGCGTAGGTGCCGTTCTGGTTGGTGAGGCCGACCACCGACCCGTTGCCGTCCAGCGTCGGGAAGTAGTGCACCCACTTGCCGGTCTTCTTCTCGTGGACCCGGACGCCGATCAGCGCGCCGGTGCCGTCCCGCTCCAGGAAGTGGGTGTCACCGTCGACGGCCTGGTAGTCCTCCAGCGCGGTGCCGCCCTGCGAGCCGCGGCCCCAGGCGAAGTACATCTGGTCGTCGTCGTCCACCCAGACCGAGTCCAGCTCGGACTGGTCACCGGTCAGGTAGCTGAAGTAGGCGTCCTCGTTGCCGCTGGTCCTGTTGTCGGTCGTCTGCCCGGCCGCGTTGTACTCGGCGCCGCGGGTGGCCGAGCCGGTGAGCTGGTTGCCCGCGCCGTCGTACGTGTAGCCGCTGGTGGTGATCTGGTTGCCGGAGTTGAACGTCAGACGCTGCGTCTCGGTGCCGTTGACCTTGACGCTGGTGCGGTTGCCGTTCGCGTCGTAGGTGTAGTCGAACGACCCGGGCGCCAGGTTGGTGGCCTTGGTGAGCCGGTTCGCCCTGTCGTACGTGTACACCTGCACGACGCCGCCGCGGTGGTGCTCGATCTGCCACTGGCGCAGCGCCGTGTCCTGCAACGGGTCGGTGGTGTTGCAGGCGTCGGTGCCGACCCGCTTGCTGTAGCAGTACGACACGTCGTACGCGGTGAACTCCTGGTCGACGTTGTTCACCCGCTGCCAGCGCTTGGTCGTGGTGCGGGTGATGCGGCCGGACTTGTCGTAGGTCACCTTGGTGTGCGCGGTCGTGGCCGGCCCGGCGTCCTCGACGCTGAGCTTCGTGTCGGTGCGCCGGCCCTCCTTGTCGTACTCGAAGGTGTAGGTCGCGCCGTCGACCTCCATCTTCGTGAGCAGGTTGCGCTTGTCGTACGAGTAGACGGTGTCGCCCCGGTAGTCGCCGTGCAGCTTGGTGAGGTTGCCGGCCGGGTCGTACGTGTACTGGGTCAGGTAGTAGTCCGGCCCGCGCTGGACGAGCCGGTTGAGCCGGTCGAAGACGAACGTCTCGCTCTTGCCGTGGGTGCGCTCGATCAGGTTCCCGGAGCCGTCGTACTCGTACTCCACCGACTGCGTGTCGTCGGAGTAGGAGGTGCGCACCAGGCGGTCGTCGGTGTCGTACTCGTTGGTGGTGGTCCGCCCGGCGCCGTCGGTGGCGGTGCGGACCCGGCCGAACGCGTCGTAGGTGAACTCCCGCTTGCCCAGGCTGTTGCCGGTCGGCGGGGTGATCGTGATGAGCTGCTTGTCGCTGTTGTACGTGTAGTTCGTCGGGTTGCCGGTGTTCGCCGGGTCGGTGGCGGTCTTCACCGTGCCGTCACTGTTGTAGTCGACCTTGGCCTCGGCCGCCTCGGCGTTCTTGGCCGACATCTTGTTGCCGGCGCCGTTG
Organism: Micromonospora sp. URMC 103; assembly: GCF_051386435.1. Lineage (NCBI taxonomy): Bacteria > Bacillati > Actinomycetota > Actinomycetes > Micromonosporales > Micromonosporaceae > Micromonospora > Micromonospora sp. URMC 103. The sequence goes on along the minus strand of NZ_JBPQTR010000003.1, from coordinate 609,277 downwards.
TATGTGTACGTGGTCTGGTTCTTCTGCGCGTCCCCGCCGCTCGACGGCTGGTAGCCGGCGGTCGGGTTGGACGTCGTCGGAGCGTTGTTGTACGCCGCCGTACTCGACGCGCCGGTCGGCGTGGTGGTCGAGGTCAACGACTGGCCGTTGTTGGCGTCGTACCTGTTGCCGACGCTCTGCCCCATCGCGTCGGTCGAGGTCGCCACGTCGTGGTACGGGGTGTAGGTGCGGCTGCGCTCGTTGCCGTCCGGGTCGACCGCCTTGGTGATCCGCTTGTCGGCGTCGGTGGTGTAGGTGGTGTGCGCGACGTCCGACACCCGCTTGGTGATGTCGGTGTTCGGGTCGGCCACCTGGACCTCGCTGGACGACGTGTACGCCCACCGGGTCACCGCGAGCCGACCGTCCGGGTCGTCCACCGACTCGTTCTGCAACACGCGGACCACCGCGGCTACGCGGTGCAGGCTGTCGTACTCGATCCGGGTCTCGGTGCCCGGCTCGGAGGCCAGCCCCGTGGTGATCGTCTTGATCCGCTGCGACGTGTCGTAGGTGAACTTCACCGCGTGCCCGGAGGTAGGCATGATCTGCGTCAGGTTGCCCGCGCTGTTGTACGAGTAGATGACCTGGCGCGAGTTGGCGGCGTCGACCGCCTGCTGGAGGCGCTGGATCCGGCCGTTCTTGTACGTCACCACGGCGGTGCGCGCCCCGGTGGCGCCCCGGTCGGTGACCACCTTGGTGAGCTCGCCCGCGCTGTTGTACTGGTAGTCGGTGACGTTGTCGTTGCGGTCCTCGACCTTGTCGAGCTGCCCGGACGAGGTGAAGTAGAGGTCACGCCCGCCGTTGTTCTCGGTGAACTTCCAGCCCGAGCCCTCCTGCTTCAGCGTGCCCTTGAACTCCTTGGGCGTGTCGTAGCCGCCGCTGATCGGAGTGAACGTCCCGACCAGCCCGTCCGCGGCCACGTACGTCACCGAGTTGTCGTCGTTCTTGATGAGCTTGATGTCCGGGCCGGTGCGGGCCCGCCAGCCGCGCCCGTGCGCGCCGGTCTCGATCTCGCTGCCGACCAGCAGGCTGTTGAACGACGCGCCCAGCACCACGTTGGTGCTGATGCCCGGCAAAACCAGGTCGGTGGTGCGCAGTAGCAGGTTGCCGGAGCCGGCGTGGACCTGGAGCACCACCCGGTCGGACAGGTCGAAGGTGGTGAACGTGGCGCTGTTCCCGGCGCCCGTGCCCTTCGGCACCGAGACCGGACCGGCGACCATCGCGAGCGTCCCGTTGCTGGGGCCGAGCGCGAGACGGCCGGAGCCCGGCGAGCCGGGCTGCACCGGAGGGGCCTTGGGGGCCTTCTCCGGCGCGGCGAGCGCCGGTCCGGACACCGGCATGAGAACGGTCGCGGCGGAAACCGCCGCGACCGTGAGCATTCTGAAGACGCGCACTGCCAAACCTCCCCGTGTTGATGGCAAAGCACGGGAAGACTTTCATCGAGCACCTTGGATGGTCTGCCCCGTCGCGCCGTTTCCCCGCCATGCTCCATTGGGGACCATTGTTGTTAGGCAAGTAACGGATCTCGTGGTATGGGGCTACCGAAGGTGATCACGTCAACGGGACAATTCGGCCTGATTCGCAGCCGCGGCGGCCCGCGAGGTGTGGCAGAAGTTGGGTTACAGGTGGCCGCCGGCGGTCGAGCACGTCTCCCGGCTCGTGCCGTCAGCGGTACCTGCGGAAGAACTCGCGTACGTCGGCCACGAGGAGGTCGGGTGCTTCCAGGGCGGCGAAGTGCCCGCCGCGGCTGAACTCGATCCAATGCACCACGTTGTGGTCGCGTTCGGCCAGGGGCCGGATGGTGATGTCGTTGGGGAACACCGCCACCCCGGTCGGCACCGACGAGCGCGGCTGGGCCTGGCCCCAGGTGCGGGCGTCCTCGTAGTAGAGGCGGGCGGCGGATCCCGCGGTGCCGGTCAGCCAGTACACCGAGACGTCGGTGAGGATCAGGTCGCGGTCGACCGCGTCCTCGGGCAGGGCGGCGCTCGTTGACGGGCTGCCTGAGACGGCTGGCATCTTCACCACCGCCGGAATGGCCGCGCCGCTAGGGCACTACCCCATCGCCAGTACGATCGCGGCCATGAGCGGCGCAGGGCAGCCAGATCTGAACGAGATCGAAGAACGCCTTGCTGCTGTTGCGGAAGGTCGTATCAGCCGAGATGACGCTGACCGGTGGGCTGCGCGGTGGGTCACCGATTCCGGGCTTCACTGGGATGACCTGCGCTGGTGGGCACTGAACAGGCTGTTCGGCATCGACCTACCGGCAGAGCCGGGCAATGGCTACCTTCACGACGACGAGCAGGTACGCGAGTGGCTTCAGGAGCTGCGGCGACGGCGCGCGACGCAGTCACCGATGACCTGATCCCTGCCTTGCAAAGATCAAGACTGCTGTCGGCCGGCGTCGGCCGCCGCCGCTGACCTGCCCGACCTGTCAGCCGCCGTCGTTCGCAACTCCTGCGCGTCGACAGACTTGGCTGTACCGATGGCTGTACTGGCGGCATTTGAAGCGGCCGACCCCAGGCACCTACCAAGGGCCCGCTACCAGAGTTGGCCCTGCCCGTGATCACCGCGCTCTGCGGGAAACGGCATCGGCCAACAATCAAGCGGTGAAGCCGCGGGCGCCCTGAGGTGATTGACGTACTGGCGAACGACAGGATTTAGGTCCAAGAGATCTCGTTTTGCGAGACCAGCTCAAACCAGGCGACATTCTCAATCCAGTACCGGTAGACGAAGTGTCCGAAGCCCGGTGCCGTCCACTGAACGTCCGCCAAGAAACTCGCCGGAGCCATCTTCAGCGGTTCGTCGTCGCCCGCAGGCTCATAGCGTGAAGCGCTACCCACCACACGACTGAAGCCGTCGGAGCCCAGGTACAGATACCAGTAGCCGCAACCCTGCTGATCCTTCATGAACCGCAACATGAATGCGTGGTCCTCGATGGGGCTGGCCACCGGCTGAGGCGAGATCTCCCACTCGGAGGCCGTGCACGACGGCACGGAGCTCTGCAGGCGACTGTTGGCCATGAACAGCGCGAACGCTGCCGGCAAAGCAAGGCCCGTGCCGCGCGAGACGTCGGTTGAACGCGTCAAGACCATCCAGGCGCACCGGATTTGGTGCCATATAGAACGACCCCGGTTTCGCCGCCTCGGGTATCAGCCAGTCGAACGTCCCGGTGAACAGCCGCTCGGGCAGCGTCGGTAGCTTGCCGTACGTTTCGTCGTCGTAGACCTCACCAAGCCCATACGGCCCTCGCCCAGTCGCTCCCCATGCGCGCGAGAACCTCACCACTTACCTCCATCGCGCTCAACCCGGTCGTGAATGGACTGTAAGACGAACGGCACCTGTCTGTGTCAAGTCGTCGGCAACAGAGAGGTGCCGTTCGTTTGACAGCCCCTAGTCCGATGAAAGCGCGGCGGAGCCGCCGGCGCACAGGACCTTGTGGTTCACGAGGACGGACTCGCCGGCCGTCACAGGGTGACGACGGCGTCCTCGGCGAAGGTGAACAGACCGGCGTCGAACGTGATCGTCTTCAACTTCGTGCCCTTCGGCACATCGAAGTAGACGTTGGCCTTCACCGAGTTGCCCGGGTTGATTTCGTCGAGGAAGCCCTGCCCGTCGGTGTTGCCGTAGATCCCGGCCTCGCCGTCGGCCTCGTACTCCCGGCCGGAGCCGTCCTGCGCCGTGATGGTGCCGTCGGCGTGGAAGGTGTGCGCGCTCTTCGTGACGTTCTTTACGGTCACGATGGCCCTGCAGAAGCTGCCCTGCGCCTTCTTGTTCAGGAACTCGTTGCCAACCTGGGAAATCCCGCACTTCACGCTGTTGATGGTGAACTCGAAGTCACCGCCGCGGACCTTGTCGCCGATACCAAAGGTCTTCGGCTTCGCCGGCGGCGGCGCGGTCGTCTTCGCTGGCTCCGGCTTTGGGGGCGCGGACGCGCTCGAGGCGACCGCGGCCGGGGCGGAGGTGCTGGGACTCGCGGCGGGAATGTCGCTGCTGGCGGAGGCGTCGGTCTTCTTGTCGTCACCACTGGTCAGTCCCAGCACGAGTCCGCCGCCGCAGCAGATCACCACGACCACAGCGACGCCGATGAGGGTGGGAATCAGCCAAGGACGCTTGCGAGTGGTACCCGCCGGCGGTGCGACAGGCGGCGGGTACTGGCCAGGGGGCGGCGGTGGGTACTGGCCGGCGGGCACCTGAGGAAACTGAGCGGTCGGCGGCGTCGGCTGCGGTGTGGCCGGCGACGATTCGTTCTGGGCAGGGTCGTAGGGGGTGGTCATTAGCGCGTGGGTCTCCCAGATTTGCGGGTGTAGCTGCCCCGTTGTGAGCAATGGACTCAACGTTTCACAGCATTGCCACAGGTGGAGTCCCCCAGCTGTCTAGTCGGCTACGCCCGGTTGGCTGGCGGAACACCTGATGTGACGAGGACAGTGTCGGACGTTGAGCCACCTGCCACCGCGACAGAGCAGCGTTCAGCGGATGGTGCGCGTCGTCGCCCAAGCCGCCGCCGCGGCGATAATTGGCCACGTCCCGGCCCTGCGCCCATCCGCCGTGCAGGCGCGGGAACGGCGGAGACGTCCACGGTGGCAAAGTCCTGCCGGCGGAGCGGCCCCATCCGACCGACGACCCTCACTGTCTACCCGAGCCGGGAGCGACTGTCAGCAGCGTGGATCAGTGCCCCGGAGGGCGAGAGGACCTCAAGTACGCCGGTGATGCCCAGCACACGACGGGCGTTCCTGCTCGGATTCCTGATGACCACGTGCCCGCCAGCTGCCGCTGCCGATTTCATTGTGTGATCGGTGCGCCGATCCCGGTTGAGTCGATGAACTGGACCGTTGCCATGTCGACGTCGACCCGCCTCGAGGCGTGAATGGTGCGGTTGAGGAGGTCGAGGAGCCGGCCTGATCCGTTCATGTCGGTCTCCGGAGAGCAGGACCGTCTGCGGTCCGGTTCGACGCGGACCTGGTGCTGCAAGCTGGTCACTGGTTCTCCTCCCCAGGGCTGAGGCCCTCGGTCTGCGACGCGGCCGATTCGGACCGGATCTGGGGAGCGTCTGATGGCTTCAAGCACAGTGTGGCGGTGGCGTCACTCCGTCGGGTCGGCGGACGAGGAGGAGCTGGTCGGTCAGTTGTGCGCAAGCCAGAGCCCACGGCCGCCAGCACATTGACCCCGGGAGCCGGGTAGGGAGGTGTCGAGGACTGTTGGCGGCTTTTCGCCTGACGGATCAGCTGGCGGCGAGGGAGGCGAGGTAGTGGTCCGCGGCGTCAGGTGTCATGAACCACTCTTGGAAGTCGTTGGGGTCGGAGAACCCGTTGGCGAACCGGCGGGCGATGGTCGGGTTCATGGAGGCGGCACCCAGAATCTGCTGCACGTGTGGGGGTAGCGGCTGGAGCATGGCGTTGGTCCACGCGGTGACAGCCTGTCCAGTGCTGTTCCAGAACCGCTCGAACGTCTGGCTCATCCATTCGCGGTCGAATGGTTGGTCACCTCGCTCGAGGATGGATCCGAGGTAGGAGTAGGCGCATTTGGCGGCGGTGTTGCTGCCCTGGCCGGTGATGGGGTCGTTAGCGACGACGACGTCAGCCATGCCGAGGATGAGCCCGCCCGAGGGCAGCTCGGCTACGGGGTGGCGCACCGTTGGGGTGTATCTGCCGGACAGGGTGGCGCGTCCGTCGGTCAGTTCCACGTCGGCGCACCGGTCGTAGATCCATGGCGTGTACTGCCGTGCGAGCTCGAGGGTCAGCTTGAGGTGCTCGGCTGGGTCCAGGCGGTCTTTCCACAGGTCGAGTGGGCCGTCGGGGACCGCTTCCCAGAAGAGGATCTCGCAGGGCCCGGACAGGGTCAGCGCGGGAATCACGAACAGCTCCCCGAGCCCGGGAACCGCGTTGAAGCTGACGTGCGGGACCGGCCACAGCGGGTCCGGGGTCATGCCGTGGACGTAGGCGACGGCGAGGCCTCGCTGGGGTGCGGTGTACACCGATCGCTGCGGGTCGCGGTCAAAGACACCCACGAGGTCGCCCTTACCGGCGGCGACGATGGTCAGGTCGTAGCGGCGCAGCTTGGTCAAGCCGTCCAGGTCCGCAGTCGTCACTCCCTGGTAGTGCACAGTGCCGCCGCGCTGCTCGAACAGTTCCAGCCAGGTGGCCATCTTCAGGCGCTGGTCGGTGCTTTGCGCGTAGTGATCCAGTGGGCCCTGAAAGCGCAGCGCACGTTCTCCGGGCGGGGCGGACAGGGACAGCTGCAGCCCCTCGATACGCGGGGGTTGCTCCTGCCAGAGATCGAGCCCGTACTCACGCTCGGTGTTCAACGCGGTGGCGAACATGGCCTGGGTGCTCATCACCCAGCCACTACGGATTTCATCCGGTGTACGGGCCGACATGATGGTCACCTCGTACCCTTCAGCGAGCAGACTCAGCCCGAGTTGCAACCCGGACTGTCCTGCGCCCACGATGAGAATCTTCCGCATAGGTTGCCTCCAGGGGTGGTTGAGCTACCGGGCCGCGAGCGCGCCCGCGACCAAGCCGGTGGTACGTGCCATGGTGTGTTCGACTACCGCCAACAGCGCCCTGGCGACCGACGATGGGTCACGTGCGTCGCAGGTGATCAGCGGCACGCTGGCAGATAGCGTGAGGGCGGCGCGGATGTCCTCCAGGTGGTGTGTCAGCACCCCGTCGAAGAGGTTGACGCAGACCACGAACGGCACATCGCTGTCCTGCTCGAAGTAGTTGACCGCCGGGAACGAGGCCTCCAGGTTTCGGGTGTCGGCCAGCACCAACGCGCCGACCGCACCCCGGCACAGGTCGTCCCACATCGGCCAGAACCGTGGCTGCCCAGGTGTGCCGAACAGGTACAGCACGAGATCCGAGCCGATGGTCAGCCGACCGAAGTCCATGGCTACCGTGGTGGTGGTTTTGTCGATTCCCGGGTCCAGCCGGTCCACGGTTTCGCTCGCTGCCGTCATCCACGCCTCGGTGTTGATGGGCGGAATCTCGGAGATGGACTGGACGCAGGTCGTCTTGCCGACACCGAAGCCGCCCGCGATGACGATCTTCGCCGAAGTCAGTAGAGGGCTGTCAGGCAAGCTGGCGGAGGCCATCGCGCAGTCGCTCCAGAAGGTGAAGATCAAAGGGTGAGGTGTAGTGGCCGACGTGAACCTGCAGCCGGTCGGTGGCGGCGAGGTCGTCGACCACGACCCGGGTGACCCCTAGTGACATGCCGCATACTGCCGACAGTTCGGCGACGGATTTGGTTTGCCTGGCCTGCTCGTACAGTGACCGCGCCTCGGGCAGTAAGCCGGAGGCGAATACCGCGTCGTAGAAGGGTACCGACACCAGGGTGTGTACCAGCAGATGCTGTCGGGTGCGGGTGCGTCCTCCGGTCAACACGTAGGGCCGCACCTTCCAGTAGGTGGTGGGCACGTTCGCTCCCTTGGCTTCGGTCACTCAGCGGGGCGGCTGGTTGACGGTGAGGCGGTGCAGGTCGTGTCGGACCTGCGGGGTCAGGACGTGCCCAACGGCGCCGACGAACTGCGTCATGTGGTACGAGACGACTCGCAGGTCGCAGCCGGCCGTGGCGGCCACGGTGAGCCCGGCGGACTCGCCGACCCGCATGAACATGAGGTGCCCCCGTGGCAGTCGGACAGTCAAGTACTCGGAGGCGCCGAGGTCGAGTAGGTCTGCGCTGCGGTCGGCCATGCTGAGCAGTCCCGCGGTCAACGCGGCGAGCTGATCGCCCAGGTCGCGGGAAACTCCGCGGGAGGCGGCGAGCTGCAGACCGTCGAGGGAGACGATCAGGGCGTGGGTCACGCCGGGCACCTCGTCGGCGAACTGGCGCACCAGCCATGCGAAGTCCTGGTGCCCTGCGGCTGCCGCTTGCGTCCCGCCAGTTCCGGCGGTGGGGTGAGTCATGGCAGCTGCCCTTCGGGTTTCACGGTCGGTGGTGCCTGGGCATCGGTGATACCGGCGGCGAAGGCGGCCGTCTCATCTGGCCACGTGTCCGGATCCGACGTAGACCGGTTCGACGTTGTCGGGTCGCCGTTGCGCGGTGGGCTCTCCCTACCTGGGCGGCCGTCAGCTCGCACGCTCTCCGGGACGCGGCGGGGAAGGCCACTGCTGGTGGCGGCCGGATGGGACAGTGAGACGGGGTAGCCGTCACCGGACGTCTGCCCCTGAACCAGGATCAGGCGGGAGGCGGCGGCATTGGCGCCGACGCGAGGCGTCCCCATGGCCCCGTTTCCTTGCCCGGCTAGGTGCTGAATCGGCGGGCGGGAGGCGACCCCGATCGGACGTTGCGTCTGCGAGGGTGGCGGCGTTGCGGGAGCCGGTCCCGGTCGATGCGCCAGCGTCATCTCGCACAGCAGCGGTGCGGGAACCAGCACGGTGGCGGTCGTGCCGCCCGAGGACCGGTTGGTGAGGGCAACCCGCAGGTGGTGGGCGCGGGCCAGATAGGAGACGACGACAAGGCCCAAATGGGCTGCGGGGTTGTCCGCTACTGGTACGGAGGCGGTGCCGGCGAGCATGGCGTTGAGCGTCGCGAGCTGGTCGGGCTTGACGCCGACACCAGCGTCCTCGACACGGAACAATACGCTGCCGTCCTCGGTGATGAACGCGGACACGATCACCGACGAGGTCGGCGGGGAGAAGCGGGTTGCGTTGTCCAGCAGCTCGGTCAGTACTCGGATGACGTCATCGGCTGCGAACTCGACGACCCCGAGGTCCACCACATGTCCGACACGGATTCGCGGGTAGTGCTCCGTAGCCGATGTCGCAGCCCGGATTACATCAACCAAGGCGACCGTCTGCCGGTCGGCGTCCTCGATCCGCCGGCCCAACAGGACCTGCAGGTTCTCGGCATGGCGACGGATACGGGTGTTCGCGTGATCGATGCGATAAAGCCGCTCGAGCCGCGCTGGATCCTGCTCGTCGGCCTCGACCACCTCGAGGTGGCTGCCCATCTGATAGGCGGAGGCAAGAATGCGCAGCGCGAACTGCTCGCAGATCGCTGGCCAGAGGCTCTCGACGCGTTCCGGCGGTGGCGAGGGTTCCGGTGAGGTCGGCCCCTGCTCTGCAGCGATCGCCTCCTGCGCCACGGCGGGGTCCAGCCACCTGGCCAGCCGTTGCCGCCACGTCACCGCACGCCCATCGACTGAGTGAGCTGCGACTGCTTGGTGTCTCACGATCTATCCGACCAATCGGTTATCTCGTGTTCGGGCACGGTAGAGCAGTCAACCATCGCCCTCCACCGATCGCAACGCTTCAGACCCGGATGCGCAAAATCTTCCGGTTCGCATCGCTCTGGCCCTTACAGTCGTCGCGCTTGGCGGCGAACGGCCGTGAAGTCGGTCGAGAAATGGCTACTCCCGGCGCGCCTCACGGTGCACTGTCGGATCAAGGCGGACGGGACCTGGGGTCGAAGGTCTTGCCCGCCCGCCTCGGATGTCGCGCACCCGATCTCCAAGGGGAACAGGCGTCGACGGCCCGTATGCCGTTACGGATAGGCCCTGGGATGGCCGTCGGCTTGGCGATGATCCTGAGCCGCCCTGAAATTCCTGCTCCCTCCAACCAAAGCGGACAGACGGACCTGGGCTCTGGACCGTTGGCGGTCCGAGCCTCAGCCGGTCCTACCCGCGCCCTGCAACCCCCGCGACCACACCGGCGAGCACGGCAGCCCCACGCGATCGCCGATATGTCCGTTTCGACTGGCCGCCCTTCCCGGGTTGCCGTCGACGGTGGTGCAGCAGCATTCCCTCGAATCACCCATGCCCGGGACTTCGCCGCGAGGTCGACGTGGAGGAGCCGAGCATGGGCCGAACAGCCGATCCGCTCTGTCATCCAGCGCGCATGTGGCGGACCGCGCGACCGACGGTCCCGGCCCGAACAGGTGACCGTCGCGGATTGACGACTGATAGTAGTGTCCCTCGTGTTGTGCCTGGTCCGGGCGGTGCTGATCCAGTCGGACTGCCCACCTCCCGCCGGCGAGCGGAAATAAACACTCAGTCAAGGAGATCTATGCGTACGCTCAAGATTGTCGGCGCCGCGGTCGGCGCGATCGTTTTCTCGTCCCTTGCTCTGGCCGGTCCCGCTCAGGCCGCGCCCGGTGATGCCGTGTGGACGGCCAACGGTGACTCGTCGATCACCAGCAAGCACGCCGTTACCCTGGTCGGCAACAACACGTCGGTCGAGGCCACGAACCTCGGCGTCGCCGTCGAGGCCGGCGACGATGTCAGCTTCAACATCGCGCTGTCCGACGGGGCGGCGTGCAGCGGCGGCGCGCCCCGTGTCTTCGTGGTCGTGAACGGCACCAACACCAACTCGTGGGACCAGAACATCGCCGCCGGCACGCAGTGCGGCGCGGAAGGCACGATCACGTTCAAGATTCCGGCGGCCGGAACCATTGGGCAGGCCGGCGTGGTTTACGACAACGTCGCCGCCCCCGGCACGGTTGTGGTGTCGGACCTGCGGATCTCCGACGAGCTGATCGATTTCCAGGCGGTCGAGCCGGGCGCCGAACCGACGGGGACGCCCACCACCCCGCCGACCAGCCAGCCCGCGGAGCCGCGCGACTGCGAGGCGTACGTCTACACCGGCACCACGCAGAACCTATGCGCCGACTTCTCCAACCCTTCCGGCACGGTCAACTGCTCTGACGTGAAGTACCGGGTCACGTTGGTGGACGTGAACAACGACCCGTGGGGCCTGGACGGCAACAGGGGCACGCCGGGGATTGGCTGCGAGTCCAACCCCCTCAAGCCGACGACCGGGTCGACCGAGGAGCCGACGGCCGACCCGACCGCGTCTACGTCCGACAGTCCCGCGCCGGGAGCGGGCGGCGGCCTTCCCGTCACGGGTGTCAACGCCACTGCGCTCGGCGCCGTCGGTGTGATCGCGGTGCTGGCTGGCGTGGCGCTAATGGTGGCACGCCGCCGCCGGGTCCGCTTCGACGCCTGACCTTCACCGGGACGCCCCCGCTGCCGTGAGGTGGTGGGGGCGTTCTTGGTTGCCGAACGCTGCTACTGGGGCGGTGCGGCCTAGCTCCCGTACAGCGGCGGGCCCACCCGATCTGCTGCTTGCGCCGCCTCGTCCAGCCAAGCCGCGATGCCGCGAGCCTCATTGGGGTTGAGCAGAATGGTCGCGACACCCGACTGGTCCTGCTGCACGACCTTAAAGAAGCCCTCGGGCACGCGGACCGTAAGCGTCACGGCTCCACACATCTGGTCACCGCGTGGCATGGCGGCGGCTCGGACCGATGCCGTGCTGCCGGAGAGGACGCCATCGGCGTCCTCCCACACCGTCTGGGGCTGGGTAGTCATCGGCGCAGTATCCATGCTCGCGTCTATCCGCGTCGTTGGGGGATCTGATCCGACCTACGCCCGCAGTCCGGCACCTGCCCGGCGCATAGCCGCTACGTCACAGCTCGCATTCCGATGGCGGTGCTCATGCCTTGAGCGGCGGTTCAAGCCACGCACTGTCCCAGCTTGCCCAGATGTCAACCTCGTCAGCCGACTCGAGACCCGTTGCCAGCAGCAGTGAGATGACAGCGACCAGGCGAGTGAAAACCACAACTGAGGAGCCATACAGGCCCTGGCCGATGGCCGTGATGACCAGACCCGTAGCAAGGTCTCGGCCTGCGGCGTGGAGGGCCTCGGCGTACTCCGGCTCGGTTAGCCCGAGCGTGACCTCATCAGACGGAACGGAGAGCACAGCGCGCATTGGATCGAGGTCGAGCTGGACTCCCGGAGAATCGGTCGCACGCGCCATGAGCAAGCCGTACGAGGACGGGTGCCCCAGGCGGCCCCGGTACTCAACGCCGACGACCTCGACCTCGGCCGGGATCGGACCGTCGCAGCCAGTCCACGCGGTCAGGCTGGAAAGCTCGCGCCGCCGGAACTCCCTGAACATGGGCCGCACCGTAGCGGAACGTCGTAAGCCTGACGGCCGCGGGATTAGAAAAAGATCGCGGATGGCTGGTCAGCTGACGATTCGCCTCGTCAGGCCGTCTGTCGCTGTCTGGTGATCGGCAGGTGCGGTGGCCTGGGCTGTACTGATGGCTGTATGGGTGTTGCTAAACCTCGTCGTCGTCCTGCCATGCCACCCCGGGCCACCTATCGGTGGTAGCGAGGAAGTGGACGACGATCGGCACGACGTGACGAGCGTCGGCCGCGTCACGATCGCCATACTGATCAACCTGACGATTGGCCAACACGTACTCCCCGGACGGCTCCCGAGACGCTTTAGGGTCGATGGCGTGAAAACCGGCGTCGCCAGGCTCCTCCAGGCGCAACACCATCGCGCGAGCACCGCCCAGGACGAGGCCGAGGATGGGGCCGCGCTGATGTTCGATCCAGATTTCGCCCTCGCCAGCAGAGACCGCTTCCTGGACGGCCGACAACACCTGCTCGTCGCTCGGGTCCTCCAGCATTGTCTGGCCCACACGCACCATCCACACGGCTTACTACCTCCGTGCGGCAACGGTAGATCAGTGAGCCGGCCAACCCTAGTCGGCGCCGACACGGAGGACGTGCCGTCGGAAGACCTGGCTGCAGATCTCCCGGGACCTGCCCAACTTCACCGGCGGCGAGTTCCGCGCCTGGACGGTCGCCATCGCCCGCAACCGGGCCATGGACCACCTACGCGGGAAGCGCCGCCGCCCGCGGAGTTTGCCGTCGACGAGGAAGCGGCTGAGTAGGCAAGTTCCAGCTCGGTGGTGCTGCAGTTCCGTCGTGCCGGCCCGGCCAGCGTGGCGGTGCGGTGCGAGGGATCAGCGCCGCGCGCCTTCTCCATTGGGTCATGGCAACTCGCGGCCACCCGCCCCGTGGAACATCGCAATCGACTTTCGTCCATTGATTCGACCGCATCTCGGCGTTACCGCCGCTCAGGACCCAGGTGGACTTGCCCCGGACAGGGCGGGACGTAGGGCACGCTCGTCGTAGAAGCACCAGTCGAGCACCAGCGGGCCCATGGGTGATGAACGATAAGAGGCGCCTGACCCCTGTTGTAGCAGGTCAAACGCCTCTTGGTCTGCGCGCCCGAAGGGACTCGAACCCCTAACCTTCTGATCCGTAGATTCCCAAGACCTCTCCGCAGGCGTTCGGCAAAGTCCGCGTCGCCCTGGTCGCCGCGCTCTCGGCAACTGAATCGGTCCCAGTTCGTCCGGCTCGGTTCGCCTCAGTGGCTCCCACGCGTGGCTCCCAAGCCAGACCCTCTGATCCGTAGCCTCGGCGGAGCCGTCCGAAACGGTCCGCCATCGCTTGTAAGTCCTGGCTCTACGCCTGTCACCGTCCTACCCCGTACCCGCCAGTCCGGCGGCGTTGCTGTCGTTGTTGCTGTCACCAATGGCGGTCGTTGGCGGTCGCGCGGCGGTTGGTGCTTTGCAGTTCAGTAGACAATGCTTGCGGCATGACCGCCTCGCCCGGCCGCGCAGTGCCAACCTCGCTGCTGGATGGGTTGCGGGGCGCCGCCGCGGGTCTTGCAGTTTCCGGTGCCTTCTACCTGGCGACGCAGTATGCGAGCTCGGTCATCGACCGCCATCCGGAGATCGACGGTCCGGAAACCCTCGGGTCCACCGTCCTCGTCACGCTTGGGGTCGGAATCCCGGGCAGCGTGGTTCTCGGCCTGCTCGTCGCATGGGCCGCCGGCTTGCGCCGCCCATGGGCAGTCTCGCTTCTGGGCCTGATGATCAGTGGCGTGCTCATCTGCGGGTGGGGGGCACTCGACCTCCCTACCTTTGCGCCACCATGGCTCCTGATCGGCACTCTGGTCGTCGTTGCATACGCGCTTGCCGGTCTAGCGGCCAGAGAGTAGCTACCTACCAGCCAAACTCTCCTGGGGCGCCAAGCGCCGGAGCCTCAGTTTGGAAGAGCGCGCTCAACCGGTCGTGATGCCCGAAAGGCCTGCGGCCGGCGGCTCGCTGGACTGCGTCTCGTGCCCTCTCGTGACCGGTGCATGCCACCGCTACTGGCCCGTGGATGGCCCGTGATGGCCCTGGCTGGTGTCGCCTGCGCGAGCCAGCCGTTGTGCGAGGGCGCTCGCTACGCCGTCCATCTCGTCAACGTTCACCACCTGGCCCTCCGGCTGCCCCAGGAATCCGAAAACGTTCGGCCCCCGGCGGTCAACGGGCAGATCGGCCGGCCGTGGGATCACGTGGAAATGAACGTGGCCGAAGCCGTCCGCCTCCGCGAACTGCACGATGTACGTCTTCACGCACCCAGTCACGGCATGCAGCGCTCGCGACAGGCGCACCTGCCAGTAGCCCAACCCGGCTGCCTCGGCATCGGTCAGGTCAGCGATGGTGAGCACGTGTCGGCGCGGGACGAGCACGAGCCAGCCCGGTAGGCCGGTGCCTGCGGCATGCGCCACACGCCAGTGCTCATCGCTGGCAATCCGCTCACGCGGCGGCAGCTCGTCAAACCGGGCGGTGTTCTCACAGGAGAAGCAACCTCGCTCGATCATCACTGTGGCAGTAGAGCTCATGTCGTTCGCTCCTGCCACCCCGCCCCTAGTGGCGGATCTCCTCGTCGGGCAGTCGCCAGACCGTCCAGCCTCCCCGGACGGGGACAAGGTGGAGCGCCCTACCGGACGAACGACCTTGGCCCCGTCCGGGGAGGCTGGTAGCCCTTGTGGTGCCCGGCGAGGTGATCCGCCCGGCCGATCTCTGAGGAGGGCCGGGGTTCGGGGCAGCGCCCCGAGGTCTTCGAGGTCTTGTCGTCCGTAAACGTGGCCGGCCGGCCCGGCCGATGCCGGCCGGAGGTCGCCAGCAGGCCGGGGCCGGGCCGGCGCGGCCCGCTTTGCGGGCCGTCTTGATCCTTAAGAGGGGAATTCGGCAGTCAACGCGTCCATCTATGTGATGCCTCTGGCAAACAGCGCCACCACAGTCGGGTTTTTCGTGCTGAGCCCGATTTGCTCGGCCCAACGTCCGAGGCCGATGAGTCCAATCTCGTGGGCCTCTTGTTCAGTGACGGCCGCGACCACCGCGCTCAGGGTGGTCGCACGATCGCCAAGTTTGGAGATGGCGATCGGGTGTACCCGTGGGTCGTCCGTGTCGCCGTCACTCTCGCACCAAACGCGCGACGTTCCGGCGTACTCCACTGTCATGACCCACGTCAGGGTGGCTGCTGATTTCATGGTTGTCCTTTTGAAGCGCAATTCGGCAGTCTGGACCGCAACGCTATGCGCCGAGTAGTTGCGTGCAGTAGGCGGCGGTCGCGTCGTCGTGGGCCTTCCCGCGGGGCCAGCGCTCGCCCTGTAGGTCGGAGTCTTCTGCGGCACGAACACGGCGGATCAGCTCGGCTGGGCCGTGGTCGTGCAGGATCGACAGGAGGCCGGTCCAGTCGGTGAGGCCAAAGCGGTCGGTAAGCCGGCTGGCTCCGTCACTGAGCAGCGCTGCGGCTGTCACGTCCTTGATCGGTCGGCTTCCCACGATCGCCTCGTCGGCGGCTCGTGGGTCGGCGGCGGCAACCCAGAATCCGCCTGACTTGTTGCGGTGGGCGCGGAGTGCCTGCACGTAGTCGCGGCGGGCTTGGTCGTGCTCCGGTGTGCCATTGGCGAGGTTGTCCATTGCGGCCCGGTAGTGCTGCCCGATCTCTGCCTCGCGGTCGTCGCTGATGACGAGCGGCGCGTCGTCGGCCTGGTTGAGCACGGAGTCGGCCAGCACCAGGTACTCAAGGTGGTCACGACTGGTCCGGAGCATGATGACCGTCGCGGACGGGGTGCCGGGGTCGTCAAGGTGGCAGGTGTCGTCGTGTAGGGCGGCTGTCTGCCTGATCGCCTCGGCGAGGATGGCGGGTAGCTTCTGGTCGCTGTCGTCGGCGAGGCCGGCGAGCAGTGCGCCCCCCAGTTGGCGGGTGTACCAGGCGACGCCGTGCGAGCAGCGCGAAGTGGTGCCGGACAGGCCGGCGCCATCGAGGAGGACGACGCCGCTGGGAGTGGCCGCGGTGAAATCCTCGTTGGCCTGGTCGCGCTTCGCGGGACTAGTTGCCATGGTGACCTGCATCAGTTGTCCTCCAACCGGTGAAGCGGCGTCAGCAGCTCGACGTGGCGTGGCTCGCGGGTGTCGGGGTCGTACTCGGTGCCGACCAGCACGGAGAAGCGCCCGGTCTTGACCTCGTTGAACAAGTCGCCGAAGCCTCACCCCACCCACACCCGCGCGGAACGTGTTGAGGGCCTGGTCCTGGTCGTCATCCTGCTCCTGGTGGCCGGCTTCGCTGGGGCCGCGTCGTTCACCCACGTCAAGGACTGGACCCTCGACAACAGCCCGCCCGGCACGGGGGCGTGGTTCGGCTGGGCCAACGCCGTCATCTCCGAACTCGTCCCGATCGCCGCCCTGCTGACCATCCGCCGCCGCAAGCGCACCGGCGGGCCGATCGGCTACCCGATGTTCCTGCTCGTCGCCGCGTCACCCTCTCCCTCGCCGCACAGCTCGCCGTCGCAAAACCCGGCCTGTCCGGATGGCTCCTGTCCGCCGTCCCCGCGCTGGCGTTCATGGGCCTGTCCAAGCTCATCCTCGGCACCGGACCCGCCCCGGTCCCCGCCGACGAACCCGCCCCCGACTCGGCTGCGCCGGTCGTCAACCCGGCGGCCCCGCCCGTCGAGCCGACGCTGGCTGTCGAGCCTGAGCCCGTTGTCTCGGTCCCGGTCGAGCCGACCCGCCCCGGCTCCGGTCGCCCCGGTGCCGCCAGCCGCGTTCGCCCGCCGTAACGGCACTCCGCTGACTCGGGAGGTGACCCGATGAAAGAGCACTTCTTCTCCACCCTGTTCCTGGTCGCCGGCCTCGCCGTCTTCTGCTGGGACCAGTACCGGCTCGCCGCCGCCCGCTTCGAGCTGGCCGCCCTGCAACGCGCCACCCGCCGCGACCCGCTCACCGGACTGGCCAACCGCGCCGGGCTGGCCGACGCGTGGACGCAGCTTGCCCCGCTGCGCCCGTGGGTAGTGGTGGTCGACCTGGACGGCTTCAAGCCCGTCAACGACACCCACGGCCACGCCGCCGGAGACCACGTCCTCACCACCGTCGCCTCCCGCCTCCGCTCGGTTCACGGTGTCGCGGCCCGCCTCGGCGGGGACGAGTTCGCCGCCCTCCTCCTCGACCCGAACCCGGCCGCGGCTGCCCGCCAGTTGGCCGCCGCCATCGCCGCCCCCCGTCCGGCTTCCCTCCGGCGTTGTCCGTCGCAGTGACGGCGAGTATCGGCCTCGCTCCCGCCAACCCGGCCGGGCTCGCCGCCGCCCTGGGCGACGCCGACGCGGCCATGTATCGGGCCAAGACCACCCGCGCCGGCGTCGTCGCCTACGACCCGCTGCGCGACGACCACACAATGTCCCGTGCACTGTTCGGGCAGTGAGCGCACCGTGGCTCCCAGCGTGGCTCCCACGAGCGTCCAGACGCTGACCTTGACGGATACGAAAGAACCCCCGACCCTGCCGTTTTGGCTGGTCGGGGGCCTTCTCCTGCTCTGCGCGCCCGAAGGGACTCGAACCCCTAACCTTCTGATCCGTAGTCAGATGCTCTATCCGTTGAGCTACGGGCGCTGGTGCTCAGCCAGCCTACACGACCGACTTTCGCGCGGAGACTCCGGGATTCGAACCCGGGAGGGGCTTTAAAACCCCAACCGCATTAGCAGTGCGGCGCCATAGACCAGACTAGGCGAAGTCTCCCTGGTGACCGGCAGGCCACCGCGCCCGAGGATACAGGTCTCCACCCGCCCCGAGCAAAGCGACTTCGCCATCCCTCGCGTGGAGTGTCCGCCCCGCCGTCCCCGCCACGGTGTGCGCGGGCGTGATCAGGACTACTCTCCATCGATATGCAGGAGCAGCCCCCGAGCGAGCCGGCCCGCCGCGAGCCTGCTGACGGTGCCCGGCGGCGCTCCCCGAAGGCGACCTTCACCCCGCCTGTCGTGCCGGCGGCCACCCCCGAACCGGCTCCGCCACCGGCCGCCAAAGCCGGCAAGCGCACCGGGCGCGCCAAGGCCGCCCCGACCGTGCTCTTCCAGCCGCCCGAACCCGAGAGCCCGCCCGTCAGCCCAGGAAGGACAGCGTCCCCGGAGGCGCAAGCGCCGCGCAAGATCCGGAACGTGGGCGACGTCACCCTCCCCCGGCAGTCGGTTCGGCCGACCTCCGACAGCGCGGAGACGGCGCCCGGCCCCGCCACGTCCCAGACACCGGCGACGGGGACAACGCCCGGCCTGACCACGCCGTCGACGCCGGCGGCGGAGACAGTGCCGGGCCCCGCCACGCCGCTGACACCAGAGGCGGAGGCGCCACCCGCGCCCGACGCGGCGGCGGCCGCGTCGACACGGGCGGAGGAGCCGGCACCGGGGGGCGCGACGGCACCCCGTGCGCGGAAGACCACCCGTACCGCCAGGACCACCGCGCCCAAGGCCACCACCGCCAAGGCCACCACCGCCAGGACGACCCGGTCAGCCAGCGTCGCCAGCCGGGTGACACCCGCCGAGACGCCCACCGACGGCCAACCCCCTGCCGCCGAGGCGTCCGCCGCCGACGCGACCACCCCCACCGACCAGGCGGCAGTCCGCGCCGAGGCCGCCACGCCCCACGAGGCCAGCCCCACCGGAAAGGCCGCTGCCCCGAAAAAGACCACCGCGGTCAAGAAGGCCACCGCCCCCAGGAAGGCCACCCCGGTCAAGAAGGCCACCGCCCCCAGCAAGGCGGCCGCTGAGGTCACGAAGGCCACCCGGACCGCCAAGATCACCCCGACCGAGGCCCCACCGACCGGGGCCGCTACCACGGCCGCGGCCGCACCGACCCAAGCCGACATTGGCGCAGCCGTGGCCGGACGGCACCGGGGAACGGATCCGACCGAGGCCGCACCGATCGGAGCCGACGCCACGGCCGCGGCCGCACCGACCCAAGCCGACACCTCGCCCAAGGCCACACCGACCAGGTCCGACACCCCGACCGAGGCCGACACCCCGGCCGAGGGCAACGCCCCGGCCGAGGTCACCGCCGCGGCCGGGACCGCCGTCGTCAGGGCGGCGCAGAGCGCGGCCCAGGTCGTACCCGCCACCTCCCCGGAGCTGCGGGCGATCACCACACGCGTACTCGAGCATCCCGGCTTCGCCCCCGAGCTGCTGGCGCTGGCGGCGGTCGAGGCGCTCGGCCCGAGCGCGCGGGACTGGGCGGACCGGCTGCGGGCGGCGTACCCCCAGGCGACGCCGGACGGGCTGGCCCGGCTCGCGACCCGGCGGTTCGTGCGGCTGGCGGGGGTGGGCGGCGCCACCGCGGCGCTCGCGGGTGTTTTCGCCCCGCTCGCCGAGCTGGCGGCGGTCCTCTGGACGCAGGCCAACCTGGTGCTGCACCTGGCGGCGGCGTACGGGCGCGACCCGGTCCACCCTGATCGGGCCGTCGAGCTGCTGGTGCTGACGCAGGTGCACCCGGACGCGGCGAGCGCGCGTACCGCCCTGGAGGCCGCGCGGGCGGCGGAGGGCCCCGGTGACGCGCCCTGGCCGCGCGTGGCGGAGGCGGCGTGGCGGCTCGCGGCGCCGCTCGCCGCCCAGGCCGGCGGCTGGTTGGCGCTGCGGCTGGCGTCGCGGCTGCTGCCGGGTGCCGCGGTGCTCGCGGCGGCGGCCGGAGACGCGGCGGCGGCCGAGCGGCTCGCCGCCCGGGCGGTCACCGCCTACCGGTCGGGCAGGCGGAACCTACCCAAGGCTTGATCGACACCGGATCGCCGATGTTGCGGCATCCGAGCCACCGGGACACCGCCACGTCGGCGAAACGGTGTGGATCAAGCTGTCACAGCCAGTCGAACCACTCCTTGGGCAGGAGCGCGTACCCCACGAAGGCCACCACGTCGAGCACGGTGTGGGCGACGACCAGCGGCATCACCCGGCGGGTGCGCAGGTAGAAGAGGCTGAACACCACGCCCATGACGGCGTTGCCGACGAACGCGCCGAAGCCCTGGTAGAGGTGGTACGAGCCGCGCAGCAGCGCGCTCGTGGCGACGACCGCCCCGAGCCGCCACTGGAGCTGCCGCAGCCGGGTGACCAGGTAGCCGACCACGATCACCTCCTCGAGCACGGCGTTCTGGACAGCCGCGAGGACGAGCACCGGCACGGCCCACCAGGCGTCGGGCAACGCGGCCGGCACCAGCGTGGCGTTGACGCCGAGCTGCGCCGCCACCCAGAACAGGGCGAGCCCGGGCAGGCCGATCAGCGCCGCGAGGCCGGCGCCGCGGGCCAGGTCCGACCCGGGCCGCCGGGCGTCGAGGCCGAGCGTCCGCGCCGGGTCGCCGGGGTCACGGCTCAGCAGGTGTACGGCGAGCAGCACCGGCAGCAGCGCGAAGACGATGCCGAGCAGCTGGTACGTGAGGTCGAGGTACTGCCTCGTCGAGGCGGACGTGTTCAGGGCGGCGGTCTGTTTCGAGAGCCCTCCCTCGGCGGTGAGCTTCGCGATGATCGACACGACCGCGTAGACCGCCGACTGGCCGAGGGAGAGGCCGAGGACCAGCAGCGTCTCGGTGCCCAGCGTCCGGCGGGAGACGGGGCGGGTGAGCTCAAGGGTCACCGCACCACTCTGCCCGACGGAGGGGCCCGCCGGCACCGTCGCGCGTACCACGGGAGGCCCGGCGTGCGCCCGGGACGAAGACACCCGGGACGGTCGAACAAGCCTCATGTGCTGGTCGCACATTCTGTGCGACCGGTCGACACACTCCGTGGAGATTCTATGGACGCCCCATTCGCCGTCAGGAGAGGGAGCGTGCCCTGTGGAGAACTTCGCGCGGTTGCTGAAGGAGAGCTGGACCCTCGTCGAGGAGCACCGGGAGCGGCTGAGCAGCCACTTCTACGCCCGGCTGTTCCTGCTCGACCCCGCCCTGCGGCAGCTCTTCCCGGTGCAGATGACCGGTCAGGGCGACCGGCTGCTCGAAGCGATCATCACGGCGATCCACACCGTGGGCGACCCGGAGAGCTTCGACGAGTTCCTGCGCGCGCTGGGCCGCGACCACCGCAAGTACCAGGTCGAGGCCGAGCACTACGCGACCATGGGCGTGGCCCTGCTGGACGCGCTGCGGAGCACCGCGGGCGACGCCTGGAACCTGGAGTACGACCAGGCGTGGCGGGACGCGTACGCGGCGATCTCGGAGAAGATGCTGGCCGGCGCGGCGGCCGACGACGACCCGCCGTACTGGCACGCGGAGGTGCTGACCCACGAGCGGTACGGCGCCGACACGGCCGTGCTGACCGTTCGCGCCCTCCAGCACCCGCTGTCGTGGAAGGCGGGCCAGTACCTGAGCATCGAGTTGCCACGCCACCACCCGCGCGTGTGGCGGACGTACTCGGTGGCGAACGCCCCGAACGACGACAACGTGCTGGAGTTCCACGTCCGCGCGCCCGGCGCCGGCTGGGTCTCCGGAGCGCTCGTCCGGCGTGTGCAGCCCGGTGACCTGATCCGGCTGGCCGCGCCGATGGGCTCGATGACCCTGGACCGCGCCTCGGAGCGGGACATCCTATGCGTGGCCGGCGGTGTCGGGCTCGCACCGATCAAGGCACTCGTGGAGGAGCTGGTCAGCTACAACCGGACCCGCTGGGTGCACGTCTTCTACGGCGCGCGACGGGAGACCGACCTGTACGGGCTCGCCGGTCTCCGCGAGCTGGTGGCCGCGCACCCGTGGCTGTCGGTCACCGCGGCGTGCAGCGAGGACCCGGACTTCGAGGGCGAACAGGGCGACATCGCCGACGTGCTCGGCCGGTACGGGCCGTGGACGGCGCACGACTGCTACGTGTCCGGTTCGGCGCCCATGGTCCGGTCGACCCTGCGGGTGCTCGCCGCGGACGACGTCCCGCCGCCGCACATCCGGTACGACACCTTCGGCGAGCTCTGACGACCTTTTCTCCCCCCATCCGGGGCGCGTGCCCCTGTCCCCTGGGGCGCGCGCCCCGGCCCTGCTCGGCCGGACCCGGCCCGCTCAACCCGAACCGGCTGCGCGGGGCCGGGTCGGACGGTCGCCGCGCCCGGCCGGGACGATCAGTACCGCCACGGCTGGCCCGACTCGCGGTACTCCTCGACGGGGACCAGCGGCACGCCGGGCGTCATCCGGTCGACGTAGAGCCGCCCCTCCAGGTGGTCGATCTCGTGCGCGACCAGCCGCGCCATGCCGTACTCGAACGACGTGATGATGCGGCTGCCGTCCCACTGGGCGTGCTCGACGTCGACCCGCAGCGGGCGGGGCACGAGGCCACGGTGGTCGAAGAAGGAGAGGCATCCCTCGTACTGCTCGTCGCTGTCCGGTGACACGTCGACCACCCGGGGGTTGAGCAGCACCACCGGGTCGGCGTGCCGGTCCGGTGGCCGGACCACGGCGACCGCCCGGCCGACCCCGAGCTGCGGCGCCGCGATCCCGACCCCCTTGCTGAAAGGGTGCAGTTCGTCGAGGCGGACGAGGGCGGCGGAGAGGCGGTCGACCATGTCCCGGGCGGTCGCCTCCTCGGCGGGCAGGTCGAACGGGCGGGCCGGCTGGCGCAGCAGGTCGTCGCCGCGCTGCACCACGCCCGCGGCCCGCATCCGGTCGCTGGGGCGGATGCGGCCGGTCGGCGGGTTGTCCGGCTCCGGCTCGGGTCGGGCCCGGAACCGCCACTGCATCCGGTAGCGGGCGTTGAGCGGCGGGTCGTCGGTCTGCCACTCAAAAATGGCGCGGACGCCCTCGTCGCGCCGGTGCACCGGGGTGCGCAGCGGGCCCTCCTCCGCCGAGAGCGAGGTCTCCGCGCCCCAGACCTGCGGGTCGAGGGCCGCCGGGAGATCGAGGCGTACGGCGAGGTGCCGGGTCGGCAGCCGGACGGCCCGCTGGAACCACGGCCCCCACTTCTCCGCCCCGACGCGGTACGCGTACTCGATGGTGGCCCGGTCGCCGGGGTAGAGCGGGAAGCGCCGGTCGCCGTTCTCGAAGAGCAGCCAGATCTCCTTGAACGCGTCCCGGTCGTGCTTGGCCCGCCAGTGCATCGGCTCGCGCTCGCCGGCGCCGTCGTCCCGGTACGCCCGCAGCTGCAGCTCGGCGAAGGTGAGCGGGTGCTCCCGGTGGTGGCGGTTGGAGCGGCCCGGGTCGTTGGGGTACCGGTCGACGGCCACCCGGACGAGGTAGCGGGTGACCGGTTCGGTGCCCGCGTTGTACAGCTCCCGCCGGATCACGCACCGGTAGCCGTCGTCATCGTGGATCAGGGTGGCCACTTCCCGCTCGACCACGAGGCCGGTGCCGGGCGGAAGCCACTGCCCGGGCAGGGGCAGTTCGCGGTGCGGGTGCCCGTTGCGGGCCTGCCGGACGTCGTCGTACTCCCGGAAGCGCTGCCAGATGGCGCCGCCGGCCTCGAGGACGGCCTCGGCCCGGCGGGCGAAGTCCTCGGTCGGGCGGTGCCGTCGCCCCTCCACGTGGCTCACGTACGACGGGTCGAAGCCCATGAGCACGGCGAGCTGTTTCTTGGACAGCCGCCGGGCGGTCCGCTGACGGGCCAGTTCGGCGGCGAAGGAGTCGGCAGCACGATCGAGGGGTGAGGTGGTCATCGGCTTCCTCGGGCCGGGAGTATCAGTTTCACGTTCCGTGGCCGGACGCACACGGAAACTGCCACCTTGCCGACACTCTCCTTGACAAGCGAGCGACAACCGTCGATCCTGCGGCGCTCGTCGGCGGAGGCCAGAGTTTTTCGGCGCAGGCCAGGGGTACTACGCCGGGGCGCGGAGCACGGCTTCGCGCGGGGCCGGGAGTGACCCAGACCTCCCGATCCCACCGGGGGCAGGCCCTTCCCCGCGCCGGGAAGCTGTGGTTAGGCTAGCCTTAGCTCAACGGACCACGTTGGGGACGGGGGATGATCGAGTGACAGCGGTGATGCCGGGGCGGGATCTCGCCGCCACGCCGCTGGCTCCGGTCACGGCGGCCCTGCGGGCGATGTTCGGCACCAACGACGTGCCCGGCCTCGCGACCGGTCTCCTCGTCACCGATGAGTTCGGCTGGTCCCCGGCGACCACGCTGGTCGACGGCACCCGGCTCCCCGAGTTCCTGCACGCCGCGAGCGTCCGCTGGCGTGGCACCCCGCACGCCTGCGCCGCGCTGGCCTGGAAGTCGTACAGCTACTGGACGGCCCTTCCGGTGGTCCTCGGCTGGGCGTCGGCCCGCCGCGTGCCGCTTCTCGACCCGTCCGACGTGCTGATCCACTTCGAGGACCACCGGCCGCTGCTGACCCTCGGGCTGCGCCGCACCACCACGGTGGCGGTGCTGCCGACCGACCCGCTGGCCGTGGCCGGCGGTCCCGAGGTGCGCGTGGTCGCGGGCGAGGCCGAGCTGCTCGCCGCGCTGCGGGCCTCGCTGCTCGACGCCCACCTGGCGCCGATGATCGCGGCGATCCAGGCGGAGGTGCGGATCGGCACCCGCACGCTCCTCGGCTCCGTGGCCTCCGGCATCGCGAACGGCATCCTCCGCGCCGCGGACGGCCTGCCCGGCTCCTCGGCGGAGACCATCGACACCCTGCTCGGGGCGCTCGACCTCGCGGACCTTGTCGAGCTGGTGCCCGGCCCCGCCGGCGAGCCGACGGTCCAGCGACGCACCTGCTGCCTCGCCTTCACCCTTCCGCAGCCGAAGGTGTGCC
This sequence comes from Micromonospora sp. URMC 103, assembly GCF_051386435.1. NCBI lineage: Bacteria > Bacillati > Actinomycetota > Actinomycetes > Micromonosporales > Micromonosporaceae > Micromonospora > Micromonospora sp. URMC 103. The sequence continues at coordinate 584,676 of NZ_JBPQTR010000003.1, read as the reverse complement.
GCGGCTGCTGCGTCCGCGAGGTCTGATTCCCCGGCGCGGCGACGTCGGCCCCGCCGTCCTCAGTCCGTCAGAGGCCGGACGTCCCAGACCCACACGCCGCCCGAGAAGAACGGCTCGATGCCGGTCAGCTGGGTCATTGCCCGACGCAGCGCGTCGGCGTTCCACTGCGGGCCGAGGATCACCACACCGGCCCGCCAGTACCGCAGGTCGTCCACGGCGTTGACCCGGGCCTGCGGGGTGATCGGTGGCACCGCCCCCGTACGGCGGACGATCGTGAAGAAGCTGCTGGTGGGGCGCGGCGGCGCGGTGAAGAGGGCGGCGCCCCGCTCCTCGGCGTGCGGACGGTCGTCGGGGCCGAGGAAGTAGCCCCGGGCGAGACGCATGTCGAGCCGGGTGGCCGCCGCCCAGCGCAGCGGCTCGGCGTAGTTGGTGTCCGGCAGCGGCAGGGTCACGACGCTCCGGTCGCCCGCGACGTACGGCCGCCATGCGCCGGAGGTCACGAACCGCGGCACCGGGTCGAAACGGGTCGCGGGCAGCGGGGTCGGCAGGATCGGCAGCAGCGCCATGGCGAACACGGTCACCGCCGCGAACCGGATCTGCGGTCGCGCCACCGGGTGCCGCACCGCCAGCGTACGGATGCGGTCGGCGCCGAAGGCGAGCAGCAGCCCGACGATCGGCGTGATCGCCAGGGCCCACCGCGTCGGCACCACCGAGTGCAGGATCGGCAGGTCCTCGAGCAGCGCCCAGAGGCCCGGGACACCGGTCTCCCGCCCCTCGAAGATCACCTCGCGGCCGAGCGACAGCACCGCGAACAGCAGCCCGAGGGCGGCGAGGCCGACCACCAGGAGGTTGCGCCGCAGCCACCAGACGAGAGCCACGAGAAGCACCACGAGCGGCCAGCCGAAGAAGCTGTTCTCCTCCGTCGGGTTCTTCGCGAGGCCGACGGCCGTCCGGGCGCTGCCCGCGAGGGACTCCCGCGAGTACGCCACGAAGGACCCCAGGTCGGAGGAGTAGCCGCGGATCAACCGGGACAGCCCCTGGTACGCACCGGGACCGAAGAACTGCACGTGGAGGGGGTACGCCAGCAGCACCCCGGCCACCACGGCCGCGACGCCGAGGCCCGCGAGGAACGGGCGGGCCCGCTGTCGCAGCTCCCGCCGCCCGACGGCGAGCGTGGCCACGATGACGCCCAGCCCGATCGCGGTCATGAACAGGACCTCGAGGTTGAGGAACGCCTGCCAGACGATGACCAGTGCGAGCAGCACGCCGTTGCGCAGCCAGCGCCCCGGTTCCCCGAGCCGCAGGGTGCGCCAGATGATCAAGGGAACCACGAACTGCGACACGATGTTCGGGTGGGCGTTGGCGTGCGACACCATGGCCGGCGCGAACGCGCAGAACGCGGCCCCGAGCCAGGCCGGCCCGCGGCTGCGGACGAGCACCCGGGAGAAAAGGAAGTACCAGGCCACACCCGTGGCGATCATTCCGAACGTCAGAAAGAGCAGGAAGGAGGTACGCGGACCGAAGAAGACGGTGATGGGCGTCAACGGCAATGAAACGGATAATACGGATGTATTAGCCATCAAATTGACGACGTCCGGAACGTTCATCCGGTCCGAGGTGAATGGATAGGCGAAATGGGTAACCACGCGCGCACCATGCGCCATCATCCACTCGAACTGGGCCTGGTCGGACCTGTTGTCCCGTACGCCGTTGCGCGGGTCGAGCCACAGGCGGGCGGTGACCCAGAAGCCCAGCGCCACGAAGCTCAGCACGGCGAACGCATCGATCCGGCGCCCGTTCCCGAAGCGACCACCCCGCTCCGGGCCGCCGGGGGCTTCGGCCGCGGAGCCGCCCGCCGGGGGGCCCGAATCAGGAGTAGTCATAACAATTCGGAGCGTAGTCAGGCTAAGGCACCGACGTGACATGTTTCGGGGTACTGCCGTACCATGTGCCGGGTTCGCTGACCGCCGATCACGTGCCACCCCCCGACCGCTTTTCGGCGACCACGTTGCCCCGATTCTTCTGCCCCCCGCGCGGATGATTCACTCTGTCGGTCCAGGCGCGGGTCGAGTCATACCGTGAGGAATCGACGCATGGCAGATATCACTGGGGACCAGCGCATCCAGTCCGAGGTGCTGGAGGGCCTCGCGACCGCGGTGAATCACCGTCGCTGGTTCGTGGAGCTGGCCATGCCCTACCTGGGTGACAACCCCATCGAAATCGGCAGCGGCCTCGGCGACTACGCGCTGGAGTGGGCCGACCGTCTCCCGCGGTTCACCGCCACCGAGGCGGACCCCGACCGGCTGGTCCGGCTCAAGGAGCGGCTGGCCGACCGGCCGACCATCGACGTCCGGGAGATGCTGCTGCCGCACTCGGAGCGCGGGGACTACAGCGCGGCCGTGTCGTACAACGTGCTGGAGCACATCGAGGACCACGTGAGCGCGCTGCGCAGCATGCGTGACCTGGTCCGGCCCGGCGGCGCCGTGATCATCATCGTGCCGGCCTTCCAGTTCGCCATGAGCCCCGCGGACGTCGCGACCGGGCACGTCCGCCGGTACACGAAGAAGACGCTCGCCGGGGCGATGACCGAGGCGGGCCTGACGGTCGAGAAGATCCACTACGCGAACGCGCTGGGCCTGCTCGGCTACTTCACGGCGACCAAGGTCTTCCGGCTCATGCCGAAGGAGGGCCCGATGGTCAAGCTCTACGACACCGTCGTGCTCCCGGCGACCAAGGCAGCCGAGCAGCTCGTCCGCCCGCCCTTCGGCCAGTCCGTCTTCGCCGTGGCACGCGTCCCGGCCTGACCCCCGTCCCGCGATCTTGCACTTTCGGCCCGGCGTTCGTGGCCTTCGTCCCGTGACGTCCGGGCACGAAGTGCAAGATCGCGGGGGAGTCGGGTTACTCCTTGATCTGGTACGTGGGGCGGATGACCGCCCGGGCCAGCGTGTGGAAGGCCAGGTTGAACCCGACGTAGGCCGGGGTGGCGTCCGGGGTCAGGTCGAGACGGTCGACGTCCAGGGCGTGCACCGCGAAGACGTACCGGTGCGGGCGGTCCCCCGGCGGCGGCGCGGCACCGCCGTAGCCCTGCTCGCCGTAGTCGTTGCGCACTGCGAACGCCCCGCCGAGGTCGACGCCCCCGCCACCGCCCGCGCCGCGGGGCAGCTGGGTCACGTTCGCGGGCACGTTGACGAGCACCCAGTGCCAGAAACCGCTGCCCGTCGGGGCGTCCGGGTCGTAGCAGGTCACCGTGAAGCTCCGCGTCTCGGCCGGGAAGTCCGACCAGGTGAGCTGCGGCGAGAGGTTCTCACCCCCGGTGCTCGGGTGCGCGTGCCGCGCGTCCATCGGCTCGCCGTTCTGCACGTCGTCACTGCTCAGCGTGAACGAGGGTACGGTCGGCAGCAGCTCGTACGGATCCGGGGCGATCGGTCGTTCCAGGGTCATCGGGACGCGTCCTTCCGGTGTGCGCGCAAAGTCCTGCGCCCTTCTTACCCCGCAACGGGCTCGTATTCGACCGGAAGCGCCAGGTGTGGTCAAGCCGTTCGTCTCACTACCGTTGTCCTCAAGCAACCGTCCCGGGAGAAAATTCTTGGCCACCATCTGGCGTGACTTCTTCGCGGCCGTGCTGACCGCGATCCGGCGCCGCCCCGACGAGCGGGCGATCGCCGAGGAGCGCCGGCGCGCGGTCGAGCGGCTGGCCGAGGAGCGGATCCGCCAGGCACGCGAGTCGACGGACCCGCAGGACTGACGGCTGCCTTCGGCCCGGCCCCGCGGATCGGCGGCTCAACGAGTCGACGGCGGCCGCCTCTTGTCGACCGCCCAGCCGGGACGTCGAGCCACGAGCCACCCGTGAAACCCCGGCCCCCGTCGTGAGCGGAGGTTCGCGATTCGGGGCGGAGGGTGTGGGATTCGAACCCACGAAGAGATTGCTCCCTTACCGGTTTTCAAGACCAGCGCCATCGGCCACTAGGCGAACCCTCCCGGGCCACGACCCGGAGGTACGCGGCCGTGCCTAGTCTGCCATGAGGGGCAACCGCACGAGGAAGCCCTCACCGCGCGGCCTCCACTGTGCGCGACCCACCCGGTGATCATGAAGTTATCGTCACGACACGCCGCGCAGCGTGCCGATAACTTCATGATCACGCCATCTGAGGCGGCGAGGGGCGGGCGAGGCGCGGGCGGGGGCGGTGGGGGCGTGCGGCCGGCGGCGGGTGGGGTATGACTGGGGGATGCGCGCGATCACCGTTCCGGAGCCCGGCGGACCCGACGCACTGGTGTGGGCCGAGGTGCCCGACCCCGAGCCCGGCCCCGGTGAGGTGGTCGTCGACGTACGGGCCAGCGCCGTCAACCGGGCCGACCTGCTGCAACGGCAGGGCCATTACCCGCCACCGGCCGGGGCTCCCGCGTACCCCGGGTTGGAGTGCGCCGGCGTCATCAGCGCGACCGGGTCGGACGTCACGGGCTGGCGGGTCGGCCAGGAGGTCTGCGCGCTGCTGGCCGGGGGCGGGTACGCCGAGCGGGTGGCCGTGCCGGCCGGGCAGCTGCTGCCGGTGCCGACCGGCGTCGACCTGGTCGACGCCGCGGCGCTGCCGGAGGTGGCCTGCACCGTGTGGTCGAACGTGGTGCGCCTGGCCGGGCTGCGTGCCGGCGAGACGCTGCTGATACACGGCGGCGGCAGCGGCATCGGCACGTTCGCGATCCAGCTCGGGATGGCGCTCGGCGCCACCGTGGTGGTGACCGCCCGGGCCGCGAAGCACGAGCGGCTGCGCGAGCTGGGCGCGGCCCACACGATCGACTACCGGGAGCAGGACTTCGTCGAGGAGGTCCGCCGCGTCACGGACGGCCGCGGCGCGGACGTCGTCCTCGACATCATGGGCGCGTCGTACCTCGGCCGGAACGTCGCGGCGCTGGCCACGGGCGGCCGGCTCGTGGTGATCGGGTTGCAGGGTGGCCGCAAGGCCGAGCTGGACCTCAACGCGTTGATGACGAAGCGGGCCACGATCGCGGGGACCACCCTGCGGTCCCGGCCGATCCCGGAGAAGGCGGCGATCGTGCGCGGTGTGCGCGACGAGGTGTGGCCGCTCGTCGAGGCCGGGCGGATCCGGCCGATCGTGGAGCGCCGCCTGCCGATGGCGGAGGCCGCCGCGGCGCACCGGTTCGTCGAGGGCGGCGACCACGTCGGGAAGGTGCTGCTCACAACCGGGTGACGGCCGCCGCCGCCTCCGCGTCGGCCGGCCGGGGCAGCACGAGCCGTGCGCCCGGTCCCTCGCTGCCCAGCGTGTCGCCCGGGTTGTAGAGGGTGCACCGCTGCAACGACAGGCAGCCGCAGCCGATGCAGCTGTCCAGGTCGTCCCGGAGCTTCGTCATCAGGCGGATCCGCTCGTTGAGCCGCTCCCGCCAGGTGGTGGAGAGTCGGGCCCAGTCCGAGGCCGTCGGCGTACGCCCGGCGGGCAGGGAGTCGAGCGCCGCCCGGATCTCCTCGAGCGAGATGCCGACCTGCTGGGAGATGCGGATGAACGCCACCCGCCGCAGCTCGGCCCGGGCGTACCGGCGCTGGTTGCCGCCGGTGCGCTCGGCGCGGATCAGGCCGAGCCGCTCGTAGTAGCGCAGGGCGGACGGCGCCACCCCGCTGCGCTCGGAGAGTTGGCCGATGGTGAGGGACTCGTGCATCACGTCGCCTTGAGTTGAAGCATGGTTTAACTTGCAGGCTAGCGGCATGACGACGACGACCGCCAGCGCCACCCCGCCCGCCAGCGCCCGCAGCACGCCACAGGGCACCGTGCCCGCACCACCCGCGCCGCCCGTGCCCCGTCCGGTCGCGGCGCCCGTGCCTCCGCCGGTCGCGGCGCCGCTGGAGCGGGTACGCGCGGGACGGGAGTTCGGCGCCAACGTGTACTCGACGATCGACGTGCTCTGGGTGCTCTACGACCGCGTCCTGCGGATCACGCCCGACACCGTCGACGACCCGGACCGCGACCGGTTCCTGCTCTCCAAGGGCCACGCCGTGGCCGGCTACTACGCGGTCCTCGCCGCGAAGGGCTTCCTCCCGGCCGGCTGGCTGGACGAGCAGGGCGGCCCCGACAGCCGGCTCGGCGACCACCCCGACCGGACCCTGGTGCCCGGCGTGGAGATCGGCTCGGGCTCGCTCGGCCACGGGCTCGGCCTCGGCGTGGGCACGGCGCTCGGGCTGCGCGCCCAGGGCCGGCTCACCCCGCGGGTGTACGTGCTCCTCGGCGACGCGGAGCTGGACGAGGGCTCCAACCACGAGGCCATCGCATACGCAGGCGCAACCGGCCTGGGCAGCCTGACCGCCGTGGTGGTGGACAACCACTCGGCCACCCACGGCTGGCCCGGCGGACTGGCGGCCCGGTTCACGGTGAACGGTTGGAGCGCCGCCATGGTCGACGGGCGCGACCACGACGCCCTGCACCGCGCCCTGACCGGACACGACAACCACCGGCCGCACGTCGTCGTCGCGGTCGTCGACAGCGGGGAGTGACGGTGCGCCAGACCTTCGTCGACACCACCACAGCCCTGCTGGCCGACGATCCGCGCACGGCCCTGGTGCTCGCCGACATCTCGGCCGCCGCCTTCGAGCCGGCCGCCGCCCGGCACCCGGACCGGGTGCTCAACGTGGGCATCCGCGAGCAGCTCATGCTGGGCGTGGCGGGCGGCCTCGCGCTCACCGGGCTACGGCCGATCGTGCACAGCTACGCCCCGTTCCTGGTCGAGCGGGCGTACGAGCAGATCAAGCTGGACCTCGACCACCAGGGCGTGAGCGCCGTGCTGGTGAGCGTGGGCGCCTCGTACGACCGGGCGGCGGCCGGCCGCACCCACCTCGCCCCGGCGGACGTCTCGCTGATCGACACCCTGCACGACTGGACGGTGCACGTGCCCGGGCACCCGGACGAGGTGCCGGCGCTGCTGCGCGACGCGGTGGCCGGGGACGGGCCCGCCTACGTACGCCTCTCGACGCTGCACAACGACCGCCCGCTCGGAGGCGACGGCACGCTCGCCGTGGTGCGCGACGCGGGACCGGGCGCGCCGCTGCTCGTGGCGGTCGGGCCGGTGCGGGACGCGGCGCTCGCGGCGGTGGCCGACCTGCCGGTCAGCGTGGCGTACACCCACCGGCCGCGGCCGTTCGACGTGGCGGGGCTGCGGGCGCTGGCCGGCAGCGAGGTGATCCTGGTCGAGCCCTACCTGGCGGGAACGTCGAGTCGGGTGGTGTCGGCGGCGCTGGCCGACCGGCCGCACCGGCTACTCGCGCTGGGTGTGGGTCGGCGGGATCTGCGCCGCTACGGCTCGCCGGAGGACCACACGCGGTGGCACGGGCTGGACGCCGCCGGGCTGCGCCGCTCGGTCACCCGGTTCCTGGAGCCGGCGCTGGTCTGAGAGGGGCCCGTCAGCGGGCCGGCGCGGAGGGACGGCGGCGGGTGCGCTCGCGACCGAGGATCCAGATCGCCTCGACGCCGTCCTTCCAGGTGATCTTCTTGCCCTCTTCGCGCCCGCGGGCGCGGTAGCTGATCGGCACCTCGTACGGGCGGATCCGCCGGCGCAGCAGCTTGCCGGTCACCTCGGCCTCCATGCCGAAGCCCCGTGAGCGCACGTCGAGCGAGCGGTAGAGCGCCACCGGCATGAGCTTGAAGCAGGTCTCCAGGTCGCCGATGTAGGAGTTGAACAGGATGTTCGCCGCCATCGTGACGCCCTTGTTGCCCATCACGTACCAGAAGCTGTAGGCGCTGTGGCTGCCGAAGGTGCGGTTGCCGTAGACCACCGTGGCCCGCCCGTCGAGCACCGGGTCGAGCAGCTTGGGGATGTCCTGCGGGTCGTACTCCAGATCGGCGTCGAGGATGACCATGTATTCACCCTCGGCATTGTCGACCGCCGTCTTGATGGCCGCGCCCTTTCCGGCGTTGCGCTGGTGGGTGATGACCCGCAACCGTTGGTCGTCGGCCCGCCCGAGGACCTCCGCGGTGCCGTCCCGGCTGCCGTCGTCGACCACTACCAATTCGATCTCGCACGGGTAGTCGACCGCCAATGCCTGCTTGAGGGCATCCGCGATGCGTTCTTCCTCGTTGTAGACCGGCATGAGGATCGAGAGCTTCACGGGAATCTCCACGGTGGCGACGATATGTCGGGCCTAGCGTAGCCTGGCAGGTCAGCGCACCGGTGGCCACCACCTTGTGCATCCGGCGTGGCGTATTCGCAACGATGGTGTTTACTTCCCGCCATGTCGGCAGCCGGCTCCCTGCTCACGGTGGCGCCCGTCGCCGCCGTGCTCCTGCTCGTCCTCGCGACCCGACCCCGTGCCGACGCGGTGGCGCGGCTGCGACTCGGTGTCGTCCGGGCCGCGCTGGTCACCGGGAGCTTCGCTGTGCTCACGGTCGAGGTGCTCGGCGCGGTGCACGCGCTCACCCTGCCGGCCCTCGCGGGCGCCTGGCTGCTCTTCCTCGCCGCCGCCGGTGCGGCCGCCGTCGGGCGTCGTAGGCGGGACGCGGCGCGACGCGGTGACGGGCGTGCGGCCGCGCCGCGGGAGGCGCTCGTCGCGGCGGCGGCCGGGACCCCGGCGGGCGGCGCCCCGGCGGCGTCCCCCCGGCCGCCCTCGCCGGCCGGCGGGGGGACCGGCGTCGGCTGGCGCCCCCGCCTGGCCGAGAGTTGGCGTACGGCCACCCGCGGGGAACGCCTGCTCGCTTGCGCGGTCGGCGGGTTCGTCCTGGTCGAGCTGCTCGTGGCCCTGCTCGCCGAACCGAACAACTTCGACTCGCAGACGTACCACCTGCCCAAGGTGGAGCACTGGGTCGCCCAGGCCGACCTCGACTTCTGGCCCACCGCCATCCACCGGCAGGTGACCATCCCGCCCGGCGCCGAGTACCTGCTGCTGCACCTGCGCCTGTTCACCGGCGGCGACCGGCTGCACAACCTCGTGCAGTGGGCGGCCGGGGTGGGCTGCCTGCTGGTGGCCGCCCGGATCACCGCGCAGCTCGGCGGCGGCCGGCGGGCCCAACTGCTTACCGCGTTCGTCCTGGCCACCACGCCGATGGTGGCGTTGCAGGCGACGAGCACCCAGACCGATCTCGTGGTGGCGGCGTGGGTCGCCTGCGCGGCGACCCTGGTGCTGGACGGGCTGCTGCGGCGTACCGGGGTGGGCACGATGCTCGGGCTCGGGGCGGCCGCCGGGCTTACCGCGGTCACCAAGACCAGCGGCCTCATCGCGGTCGGCCCGCTGCTCGTGCTCTGGGGGCTGGCCCAGCTCCGGCTCGCCCGCACGGGCGGCGGGACCAGCTCGGCCGTCGGGGCCGGCGGCGCGCCGGGCGGGCCCGTCCGGCGCACCGTCTCGCCGGCGGGTGGGATCGCCCGGACCATCGGCGGGTCGGTGCTCGTCCTGGTGGTGGCGGCCGCCGTGGTGGGCCCGTTCCTGGCCCGGGTGACGGCCGAGTTCGGGCACCCGCTCGGGCCGCCCCGGCTGCGCGAGTCGATCCCCATGGAGCGGCACGACCCGCCCTCCGTTCTCGTCAACGCCCTGCGGATCGCGCACACCGCATTCGACACGCCGCTCGGGCCGCTGCGGCACGCCGGCGCCGAGGCGATCGTCCACGGCGCCGGGGCGATCGGTGTCGACCCGCAGGACCGGGCCACCACCTTCGGCCGGGAGCTCTTCCCCGAGCCGGCCTGGTACCCGGACGAGGACCGGGTCGCCTTCCCGCTGGCCGGGTCGCTGGCGCTGCTGGGCGCGGTCTTCGCGCTCGCCCGCCCGGCGCGGATCAACCCGGCGGGCGCCGGGGCGCTGCGGGCGTACGCCACGGTCGTGGTCGCCACCGTGGTCCTGCACACCGTGATGATCAAGTGGCAGCCGTGGGGCAACCGGCTGCTGCTGTACGCGCTCGTGCTGGCCGTACCGCTCGCCGGGCTCTGGCTGGACGCCCTGTTCCGGCGCCGCGCCGGGTCGCTCGCCGCAGCCGGCGGATCATCGGGAGACGCGGCCGGCAGCCCGACGGCCGTGACCGGGCGCCGCTCGGTCGCCACCCTCGCAGCGGTGACGGTGCTGGCCACGTCCGCGCTCGCCGGGGTGCTCGCGCTGTCGTACGGCTTCCCGCGCCGGCTGGTCGGCTCGGGCTCGGTGTTCACCACCTCCGACTGGGACACCCGGTTCCTGCGCCGCCCCCAGTGGGCGGACGAGTTCCGCTGGGCGGCCGAGGCGGTACAAGCCAGCGGCGCCCGTCGGATCGGCCTCGTCGAGCAGAACGACAACTGGGAGTACCCGTGGTGGCTGCTGCTGCGCGACGAGAACGGGCGGCCGCCCGAGCTGGTGGCGCTCCAGTCGGTGCTGCCCGACCGGCCGCCGGCCGATCCGTCCTCGGTGGACGCCGTGGTCTGCACCGGCCCCCGGACGGCGTGCGCCCGCCTCGTCCCGCCCGGCTGGCGGGTCGAGTACCGCGGCTACGTCGGCTACGCCCTGCCGCCCGACCGCTGAGACCGCGCCCCTGCCGCCCGGCCGGCTGAGACCGCGTCCCGAACCCGGCGGGGACGGGCCCGGCGGGGGGCTCGGCGGGCGCGGACTCGGCGGGGGGCGGGCCCGGCCCGTCCCGTGGGCGGCGCGCCCGGATCGCCCGAAGGGTGCGGTTCGGCAGTGTGCGCAGGGACTACGAGACGCATTCACATACCTGCCGACGCACGTTACCGTCTGGTAACTCAATCGACATCCACCGATTGAGCCGAAAGGAGTGCGTCGATGCCTGCCTATCCCGCCAGGCGCGAACGGGCCACCCGACGGCGCGTCCTCGCCGTCGCCGTCGCCGCCGCTCTCGCCCTCCCGACGCTCGTCGGCCCGGCCGTCCCCGCGACGGCGGCCGACCGACCGGCCATCCAACCCCTCCCGGCCAACCTCGAGGCGATCCGCGCCGCCGAGGCGACCGCCCTCTACGGCACGCCCGGCATCCGCCCCATCGAGCAGCGTCGCACCTCGCTCGTCACCATGGGCGACAGCGAGATCTCCGGTGAGGGCGTCGGCAACTATGTACCCGGCACCCACGAGCCCGGCAACTGGTGCGACCGCTCGTACGACCAGGCGGTGTTCCGCACCGGCATCCCGGCCGACGAGCGGTACAACATCGCCTGCTCCGGCGCCACCCCCTGGAACCTCGTGGCGGGCGGCCCCACGCAGCACAACGAGCTGAACCAGGGCGACCACCTGGCGATCAAGGCGCGCAACACGCACATCCGCCTGATCTGGGTGGTGGTCGGCGCCAACGGCGACGGCACCATCCAGTTCGGCCCGGTCGCCACCGACTGCGCCATCAGCCGGGTCTTCTTCCAGGGCCCGTGCTATCCCACCTACACCGACCAGTGGACCGTCCGCACCGACGGCAGCCGGGCGGCGGTCGAGACCGCCCTCACCGACATCCGCAACACCATGACGAAGGCCGGGTACCTGACCAGCGACTACGAGCTCGTGCTCATGTCGTACCCGAGCCCCGGCAGCCCGGACGTCGAGGACAACCCGGACTTCCCCGGCTGGTACGCGGGCGGCTGCCTGCTCTACCTGGCCGACGCGGCGTTCGCCCGGAACAAGGCGGTACCGCTGTTCGAGTCGGCGCTACGGGCCGCGGCCACCAACACCGGCACCCGCTACCTGGACGCCAGCCGCCTGTTCCACGGCCACGAGGTCTGCACCGACAGCACCTCGGCACGCGGCCTCTACATCGAGGTCGGCATCTGGGACGAGAACGCGGCCCGACAGTCGTTCCACCCGAACTACCGGGGGCACGGCATGTTCGCCCAGTGCATCACCCAGTTCTGGAACTCGGGCCAGCAGAAGGCCACCTGCGTCGACCCGGCGAGCACCGGCACCGGCGTGCTCTACCCGGGGCTGTTCGAGTTCAAGCAGGTGCGCAACCTCGCGACCGGCACCTGCGTGGACGGCAAGGGGTACGACTCGCGCAACGGCACACCGCAGCAGTCGTACGCCTGTCACGGAGGCCGTAACCAGGGCTTCTGGTACGACCCGACCCGCCGGTCACTGCACTCGGAGCTGTCCCACGACCGGTGCCTCGACGTGGCCAACGGATCCCTCACGGCGGGCACCGCGGTGAACATCCACGACTGCCACGGTGGCGCGAACCAGCGCTTCGTCTTCGCCGGCGACCAGATCAAGCCGGCCGACAACAGCGCGCTCTGCCTGGCCTTCGACAACCCGTTGCTGGGCACGCCCCGGCTGCGGCTGGCCACCTGCTCGACGAGCAACCGGCAGCGGTGGTCCGTCGAGTCCCGCAGCTTCCCCAACCCGGTCGGCTACGGCCACGACGACTTCATCGGCTCCCGCGTCTACTAACCCACCCCACCCCCGCGATCTTGCACTTCTGGCCCCGACGAAAGCCGCGTACCGGGCTGAATCAAGGGCACAAAGTGCAAGATCGCGGGGATGATAGGGGCGGGCGGACCGCTACTTCTTGTGCGGGATCACGATCAGGCGGGCCAGGGCGGTGTCGCCGGTCTTCGCACCGGCCACGCCCAACGTGGTGCCGACCTTCACGTCGGCGCTCTGGATCGTGGCCCGCCGCTCCACGACCCGCAGGTCGTCGCCGAGGCGCCAGGTCATGGTGAACCCGTCGGACGACTTCACCGTCACCGAGTCGCCGTCGATCGCGGTCACCTCGCCGCGCTGCACGGCGATCGTCTTCGTACCGGAGTCCTTCGTCTGCACGACGGCCTCCCCGTGCAGCGTGTTCCGGCGCAGCAGCACCCGCGCCTTGCGCCGCTCCCGCGCCTGCTCGGAGCGCTCGCGGCGCGGCTTGTCCCCGGTGGCGCTGGGCGCCGCCGACGGTGACGCCGGCGCCGCCACGTCCACCACGTCCAGGTCGCCGGGGTCGAAACCCATCGCGGTGAGCGCCTGGCCCTCGGCGCCCATCGCGGCCGCCACCTCGACGGCTGCCTCCCGGGCCGGCTGCGCCGGCTGCTCGGCCACCCCGGCGGCGCAACCGCCGGCCCCGAGCGCGACCGCCGCGAGCAGCGCGGTGCCGGCGGCGAATCCCCAACGTGCCATGACTCTCCCTCTCGTCGGTGGTGCGCCCCAGCCTTTCCGGCCCGGGCGAGGGCAGCGTCAGACCGATGTTCGGATCAGGTAAGGATCGGCGGGCAGCCGCACCGTGAACGACGCCCCGCCCTCGGGCGCGTGCCCCGCCACGATCTCCCCGCCCAGGCGGCGGACCAGTCCCGCCGCGAGCGCCAGCCCGAGCCCGCTGCCCACCTTCCGCACACCCCGGTACCGCTCGTGCAACGCGCCGCGCTCGAACGCCACGGCGAGGTCGTCGTCGGTGAAGCCCGGTCCGCCGTCGCGGACCTCGACGACGCCGCCGGACGCCGGCTCCGGGCCAGCCGGCCGGACCGCGAGCACGACGGGCGCCCCGGGTGGCACGACCCGCAGCGCGTTCTCCAGCAGCCCGTCGACGACCTGCCGGATCCGGCCCGGATCGGTGTACGCGGGCACCGGCGAGTCGGGCTTCTCGACGCGGAAGACGACCCCCACGGCCGCGCACCGGGCGGCCCAGGTCCGCTCGGCGTCGGCCGCCAGCCGGCCGAGGTCGACGGGCGCCGGTTCCAGCGGGAAGTCGGCCGCCTCGAGCCGGGCCAGCGCCAGCAGGTCCCGGACCAGCCGGTCCAGGTGCTCCGCCTCGGCGAGCATGGTGCGGCCGGTGCCGGCCACCTCGCCCGGCTCGATGACCCCGTCGGCCAGCGCCTCGGCGTAGCCCCGGATCGCGGTCAGCGGGGTGCGCAGCTCGTGGGAGACCGAGAGCAGGAACTCCCGCTGCCGCCCCTCGCTGGTGGCCAGCGCGGCGGCCAGCCCGTTCAGGGCGTACGCCAGGTCGGCCACCTCGTCGGGCGGCTCGACCGGCACCCGCACCGCCCGGTCGCCGGCCCGGAGGCGGGCCGCCGCGGTGGCCGCGGTGCGGATCGGCCGGGCCAGCCGGCGGGCGAGCAGGAGGCCGGCCACGACACCGGCGGCCAGCCCGGCGAGCAGGGGCACCCACAGACCGCGCAGCACCTGCCCCCAGAGGCCCGTGGTGAGCGGCCGGGACAGCACCACCCCGTTGCCGTTGGGCAGGGCTCGACCCTCGATGAGCGCCCGCCGGCCACCGACGACGCGGCGGGCCGAGACGTTGCGTCCCTCGCCGATCCGCTGCACCACCCGCGGCGGCAGTCCGGGCCGGTCGGCCGCGCCGGCCCGGATCAGGAACGCGTCGATGCCGAGCGCGCGCAACTGCCGGATGAGACGCTCCTCGTCGGCGGTGCGGCCGCGGTCCAGGCGCGTCCGCAGCACCTCGGCCGCGAGCCGGGCCTGCGCGGCGAGCGCCTCCTGGTCGCGCCGCTCGGCGCCGCGTACGGCCAGCGGCACCGCGACGATCGCGGTGACCAGCACGGCGACCAGCGCCACCGCGCAGGTGACGAGCACCGCCCGGACGGTCAGCGTCCGCCCGAACCCGCGTCGGGCCGGCGCGGACGGCGTCGGGGAGAGCACCGGCAGCGCCACGGTCGGCGGTTCGACGTGGGCCGGTGGTCCCGCGTCGGCGTCCCCGGGCACGACGGGTTCAGGCATCGGCCGCGTACCCGACGCCCCGGTGGGTCCGGATCACGCCGGCCGCGTCGCCGAGCTTCGCGCGTACCTGCGCCACGTGCACGTCCACCGTCCGGGTTCCCGCGTGGGCCGCGTACCCCCAGACCGCGGCGAGCAGCTCCTCGCGGGTGAACACCCGTCCGGGGCGGGCCATCAGGTGGGCGAGCAGGTCGAACTCGGTCGACGTGAGCTGGACGGGCGCGCCGGCGGCGGTCACCGTCCGGCGGGCCGGGTCGAGGGTCACCGACCCGACGACGCGCGGCCGCTCCACCTCGCCGGGCGGGCCGGCCGTCCGCCGCAGCACCGCCCGGACCCGGGCCACGAGCTCGCGCGGGCTGAACGGCTTGGTGATGTAGTCGTCCGCGCCCAGCTCCAGGCCGACGATCCGGTCGACCTCGTCGTCCCGGGCGGTCAGGAAGATGACCGGGGTCCAGTCGCCAGCTTCACGGAGCCGCCGGCAGATCTCGGTGCCGGCAAGGCCGGGCAGGGCGATGTCCAGGACGCACGCCACCGGGCGCAGGCGCCGGGCGGCGGCGAGGCCGGCCGTTCCGTCCCGTTCCAGGTGTACGCCGAACCCGTCCCGGGTCAGGTAGAGCCGGACCAGGTCGGCGATGGCCGGCTCGTCCTCCACCACGAGGACGAGCCCGCGCTGCGGCGCGTCGACGGTCACCGGCCCATGATTGCCGAACGGCGGCCGGTGGGCGGTCAGGGGGTGTTCGGATCCGGTAAAGACCGGCCGCCGGTCAGCGCACCACCGCCGGGCGGAACGGAGCGGACGGCATGCCGGCCGACGCCTCGCCGATGGTGGCGACGATCCGTTCACGGGCGGAGCGCAGGCGGGTACGGAAGGCGTGGTGGAGCAGGGCGTCGAGCTGCCACACCTGCTTCGGCTGGGTCGTCCGGATCACGAAGCGCTCACGGACGCCGTCGATGGCGGTGGCGGCCAGCTCGACCGAGTGCAGCCGCGGGTCCGGGCTCCACGTGACGTTGCTGAGCTCGCGCAGTTCGGTGTTGAGGTGCAGGCGGAGCCGGTGCAGCACCCGGGTCTGCTGGGTGACCACGAGGCGCCGGTGGGTGAGCAGGAGCAGGTACTCGCCGCCGACCGGGCGCTCCGGACGGCTGCACCGGGTGACGAGGATGGTGGCGTCGCCAGAGCCGACGCACCGGCGGAAGACCGGCATGTGCCGGCTCACGGTCTGCACCGCGAGGCCGGCCTCGGCGGCCGCGGGAAGGAACGTTCGGGAGAAGACGTCCATGTCCTGCCCAACGACCCCCGATCGGGGGTGACGTGGGTCACTCCGAGATTTTGCAACTTCCACGCGCCGGTGTCGCACCGCCTGTCCGACTTTCCGGGCGGCACGGGACGGCGGCCCGTCAGACCGGGTCGGACGACAGCAACTCGGCGAGCCAGCCGGGCACCGCCTCGGCGTACTCGGCCCGCGCCGGGTCCGTCGTGTCGAGCGCACGACGCCAGGAGAGCGCGCGGCTCACCGTCGTGGCGGGCACCGCCAGGCCGGCCGCCTCCAGGAGGGTCGCCCGGTCGTAGGCGTCGGTCCACGGTTCCAGGTACGCGTCCCGCAGCTTGGTGAGGGCGGGGTCGCCCGGTTTCAGGTCGGACGCGTACCGGACGGAGCGGAGGGTCACGAGCAGGCTGCCGAACGGGTGGGCCACCGACGCGTCGCCCCAGTCGAAGAAGCGGTAGCCGGCCGGGCCTGCGAAGACGTTGCCGTCGTGCAGGTCGTCGTGCTGGACGGCGGCCGGTACCCCGATCTCGGCGAGCCGCCGGCACCGGTCCGCGTACGCCGGCACCTCCGCCCGCAGCCGCTCGTACGTCTGCGCGTCCAACCCGCCGTCCGCGCCGACGCGCAGCGATCCGTGGTCGTCGAGCAGCTCGGTGAGCAGCGCCGGCAGCACGTCGGGGCGGTGGTCGGGCACGCCGAGCGCGAGCAGGCGGTCGACCTGGGACGCGGTGGCCCGCTGGAGCGCCGCGTACTCGGGCAGCACCCGTTCCCAGTGGCTCGCGTCCCAGTCGCGTTCGAGCAGCTCGCGCAGCGACTCGCCGCCGTGCGGCAGCAACGACCAGCCCCGGACCGCGTCCACCGCGATCGGTGTGAGCACCCGGCCGGGCGCCAGCTCGGCCAGCAGCGAGAGCAGCGCCGCCTCGTGCCGGGTGCCCAGGTTGTTCGCCTTGAACCAGACCGGACCGGCGTCGGTGGGCACCTGCCAGACGAGCGACCACGGGCGTACGCGCGCCTCGACCGGACCGGTGACCCGGCGGCCGGCGGCGGCGAGCCGCGCGGCGACCCAGGCGTGGGCCTCGTCCTGCCAGTGCGGGTCGGCCCAGCCCAGCCGTCGGTGGGGGGAGGTCGTCACGGCACGCAGGGTAGGCGCACGCGACCATTCCGGGCCAGCGGATTGCCGCCCGGTGGGTCGGTCAGAGCAGCTCGACGATGGTGGCGTTGGCCATGCCGCCACCCTCGCACATGGTCTGGAGGCCGTAGCGGATCCCGTTGTCCCGCATGTGCTGGAGCATGGTCGTCATGATCCGGGCGCCGGACGCGCCGAGCGGATGGCCGAGGGCGATCGCACCGCCGCGCGGGTTGAGCCGCTCCGGGTCTGCCTCGGTCTCGGCGAGCCAGGCGAGCGGCACCGGGGCGAACGCCTCGTTCACCTCGTACACCCCGATCTCCTCGATGCCCAGCCCCGCGCGGCGCAGCGCCTTCGCGGTGGCCGGGATCGGCGCCGTGAGCATGGTGACCGGGTCGTCGGCGGCGACCACCGCCGTGTGGATCCGGGCCAGCGGGCGCAGTCCGTGCCGGCTGGCCCACTCGCTCGTGGTGACCGCGAGCGCGGCCGCCCCGTCGGAGATCTGCGACGCCGAGCCCGCGGTCACGACGCCGTCGGCGCGGAACGGCGTGGCCAGCTCACCCAGCCGCTCCAGCGAGGTGTCCCGCCGGATGCCTTCGTCGGCGGCGAACTTGCCGCCGTCGGCGAGCGCCACCGGCGCCAGCTCGGGGTCGAACGCCCCGGCGTCCTGCGCGGCGGCCGCCTTCTCGTGGCTGGCCAGCGCGAACTCGTCGAGCTGCGCCCGGGAGAATCGCCACCGCTGCGCCATGAGTTCGGCGCCCACACCCTGGTTGAACGGGAGCGGCTCGCTCTCGGCGAAGCCCTCGACGCCGCGGTACCGCTCGCGGATCTGCTCGCTGAACGGCATCCCGCCGGCCACGCTGGAGCCCATGGGCACCCGGGTCATCGACTCGACGCCGCCGGCCACCACGAGGTCGGCCTGCCCGGACGAGACGGTCGCGGCGGCGAAGTGCAGGGCCTGCTGGCTGGACCCGCACTGACGGTCCAGAGTGGTGCCGGGCACCGACTCCGGCCACCCGGCGGCCAGCACGCCGTTGCGGGCGATGTTCCACGACTGCTCGCCCACCTGCGACACGCAGCCCCAGACCACGTCGTCGACCTGCTCCGGGTCGATGCCGGTGCGCTCGGCGAGGGCGCGCAGCACGTGCGCCGACAGGTCGACCGGGTGCACTCCGGCCAGGCTGCCCTTGCGCCGCCCCACGGGAGTGCGTACGGCGCCGACGATAACCGCGTCATCCATGTCTACTCCCCGGTAACTTGGGCTGCCCCGATCCTACGTCGTCCATCGACCGGCCGTCCCGCCCCGGCACGGGCCGGGTCCCCCGACGTGCCGGGCAGCCGGCCGCCGCGTCCGCTGGCATGCTGGGCGGGTGGACGACGGGATGCCGGAGCGGCAGTGGCGGGTGCCGGTGAGCCTGCCCGCCGCGAAGCTCGCCGGCGCCGCCCTGCTGGTGGCGCTCGCGCTCCTCTTCGCCGACGGCGATCCGGTGCGGCTCGCGCTGGCCCTGCTGGTCGCCGCCGCGCTGGCCGCCTGGGCGGCACGTGACCTGCTGGCGCCCGTCCGGCTGGCGCTGGACGCCGCGGGCGTCACGGTCATCTCCGGGTTCGCGGGGCGCCGCCGGCTGCCGTGGGCGGCGATCGAGGCGGTCACCGTGGACCGCCGGCCGCGGCTCGGGCTGGCCACCGAGACCCTGGAGATCGACGCCGGGGAGACGCTGCACATCTTCGGCCGGTACGACCTCGGCGACTCGCCCCGGGAGGTCGCCCGCACGCTGCGCGCGGCCCGGGCCGCCGCCGGTTCCTGACCGGCCGCTCAGCTCGCGAGGAGCTGGGCGGTGCGGATGAGGACCGCCCCGACGAGAGCCACCACGATGATCACTCCACCGGCGAGTTGGACGAGCGAACGCCGGGACCGGGGCGCGTACGCGAGCACCAGGGCCATCGCCGCGCCGGTCAGCAGGCCGCCGAGGTGCCCGGCGATCGAGATCCCCGGCACGGCGAAGGTGAAGACCAGGTTGACGATGAGGACCGGCAGGATCGCGGACGTGTCCCGACCCAGCCGCCGCATGATCAGGAAGAGGGCGGCGAAGAGGCCGAAGATGGCCGTGGACGCGCCGGCGGTCGCCGAGTTCGGTGCGCTGAACAGGTACGCGGCGACGTTTCCGCCGAAGCCCGCGACCAGGTAGAGCGCCAGGAAGCGCAGCGGCCCGAGGTTGGCCTCCAGCGACCGGCCGAGCACCCAGAGCGCCCACATGTTCAGCAGCAGGTGCACCACGCCGAAGTGCAGGAACATCGCCGTGACGAGCCGGTACCACTGGCCGTCCGCGACGCCGCCCACGGTGCCGTCGGGAAAGACGGCGAGCCCGAGCACCGCGCCCCAGTCGGTGAGCGGCGTGTGCCCGCCGAGGAGGCCCCCGAAGCCCGACCCGCCGGCCGCCGCGTCGCCGCCGCGGTCGGAGGCGATGGAGAGCAGCATGAGCAGGACGTTCACCGCGATGAGGGCCTTGGTCACGTAGCCGTGCCGGCCGGCGGCACCGCCGCCGAAGGCGGTACGCGCCGGCCGGACGCTACGGCGCCCCTCGCTGACGCACTCCGGACACTGGTGCCCGACCGACGCCTCCCGCATACAGTCCGGGCAGATCGGCCGCTCGCAGCGGGTGCAGCGGACGTACGTCTCCCGGCCGGGGTGTCGGTAGCAGACCGGGGTGGTCGGCGGCGACTCGCTCACCGTGCCCACCCTCCGGAGCGCTCAGTCATGCGAGCAAAGGTACCTCGGGCGCGCCTCAGGCAGCGGACCCCTCGATCTCGACCCGCTCGATGACGACGTCCTGGAGCGGGCGGTCGCTCGGCCCGGTCGGGGTGTTGGCGATCGAGTCGACCACCTTCGCCGACTGCTCGTCGGCCACCTGACCGAAGATGGTGTGCCGGTTGGTCAGGTGCGGCGTCGGGGCGACCGTGATGAAGAACTGCGAGCCGTTGGTGCCCGGCCCGGCGTTCGCCATGGCGAGCAGGTACGGCCGGTCGAAGCGCAGCTCCGGGTGGAACTCGTCGGCGAACTTGTAGCCCGGGCCACCGCGACCGGTGCCGGTCGGGTCGCCCATCTGGATCATGAAGCCGGCGATGACCCGGTGCGAGATGGTGCCGTCGTAGTACGGCCCCTTGCCGGGCTGGCCGGTGCGCGGGTCGACGTACTCGCGCGTCCCCTGCGCCAGCTCCACGAAGTTGCGGACGGTCTTCGGCGCGTGGTTGGGGAAGAGCTCCAGCCGGATCGGGCCGGCGTTGGTGTGCAAGGTGGCGTAGAGAGCCTCGGCCACGGGTACTCCTCACTCGTTGGTCAGTTCCATGCGGATCCTCCCATGTGCCCGATCTGGCATCGCGGAGGCATCCGAGGGTGGAGGATGACGGAGGAACAACTCCCAGGAGGTGGGACCGTGTTTGGAATGGGGCGGCGCAAGTCCCAGGGGCAGCTCGCGAAGGCCGAGCTGAACCAGAGCATCAACCATCTGATGCAGGCAGCCACGTACGCCGCGAAGGGTGCCGGCGCGACGGTCGGCCCCCGGGTCCAGGCGGCCCGGGACTACGTCGGGCCGACGGCGACCCGGATGCGTGACCGCGCCGCGACCGGCTGGGGGACGACGCTCACCTCGCTCGCACCGCTCGCCGCGGCCGCCCGCGACGGGGCCGTGCAGGCGGGATCGATGACCAGGAAGGCGAAGTCGAGGAACATGCGGATCACCGGCAAGAAGAAGCAGCCGCGGCGTCGCGGCTCGATGATGACCGGCCTGCTGGCCGCCGGCGCGATCGCCGGTCTGGCCGGGGCCATGGCGATGCGGCGCCGCCGCGAGCAGCAGGAGTGGGCCGAGTACGACCCCACGCGCACCCTCGAGCCCATGCGGGACGAGGTGGACACCATCGAGGTGCAGACCCGTTCGACCCCGGGAGGCGAGAAGATGGCTGACGCGAGCACGTCCGGTGTGGGCGGTGGCCCGACCGGCGCCGGCAGCTCGGCGGTGGCCGGCGGGCAGAGCGCGTCGACGACCGCGCCGAGCACCTCGTCCACGGCCAAGGTCCAGCCGACCGGGAAGGTCCCCTCGGTGGCCGAGGGCGCCAAGGACGTGACCGGCCGCCCGGCCGACGACCTCAGCAAGGCACTGGGCAAGGACACCGCCCGCACCAACGGGCGCCGCTGACCCACGCGACGGCGGGAAGTGCCGGCGAGGCGGGCTCCGGCCCGCAACGCCGGCGCTTCCGCGTTCTCGGAAGGCGGACCGGACGCGGACCGGCGCGGCGGCGCGGCCCGGCCGGCCCGCCGTCAGAGCCAGCCGTTGCGGTGGAACCAGCGGTACAGCGCGAACGAGGCTCCGAGCATCAGGGCCCAGACGATCGGATAGCTGTACGCCCAGTCCAGCTCCGGCATGTACTTGAAGTTCATGCCGTAGATGCCGGCGATGGCGGTCCACACGGCGGCGATGGCCGCCCACGCGGCGATCTTGCGCATGTCGTTGTTCTGGTCGACGGTGACCTGGGCGAGCCGCGCCTGCAGGATCGAGTTCAGCAGGTCGTCGTACGAGTTCACCTGCTCGACCGTGCGGCTGAGGTGGTCCTGCACGTCGCGGAAGTAGCGCCGGATCTCCTTCGGCACCTCGCGGTTGCCCTGCGAGGTCAGCGTCAGCAGCGGGCGTTGCAGCGGCACGACGGCCCGCTTGAACTCCACCAGCTCGCGCTTCATCTGGTAGATCCGCTGGATCCGCGAGATGCCCTGCCGGTCGAAGACCTCCGCCTCCAGCACGTCGAGGTCGTCCTCGAGCTTGTCGGCGACCTCCAGGTAGAGGTCGACCACCCGGTCGGTGATGGCGTACGCGACCGCCCACGGCCCGTGGAGGAGCAGCTCCTCCTTGCTCTCCAGGTCGGCGCGGACCGGGGACAGCCGAGAGGCATCGCCGTGCCGGACGCTGACCACGAAGTTCGGGCCGATGAAGAGCAGCACCTGCCCGGTCTCCACCACCTCGGACTGCTCGGTCAGCTCGGTGTGCTCGCAGTACCGGGCCGTACGCAGCACGAGGAAGCTCACGTCGCCGAACTGCTCCAGCTTGGGCCGCTGCTCGGCCTTGACCGCGTCCTCGACGGCGAGCTCGTGCAGACCGTACGTGGCCGCGATGGCGGTCATCTCGTCCAGTTCGGGTTGGTGCAGCCCGAGCCAGACGAAGCCGTGCTCCTCCCGGCGGGCGGCGGCCAGCGCGTCGGCGTAGGTCCAGTCGCCCGGCTGCCGCTTGCCGTCCACGTACAGCGCGCAGTCGACGATCCCGCTGCGTCCCGAGTCGGCGGGCGCCGGGTCGCGGGGGGTGCCGTCGGCGCTGAGGATGCGACTCATGGCCCGGACCGGCGCCGCCCAGGCTCCCCGCGGCCGGACCAACCGTCCGCCGTTCTGCGGGGTCGCCCGACCCCGCTGGTCCCGATCCGCCAACGCTCCCCCTCCCCACGCCTCGCCGCCCCGCGCCGCACGGGGGCGGAGGCCGCTCCCGGGCGGCGGCGCGTGCCCCGGCCCGGCGGCCGGCTTGCAGGGTACGCCGATCGAGGCAGTTACGCCGTGTGACGAGGTCGTCGAGCGTGCGGGGCCGGGCGGGCCGGGCCGCATCGGGGGGTGAGGGGCGCCCCGGCCCGCCCGGCGCCCTGTGGGGGCGGGGGGTTGTGCTGGTCACGCCACTCGTCGTGGGTGTCGGCGGATCACCTGGCGTCTGTCGCGGGTGCGACCGGCGACGAGGCCGGGGCGGTGATCTCCGCTACACGTCGTGAGTAACGCTCGCAGCATTGTGGGCCGCACGCCGCTCCGGCGGGAGTCCCCGAGGGGCGGATGCCGCCGTTCTGTCGGAAACCCGACAGGATCCCTACCCGCGGACCGCCGCCACCGCCTCGGCGAGCCGGCGGACCCCCTCGTCGATCTTGTCGGCCGTCACGGCCGAGAAGGCCAGCCGCAACGCGTGCCGCCCACCGTCGACGACGAAGTCGCTGCCCTTGACCACGGCCACGCCGCGCTCGGCGGCCGCCGGGAAGAGCCGGTCGACGTGGACGTCCTCCGGGAACTCCACCCAGAGGAAGTAGCCGCCGTCCGGCTCCACGAACCGGGCCTGCGGCAGGTGGCGGCGCAGCGACTCGGCGAGCACCCGGGCCCGCTCGCCGAGCGCGGCCCGCACCGTCTCGATCGAGCGGTCGATCTCGCCCGACACGCAGAACTGGTGCACGATCGCCTGGGCCACCATGCCCGGGGAGATGTAGAGGCTCGTGGCCTTCTTGGCGATGTCCGCGATCAGGTCCGCCGGCCCGACCAGGTAGCCGACCCGCACACCGGGGCAGACGGTCTTGGTGAAGCTGGAGGCGTGCACCACCACGTCGCGGGTGTCCAGCGAGAGCATGGACGGCAGCGCCTCGCCCCGGAACCGGATGTCCGCGTACGGGTCGTCCTCGAAGATCGTGAACTCGTACTCCGCCGCCAGGTCGAGCAGCTCGCGCCGCTTCTCCAGGGAGAGCGTCACGCCGGCCGGGTTCTGGTAGTTCGGGATGACGTGCGCGAGCCGCGGGCGCACCCCGGACTCGAGCAGCTTGCGCAGCTCTGCGGTGTCCAGGCCGTCCGGCTGGATCGAGACGCCGTGCAGCTCGCTGCCCATCCGCTTGAGGTTGAGCAGCGTCCGGTCGTACGTGGGCCGCTCGACCACCACCGCGTCGCCCGGGCGCACCAGGTGGTCGAAGAGGAAGGCGTCGGCCTGCAACGAGCCGTTGGTCACCAGCACCTGCTCCGGCGTCACACCGTGCTTCTCGGCGATCCACTTCCGCAACGGGGGGTAACCGACGGAGGTGCCGTACGCCGTGATCCCCGCGGGGTCGGCGTCGAACGCGCGCACGGCGGCGGCCTTGAGCCCCTCGACATCGACGATGTCCAGCGAGGGCGCTCCGCGGGCGAAGGAGATCAGCTGCTCGGCGGTCATGGCTGTTGAGCGTACGGGCGGCCCCCGGGGCTGCGCCGACGGCACGGCGATGTCCGCATCCTGAGCCACCGGGTCGGGTGACCTGGGCCGACCCGGTGGCGCGGCAAGTCGGACCGGAAGGGCGAGCGGGTCGTGCTGCGCCCGCCCGCCCGGCGCCCCCGGCCCCCGCCCGCCGACCGGCGCGTCGGTGAGCCGGCCCGCCGGCCCGCCGGCCTGCCGGTCAGCCGGTCGCCACCATCCGGCCGGCGGCCCAGACGCGCATGATGTCCCGCACCGAGATCACCCCGGCCACCTCGCGGCCGTCGAGCACCACCAGGTGCCGGAAGCCGCCCCGGGCCATGGCGACGGCCGCCTCCTCCAGGGTCCAGTCCGGGACCGCGTACACCACGTCCCAGGTCAGGTGGGCGCCCGTGCGCTCGACGTCACAGTCCAGCCCCGCTCCGATGGCGTTGAGCACGTCGCGTTCGGTCATGATCCCGATTCCCTCGGAGTCGGGGTCGATCACCACCGCCGAGCCGACCCCGCGGGCCGACATCATCCGGGCCGCCTGCCGGAGCGTGTGCTCCGGGCCGACCACGAGGACCTCGTTGGACATCGCTTCCCGTACCTGCATCACGCATCACCCCTGTGGGACGGTGGCATCCGGTACGGACATGGTGAGCCGTCGATGTTACGGGAACAAGACCTCGGCATCGCCGCCACGCCGGCCGGCTCGCTACTGTCGGGGCGTGTCCACCGAGCCCCTGCGCTGCGCCGGCGCCCTCATCGTGCACGACGACGGGCGACTCTTCTTCCAGCGGCGGTCCCCGGACCGGCGCCTCTTTCCCAATTGTTGGGACATGGTGGGCGGCCACCTGGAGCCCGGCGAGGACGTCGAGGCGGCGCTGCGCCGGGAGGTGACCGAGGAGACCGGCTGGACCGTCGCGCAGGTGCTGGGCCCGGTGGGCGAGTACCGCTACGTCGGCGACGACGGCCTCGAGCGGGTCGAGAGCGACTTCCTCGTCCGGGTCGACGGCGACCTCGCCCACCCGCGGCTCGAGGCGGGCAAGCACACCGAGTTCCGGTGGCTCGGCGAGGACGACGTCCCCCTGCTCGACGAGCACCGGCACGTCAACGACGGCCTGATCCGCCGGATCGCGGAGGAGGCCTTCGCCACCCTGCGTGCGATGGGTCGGTGAACCACACCGTCGAGCTGGCCCCGCACCGGTTCGCCGGGCTGGTGGCCCCGGCCGTCGACCGGGCGTTCGCGGCCGGCC
Source organism: Micromonospora sp. URMC 103 (assembly GCF_051386435.1). NCBI lineage: Bacteria > Bacillati > Actinomycetota > Actinomycetes > Micromonosporales > Micromonosporaceae > Micromonospora > Micromonospora sp. URMC 103. The sequence goes on along the minus strand of NZ_JBPQTR010000003.1, from coordinate 559,468 downwards.
TGCAGGCCGGGCGCGACCGGGGCGCCGCGGGGTTGAGCCAGCGCTACGGCGGACCGGCGGCCACCGGTTTCCTCGTGGAGTTCCGCACCCGGCTCGCCGAGCCCGGCGGGATCGTGGACGAGCCCGGGTTCGCGGCCGTCACCCGCTACCGGGACGCGGCCGAGTGCCGGCGCGCGCTGGACAAGCAGGTGGCGTACGGGATGCTGCACCGCCGGCCGGACGGCGGGATCGCGGCCACCGAGCGCGGGCTCGCCTTCCTCGGCGAGCTCTGGGGTCTGCAGGCCGAGGTGACCGCCGAGCTGTGGGCCGGCCACGAGGAGCGGGTCGTCCGGCTGGTCGAGGCGTTCGGCCGACTGCTGGCGTACGCGTTGGTGCTCGACGCGGAGCGGCCCGACGCGGCAGGGGCGGCCTTCGCGGCGACGGCGCCCCCGTACGAGCCCGACGGCACCCCGCCGGGCGTGCTGCTGCTCAACCGGCTCGGCACGCTGCGCCACCACCGGGCCGACGCGCACGCGGCCGCGTGGAGCGCCGCCGGGCACACCGCCCGCAGCGTGGCCGCCCTGCCGCCGGGGCCGGAGCGGCTCGCCATCGACCTGGAGACCGACCGTCGCGCGGCCGGCCCATACGCCGTGCTGACCGCCGAGGAGCGGCTCACGGTGCTCGCCGACCTGGCCGCGCTGCCCGGGTGAGCGGCCGGTGAACTCCGGTTGACCCGAGGGCGTCTCCCAGCCGGCGCTATCCTCCACCGGTGACCGGGAGTCGTACGAGGGAGGAAGCCGGCATGATCGGGATGGTGCTCGCGGCCGGGGCGGGGCGCCGGCTGCGCCCGTACACCGACACCCTGCCCAAGGCCCTCGTGCCGGTGGACGGTGACGTGACGATCCTCGACATCGCGCTCGGGAACCTCGCCGAGGTGGGGCTCGACGAGATCGTGATCGTGGTCGGGTACGCGGCGGACGCCGTCCGCAGCCGGCAGGCGGAGCTGGAGAAGCGGTACGGCGTGACGCTCACCCTCGTGCACAACGACAAGGCCGAGGAGTGGAACAACGCGTACTCGCTCTGGCTGGCCCGGGACTGGTTCAAGCGGGGCGTGCTGCTCGTGAACGGCGACACCGTGCACCCGGTGAGCGTCGAGAAGACCCTGCTCGCCGAGCGGGGGCCGGGGATCCTGCTCGCCGTGGACACCCTCAAGCCGCTGGCCGAGGAGGAGATGAAGACCACCTTCGACGCGGCCGGCCAGCTCACCCGGATTACCAAGATCATGGATCCGGGCGAGGCGTACGGGGAGTACATCGGCGCCACGCTGATCGAGCCGCAGGTGGCCGACGCGCTCGCCGACGCGCTGGAGACGACCTGGCGGCGCGACCCCAACCTCTACTACGAGGACGGCTACCAGGAGTTCGCCGACCGGGGCGGCGAGGTGCGGGCGGCCCCCATCGGGGACGTCTCCTGGGTCGAGGTCGACAACCACGCCGACCTGGCCCGCGCCCGGGAGATCGCGTGCCGCTACTAGCCCGGACCGTCAACACCCCGTTGCTCATCGAGGTCCGGCGGGGCGCCGTGGCCGACCTGGGTCCCCTGCTCGCCGACCGGCGGATCTCCTCCGGGGGCGACGTCGCGGTGGTCGTCGGCCCCGGCCAGGGCGAGAAGATCGTCGAGCTGTGCCGGCCCAGCCTCGGCTCGGCCGACGTGTTCACGGTGGCCGGCGGCACGATCGACGCCGCGAACGAGCTGGGTGACCGGCTCCGCGCGCGCTCGTACGACGCGGTGGTCGGCATCGGCGGCGGGAAGACGATCGACACCGCCAAGTACGCCGCCACCCGCTACGGCATCCCCGTGGTGACCGTGGCCACCTCCCTCGCGAACGACGGGATCGCCTCGCCGACCGCCTCGCTCGATCACGAGGGCGGCAAGGGCTCGTACGGGGTGCACATCCCGATCGCGGTGATCGTCGACCTGGACTTCGTGGAGAACGGCCCGGACCGGCAGACCCAGGCGGGCATCGGGGACGCGGTGAGCAACCTGAGCGCCTGCGCCGACTGGGAGCTGGCCCACGAGGTACGCGGGGAGCCCATCGACGGTCTCGCCGTGACGCTGGCCCGGTCCGGCGCCGAGGCGCTGGTCAACCATCCCGGCAAGATCACCGACGACGGGTTCCTCACGACGCTCGCCGAGGCGCTGATCCTCGGCGGCCTCGCCAGCTCGGTGTGCGGGTCGACCCGGCCGGCCAGTGGCGGCGACCACGAGATCTCGCACGCCATCGACCACCTCTTCCCGGGCACCGCCTCTCACGGCGAGCAGGCCGGCCTCGGCGCGCTGTTCTGCACCTTCCTGCGCGGGGAGCCCGAGCGGTTCGGGCAGCTCGCCCACTGCCTGCACCGGCACGGCCTCGCCACCACCCCCGCGGAGCTCGGGCTCACCGACGAGCAGTTCGTCGACGCGGTGATCTTCGCGCCGCGTACGCGGCCGGACCGCTACACCATCCTCGAACACCTCGCGCTGTCGCCTTCCGACGCCCGGGCGCGGCTGGCAGACTACGCCGGTGCAATCCGCGATTACCTTGGCTGACACCTCCCGTCCCACTGCCGGCCACTTCCACCGGACGAACCGCGGCGGCGGGCTGTTCAGCGAGTCGATCAGCCAGTGGGTGGGTGCCGCGTTCGCGGTCGCCGCGCACCGGCTCGGGCTGCCCCCGACCGCGCTGACCCTCACGAACCTGGTGCTCGGGCTCGCCACCTCGGTCACCGTGGTCGCGCTGGCCGGCCCGGTCGCCGACGGCACGGTGCCGGCATGGGTGGTCGGGTTGCTCGCGCTAATCGGCTGGCAGGTGGCGTACGCCCTGGACTGCGCCGACGGCCAGCTCGCCCGGGTGACCGGCCAGGGCAGCGCGGCGGGCGCCCGGGTCGACGTGCTCTGCGACGTGGCGGCCCAGATCGCCCTGGTCGCGGCGCTCTCCGCGACCACCGTGGCGCAGCATCCGTCCACCCCGGTCTGGCTGGTCGCGGCGTTCGCCGGCACCTGGATGGTCAACCTCGTCACGTCGGTGATGCAGGCGGGCCCCAACGCGGCGAGCATGGTCACCTCGACCTCGCTGCCGGTCCGGCTCGTGAAACTGGTCCGCGACTACGGCGCGGTGATCTTCGTGGCGGCGCTGGTCCTGCTGTTCGCCCCCGCCCTCACGCTCTGGGTCGTGGTGGCGTTCACGGTCGTGAACGGCGGCTTCCTCCTGGCGAGCATCGCCTTCAGCGCCCGCGCGTCCCTCCGCTGACCTCAGCAGCTCCTCCGCGGGCGGGTCAGGCGCGGCTCGGGGTGCGGGACAGACCGGCGTAGATGCCGACGAGCTGTCCGGTGACCACGTCGGGGTGGAAGGTCCGCTCGTAGCGCGCCCGGGCGGCCGGCGCGAGCGCGGCAGCCCCGGCGCGGGCGAGCGGCAGGGCGGCGGCCAGCGCGGCCGGCTCCGGTGCCACCACCCAACCGGCCTCTCCCGCCTCGATGCCGGCCGGCATCGGCGACTTACCACCCCCGGCGACGGCGGAGGCCACCTCGGCCGGCCCGGTGCCGGCCGGCTCGCGGGGAGCGTCCGCCCCGACCAGGTACGGAATGCCGCCGAGCGCGGTGCCGAGCACCGGCCGGCCGCTGGCCAGCGCCTCGATGATCACGGTGGGCAGCACGTCGTGCCACATCGACGCGGCGATGACCACGGCGCTCGCCTCGACCGCCGAGCGCACACCGGCCCGGTCGAGCTGGCCCAGGTAGACCACGTCGGGGCGCTCGGCGGCGGCAGCCTCCACCAGCGGGCGCAGCTCGCCGTCGCCGGCCACGCGCAGCGTGCCCAGCGCCCCCACCGGGTGCCGGCGCCAGGCGTCCAGCAAGAGGTCCACGCCCTTCTCCGGAGAGAGCCGGGCCATGTAGAGGAACCCGTCGCCCAGCGGCGCGGGCCGGCCCGGGTCCGGCACGGCGTTCGGCTTCACCACGATGCGCTCGTCCGGGATCCCGTAGTCACGCAGGTGGTCGGCGATGGCCGTGGTGAGCGCGACGTACCGGTCCACCGACCGCCAGGTGCCCCGGTGCACGGCCAGGGTGGTCGCCATCAGCGCGCTCTGCGCCGCCGAGTCCCGGTAGCAGCGGTGCTTGATCGCCGGCACGCCGAGCGTCCGGCCCCGGCAGTCCTGGCAGATCACGCCGTCCCGGAAGTAGATCCCCGAGGAGCAGACCTGCCGGTAGTTGTGCACGGTCTGCACGACCGGCACGCCGTGACGGTGGGCGGTCCGCACCACCCAGGGCGAGAGCAGCGGGTACGGGTTGTGCAGGTGCAGCACGTCCGGCCGGTGCTCGGTGATCAAGCGGCTCAGGTCGTGCTGGGCGCGCGGGGCCCAGATCGGCGAGATCGGCAGCAGCGCCTTCGCCGCGGTCGACATCGACGGGATCTCGTCCGAGCTGCGGAGGAACGGCACCACCTCCACGCCGGCCGCGGTGAGCTGGGCGATCTCCGCGTCGACGATGGTGTTCTCCCCGGACGGCTGAGCCTCCCGGTACCGGTTGTGCGCCACCACGATTCTCACTGAGCTTGCCTTCCGTTCACGACTGTGCCGGCTCCTGCTCGCGCCTGCGGGGCTCGCAAACTCACTCCTCACGCTCGCGGCAGGGATTCGCAAGCTCATTCCTCGCGCTCACGCCAAAGGAGGCTACCGTTGTCTCGTGCCCGAACTACCGGAGGTCGAAGCGCTCGCGGGTTATCTGCGCCAGCGCGCGGTGGGCCGGCGCGTCGACCGGCTCGAGGTCGCCGCGATCAGCGCCCTGAAGACGTACGACCCGCCCCCGACCGCGGTGGCCGGCCGGGCGGTGGTGGACGCGCGCCGGCACGGCAAGTTCCTCGACGTGATCTTCGACGGCGATCTGCACCTGGTGGTCCACCTGGCCCGGGCGGGCTGGCTGCACTACCGGGAGGCGTTCCCGTCGGCGGCGCCGCTGCGCCCCGGCAAGGGTCCGATCGCGCTGCGGGTACGCCTCGACGACGGCTCCGGGTTCGACCTGACCGAGGCCGGCACCCAGAAGAAGCTGGCCGCGTACCTGGTGACCGACCCGGCGACCGTGCCCGGGGTGGCCAAGCTCGGCCCGGACGCCCTCGCCGCGGACCTCGCCACGTTCACGGAGCGGCTGCGCAGCCGGCGGGGGCAGGTCAAGGGCGTGCTCACCGACCAGGCGGTGCTGGCCGGGGTGGGCAACGCCTACTCCGACGAGATCCTGCACGCGGCGAAGCTCTCCCCGTTCGCGATCACCGACCGGCTGACCGACGGGCAGCTCGCCGAGCTGCACGCCGCCACCCGGCAGGTGCTCGGCGACGCGGTCACCCGGTCGCTCGGGCAGCGGGCCGCCGAGCTGAAGGGCGAGAAGCGCTCCGGGCTGAAGGTGCACGCGCGCACGGGCCTGCCCTGCCCGGTGTGCGGCGACACCGTCCGGGAGGTCTCCTTCGCCGACTCGAGCCTCCAGTACTGCCCGACCTGCCAGACCGGGGGGAAGCCCCTCGCTGACCGTCGGCTGTCACGGCTCGTACGGTGAGTAAGGCCACGCGCCGGTTACGGAGCGAAATCGGCGGGATAACGCGACAAGTCCCGCTCGGTGGCTCTACCGAGGCCGCCATCCATCGGTATAGTGGCTCGGTCCCCGGCTTCTGATATGGCGTGGAGCCGGCCAGATCCCGCCGGCACCAGCGGGGCGCGGAAGTCCTTCGGGTCCGGCGCCCGGTCGGGCCCCGCGTGGGAGACTGGGACGGTGGGCGACTCGGGCCCCTCACGAGGAGTGAGCGGCGCGTGTCATGCGGGAGGACATGGGTTGAGGTGACGACAAGCCTCCAGCGCCCGGTAACCAACGAAGGCCGGAGCAAACTCGTGCGGCACGTCGACAGCTTCGAGATCCAGCCGCCGACACCGCCGTCGCACAACGGCGTACCCCGGTCGGCGTGGGCACGGGCCCGCCGACGCGTCTCCCGTTGGCATCGCCCCTACACGACCATCCTCCTGCTCCTCGACTTCGCGGCGGCCGCGTTCGCGAGCTTCACCGCGATCCACACGTTCGACCAGGCCCGCGCCGGCTTCTACAACGCCAAGAACGACCCCACCTGGTTCTTCACGGTGGCGTTCGTGCTGCTGCCGCTGGGCTGGGTGGTCATCCTCTGGGGCAACCGGGCGTACGACCGGCGCTACCTGGGGCTGGGCCCGGACGAGTTCAAGCGGGTGATCCGGGCCGGGGTCGCGGTCGCGGCCACGGTCTCCTTCCTGGCCTTCGCCACCAAGACGGACCTCTCCCGGTGGACCGTCGGCACCGCGCTGCTCGGCGCGCTGCTGCTGATCCTGCTCGGTCGCATCCTCGCCCGGTTCGTGCTGCACGTGGTGCGCCGCAACATCGGCCAGGGCGGTCACCGGATGATCCTGGTCGGCACGCTGCCCGAGTGCCTGGAGGTCTACACGGCGGTCACCCGCAACCCGGCGGCCGGGCTCGTGCCGGTGGCCATCCACCTGACCGACGGCTACGCGGCCGCCCGCGGCATCCAGACGCCCGTCCCCGTGTACGCCGGGCGCGACGTGCTCGCCCTGGTGCGCGAGGTGGGCGGTGACACCATCGCGGTGTGCGGCTCGGCCAGCGCCGAGCCGGGCGAGCTGCGCCGGCTCGCCTGGCAACTGGAGGGCTCCGGCGTCGACCTGGTCGTCGCCCCGCAGCTCACCGACATCGCCGGTCCCCGGGTGCACATCCGCCCGATCGAGGGCCTGCCGCTGCTGCACGTCGAGGAGCCGACCCTGTCGGGTCCGGCGCTGCTGGCCAAGAACCTGATGGACCGCGTCGCCGCCGGGCTCGGGCTGCTGGTGCTGGTGCCGGTCTTCGTGGCCATCGCGGTGGCCATCAAGATCTCCGACCCGGGGCCGGTCTTCTTCCGCCAGCCCCGGGTGGGCCACGAGGGGCGGACGTTCCGGGTGTGGAAGTTCCGCACCATGTACGTCGACGCCGAGGAGCGCCTGGCGAGCCTGGTCGACCAGAACGAGACCGACGGCATGCTCTTCAAGATGAAGCAGGACCCCCGGGTCTTCCCGGTGGGCCGCTTCCTGCGTGCCTCCTCGCTGGACGAGCTGCCCCAGTTGATCAACGTGCTCTGGGGCGAGATGTCGCTGGTCGGGCCGCGCCCGCTGCCCGCCGACGACGGCGACTTCCTGGGCGACGTGCGCCGCCGGCTGCTGGTGCGGCCGGGCATGACGGGTCTCTGGCAGGTCTCCGGCCGTTCCGACCTCTCCTGGGACGAGGCCGTCCGGCTGGACCTCTACTACGTCGACAACTGGTCGCTCGCGTACGACCTGAGCATCCTCTGGCGGACCGTGGGCGTGGTGCTCGCCCGCAAGGGCGCGTACTGACCCCTTGGCGGTGGGGCCCGGAGCCGACAGGATCTGGGCGTGGGTGGCAACCTCTCGGCCGTCTTCGGCGTCGTCTCGCTGGTCACCGCGCTCGCCGCGGCCCTGTTCGCGGTCCTGCGGCTGCGCGCCCGGCGGGGCATCGCGACCGCCACCCAACGCGCCACGTACGAGGTGCTGCACACCGCCGGCCTGGCCGCCGAGCCGCTGCGCGCGGGCCTGAGCGTGGCGGGCGCCGCGAAGGCCGTACGGCATCTGCGGACCCTCGTGGGCGCGGTCGGGCTGGCCCTCACCGACCGGGACCGGCTGCTCGCGCTCGACGGCCGCGGCGGGCACCACGGCGAGCAGCTGCTGGGCGCGGCGCGGCGGGCGGTGGCCACGGGCCGGTCCACGGTGCTCGGCGAGTCGGAGCTGAGCTGCGACCGCGTCGACTGCCCGGTGCGGGGGGCCGTGGTCGCGCCTCTGACCGGCACCGACGGGCGGGTGGTCGGCGCCCTGGTCGCGGTCGCCGACGGTCCGCCGGCCCCCGGCCTCGTGCAGGCCACCCTGGAGACCGCGCACTGGGCCGGCAACCAGCTCGCCCTGGCGGAACTGGACTCGTCCCGGGAGCGGCTGGCCCGCGCCGAGATCCGGGCGCTGCGGGCCCAGATCAGCCCGCACTTCATCTACAACGCGCTGACCGCGATCGGTTCGTTCGTCCGCACCGACCCGGAGCGGGCGCGGGAGCTGATCCTGGAGTTCGCCGAGTTCACCCGGTACTCGTTCCGGGCGCACGGCGAGTTCACCACGTTGGCCGAGGAGCTGCGCTCGATCGACCGCTACCTCACCATCGAACGCGCCCGGTTCGGCGACCGCCTCCAGGTGCGGTTGCAGATCGCCCCCGAGGTACTGCCCGTCACCCTGCCGTTCCTCTGCCTGCAACCGTTGGTCGAGAACGCGGTCCGGCACGGGTTGTCCCGCAAGCCGGGCACGGGCATGGTGAGCATCGAGGCCCGGGACGCGGGTGCCGAATGCCACATCACGGTGGAGGACGACGGGGTGGGGATGGATCCGACGACGCTGACCGCCGGCATCGCCGAGCTGGCCCGCAGCACCGGCGACCCGGGGGAGGACTCGGGCCAGCACGTCGGGCTCTCCAACGTCGACGAGCGGCTCCGGTCGGTGTTCGGGGACGGCTTCGGGCTCGTCGTGGAGACCGGGCTGGGCTCCGGCACGAAGGTGAGCATGCGGGTGCCGAAGTTCCATCCGGGTGTACGGGCCGGTTCGTGAACGAGCGGGTGGGCGCGGTGAGCGGGACGGGCTTCCTCCGGGTGCTGGCGGTCGACGACGAGCCGCCGGCGCTCGACGAGTTGGCGTACCACCTGCGGGCCGACCCGCGGGTGGCCCGGCTGCACACGGCGGGGGACGCGACCGAGGCGCTGCGCCTGCTGCGCGACGGCGACGTGGACGTGGTCTTCCTCGACATCCGGATGCCCGGCCTCGACGGGATGGAGCTGGCCCGGGTGCTGCGCCGGTTCGCCCGGCCACCCGCCATCGTCTTCGTGACCGCGTACGACGACGGCGCGGTCGACGCGTTCGACCTGGGCGCCACCGACTACGTCCGCAAGCCGGTGCGCGCGGAGCGGCTCGCCGAGTCGCTGCGCCGGGTGATCGGCGCGCGGGTGGTGCCGTCGCATCCGGCCGCGCTGGCCCGTGCCGAGGAGGATCCGACGATCCCCATCGAGCTGGCCGGCACCACCCGGATGCTGCCCCGCTCGGCGGTGCGGTGGGTGGAGGCGCAGGGCGACTACGCACGGCTGCACACGGCCGACGGCTCCCACCTGGTCCGGGTTTCGCTCGCCACCCTCGCCGAGCGCTGGGCGGACGCCGGTTTCGTGCGGATCCACCGGTCGTACCTGGTGCAGTTGAAGCTGATCGCCGAGCTGCGGCTGGTCAACTCGGGCTACGTGGTGGTGATCGACGGCACCGAGCTGCCGGTCAGCCGCCGGCACACCCGCGAGCTGAAGGACAAGCTGGTCCGGGCGGCCAAGCAGGACTGGAGCCGCTAGGTCGGGAATAGTGGCGCTTGGTCGTACGCTGTACGGTAGGCCGTACGACTCGCGAGGAGGCACCGTGTCCGATGCGCCGTTCGACCCTGCCACCGAATTCGACCGCCAGGTGGGGCGCCTGGTGGAACTCGACTACCCGAGCCTCGCCGGTATGACCGAGAACCGCTTCCGGGAGCTGGTCCACCCGTTGCGCCCCGCGGCCGTGGCCGGTGCGGTGGGCCTGCCGGCCCCCACCGAGGGGCGGGTGCCGTTCCTGCTCGTGGTCACCCGTGAGCTGATCGGTGTCGAGGAGCGACTCGCGCTCACCACGCTCGCGGGCAAGCGCAAGCCCGGCTTCCTCGACCGGCACTACGCCGAGGGCGACCTGGCCCGCTTCGACCCGATCAAGGAGTTGGAGGTGCCGGAGGGGCCCGCGTACCTGCTCTTCGACGCCGACCGCGGCGAGGAGACGCTCAACCTCGCCCCCTCGTCGGCCATGGAGGTGATCACGGGGCAGGACCGGCTGCCGCTCACCATCGACGAGGGCCTCGCGCTCGTCACGCTGTACCCGGCGGCGCTCGCGAAGAACAAGTGCTTCTCGCTGGTCGGCTCCCGGTGCGGCGACAAGCGGGTGCCCGCGATCTGGATCAGCCAGGGTGCGCCGAAGCTCGGCTGGTGCTGGTACGGCAACCCGCACACGTGGCTCGGCTCCGCCTCCGCCCGACCGGAGCGCGCCGGGCTGTCCTGAACCCTCCGGCATCGGATCGTGGACAAAGGACGGGTGAGCCGTCGCACTCCTGCCCTATCCTCCCCGTGCCGATTCCGTACGGGGCGCAGGGTCGGTGCGGGCGTCGCCTGCTCGGACGCCCCACCACCCTCACGTTGGGACGCAGATGCGCCTTACTGTCGCCCGCCGCGCTCTGGTGGCCGGCGCCGTCACGGCAGCGCTGGTGCTGCCCGGTGCGGCGCCGGCCCAGGCCGCGGAGACCGGGTCGGTCAGCGGACGGCTGACCACCAGCACCGGTGTCGCCGCCACCGAGGTGCCGATCAATGTGTACCGCGCCGACAGCTACGACCACGCCGGCTCGGCGATGACCGACGCCGACGGCAACTACACGGTCGCGGGGCTCGCCGCCGGGTCGTACGTCGTGGGCTACTACGCCGACGGTCTGCCCGAGCAGTACTACCACCACAAGTCCACGCCCTGGGACGCCGATCCGGTGACGGTCACCGCGGGCGCCACCACCCGGGTCGACGAGCAGATGCGCGCGACCGGCACCATCACGGGCCGGCTGACCGACGTCGCCGGCAACCCGGTCGTGGACATGTACCTGCAGGCCAGCGAGGTCGACGGGAGCAACTCGGCCAGCGGGCGCACGGACGAGCAGGGCCGGTTCGCCATGAACGCCCTGGCCGGCCGCTACCGGGTCAGCTTCCAGCCCATCGAGGGCTCCTACCAAAGCCAGTACGTGCCCGGGAAGCTCGACGAGGAGGCCGCCGCCGTCTTCGAGGTGACGGCCGGGGCGGAGACCACGGTCGACGACACGGTGCTTCCGGTGGGCACCCTCACCGGACGTTTCACCACCGCGGCCGGCGCACCGCTGACCAACGCCGACGTCAACGTCACGACCGTCAACATGTACGGCGGCGCGTCTACCCAGACCGACGCCGACGGCGAGTTCCGCGTGGAGCTGCTCCAGGGCTCCTACAAGGTCGGGTTCATGGCGGGTGACCGCCAGCAGTACTACCGCGGCAAGCTCCTCGCCGAGCAGGCGGACACGGTCACCGTCACCGGTGGCGCCACGACCACGATCCGCGACAGCCTCCTCGGCACCGGATCCGTGACGATCTCCGCGGTCGACTCGGTGACCGGTGCGCCGGTCGCCGACTTCTGCGCCGAGTCGGTGTGCAGCAACGGCACCGGCCGGCTGACCGTCACGGGCCTGCCGCAGGGGCAGCACGACCTCTCCCTCTACGCACCGAACGGCCGGTACTTCTCCCGGGACCTGACCGGCGTGCGGGTCCGGGCGGGTCAGACGACCCCGCTCACCGTGAAGCTGCGGCCCGGTGCGGTCATCACCACGACCATCGTGGACCGGCAGACCGGTGCGCCGGTGCCGGACGTCTGTCTGGACGCGTTCCTGCCCAAGCAGGCGGCTCTCACCGACGGTCACGGCGAGTGCAGTGACCGCACCGGTCGCATCTCGGTGGGCCCGCTGCGGACGGGCAGCTACAAGCTGTTCGCGGCGCCGCAGGAGACGACGTACGGACGGCAGTGGGTCGGCGCCGACGGCGGCACCGGCGACGAGCGGCAGGCGGTCGTCGTGGACGCGACGGCGGGTCAGGTCGCCACCGGCCCGCAGGTGCGGCTGGACCGGGCGGGCTCGGTGACCGGCACGGTGACCGACGCCGCGACCGGGAAGCCGGTGCAGGGCATCACCGTGTCGGTGCTGACCGGCCACCCGGGTGCCGGGGTCGACGACGCCACGACCGACGAGAACGGCGTCTACACCCTCGGCCGGCTGGGCCCGTACGCCTGGCCCGTGGTCTACTCCGACGCCCAGTACGCCATCGAGTGGTCCGGCGACAAGCCCAGCCGGTTCACCGCCACCCCGGTGACGGTGACCGCGGGCGGCACCGCCCGCCAGGACGCCCAGCTGGACCGGGGCGTCTCGCTCACCGGCACGTTCCGCACCCCCGACGGCGCGCCGTACACGGGTGGGTTCGTCGTCGCCCGCAGCGCCGACACGGGTGACATCGCGGGCAGCGGCTGGATCACCGACGGCCGGTTCGAGATGCGGCTCAAGGGCCGCCAGCGGGTCTTCTTCACGTACGACGTCCAGCTCGGCGACCAGCAGCTGAGCGGCCGCTACCTGGTCACCGAGCCGGACGGCACCCGGAAGGTGGGGCTGTTCACCGTGCCGGCGACCGGCAGCATGTCGGCGGAGCTCGTCGTACCGATCGGCTGACGACCGGCGGGGGCGGGGTCCGTGGCGACGCCACCGACCCCGCCCCTCCCCGTCGGCCATCCACCGGTTATCCACAGGGGTGACGCGTTCTCCACAGGTTATCCACAACCCGCGCTTGACATTCCGCATGATCGGGCGAGACTGCCGGGGTGGCCGCCGCCGTCGATCCGATCCCGGTCCCCCCGGCCGGGGAACCGCCCGGGCCACCCGGTCCGGCGCCCTCCGGCGGCCACGCGCGGGTCGACGTCCCGCAGCCACGGGCGCGGGTCGTGCTGGCCGAGGTGTCCGGCCGGGAGGATCGCGCCGACCGCACGCGCACCGAGCTGGCCCAGCAGACCCGCGTCGGCGAGGCGCTCGTCAAGGGCCTGGTCCGCGCCCAGCTCGCCCTGGCGTTGCGACTCTCGCTCGTGGTGATGATCGGGCTCGGCGGGCTGCCGTGGCTGTTCGCGATCGCGCCCTCGGTCGGCCGGGTCACCGTGCTCGGTGTGAACCTGCCGTGGCTGCTGCTCGGCGTCGCGAGCTTCCCGTTCCTCATCGGCGTGGGCTGGGCGTACGTGCGGCTGGCCGAGCGGAACGAGCAGGACTTCACCGACCTCGTCCAGCGGCCGGAGCGCTGAGTGGGCAACACGCTCGTCGTCCCGGCCATCGTCGCGGTCACGCTGGTGACCGTCGGCATCGGCTTCTACGGCCTACGCCTGGCCCGGACCACCTCGGACTTCCTCGTGGCGTCCCGGGTGATCAGTCCGACGTGGAACGCCGCGGCGATCGGCGGGGAGTACCTCTCCGCGGCCTCCTTCCTGGGTGTGGCCGGCCTGATCCTGAAGTACGGCGTGGACGTGCTCTGGTACCCGGTCGGCTTCGCCGCCGGCTACCTGGCGCTGCTGCTGTTCGTGGCCGCCCCGCTGCGCCGCTCCGGCGCGTTCACGCTGCCCGACTTCTGCGAGGTGCGGCTGGGTTCCCGGCGCCTGCGCATCCTGGCCACCGCCTTCGTGATCTTCATCGGCTGGCTGTACCTGGTGCCCCAGCTCCAGGGCGCCGGCCTCACGCTCTCCACGGTCACCGGCTCGGCGTACCCGGTGGGCGCCGTGCTGGTGGCCGTCGTGGTGACCACCAACGTGGCGCTGGGCGGCATGCGGGCCATCACCTTCGTGCAGGCGTTCCAGTACTGGCTCAAGCTGACCGCGCTCGCCGTACCGGCGATCTTCCTGGCGCTCCAGTGGCAGGCGGACGCCCGTCCGGCGGTGACACCGCCGGACGGCCCGGTGTTCCGCACCGCGACCACCGTCGTGGTCGAGCACCCGGCGACCCTCACCCTGCCCGACGGCGAGGTCCGGGAGGTACGCCAGGGCGAGGAGCTGTCCTTCGCTGCCGGCGACCCGGTGCCGCAGGTGTCCGGAGTGGCCACCGGGGCGGCCGACTGGCTGCTGCCCAGCACGGCGGGGGACGACGACCGCGGCCTCTTCGCCACGTACTCGCTCATCCTCGCCACGTTCCTCGGCACCATGGGTCTGCCGCACGTGCTCGTCCGCTTCTACACGAATCCGGACGGCGCGGCGGCCCGGCGCACCACCCTCGTCGTCCTCGCGCTCGTGGGCGCCTTCTACCTGCTCCCCACCCTGTACGGCGTGCTCGGCCGGATCTACACCCCGCAACTGCTGGTCACCGGCCAGACGGACGCGGTGGTCGTGCTCCTCCCCGGTGCCGCGCTCGGCCACGGCACGACCGGCCGGCTGCTCGCCGCGCTGGTCGCGGCGGGCGCGTTCGCCGCCTTCCTCTCCACCTCGTCCGGCCTGCTCACCAGCGTGGCCGGCGTGATCTCCACCGACGTGCTCGGTCGCGGCTCGGTGCGCGGCTTCCGGCTGGCCACGGTGATCGCCGGGGCGGTCCCGCTCGTGCTCGCGCTGAACGTGTCCGGCCTGGACGTCTCGCAGGTGGTGGGGCTCGCCTTCGCCGTCGCGGCGTCCAGCTTCTGCCCGCTGCTGGTGCTCGGCATCTGGTGGCGCGGGCTCACCGACCTCGGCGCCGCCGCCGGCGTGCTGGTGGGCGGCGGCGCGGCCATCGCGGCCGTGCTGGTGACGGTGGTCGGCCCGCCGCTGTCCGGTTGGCCGGCCACGCTCGTCGCCCAGCCGGCCGCCTGGACGGTGCCGCTCGCGTTCACCGTGACCGTGGTGGTGTCGATGGCGACCCGCCGTCGCGTACCGGCCGACGTGGGAGCCACCATGCTGCGCCTGCACGCCCCGGACACCCTGCGTCTCTAGGGTCGCACCGGCGGCGGTCCCGCAGCGGTACGACCCACGGCGGACCGGAGGTCATCCCGCGGCGGGATCCATCGATGGTCCCGGCCCGATACGGTCGGACCCATGACTGGTGAGCACCCGGCTCTGGCGCTGCGCGGCCTCGCGAAACGGTTCGACGGCAAGGTGGCGGTCTCGGGCGTCGACCTCGACGTCCCGGCCGGTTCCTTCTACGGCCTGCTCGGCCCGAACGGCGCCGGCAAGACCACCACGCTCTCCATGGCGGTCGGGCTGCTCCGGCCCGACGCCGGTCAGGCCTGGGTCCTCGGTCAGGACGTCTGGGGCGACCCGGTCGCGGCGAAGCGGCTGCTCGGTGTCATGCCCGACGGGGTGCGGCTGTTCGACCGGCTCAACGGCGCGGAGCTGCTCGCGTACACCGGTCTGCTGCGCGGCATGGACCCGGCCGTTGTCGACCAGCGGGCGGCCGAGCTGCTCGACGTGCTGGCGCTCACCGACGCCGGCCGCACGCTCGTGGTCGACTACTCGGCCGGCATGAAGAAGAAGATCGGCCTCGCCTGCGCGCTGCTGCACGGGCCGCGGCTGCTCGTGCTGGACGAGCCGTTCGAGGCGGTCGACCCGGTCTCCGCGGCGCTGATCCGGGACATCCTCCAGCGCTACGTGACGAGCGGCGGCACGGTCGTCTTCTCCAGCCACGTCATGGAGGTCGTCGAGCGGCTCTGCTCGCACGTGGCGATCCTCGCCGAGGGCGCCATCAAGCGGGTGGGGACGCTCGACGAGGTCCGCGGCAAGCGTTCGCTCGAGGACGTCTTCGTCGAGGTTGTGGGCGGCCGCACGGCGACCGGCGAGGAGCTGGCATGGCTGTCCAACTGACCGGGCAGGCCGCGCCGGTGCGCCGCGTCTCCGCGCAACACTTCGTCCGGCTCAAGCTGCGGGTGATGGGCAACAACTTCCGCGGGCAGGGCTGGCGGGTCGCGCTCTTCCTGGGCGGTGTGCTGGTCGGGCTGTGGTTCGCGGCCAGCGGGTTCTTCCTGTTCGCCGCGCCCGGCCTGGCCGACACCGACCGCTACGCGCTCATGGTCGCGTCGCTCGGCGGCGCCCTGCTGGTGCTCGGCTGGCTGCTGCTGCCCCTGGTCTTCTTCGGGGTGGACGAGACGCTCGACCCGGCGCGCTTCGCCCTGCTGCCGCTGCCGCGCCGGACGCTGGTCACCGGGCTCTTCGCGGCCGCCCTGATCAGCGTGCCGGTGGTCGCCGTCCTGCTCGCGGTCTGCGGTCTCGTGCTCACCGCCGGGGTGCTCGGCGGCTGGTCGGCCGCGGTGGTCGAGCTCGTCGGGGTGCTCGCCGGTCTGCTGCTCTGCGTGGCGGCGAGCCGGGCGGTGACCAGCGCCTTCGCCACCATGCTCCGGTCCCGGCGGGTCCGCGACCTGGCCGCCGTGCTGCTCGCGGTGACCGCCGCGCTGCTCGGTCCGCTGCAGGTCTTCGGGCTCGCCGCGCTCCGCGAGACCGACTGGACGCGCCTGACCGGGTTCGCCGAGGTGGTGGGCTGGACGCCGTTCGGCGCGCCGTGGACGGCCGGCATCGACGTGGCGCAGGGCCGGGCCTGGGCGGCCCCGGTCAAGCTGCTGATCACCGCGCTGGCCCTCGGCGCGCTGCTGCTCTGGTGGTCCCGGTCGCTGGAGTCGGCGATGGTCGGTGCGGCGACCGCCGGCCCGGCCCCGACGACGCGCGGCGTCGCGGGCGGCGCCGTCGCCCAGCTCTTTCCCCGGGCCGCCGGCTGGGCCCGGCGTGACCGCTTCGGCGCGCTGGTCGCCCGCGAGTGCCGCTACTGGTGGCGGGACGCCCGGCGGCGGGCCAACCTCATCACGATCGCGGTCGTCGGCATCTTCGTGCCGGCGATGGTCAACCTCGGCGGCGCCGGTTTCGCCCTGGACGACGAGGGAGGGCTGGCGGCCGTCGACGGCACGGCGTCACCCGTGGTGGTCAGCCTGTCGATGCTCTTCGTCGGCGTGATCGCCTCGGTCACCCTGGCCAACCAGTTCGGGTTCGACGGCAGCGCCTACGCGGCGCACCTGGTGGCCGGCGTGCCCGGCCGACTGGAACTGCGCGCCCGCTACGCCGCGTTCTCCGTCTACGTGCTGCCGATGCTGACGGTCGTCGCCGTGGCCATCCCGCTGGTGCTCGGCGAGCCGTCCTGGATCGCCATGACCGCCGGCAGTCTGGTGGCCGCGTACGGTGCCGGGCTCGCGGTGACCGGTTTCGTCTCGGTGCTCGGGGCGTACTCGCTGCCGGAGTCGAGCAACCCGTTCGCGCTGAACACCGGCGCCGGGATGGCGAAGGGCGCCCTC
This sequence comes from Micromonospora sp. URMC 103, assembly GCF_051386435.1. Classification (NCBI taxonomy): domain Bacteria; kingdom Bacillati; phylum Actinomycetota; class Actinomycetes; order Micromonosporales; family Micromonosporaceae; genus Micromonospora; species Micromonospora sp. URMC 103. Next base: position 542,478 of record NZ_JBPQTR010000003.1, on the reverse strand, counting down.
AGCATGCTGGCGATGCTCGCCGCGGGGGTGGCCGGTGTGCCGGTCGTGCTGGCGGCCGCACTGCTCGGCGACGCCTGGCTGTGGCTGGGTCTGCCCTTCGGCGCCGCCTACGGCGTGGCCGCGGCGCTGCTTGGCAGCTATCTGGCGGGGGACGTGCTGGACCGGCGGCAGCCCGAGCTGCTGGCGACGGTCACCCCGCGCCGCTGAGGCCGGGCGCCGCCCCGGGCCGGTGACGCCGGGGCGGCACCCGTTCGGTGGCGTGCCCGGCGAACGCGGGCGCCGGCGCCCGGCCGGTCGCTACGGTGCGGGAAGCCGACGAGGAGCAGTCGCCATGAGCACCCACACGCGCTACCGCACGGTGGTGGTCGACGGCCTGTCCATCTTCTACCGCGAGGCCGGTCCAACCGACGCGCCCGTGCTGCTGCTCCTGCACGGGTTCCCGTCCTCGTCCCGCATGTTCGAACCGCTGCTCGCCCGGCTCGTCGACCGGTTCCGGCTGGTCGCGCCCGACTATCCGGGATTCGGGCACAGCGACGCCCCCGAGCCGGGCCGCTTCGCGTACACCTTCGACCGGATCGCCGAGGTGATGGCGCGCTTCGTCACCACGATCGGTGTCGAGCGCCATCTGCTGTACGTCCAGGACTACGGCGGCCCGGTGGGCTTCCGGATTGCCCTCGCGGACCCGGGCCGGCTCACCGGCCTCGTGGTGCAGAACGCGGTGGCGCACGAGGTCGGGCTGGGACCGCTCTGGGACAGCCGCCGGGCGTACTGGCGCGACCGGGCGGGGCACGAGGCGGCCGTACGCCAGAACTTCCTGTCCCTCGACGCCGCGCGCACCCGGCACGTGGGCGACGACCCGGATCCCAGCGGTACGACCCGGACCTCTGGACCGACGAGCACGCCTTCCTCAGCCGGCCCGGGCAGGCCGAGATCCAGCTCGACCTCTTCCACGACTACCGGACGAACGTGGCGTCGTACGGCCGGTGGCAGGAGTGGCTGCGCGCCAACCGGCCGCGGCTGCTCGTCCTGTGGGGCCGCTACGACACCTCGTTCCAGGTGGCGGAGGCGGAGGCGTACCGGTCGGACGTGCCGGACGCCGAGGTGTACGTCCTGGACGGCGGCCACTTCGTGATGGACACCCGCGCCGACGAGGTGGCCTCGCTGGTCCGCGGCTTCGCGTCCGCCGGCGGCTGAGCGGATGCCGCGGGCAGAATGTTTCACGTGAATCATGAGCCGGGCGCCGAGATCCACCACACCGACCCGTTCGCCGTGCCGGCCGGTCAACGCTCCCCCGTACGCCGGCTGAGGGGCCGGCTGGCGTCGCCCGTGACGCTGTGGACGGCGCCCGGGCCCGCCGGGCTCACCGTCTCCTCCACGCTCGTCGCCGAGGGCGAGCCGGATCGGCTGCTGGGCCTCGTCGACCCCGAGTCCGACCTCTGGGCGGCCGTCGAGGGCGCGGGCCGGTTCGCGGTGGCGCCGCTCGCCCCGGCGCACCGCCAGCTCGCCGACCGGTTCGCCGGCCTCTTCCCGTCGCCGGGCGGGCTCTTCGCCACCGGCGACTGGACCGACACGCCGTACGGGCCGGTGCCGGCCGACGCCGGCGGGTGGACCGGCTGCCGGCTGGACGCCGCCCGCGAGTACGGCTGGGCGCTGCTCGTCGAGGCGACCATCGAGGCGGTCGAGCTGGTCGAGGAGACCGAGCCGCTGCTGCACTACCGGGGCCGTTACCGGGAGCTGACCTGACGGGCACCGACCGCTGAGCGAAGTGACCTGAGTCACTCGGCGCAGCCAGCCCGCCGTTCGGCGCATCCGCCGACCGGCGCCGATCTCGGCCTTCCCCGCCGGGGAGCGCGCTTTCTACCGTGCGCGGAAAATCCCCGACGCCTGTGAAGGTGGTGATCCACAGATGTCCACGGACACACCCGCGCCGGCCGCGTCCGCACCGGACCGGTATTCGGCCGTTGCACAGTCGGACGAGTTCGCCGGGTTGCGTCGCACCCTGCGCGGCTTCGTCTTCCCGATGACCGTCGCGTTCTTCCTGTGGTACGCGCTCTACGTGATCCTGTCCGCGTACGCCCGGGACTTCATGGGCACGAAGCTCTTCGGCAACGTCAACGTGGCGCTCGTCTTCGGGCTGCTCCAGTTCGTGTCCACGTTCCTCATCGCCTGGCTCTACTCCCGGTTCGCCGACCGGAAGATCGACCCGGTCGCCGACCGGATCCGCGCCGAGGTGGGGGAGGTGAACCATGAACACGGTCCTCGCGGCTGAGGCGGGTGACACGACCGCCCGCAACCTCACGATCACGCTCTTCCTCGTCTTCGTGGCCATCACGCTGGCCATCACCGTCTGGGCCAGCCGGCAGACCAAGACGGCCACGGACTTCTACGCGGGCGGCCGGTCCTTCTCCGGTTTCCAGAACGGCATGGCCATCGGCGGCGACTACATGTCGGCCGCCTCGTTCCTCGGCATCGCCGGCCTCATCGCCCTCTACGGCTACGACGGCTTCCTCTACTCGATCGGCTTCCTGGTCGCCTGGCTCGTGGCATTGCTGCTGGTCGCCGAGTTGCTGCGAAACTCGGGCCGCTACACGATGGCCGACGTGCTGGCGTTCCGGATGCGCCAGCGTCCGGTGCGTACGGCCGCGGCCGTCTCGACCATCACCGTGTCGATCTTCTACCTGCTGGCCCAGATGGTGGGCGCCGGCGCCCTCGTGGCACTGCTGCTCGGCATCCGGCCGGGCACCACGTTCCTCGGCATGGACGCGGACGCCGCGAAGATCGCCACCATCATCATGGTCGGCGCCCTGATGATCATCTACGTCACGGTGGGCGGCATGAAGGGCACCACCTACGTGCAGATCGTCAAGGCGTTCCTGCTCATGGGCGGCGCCATCGTCATGACGCTGCTGGTGCTCGCCAAGTACAAGTTCAACCTCTCCTCGCTGCTCGGCGACGCCGCGTCCTCCTCGGGCAAGGGCGCCGCGTTCCTCGAACCGGGGTTGCGCTACGGCGTCGAGGTGGCCGGCAACTCGACGCAGACCTTCTACAACAAGATGGACCTGCTCTCGCTGGGCATCGCCCTGGTGCTCGGCACGGCGGGCCTGCCGCACATCCTGATCCGCTTCTACACCGTCCCGACCGCCCGCGCCGCCCGTAAGAGCGTCCTGTGGGCGATCGGCATCATCGGCGCCTTCTACCTGCTCACGCTGGCCCTCGGCTTCGGCGCGGCGGCCCTCGTGGGCGGCGAGGCGATCACCGCCCAGGACAAGGCCGGCAACACCGCGGCGCCGCAGTTGGCCGAGGCGCTCGGCATCGACTTCCTCGGCGGCGACCTGGGCGGGGCGACCCTGCTCGCGATCATCGCCGCGGTCGCGTTCGCGACCATCCTGGCGGTCGTCGCGGGCCTGACGCTGGCGTCCTCGTCGAGCCTGGCACACGACTTCTACGCCAACGTGCTCAAGAACGGGCAGGCGTCGGAGCGGCAGGAGGTGAACGTCGCCCGGATCTCCGCGCTGGTGATCGGCGCGATCTCGATCGCGCTCTCCATCTTCGCGCAGAACCTGAACGTGGCGTTCCTCGTGGCACTCGCGTTCGCGGTGGCCGCGTCCGGCAACCTGCCGGCGATCCTCTACAGCCTGTTCTGGAGGCGGTTCAACACCTCGGGCGCGGTCTGGGCCATCTACGGAGGTCTGCTCGCCGCGGTGGTCCTCGTGTTCTTCTCGCCGGTCGTCTCGGGGGCGCCCACGGCCATGTTCCCCGACCACGACTGGCAGTGGTTCCCGCTGTCCAACCCGGGCCTCATCTCGATTCCGTTCGGGTTCCTCTGTGGCTGGATCGGCACCGTCATCTCCAAGGAGCGCGACGACGCCAAGTACGCCGAACTGGAGGTGCGCAGCCTGACCGGGGCCGGCGCGCACTGAGCAACCGCCGGGCGGACCGCGCCCGGCTGCGGGGCCCCTCCGACACCGGAGGGGCCCCGACGCGTACGCCGGCGACCGCCGGGACTCGACGGGAAGCGGAGGCGCGGCCGGCCACGTCGCACCGTTCACGCTGAGTAGGCTGAGCGGTATGAAGGTCGCTCCCCGTTTCGGCACCGGTCATCGCATCCTCGTCACCGGCGGCGCCGGTTTCGTTCCGTCGCACCTGGTGGACGCGCTGATCGCGCGCGGCTGCACGGTCGTCGCGGTGGACAACTTCGTCACCGGGTCGAAGGAGAACGTCGCCCACCTGCTGGACACGCCGACCTTCACGCTCGTCGAGGCGGACATCGCCGACGGGCTGCCGGCGCACCACCCGGCGCTGGCCGAGCGGTTCGACGCGATCCTGCACATGGCCTCCCCGGCCAGCCCGACCGATTTCGAGAAGCTGCCCGTCGAGATCCTCCGGGTCGGCTCGGTGGCCACGCTCCACCTGCTGGACCGCGCCGTCGCCGACGGCGCCCGGTTCCTCATGGCGTCCACGTCCGAGGCGTACGGGGACCCGAAGGAGCACCCGCAGCGCGAGACGTACTGGGGCAACGTCAACCCGATCGGGATCCGCAGCGTCTACGACGAGGCCAAGCGCTTCTCGGAGGCCGCCACGATGGCCTACCACCGCAGCCGCGGGCTCGACACCGCCATCGTGCGGATCTTCAACACGTACGGCCCGCGCATGCGGCCCGACGACGGCCGCGCCATCCCCACCTTCATCGCCCAGGCGCTGCGCGGCGACCCCATCACCGTGCACGGCACGGGCAACCAGACGCGCTCGATCTGCTACGTCGAGGACCTCGTCCGCGGCATCCTGCTGCTGCTCGACTCGACCGAGACCGGCCCGATCAACTGCGGGACCGAGCACGAGATGACGATGCGGCAGCTCGCCGAGACGATCGTGTCGCTCTGCGGCAGCAGCTCCGAGGTGACCTATGTCACCCGCAGCGCCGACGACCCGGAGATGCGCCGGCCGGACCTGACGCTCGCGCGCGAACTGCTGGGCTACGAGCCGGCGGTGGCGCCCGAGGACGGCCTCCGCCGCACGATCGAGTACTTCCGCGGCCGGGTCGGCTAGGGCCCGTCCTGGGCGCGACGCCGGAAGCTGGGCGTCGCCTGAGGGCGACATTGGCCGGGGCTACGTACCCTGAGTTACATGTCAGCCACCTCCTCCGCCGGCCTCCCGCACCCGTACCTGCACCGCAGCTCCGGGCGCGCGTCGGTGCCCGGCTCCGCCCGCGGCACGTCCGGACGCGCCCGACCGTCCGACGCGAGCTGGTATCCGTCGTACGACGAGCAGCCGCAGGGTGGCGGGCCGGCCGGCCCGTCCGGGCCCGTGGGCCCCGGCGGCCCGGGTGGCGGCGGGCGGCCCGGTGGGCGCGGCCCGCGGCCGCGGTGGGGGCGGATCGGCCTGGTGGCCGGGATCGCGGTGCTGGTGCTGGCGCTGCTCGGCGGTGTCGGTGCGTGGCTCTACGTGCGCAACCTCGACAACGACCTGGCCCGCACCGACCCGTTCGCCGAGATCACCGGCGGGCGCCCGGCCAAGCCGGTGGAGGGCTCTCTCAACATCCTGCTGGTCGGCAGCGACTCCCGGGACCCGGACGCCCCGGTCGACCAGGCGGGCAAGTGGCGCGCCGACACGGTCATCGTGATGCACATCCCGGCCGACCACCAGGCGGCCTACCTGGTCTCCATCCCGCGTGACCTGTACGTGCCGATCCCGGAGAGCGCCGGCGCCGACTGCGGCTCGGGCCGCCGGGCGAAGATCAACGCGGCGTTCGCGTTCGGTGGGCTGCCGCTCGCGGTACGCACCGTCGAGTGCTTCACCGACGTCCGTCTGGACCACGTGATGGCGATCGACTTCGCCGGGTTCAAGCAGGTCACCGACGCGCTCGGCGGCGTCGACCTGAACGTCGAGCGGACGATCACGTCGATCCACAAGCCGTACCGCACGTTCACCAAGGGCAAGAACCACATGAACGGCACCGAGGCGCTGGACTGGATCCGGCAGCGCAAGCAGTTCCCGGACGGCGACTTCGCGCGGATGCGCCACCAGCAGGAGTTCCTGCGCGCGCTCATGGACAAGGCGGCCAGCAGCGGCACCCTGAGCAACCCGAAGAAGCTGAACGACTTCCTCCGGTCGGTGACCGACGCCGTGACCGTCGACCGCGACTTCTCGTTGGTCGACATGGGGGTCGAGTTCCGCAACCTGCGGGGCGAGAGCCTGACGTTCATCACCAGCCCGAACACGGGCAGCGACACGATCGACGGCGAGTCGGTCGTGGTCTCCGACCGGGAGAAGGCGCTGGCGATGTACCAGGCGATGTCGGCCGACACGATGGCGGACTGGGTGAAGGCCAACCAACCGAAGAACGGCAACGGCGGCTGACGAACCGCCGCGGGCGCTGACAGCGACGAATACGTCAGGCGGTGAAGAACTTTCCAGTTGCTGAAAGGCGATGACCTTCCGGTCGCCCTCACACCGGCCGATCGGTCAATATCTACGGTGACCTTCCGGGTAACGGCACTTTGCCGTCTGACGAACTCGCCAGGACCGGAAAGTGTCCGTACAGTGGTCCCGCCCCCTGATCACGCGAGCTGGAGCACGCATGCCGGTTCAGACCAGCCGTCGCCCTCCGTCGCTGGACTCCAAGCGCCCGCCCGGCGGGTCCGCTGTCATACCGTCGCAGGCCCGCACGCGTGGCGGGGCCGACCCCGCGCCGCCGAAGAAGCGGCCGCGGCGCAAGGACCCGCTCTGGGCGCGGCTCACCGTCGTCGCGGGCGCGGTGCTGATGTTGACCAGCGGCGTCGCCATCGTCGGCAGCAAGGCGCTGATCAGCCAGGCGACCGGCAACATCGCCCAGCGGAACCTGCTCGGCGACGCCGGCAAGACCGACGCCGAGGGCGGCGCGAGCCTCGACGGCCCGATCGACATGCTGCTGCTGGGGGTGGACGCCCGGGAACGATGGGCGGCCGACGACGTCCGATCGGACTCGATCATCGTCCTGCACATCCCGGCCACGCACGACCAGGCGTACCTGATCTCCGTCCCCCGGGACACCGAGGCCCACATCCCGGCGTTCAAGAAGAGCGGCTGGCAGGGCGGCACCGACAAGATCAACGCGGCGTTCCAGATCGGCGCCCGCAACGGCGGCGGCTGGGAGGGCGGCGCCCAGCTCATGGCGCAGACCATCAAGAACCTCACGGGCGTGAGCTTCGACGGCGCCGCGATCATCAACTTCGGCGGCTTCAAGAACGTCATCGACACCCTCGGCACGGTGCGGATCTGCGTCAAGCAGGAGGTCAAGTCGCACCACATGTCGTACGTCGACGGCAAGCCCATGTGGAACGCGGACGCCAAGAAGACCGGCAAGCCGATGACCCCCGTGGTGCACAAGAAGGGCTGCCAGGAGATGGAGGGCTGGGCCGCGCTCGACTACGCCCGGCAGCGCTACGGCCTCGCCCAGGGCGACTACGACCGGCAGGCCAACCAGCAGCAGCTCATCAAGGCGATGGCCAGGAAGGCCACCGACAAGGGCATCCTGACCAACCCGCTGAAGCTCCAGCAGCTGGTCAAGGCCGCCGGCAAGGCGTTGGTCCTGGACGTCAACGGGGCGTCCATCGAGAACTTCGTCTTCACCATGCGCGGCGTCACCGCGAACGAGCTCACCATGCTCAAGACGAACAACGGCACCTTCAACGGCAACGGCAACGGCCGGGAGGAGCTCAGCCCCGAGACGTTGCAGATGTTCCAGGCGGTCAAGCAGGACAAGCTGGCCGAGTTCGTGTTCAACCACCCCGAGGTCATCTCCAACCGGAAGTGATCAAGCCCAAAGTCGGCGAATCGGACCAGCTCCGGCGGTACCGCTCGTAGCCTGACGTGAGCAGGTCTCACGTATCGGCTCCGGGGAGGGGACACGTCCAGGTCGGGCCGGGACGGCGCGGAGGGGGCCGAGGCGGATGCCGGGGCCACCCGGCCGAGGCGCGCCCGGTGGCCGCGGATCCTGATCGGGATCGGCCTGACCCTCGTGGTGCTGGCCGGGATCGCCGTGTTCGGCCTCCACACGCTCACCGACCGCTACGACCGTACGGTCGCCCGCGAGGAACTGCTCGACCCCGGCGCCCGCACCGAGCGGCCGAACCTCTCCGGCCCGCTGAACTACCTGCTGATCGGCACCGACAAGCGGCCCGGTGACACCACCTCGGAGCAGCGCGCCGACACCATCCTCATCGTGCACGTGCCGGCCGGGCTGCGGGAGGCGTACCTGGTCTCCATCCCCCGCGACCTGCTCGTCGCTATTCCCGCCGGCAACGGCTACGGCGGCGGTCAAGACAAGATCAACGCGGCGTACGAGCACGGGGGCGGGGGACGGCCCGGCGCCCAGTTGCTGTCGGCCACGCTCAGCCGGTTGACCGGGATCCGCTTCGACGGCGCCGCCCTGGTCGACTTCGCGGGGATCAAGAAGGTGATCGACCTGCTCGGCGGGGTCCGGATGTGCGTGGACAGCGAGGTGCGCTCGATCCACACCAACCGCGTGTTCAGTCCCGGGTGCCGGCAGATGACCGGCGCCGAGGCGCTGGACTACGTCCGCCAGCGCTACGACCTGCCCGGCGGCGACTACGACCGGCAGCGCCACCAGCAGCAACTGCTCCGGGCACTGCTGGACCGTGCCGGCGAGACGAACCTGCGCAACAACCCGATCAAGCTGGACCAGGTGATCCGGGCCGTGGGCGGGTCGCTGACCGTGGACAGCAACGGCGTACCCCTGGAGGACCTGGTCCTCGCGCTGCGCGGGCTGCCCGCGAACGCCCTCCAGGGCGTACAGGTGCCGTCGTACCCGCAGCTCATCGACGAGACGTCGTACGTCGTGCTCGACAACGGGGGGAACGGCCTGTTCGACGCGGTCCGCGGCACCCGCATGCCCGACTGGGCCCGCGCCAACCCGCGGTGGGTCATCCGGCTGTGAGCGGCGAGACCGGCCGGTCCGCGCCGAACCGCTCCGGGAGGATCTAGGCTTGGTAGCCGTGTTCGGACCCCAGGTACCCACCATGACCGTGACCGAGATCGACGACGCCACCTACCTGCTCGACGTCCGGGAGGACGACGAGTGGGCCGCCGGGCACGCGCCCGACGCCCACCACCTCCCGATGATGGAGCTGCCGGCCCGGCTGGCCGAGGTGCCGACGGACCGCGACGTGGCGGTCATCTGCCGCTCCGGCGGTCGTTCGGCGCAGGTCGTCGCCTACCTGACGCGCAACGGCTGGGAGCAGGTGCGCAACGTCGAGGGCGGCATGGGCGAGTGGGCTGCCGCCGGTCGGCCCGTGGTGGGCGAGGACGGGCAGCCGGGCCGGGTGCTCTAGGGCGCGCGATGGGCGACCGACCCCTGGTCTTCGCGCACCGCGGCGCCTCCCACGACCTTCCCGAGCACACCCTCGCGGCCTACCTGCGGGCCCTCGCGGAGGGCGCCGACGGGCTGGAGTGCGACGTCCGGCTGACCCGGGACGGTCACCTGGTGTGCGTACACGACCGCCGCCTCGACCGCACGAGCAACGGTCGGGGCGTGGTCAGCGCCCGCACCCTCGCCGAGCTGGAGTCGCTCGACTTCGGCTCGTGGCACCCGGGCTGCGTACCGGACGACGGGGACGAACCGCCGGACGAGTCGCGCACCCGCCTGCTCACGCTGGAACGGCTCCTCGACGCCGTGCTGTCCGCCGGCCGACCGGTCCGGCTGCTCATCGAGACCAAGCACCCGACCCGGTACGGCGGCGACGTCGAACGGCGGCTCGTCGCGCTGCTGCGCCGGTACGGGCTCGCCGAGCCGCGGCCGGGCGACCCGGTCCAGGTCACCGTGATGTCCTTCTCGGCGCTGGCCGTGCGCCGGATCCGCGAGCTGGCGCCGACGCTGCCCACCGTGCTCCTGCTGGAGGTGCTGCCGCGCTGGCTCCGGCTGGGCCGGCTGCCCTTCGGCACGCGCATCGCGGGGCCGGGCATCGGCCTGGTCCGGGCCCGCCCGCGGCTGCTGCCGGCGCTGCGGGCGGCGGGCAACGAGGTGTACGTCTGGACGGTGAACGAGCCGTCCGACCTCGATCTCGTCCTCGCGGCCGGCGTGGACGGGATCATCACGGACCGGCCCGCGCACACACTGGCCCGCCTCGGCCGCTGAGCGGCGGGCCACGCCGGCCGAGTGCGGCACATGATCGCGCTCAAACCAGAAAGTAGTGGGCTCCCCGCGCCGGGAGGCCACTACTTCCCGGATCGAGCGCGATCTTCGGATCAGGAGCGTGACCGCCCGGCGGGCGGGTCGGCGAAGCCGGCAGGCGGCACCGGCGGGCCGGCCGGGGGTGCCCAAAAGCGGGCCCGCGGGGCACACTCGGGACATGCCGGAGCGCATCGACTTCGCCGCTCTCATCGCCGGCCACACCGTCGTGATCGAGATGATCAACTCTGGTGACGCCGGACTTCCCGTCCTCACCCAGCTCTTGCGTGTGGCGCAGCCGGCGCTCGGCGCGGCCGCCATGGCGTTCGTCGAGTTCGGCCCGACCGGGGGCCGGGTGATCTCCGCGACCGGCGCCGCCGAGTGGACCGTCGGCCGGCCGCTGCCCGCCGACGACCCCGCCACCGTGTGCCTGCTCTCCGGGCCCCGCGTCCAGCAGGTGCGCACGGACCAGCTCGACGGCAAGCTCCTCGACGAGCTGGCCGACCGGGGCCTGCGCCGGATGGTGGTGTCCCGGGCGGAGATCGGCGGGTACACGGTGGGCAGCCTGCAGGCGCTCTACGGCGACGGCGACGACGAGCCGGACGCCGACCAGCATGCGGTGATCGCCTACCTCGCCTCCTGCATCGCGCACATGTACGGCGACCAGACCGGGCTGCCGGTGCACAACGACGGTCCCGTCGTGGCGGCGCTCGCCGACGGGCTGGCCGTGGTCGACCGGGACGGTCGCGTACGCCTGTGGAACCCGGCGGCCGCCCAGGTGACGGGGCGGACGGCCACCCAGGCCCTCGGCCGGCCGCTGCCCTTCCCGATCCCCCCGCCGGGGCAGGTGCTCGACCACCGCCTGCCGGACGGTCGCTGGCTGCGGGTCACCTCGGGCGAGCTGCCCGGTCCCGGCGCCCTGCGGGTGGTCACCTTCCGGGACATCACCGACCAGCAGCGCCGCGACCACGAGCGCGACCTCTTCGTCGCGGTGACCAGCCACGAGCTGCGGACGCCCGTCACCGTGATCAAGGGGTACGCGGACACGCTCACCGACCACTGGGAGTCGCTCACCGACACCGACCGGCGCCAGGCCGCCCGGGTGATCGGCCAGCGGGCCAACGAGCTGGCCCGGCTCGTCGACCGGCTGCTCACGTCCGCCGCCGAGTCGGGGCCGGGGGACGATCCGCCCGCGCCGTTCGACCTCGGCGAGGCGCTCCGGGCGGCGGTCACCGACCTGCCCGGCGAGCTGCGCCACCGGCTCGTCCTCGAGCTGCCGGTCGACCTGCCCAAGGCGCTCGGGCACCGGCCGAGCCTGGCCACCGTGCTCACCGAGCTGTCCACGAACGCCGGCAAGTACTCCGCTCCGGGGTCACCGATCGAGGTGAGCGCCCGGGCGGACGGCCAGATGGTCTCGTTCCGCGTGAGCGACCGGGGGATCGGCATCCGGCCCGAGCACGTCGAGCGGGCGTTCGACCGGTTCTGGCAGGGCGAGTCCGGCGACCGCCGCGGCTACCCGGGCGCCGGACTCGGTCTCTACCTGGTCCGCCGGATCGTTGAACAGCAGAACGGGTGGGTATCCCTCCGACCGAGGGCCGGTGGCGGTACGGTCGCAGAGGTGCGGCTGCCGCGGGGTTGACCGGCGGCGGGAAGTGCGAAGGGGCGACGGTGGCGACGGCGAAGGGCGAACGGGCCTGGTGCGTGGTGGTTCCCCACCACGCCAGCGGCGCGCGGCTGGCCCGGCACCGGCTCGCCGACGAGCTGGCCGGCCTCGTCCCGCCCACGCTGCTCGCGGATCTCGTCGCCGTCCTGGCCGAGCTCGTGGGCAACGCGGTCCGGCACGCCCGCCCGCTGCCCGGCGGGGTGATCCGGGTGGCCTGGCGGCTGCGGGCGTCGGTAGACGGCACGCGGATCCAGCTCCGGGTCACCGACGGCGGCGCCGGCGAGGGCCCGCGGATGCGGGCGCCCAGCATGGACGCGGCGGACGGCCGCGGGCTGCACATCGTCGCGGGGCTGTCCAGCCGCTGGGGCGTCGAGCAGGACGGGCTCGGGCAGAGCGTCTGGGCCGAGTTCGAGCCGGCCGGGTCGTCCCGGGCCGATCTCGTCGCGGCCGGCTGAGCAGCTCGGTGGGGCGGGTCCTCCCCACGCCGGTCGGCTCGGGCCTCTAGGCTGTCTCGCCGTGAGCAAGCGTCGAAAGAGCCAGCGGGCCGCCGAGACCACACCGAAGCGGGAGAAGGTGCGCGACGTCTTCGTGCCGCGCCCGTTCGAGGGGCTCGTCGACGAGCCCGAGTGGATCGCGCTGCGCGAGCTGGTGCCGGCCGCGTCGGCGCCGCTGCGGCTGGCTCCCGCCCTGGTCGAGGAGTTCGGCGAGCGCTCCGTGACGCTGGCCACCGTGCTCCCGATGGCCGCTCCCGCCATGACGAAGCCGGACGGCCGGGTGTTCGTCGGGCTCCAGCGCCACCAGCAGTCCGGCGACGTGTCCCGGGACCTCGCCGAGGCCCTGCTCTGCGCGCTGCGCACCGAGCCGGGCGACCCGGTGTCGGTGCCGCCGCTGCCCGGCCCCGGGCCGCGGTTGCAGGACATCCTGGTCGACGGGCCGCTGGAGATCACCATGCACGACGGGTTCGAGTTCTGGCTCGACCCGGGCGCCACCGACGACCCGAACGTGCAGGCGTCCCTCGAGCGGGCGAACGCCGCCATCTACCCGACGGTCCGGCTCGCCGCCGCGAGGGCCGCGTACTGGTGCCAGGTGCCGGAGAAGGCGCACGTGCGCTGGGTGCTGTCCGAGGACGAGGACACGGCGCTCGACGCGCTGGCCCGGCTCGGCGCTGCCGGCTCCCTGCTCCTCGGCGACGACACCCGGTTCGCCGGCATGTTCCGCGCGCACGGGCGCCTCGTCCCGGTGTGGGACCTGCCCGAGCAGACGCCCGCCGCCGAGTGGGAGGAGCCGGTCGCGCAGTTCGGCAAGCGGTACGCCGAGGCGCTGGCCGACTCCGCCCCGCTCGACGCGGCCGGGCGCCGTGCCCGGCAGGGTCTGCTCGGCCGCCAGCTCACACTGCGCTGACGGCGGAGGTCGCGGCGCGGCCCGGGCCCGGCGGCGCCGTCAGCCGCGCAGCGGCTCGCGGACCATCGGGCAGGACATGCAGCGGGGGCCGCCCCGGCCCGACCCCAGCTCCGAGCCGGCGATCGGGATCACCTCGATGCCGGCCCGCTCCAGCTGGGCGTTGGTCTCGACGTTGCGCTCGTAGCCGACGCAGAGGCGCGGCGCGAGGGCGAGGGTGTTGTTGCCGTCGTCCCACTGCTCACGCTCGGCCGTGACCGGGTCGAGGCCGGTGTCGATCACCCGGAGCTGGTCGAGGTCCATGGCGTCCGCGGCGGCCCGCAGGAAGGGCGCCGGGCCGTCCACCCGCGGGTCCTCGCCGTCGGCCCCGGCGATGACGGTGTACGCCGACAGCGTGTCGGCCACGTTCGGGTACATCAGGACGGCGTCGACGTCGACCATCGTGCAGACGGTGTCCAGGTGCATGGTGGCCCGCTCCTGCGCGATGGGCACCACGAGGATGGTGTGCGCCAGGCCGGCGGCGAAGACCTGCCGCCCGAGCCGCTCCGCGCCGGCGGGCGTCGTCCGCTCGCCCACGCCCACCGCGAGCACGCCCGGCGCCAGCAGCAGCACGTCGCCGCCCTCGAGGTGCTCCAGCCCGGGGTCGTAGACGAACTCGGTGCCGGCGAAGCGGGGATGGTAGCGGTAGATGGCGTTGGTGAGGGTGCTCTCCCGCCGCCGGGCCGGCATGGCGAGGCTCGTCACCCCGACGCGGTCCCGGATCCAGAGCGACGAGTCGCGCGTGAAGAGCAGGTTGGGCAGCGGGTCGATCACGAAATCATGCCGGTCCATGAGCGTGTAGACCAGCCCGCCGGGCCGCTCGCGGCTGATCCGCAGCTCCTCGTGGGCGAGACCGGCGATGAGCACGTCGGCGAGCGCGACCGGGTCCAGGTACGCGAGGTGGTCGGCGGCGCGGGCGCGCAGCGAGTCGCCGAGGCGGGGCGAGCGGAGCACCTGCTCGGTCAGCTCGGCCCGCGCGTCGGGCACGGCCAGCGTCTCGGCGAGCAGGTTCGCGAGGTAGAGCACCTCGACCCCGCGCGAGCGCAGCGCCGCGGCGAAGGCGTCGTGCTCCTCCTGGGCCCGCCCCACCCAGGGGATCGCGTCGAAGAGGAGGGTGTCGTTGTTGCGAGGGGTGAGCCGGGCCAACTCGGGGCCGGGGCGGTGCAGCAGCACCGTTCCGAGCCGCCCGACTTCGCTGTCCACGTAGTGGGTCACCCTGGAAGAGTAGGGCAGCGTTTGGCGGCATCCGGCAAAAGAACTGTGGATGAATATGGCATTCATCCACAGTCACTCCGGCGCTCCACCTTGCCGAGCCCCCCGAGTGGCAACGTAGGGTAGTGGGGACATAACTTCGAGGGACCTTTTGCCGGAGGTCGCGATGACTGTCTTCCCCGCTCGACGAGCCGTACCCACCGCCCGGGCCCTGCCGCCCGCCACGGTGCCGCACCCACGGGTGGAGTCGCCGGGGGTTCTCGACCCGGCGCGTCCGACACCCCTGGAGTGGGCCCGCCGTCGGCGGGCGGAGCGCGGCGCGCGGCGTCTGGAGGCGGCGGGAGCCCGGGCCCTGGGCCAGCTCGACCACCTCGGGCCGGCGTGGCACGTCATCGAGTGGCCCCGCACCGACGTGGCCGACGTCCTGCTCGACCGCCCGCACGAGGAACGCGCCGGGTTCCTGGCCATCGGGCCGAGCGGGCTCTTCGCGGTCACGATCGCCGACCACGGCCGGGCCCGTGTCCTCGTCGCCGGTGACGTGGTCCAGATCAACGGCAAGCGCCCGCCCTACGTGGCCGAGGCCCGCCGTGACGCCAAACGGGCCAGCAAGGCGCTGTCCGATGCCGTGGGCCTGCCGATCCCGGTGACGCCGGTGCTGACCTTCGTCGGCTCCGGCGTCATCAGCGTCTACGGCCTGCCGAAGGACTGCCTCATGGCCACCCACCGCGAGCTGGACCGCCTGCTCGTGGCCGGTGGCAACCGGATCAGCCCGGCCACCGCCGAGAAGCTGTCCCGGGTGGCGCAGCACCCCGGCACCTGGCTGAACGGCACGTACCGTCCAGCAGCCGACTACCGGTGGTACGAGGACGGCCGAACGGCCGCTGACAAGCCGGCCAACCGTCGGTAACGTCGTCGAGGGACGTCACGCGGGCCGGTCGGCGCCGGCACCGCGGTTCCGCGCCGTAGCCGGTCGCCTGGTCCGGGCGCTGCTCCGTCAGCCGCGGCCCCGGCGGCCGTGGTGCCGACCGGCGATCGTCCGGGTGACCGGCTAGCGTGGACAGTCCCTCGGTGCACATAGGAGGCGCGGTGGCCCACGTCGAACTCTCGCTCTCGGAAGTGTTCGTGCCGGCGGCGGGGGCGTCGACAGAGCCGCTGCCCGACAACTTCGGCCGCTGGTCCACCACGGTCTCCGATGCCGAGGAGCCCTGCCTGCTGATCGACGCCGACACCAACGTGGTGGCGATCTCGTCCGCCGGATGCGAGCTGCTGTGCCTCGGCGAGCCGGCGACCGTGATCGGGCTGCCCCTGCTCGACGGGGGGCTGCGCCTGCTCGACTTCACCGCCAACCGCGCGGAGCTGACCGAGCAGGAGATCGACAAGATCCCGCCGCTGCTGGCGCTCTCCTCCGGCCGGCTCGCCCGGGGCCTCCTGCGGGTGCAGGCGGCGACCGAGAAGGCATCCGTCGCGACCGTGGACGCCATCTCCACGCCGGTGGTCTGCGAGGGCACGGTGGCCGGCTCGCTCACGTTCTTTTCGGCGGTCTGACCTGCGGCGCAGTGGCGTTCGCCGCACGCGGCGAAGCCGGGCGTACGCGGCCCGAGGCCGTAGGGTGCCCTCATGCTCGATATCGCTCTGCTGCCGGGTGAGTACGCGGTGTGCCGGATGGCCGCCGACTCGGTCCTGCCGCCCGAGCTGTCGAGCGGGCTGGGCGTCGCCGACGTGGTGACGGTGAGCTGGACCGCGGACGGGATCTCGGTGATCTGCCCGATGGACCGGGCCCCCGCGCTGGCCGTGGTGGAGACCGCCTGGCGCTGTCTGCGGCTGGCCGGGCCGGTCGAGGTGACCGTCACCGGCACGCTCGCCGCCCTCGTCGACCCGCTCGCCGGGGCCCGGGTCAGCGCGATCGCGTTCTCCACCTTCGACACCGACTATCTGCTGGTCCCGGCCGTGCGCCTGCGGGAGGCGACCGCCGCCCTGGAGCGCGCCGGGCACCGCGTCCTCGGCTGACCTTCACGGCCGCCGCGGTTCCTCCTACGATGGGCACGGCCACCCCGGCCGTAACGTCCCCGCTGCCTTCGAGGATCGGCCCGTGCCGCCCACCCCGCCGCCTCGCCGCCCGGCGTCGCCCCCCGCCGGCCGCCTCCCGGCCCGCGTTCTCGTCGTGCTGGCCGCGGTGGCCGCGGTGACCGGGTGCGCCGCGCCGCCCGAGCTGCGCCAGCCGGTGTCGGCCGGGACGCCGTCCACCCCGCCTCCCCCGACCTCCGCGCCGGCTTCCCCGGTGCCGTCGGTCACCGGCCTGCCGTCGGCCGTGCCGGGCGTCACGTCGCCCTCGACCGACCCCGGCTTCGTGGCGACGCCGTGCCGGAACGGTCCGGCCGGCCAACGGGTCGTCCAGTTGCTACGGGGGCCGAGCGCGGTCCTCCCCGATTCCGTCGGGGTCCGGGTCCGCACCGGGCCGCTCTGCGCCGGGGACTGGCAGTACACGGTGCTCGACGTGACCGGGCACGAGGAGCTCCAGGTGGTCACCCGGGGCCGGTCCAGCGCCCCGGAGCTGGTGACGGCCGGCACGGACGTCTGCACCGCCGAGGTGCGGGCGGTCAGCCCGCCCGGGATCCGGACGTTGGCCTGCGACGGCGGCACGGTGGCCCCGCCGGGTGCGTAGGCTGGTCGGCATGCCGGGAACTCCGCCGACGCGCTTCGTCTACCTCGGGCCCGAGGGCACCTTCGCGGAGCAGGCGCTGCGCACTCTCCCCGCCGCCGAACGCGGCAGCCGTACGCCCGCCCGCAGCGTCGGGGAGGCGCTGGAGAACGTCCGGGCCGGAGACGCCGACGCCGCCCTCGTGCCGCTGGAGAACTCGATCGGCGGAGCCGTGGGGGTGACCCTCGACGAGCTGGCCGAGGGCGAGCCGCTGGTGATCACCCGCGAGGTGATCCTGCCCGTGGAGTTCGTGCTCGGCGCGCGCCCCGGCACCGAGCTGGCCGCCGTCCGCATGGTGGCGGCGCACCCGCAGGCGTCCACGCAGTGCCGGAACTGGCTGCGCGCGCACCTGCCCGACGCGGTCGTGGTCGACGTGCTGTCCAACGGCGCGGCCGCGGCGGGCGCGGCCACCGGCGAGTACGACGCCGCCATCTGCGCTCCGATCGGCGCGAGCCGGCACCGGCTCGCGGTGCTCGCCGACAAGATCGCCGACCACGCGGAGGCGGTGACCCGCTTCGCGCTGGTGTCCCGCCCCGGCCCGCCGCCGCCACCGACCGGGGACGACGTCACCTCGCTGGCCGTCTACATCGCCCACGACCGGGTGGGCGCGCTGCTGTCGGTGCTCATGGAACTGGCCGTACGCGGGGTCAACCTGACCCGGATCGAGTCCCGGCCGACGGGCGAGGCACTCGGCCGCTACGTCTTCTTCCTCGACTGCACCGGTCACGTGGCGGACGTGCGGCTCGGTGAGGCGTTGCAGGGCCTGCGCCGGGTCTGCGCCGACGTACGCTTCCTCGGCTCGTATCCCCGGCACCGCTGGGCCGAGGCGGGCGACCGGCCCGTGCCGCCACCGCCCGGTCTCTCGGACGTCGACTACGCCGACGCGGCGGCCTGGCTCGCCCGGCTGCGCTTCGGCGAGCTGAGCTGATCGATCGGCGCCGCGCCCGGCCGGGCCGCGCAACCCCGTGCGGCGTCCGGCCGGGCGGCCCCGCCGGACGCCGCGTTCCTCAGCTCAGCAGGCCGCCGAGCAGACCGCCCTGCTGCTCCTGCGCCCCGCTGCCCATCACGGGCGGCTCCTCGGACGGCTGCACCACCACGAAGCCCTGACCGGCGAAGCTCATGGTGAACGCCTCGCCGGTGCGCCGGCCCAGCAGCGTGCCGAGGCCCAGCTGCTCGGCCCGGTGGTAGCCGGTCTGCAGGTTGGCCGACCAGCAGACGGCGGCCTGCGGGTCGACGTACGTGGGCTGGTCGACGTTGAGCACCACCGGGGTGCCCCTGGTCGTGATCGCGATCCGGCCGTGGCCGGAGAAGACGCAGTTGAACAGGCCCGAGGAGGAGGCCATGCCGGCGCCGCCGACCATGCGGATGTCGTACTGGAGGGTGGTGTCGAACGCCAGCACGCTGGAGCCGTTGATGGAGAGCGCGTCGCCCGGCTCCAGGTCGATGATGTGCACGTCCTTGGCCAGCTCGGCCAGGAAGACGTCGCCGCGGCCGCTGACCTTCATGAGGGGTACGCCCTCGCCGGTGAGCTTCTGCTTGAGAAACTTGCCGAGCCCGCCGGAGCCCAGCGCCTGGAACTGCACCTGCCCCTGGTAGGCGACCATCGACCCGACGCGGGCCATCGCCTCACCGTTGAGCTCGATCTTCAACATCTTGGAGTTCTGCAGCCGCATGCCGGGCTGGGCGGACTCCTTCTCCAGGTTCTCCGCGGAGAACAGCGCGCTGCGCATGGATGTGCCTCCTGAGGTCGCGATGCCTGCAACGACCGTAGGCGACCCCCGCAACGGCCGGCGGCGGGGCACGCGGCGTGCCGGGTGAGCGGCCGGCGCGCGCTCAGGCCCAGCCGAGGTCGTGCAGCCGCTCGTCGTCGATGCCGAAGTGGTGGGCGATCTCGTGCACCACGGTGATCGCCACCTCGTCGACGACGTCGTCGTCGTTGTCGCAGATGCGCAGGATCGGGTGGCGGTAGATGAAGATCCGGTCCGGCAGCACGCCGGAGTAGTCCCAGCCCCGCTCGGTGAGGGCGTGGCCCTCGTACAGGCCGAGGAGGTCCTCCTCACCTGGCGGCGGGTCGTCCTCGACGAGGATCACCACGTTGCTCATGAGGCCGAGCAGTTCCTCGGGCACCTCGTCGAGGGCGTCGGCGACCAGCTCCTCGAAGCGCTCGCGGCTCATCTCCATCGGCACCCCGCCATTCTGCCCGACGTGACCGGGAGCGGACCCCGTCAAGATCGACGCACGCCCACGGGAAGAGTCACCCTTTCCGTGGGCGTGCGGCTCAGCGGGGCTTCAGGAGACGAGACGCGCGGTGAGGGTGATCTCGGCGCCCGGCGAGAGCAGCCGCGAGATCGGGCAGTTCGCCTTGGCGGCCTCGGCGAGCTTCTGGAACTCGCCCTCGTCGATGCCGGGCACCTCGCCGACGGTCTCGAGCTCGATGCGGGTCACGCTGAACCCGGCGTCGGTCTTGTCCAGGTGGACCTTGGCCGTGGTGTCCACGGAGGTCGGCGCCGAGCCGGCGTCGGCGAGCGCCTTGGAGAAGGCCATCGAGAAGCAGCCGGCGTGCGCGGCGCCGATCAGCTCCTCCGGGTTGGTGCCCTCTCCCTCCTCGAAGCGCGACTTGAAGGAGTAGTTCCCCTGCATGCCGCCCTTGCCGGTGCGGATGGTGCCGGACCCCTCGGTGAGGTTGCCCTGCCAACGTGCGGAAGCGGTACGGATAGGCATGGCCCGACGCTATCCGAAAGCCGATCGGCCTGCGACGGCCTCCGCCGAGGCCCGTCCTGCGATCCCCGTCACCGGGCGTCCGCTGTGCCATGATTCGACCCAGGCGCGTGACCGGCGGGAGGACTTCCCCATGTCCCGAGACATTCCCATCCCACGGCAGGACGACCGGTCCGAGGGGACGTCGGTCGTCGAATGGGGAGCCACCGAGCCGGTGACGCCGACGCGGCCCCGCCGCACCCTCGTCGACCTCGGCCGGGACCGGCGGCTTCCGCTCCTGCTGGCCGGGCTGGGCGCGGTGGCCGGGGTCGCCTCGCTGGTCGGCGAGTGGGTGGTGATGCCGCTGCCCGGTGGCGGCCCGTTGGGCGGCGACATCCGGGTGCCCTCCGGGGTCTCCGAGATCGGCGGCTTCGGGGTCGGTTACCTGGTCGGGCTGGTCGTGCTGGCCTGCGGGGTGGCGCTTGCCCTGCGCGGCACGACCGCCGTCCGGCACGACGCCCGGGTCGCCGGGCTCGCCGTGGCCGGGGTGCTGGTGGCGCTGCTCACGGCTACCGCTCTGGAACTCGACGACCCCGGGCAGCGGGGCCTCTTCTACGCGCCGGAGGCCGGCTTCCGCGTCGAGTACGGCCGCGGCCTCGTGATGGCCTTCGTGGCCTGCCTGCTGCTCGGCGCGGCGCTGTGGCTGGCCCCGAACGCGGGCGCCCTCGACGGCGACGCGCCGGCCGGCCCGGTGTTCCGCCGGCGTCGCCGCCCGCGCCAGGAGCCGGAGGACGTGCCGCCCGCGCCGGCCGACCTGACCGTGCAGCCGACGGTTCCGTTCGCCCACCCGCAACCGCCGGCCTGATCCCGGCGGGGCGACCCGGCCCGCACGCCACGGGCGGGCGGCCCGGAGCGCGCCCGGCGGGTCAGAGCGCCGCCCAGCGCCGCTCGCCGTCGACCAGCACGTCGGTGGCGCGCAGTCCCAGCCGCTCGGCGACCCGCGCGGAGGCCCGGTGGTCGGGGTGCACGTGCGCGATCAGCGCCTGGATCCCCTGCCGGTCGAGCCAGCCGACCATGCCGGCCGCGGCCTCGGCCGCGTAACCGCGGCCCTGTTCGGGTGCCACGACCACCCAGGCCAGCTCGGCCACGCTCCGGTCGCCGTCGAGCCGTACGGTCGCCTGCACGGTGCCCACCGCCTCACCGGTCTCCCGGTGACGGACGATCCAGTTCAGCCAGCCCTCGGTGCCGTCCGGGGAGCGCCCGGTGGCCTGGCGCGCGTAACGGGACCGCAGCTGCTCGAGCGTGGCCGGCTCGCCGCCGATGTACTCGTGCAGGCGCTCGTCCCGCAGGAGCGGGGCCATCTCGTCGGCGTGCTCGACCCGCAGCGGCTCCAACACCAACCGCTCGGTCTCGACCAGCTCGGCCACCGGGAAGTCACGCGCCGCCACACGCCAACCGTACGTCCGGTCGGCCGGACGCGGGGTGGGGAAGGCGACATCGCGGGGCCGCCACGGGTTGGCATCCGATTCGTCTGGAAGCCATGGATGCGACCGGTTCGGCGAGGTACGGTTGCTGCCCGCCGTCACTCCGGGTCGAGGATCGACCACAGAAACGGCTGGTTGCGGCGGCGGCGGGCGAAGGAGGAACGATGACCCGCCCGGGCCTGCCCAAGCTGATCGCCACCGACCTCGACGGGACGCTCGTCCGCAGCGACGACACGGTTTCCGCGTACACCCACGAGGTGCTCGACCGGGTCCGGGCCGCCGGGATCCCGGTGGTGGGCGCCACCGGACGTGGCCCGCGGCTGACCGAGCTGACCCGCAACGACATCCGCGCGGCCGACTTCCTCGTGATGGCCGGCGGCGGGCGCGTGGTCGACCAGAGCGACCCCGCCGGACCGGTGGTCCTCCGGGACGAGCGGCTGCCCGCCGAGGTGCTCGCCCGGCTCCTCGCCGACCTGGAGGCCGAGGTCGGTCCCCTCACCGTGATGGTGGAGGCGTCGGACGAGCACGACGCCCCGCTCTGGGGCGACTACGACCCGAGCTGGCCCTACCAGGACCGGTTCGAGCCGCGTACCCGCGCGGAGTGCCTCTCCAGCGATGTCATCAAGGCGTTCGCCCGGACCGCCGACCACCACGTGGACGAGCTGCTCGAGGTGGCGCGGCGGATCGTCCCGGCCGAGGTGGCCACGCTGACCCAGGCGGGGCTCGGGTTCGTCGAGATCACCCCGGCCGGAGTGGACAAGGCGACGGGTCTGGCCGTCGTGGCGCAGGCCCTCGGCGTGGACCCGGGCGACGTGCTGGTCTTCGGGGACCAGCCCAACGACCTGCCGATGTTCACGTGGGCCGGCTGGTCCCGGGTGGCCGTCTCCAACGCCCACCCGGCCGTCCGCGCCGCCGCCGACGAGGTGACCCTGCGCAACGACGACGACGGTGTGGCCGTCTACCTGGACCGACTACTCTCCCGGTGATGGGAGAGACGCCGCGGCTGGTCGCCACCGACATCGACGGAACGCTGCTCCGGGACGACCGGACGGTCAGCCCGCGCACCGCCGAGGTGCTGGCCCGGGTCGCCGCGCGGGGCACGCCCGTCGTGCTGGTCACCGGCCGTCCCATCCGCTGGCTCAAGCTGGTGTACGACCAGCTGGCCGAGCCGCTGCCGGCGATCTGCGCGAACGGCGCGGTGGTGTACGACCCGCACGGCGACGAGGTGCTGCGGGCCGATCCGCTGGCGCCGGAGCTGCTCGCCGAGGTGGCCCGGCGGCTGCGGGCCGAGGTGCCCGACGTGAGCTTCGCGGTGGAGGTCACCGACAGCCGCCAGATGCGCCACGAGGCGCACTACCCGCTGCGCTGGGACGCCGACCACGACGCGATCCGCGTGGTGGAGACACCCGAGGAGCTGCTGGCGGCGCCGGCGGTGAAGCTGCTCGCGCGGGCCGGCGAGCAGGACCCGGACGCGTTCGTCGCGCTGGTGTCCGGGGCGCTGAGGGGCCTGGCCGAGGCCACCCACTCGTCGTACTCGGGACTCGTGGAGATCTCGGCGGCCGGGGTGACGAAGGCGGCGGGGCTGGCCTGGTTCTGTGCCCGGCTCGGCGTCGAGGCCCGGGACGTGCTGGCCTTCGGCGACATGCCCAACGACGTGCCGATGCTGACCTGGGCCGGCCGGGCGGTCGCTGTGGCGAACGCGCACCCCGCCGTCCGGGAGATCGCTCACGAGGTGGCGCCCGCCAACACCGAGGACGGCGTCGCGGCGTACCTGGAGAAGATCTTCGACGTGGGGTGAGCGCCGGCGGGGGCGCGACGCCCCCGCCGGCAGGCCCGGCCGCGGCCGGAGGTGTGCGACGGATCAGAGGTACTGGCCGGTGCCGTGCCCCTGCCCCTCGCCGCCCTGCTGCCCCATGCCCGGCATTCCGGGCACCATCCCGCTGGGCCCGCTGGGCAGCGCCCGGCCGCCGGAGCGCATCTGCTCGAGCTGCACGCGGGCGGCCATCTGCTGGGCGACCAGCGCCGCCTGGATGCCGTGGAACAGGCCCTCGAGCCAGCCGACCAGCTGGGCGTGGGCGATCCGCAGCTCGCCCTCGCTCGGCGCGACCTCCTCGGTGAAGGGCAGCGAGATCCGCTCCAGCTCCTCGCGCAGCTCGGGGGCGAGACCCTCCTTGAGCTCCACGATCGAGCGCTCGTGGATCTCCCGCATCCGGTGTCGGCTGGCGTCGTCCAGCGGGGCGGCCTTGACCTCCTCCAGCAGCTGCTTGATCATGCTGCCGATCCGCATCACCTTGGCGGGCTGCTCGACCAGGCGGGTCGGATCCTCCCCCGGCCCGTCGTCGGTCTGCACGGTGCCGACCGGCCGCCCGTCGGGGCCGACCACCACCACCGTCCCGGAGTGACCGGTGCCCTCGTGGCCCGGCTCGTCGTTCTGTCCAGCGGAACGCGCTTCGGTCATGGGATCCATCTTTACCCAGGGCTCCCCGCGGACGCTCGCCGGGACCGGCTCCCCGGCCGGAACCACCCGCTGGTGCGCGCTACCGTTCGGGCCATGCCCGCCGACCCGCGCGCCGTGCTGAGCCGGCCCGCCCCGGAGCCGGACCACACCGTCGCGTACGGCGACCATCCGGACCAGATCGCCGACCTGCGGGCGCCGGCCGGTGGCGGACCCGCCCGACCGCTCGTCGTCGTGGTGCACGGCGGCTTCTGGCGGGCGGAGTACGACCGCCGGCACACCGGCCCCCTGGCGGCCGCGCTGGCCGCGCTGGGTCACCCGGTGGCGCAGCTCGAGTACCGGCGTACCGGGCAGCCCGGCGGCGGCTGGCCGAACACCCTCACCGACGTGCTGACCGGCGTGGCCGCGCTGCCCCGGCTGACCGCCACGGCGATGCCGGGCCGGGTCTCCGCCGCGCCGCCGATCCTCGTCGGTCACTCGGCGGGCGGTCACCTCGCGCTCTACGTGGCGGCCACCGCGCCCGCGGCGGTCGGTGGTGTGGTGGCGCTCGCCCCGGTGGCCGACCTGGCCGAGGCGTACCGGCGGGACCTCGACGGCGGCGCGGTGGCCGCCCTGCTCGGGGGCGGGCCGGACGAGGTCCCGGAACGGTACGCGACAACCGATCCGCGGACGCTGGTACCGATACGGCCACGCACAGTAGTCATCCACGGCGGGCGGGACGTGCAGGTTCCGCCCTCGATCAGCCGGGATTTCGTGGCGTCGGCGCGATCTGCGGGGTCCGAAATGACCCTGGTTGAGCTGGATGAATGCGAGCATTTCGGGCTGATAGACCCCGAGTCGGCCGCCTGGCCCCGGGTGGTGGAAGCGTTGCAATCCCTACACGATGATCACGCGGCCGATTGACGCAGCGTCGTCGACCCGGTAGAACGCCGAAGGGGCGACCGGCCCTGCATTTCTCCTGGAAGGACTCGGTGTCGCAGATGAACCGCAGGCGGGCGCTCCAACTCCTGGCCGCGCTCGGTACGACCGGACTCGTCGCGGCGTGCGGCAACGACACCGACGAAGGCTCGGGCGGGGGCGCCAGGAGCCCGATCAAGATCGGCCTCATCACCCCGCAGGCGGGGGGCCTCAAGGCGATCGGCGAGGAGATCACCAACGGCTTCCAGCTGTTCCTCGACCTGAACCAGCAGCAGCTGGGCGGCCACCCCGTGACGTTGGTCACCGCGGACGAGGGTGAGAGCGCCAAGACGGGCAAGGCCGCGGTCGACGAGCTGCTGCGGCAGGGCGTGCTCGCCCTGACCGGCGTCGTCAACTCGGCCGTCATGCTCGGCATCCGGGACACCGTCGAGCAGGCGCGGGTGCCGCTCATCGGCTCGAACGCCTCGCCGAGCACCCTCCAGAGCGTGGTCTACATCTGGCGGACGTCGTATGTGCTCGACGAGGCGGGCCGGGCGCTCGGCGGGTACCTCCGGGACAAGCTCCCGGCCAACAGCCGGGTGGCGATGATCATGCCGGAGAACGTCGGCGCCCCCGACGTGGTGCGCGGCTTCCGGCAGGAGTTCGGCGCGTCCGACCGGCGCATCGGCGACCCCGTCGTCTGGACCACGGCCGCCACCAACCCCGGCAAGACCGCCTTCGTGTCGGACATCCAGAAGGCACTGAGCCGCCGCCCGAGCGCCGTCTTCTGCTTCTTCGCGGGCGACGCGGGCGTCGAGTTCATCAAGCAGCTCCGCAACGAGGGCTACCGGGGGCCCGTCTACGCTCCCGGCTTCCTCACCGAGGGCACCGCGCTCGACAGCATGAAGAACGACGCGCTCAACATCCAGACCGCGTTGAACTACTCGGCCGACCTCAACAACACGGCGAACCGGGTCTTCGCCTCGGCGTACCGGAAGAAGCACAACACCTCGCCGACCACCTACGCCATGGCCTCGTACGACGCGGCGCAGGTGCTTCACCAGGCGATCGACCTGGCCGGTGAGAACCCGAACCCGCAGCAGGTCAACCTCGCGCTGGGCAAGCTCGGGCAGATCGACAGCCCACGCGGGATCTGGCAGTTCAACCAGCCGCGCACCCCCCAGCAGAAGTGGTACCTCCGCCAGGTGCAGCGCGACGGCCAGGTGACGTCGAACGTCGTGGTGACCGAGCTGGCGACGCTCGGCTGAGATCCCCGGCCCCGGGCCGGCGGGCCCGGGTCGGTGGTGTCAGTGCCGCAGCTCGGCGATGCAGCACTTGACGCTGCCGCCGCCCTTCTTCAGCTCGGCCAGCTCGACCGGCACCGGCTGGTAGCCGGCCGCCTTGAGCTTCCGCGCGAGCCCGGTGGCCTCGCTGTTCAGCACCACGTTGAGCCCGTCGCTCACCAGGTTGAGACCGAAGGCCATGGCGTCGTCGTCGTCGGCGATCACGGCGTCCGGGAAGAGCTGGGCGAGCACCCGCTGGCTGGCCGTGGAGAACGCGCCGGGGAAGTACGTGATGTTGCTGTCGTCGATGGCCGCGAGCGCCACGTCGAGGTGGTAGAAGCGCGGGTCGACGAGGCGCAGCGACACCACCGGCCGGTTGAGCGCCTCCTGCGCCTCGGCGTGCGCCGCGATCTCGGTGCGGAAGCCGTGCCCCGCGAGGATGAGCCCGCCGTGCGCCTCCGGGACGAACGCGAAGTCGCCCTCGCCCTCGTTGGTCTCGCTCGGCGCCACGAACCGCCAGCCCTGCGCCTCGTAGAACGCGCGGTGCGCGGCGGCCTCGGCGGCCCGCTGCTCGTGCTTGAACTGGGCGCCGTAGACGCTGCCGTCGACCACGAAGGCGCCGTTGGCCGCGTACACCATGTCCGGCAGGCCCTGCTCGGCGGTGAGCAGGTGCACGTCGTGGCCGAGGTTGACGAGTGTCTCCCGCAGCCGGTCCCACTGCTTCACGGCCAGCTCGGAGTCGACCGGCGTGGTCACGTCCATCCACGGGTTGATCGCGTACTCGACCGCGAAGTGCTCCGGAGAACACATGAGATATGTCCGCTTTCGCGGCACTCGCTGCTGGTTCACGGTGACCAAGGGTAGGTACCGTAGAACTTTGGTAACAGCCACAACCATTGCTTCCCAGAGGCGGAACGTTGCAGATAGACGCCGTTGACCAGCGGATCATTGCGTTGCTCGTCGCCGACGCCCGCGCGTCGTACGCCGACATCGGCACCCGGGTGTCACTCTCCGCCCCGGCCGTCAAGCGACGGGTCGACCGGCTCCGCGCGGCCGGGGTGATCCGGGGATTCACGGCCGTCGTCGACCCGGCCGCCGTCGGGTGGACGACCGAGGCCTTCGTCGAGCTCTTCTGTGCCGGCCGCACCACGCCCGCGCAGATCGGCGTGGCGGCCCGCCGCCACCCCGAGGTGGTCGGCGCGTACACCGTCTCCGGGGAGGCCGACGCGCTCGTGCACCTGCGCGCCGCCGACATCGCCCACCTGGAGGCCGCGCTGGAGCGGCTGCGCGCCGAGACCTTCGTGACCTCCACCCGCAGCACGATCGTGCTCTCGCGCCTGGTCGAGTCCCCCGGTGTGGGCCCCTCCACACGCTGACGCCCACCCCTCGGAGCGGCCTTGACCTGAACCGCGCTTCAGGGTGTCGACTGGTCCGGGGGCCGAGGAGGGGAGTACGCCGTGCGGGCTGTCGGGATACGCGGGTTCGGCGGGCCGGAGGTGCTCGTGCCGGGCAGCGCGCCGGATCCGGTGGCGGGGCCGGGCCAGGTGCTCGTCGAGGTGGCGCACGCCAACATCACCTTCGTGGAGACCCAGTTCCGGGCCGGCCGGTCGGGGCCGTTCGGCGGCGCCCCGCCGCTCATTCCCGGCAACGGCGTGGGAGGCGTCATCACCGCGGTGGGCGCGGCCGTCGACCCGGCGCTCACCGGCCGGCGCGTCGTGAGCGCCACGGGCGGCTCCGGCGCGTACGCCGAGCGGGTCGCGGTGGACGCCGCGGCACCCATCGAGGTCCCCGACGGGCTGGCGCTCGACGCGGCCGTGGCGCTGCTCGCCGACGGACGCACCGCGACCATGCTCGTCGACGCGGTAGGCGTGCGCCCCGGCGAGCGGGTGCTGGTCGAGGCCGCCGCCGGCGGGGTGGGCAGCCTGCTCGTGCAGCTCGCCGCGGCGGCGGGCGCGCGGGTTGTCGGGCTCGCCGGCGGTGAGCGGAAGGTGTCGCTGCTGCCGGAGCTGGGCGCCGAGGTGGCGGTGGACTACCGCCGGCCGGGCTGGGCCGACCGGGTCCGAGCCGCCACCGGCGGCGTCGACATCGTGTTCGACGGCGTCGGCGGCGACGTCGGCCGGACCGCGTTCACGCTCCTCGACCGGGGCGGGCGCATGGTGAGCTTCGGCCTGGCCAGCGGCGAGTGGGCCGGGATCACCGCCGAGGACGCGGCGGCCCGGGACGTGACGCTGGTACGGCCGGACGTGCCGCCCGCGCGGCTGCGCGCGTACGCCGAACGGGCCCTCGCGGAGGCGGCGGCCGGGCGGCTGCGCCCGCTGATCGGCCAGCGGTTCCCGCTGGACCAGGCGGCCGACGCGCACGCGGCGATCGAGTCCCGGGCCACGGTGGGCAAGACGCTGCTCGACGTCCGCTGACGCGGCGGTCGACGCCCGCTCAGAGGTACATGCCGGTGCGGTGCTCGCCGTCCTCGCGGCGGACGGGCTTGTCGCCCTCACCGAAGAACCGCTTGCCGCCGAACTCGCCGTGCAGCCGGTCGTCCAGCTCGTCGGCGAGCCCCGTCATCACCTGGACGGCCAGCATGAGGTGGGTGGGCTGAAAGTTGCGGCCGAACACCGGGATGGACGCCCAGACCGTGTCGTCCGCGCAGTAGAGGCGCCCGATCGGCATCCGGTTGGTCAGTTCGGAGAGCTTGACGTAGAGCCGCTCGGTCGGCTCGACCTCGGTGAGCACCGGCGAGAAGACGTCGACGAGGGGCGGATTGTCCCGCACCCGGACGAAGACCATGGCCGAGCCGGCCCGGATGTTGATGTCGCCGTCGGAGTCCACCTGCAACCTGTCGGAGTCGGACTTCAACATCGTGGACACGACCGTCCGGACCCGCTCCTCCAGCGCCAGCACGTCGCTCTGCTGCGACTGGGCCGACACGGCCTCCACGAGCGCCTCGTCCAGGTCCTCCCCCACGTCGCGACCCGCCCCGAACTCGCTGCGCGCGGTGCCCAGCGGGCCACCGGGCAGCGGCTCGCCCTCGGCGTCGTGGATCAGGTAGACGAGGAACGCGGGGTGCGGCGCGCCGTAGACGTCGCGCAGCGTACGGGAGAGCAGGGCGGCGATCCGCTTCGTCTCGGCCGTCGTGCCGTCCAGGCCGAAGTACTCACCCGAGCCCTCGAGAACGCCCGGCGGCGACCAGCCCAGCGCGATCATGTCCGCGACCGCCATCCGGTTCAGCCGGTAGCCGTCCGGCAGGCCGGCGTTGCCGACCGCCCGGGCCGAGAGCTGACCGTCCTCGCCCACGTCGACGCTGATCGAGTAGACGGCGTCGCCCGTGCCGGAGGCGGTCGGGTCGAGGGTCAACTCGACGTGCGCGCCGGCGGGCAGCGTCGGCAGCCGCTCGGCGAGGGCCCGGGCGAACTCCTGCCACGCCTGGGTCACCTTGGCACGCAGGTCGGCGGTGCTCGGCTCGTCGAGCAGGATCGACTCCGAAGCGGCGCCCGGCGGTTCGCCGAGCGGCGCCGAGGGGTGGTCTGCCGTCATGATCGCCTCCGTCCGTCATGGTCACCCTACCCACGCCGAGCGGGGGCCGAATCAGCCCCGACCGTCATCGGACAGCCCCGCCCGGCGGACCGGTCAGCGAGGCTCACACGGCGCGATCCGCGCGGCAGTGTCCGTACGGTCGGTCCCCTCCGCACCGGGTCAGGGTGCGGTCGGGTCGGGGCGGTCGGCGCCGAGTTCGACGGGCCAGGCGGCCGCGAGCGCGCTGAGCCTCGCGGCGGCGGCCGCCGGATCGGCGCCGCGCCCCACCGCCAGCCCGAGAAGGTACGCGGACACCGGCGCGCCGGGCCGGAGAACCTGGTGGGCGACGTCCTTCGCCAGGTCGAGCACGGCCGGGACCGGGACCTGCGCCGGATCGAGGCCCAGGTCGGCGCAGGCCGCCGTGACCCAGTCGTCCATCACCGTCATCGCGCCCACCCCTCCGCCCGGCGTACGTCCTGGTCAGTGTCGCAGTCGAACCACGGCGGCGGGCCCCCGCCCACCCAGGACACCTCCCGCACACGCAGCCCGTCGAGCAGTAAGCGCACCGGGGCGCCCGTGAGCGTGCCCCGCTCGGCCGCGACCCGGTCGAGGGCGGCCCGCAGCGCGGGCACGCGCCACACCCCGCAGAGCGTCTGCCGCCGCCCGTCGGCGTCGACGTAACAGGCCCCGTCGGCGTCTGTCCCGGCGTCCGGGCCGGTCAGTTCGCGGAGCAGGACGGCCACCGCGTCGCCGGTGAGCAGCGGGAGGTCGGCGGCGAGCAGGGCGACCACGGCCGTGCCGAGGTCGAGCAGGGCGAGCCCGGCCGCGGTGGCGGCCACCGGACCGCCGCCGGGCGGATCCTCGCGCGTCACGCGTACGCCGGGCGGGGGTGGATCGGCCGGCCCGACCAGGATCCGCGCGGTGGCGTCGGAGACCGCGGCCAACACCCGGTCCCGCATGGGGCGACCGCCGACCGGCAGCGCGGGCTTGTCCACCCCGCCCATCCGCCGGGCCGCGCCGCCCGCGAGCACCACCGCCGCGTACGTACCCACCCGGTCACGGTAGCCGTGCGGGTGCCCCGGCGCAGGGTGCAGGATGGCGGGGTGGGACGGGCAGCTGAGCGACGTGGCGTACTCCGGATCGACCTCGACGCGACCGACGGCCGCACCTCCGTCCGGCGACCGGACACCCTCGCCGCGGAGGAGCCGCTGGAAATCCGGGTGGGCCGCGCCGGCCCGGGCCGCCGTGCGCCGCTCGCGGTGACGATGCGCACCCCCGGCGACGACCTCGACCTCGCCGTCGGGTTCCTGCTGACCGAGGGGTTGATCCGGTCGGCCGACGACGTGCACACCGCCCAGCTCTGCGCCGGCGCGGAGACGCCCAACACGTACAACGTGGTCGACGTGGTGCTCGCGCCCGGTGTGCCGGAGCCGACGACCGACCCGGCCCGGAACTTCTACACGACCAGCTCCTGCGGCGTCTGCGGGAAGGCCAGCATCGACGCGGTCCGGACCCGGTCGCTCTTCCCCGTGGCCGACGACGCGGTCACCGTGCCGGCGACCGTCCTGACCGAGCTGCCGGACCTTCTGCGCGCGGCGCAGCGCGGCTTCGACCGCACCGGCGGCCTGCACGCGGCCGGCCTGTTCAGCGCCGAGGGGGAGTTGCTCGTGCTCCGCGAGGACGTGGGCCGGCACAACGCCGTCGACAAGGTGGTCGGCTGGGCGGTGCGCGAGCGCCGGCTGCCCCTGGCCGGGCACCTGCTGATGGTGTCCGGGCGGGCGAGCTTCGAGCTGACCCAGAAGGCGTGGATGGCGGGGCTGCCGTTGCTGGCGGCGGTGTCCGCGCCGAGCAGCCTCGCCGTCGACCTCGCCGAGGAGGCCGGGATGACGCTCGTCGGCTTCCTGCGCGGCCGGACGATGAACGTCTACGCCGGCCCGCAGCGGGTGCGCGTGAGCTGATCCCGCAGGGGCCGACCGTCGTCAGGTGAACAGGTTGATCTCGACGGCGCCGCCCAGCAGACCGAGGCGGTAGGCGGCGTCGCGGGCGATGAGGAAGCCGGCGATCCCGAGGACCCAGCCCAGCGCGCTGCCCGCCTTCTGCGTGATCCACGTGTTGAGCCGCCCGAGCAGCCGCTCGATGGGCGCGGGGAAGGCCAGCCTGGCGCCCAGTAGCAGCAGCGCGGGCACCACCATGACCACGCAGTAGCCGGCCAGCACGGCCACCACTGCCGGACCGGAGAGATCGGCCGTCGACAGCAGGGTCACCGCGCCGAGGTACGGCAGCATGGTCGCCACCTCGGCCAGCGCGGCGAGCAACGCCAGCCCGACCAGCCAGCGGCCCGAGGCGTCGCCCGAGGTGGCCCGGTCCCGCCAGCGCAGCACACCGCCGCCGGAGCGGCGCTGCCGCTTGCCGTCGTAGCGGAAGCTGAGCACGAAGAGCCCCACCCCGAGCGCGAGCTGCGCCCAGAGCACCGGCCGGTGGTCCAGCGCCCCGCCCACCGTCTCGGCCAGTCGCGTGCCGCCCCAGACGAGCAGCAGCCCGACCCCGAGGTAGAAGCCGGCGATCGTGCCGAGGTAGGTGAGGATCCGCCCCACCCGGATCGGACCCGGCGTCAGCAGGAGCCAGACCGGGATGAAGAGCGTGCCGATGCTGGTGCTGTCGATCAGCGCCAGACCGGCGAGCGTCAGCAGCAGGCCGACGCTCATGGCTTCGCCGAGGGGAGTAGGTGCACGTGCCGATTCTCGGCCCGGCGCGGCCCGATCGAGTCGACCACGGGAACGAACAGCGTCTACATCCTTCGACGGACCGGAGCCCGCGGCGCCGTGGTCGACTCGACTCAGCGGCCCGCACGGCGCCTCCGCCGCCGCGGACGGACCACACCGGGCGGCCCGACGGCCGGCCAGCCGTCGAGGTCCGAGGGCGGTACGCCCCGACGGAGCAGGTCGTCGAGGAGCACGGCCAGCGAGTAGTCGGGGTGCTGGGCGAGCGCCCGTTCCAGCGCGACCGCGGCGAGCGCGCCCTCGCCCGCGCGCCACGCCGCGAAGGCCAGCAGACTCGCGGGAGCGGCGATGAACTCCGGCTCGGCCCGCCGCAGCACGTCGGACCAGAGCGCGATGTCCCGGTCCCGGCCGTCGGTGCGCTCCCAGGCGTGGTCACGGACCGACAGGTGGGTCAGGAGCAGGCTGAGCCAGGCCACCTCGTCGTCGCCGAGGCGCTCGCCCCTCCGCTGCCGGCGCAGCGCCTCGCGTACCGCCGTCACCCCCGCCTCGTGCAGCGCGCGCCCGCCCGGCGGGCCGCTGCCCGGCGACGCCTCGACGAGGTCCACGAGCCGCCGTTCGGCGGCGTCGGTCGCCCGGCGCATGGCCAGCCGGGCCGGCCCGTCCACGGGCGCCACCCGGGCGGCCAGCGCGGCCCGGTCCGGCAGCGCGACCTGCCCGGCCAGGACCGCGGACGCGGTGACCGGGCTCGTGCCGGGGTCGTACGGCCGGCCGTCGGGCGGGCAGCAGCGCGCCTCCGTGCACAGGTACGACCACCAGCGGCCGTCGGTGACCCGCAGCGCGTCGAGCAGCTCGAGGCCGGCTTCGCCAAGCGCCTCGCGGACCGCGTCCACGGTGGGCGTCACCCGGGCCGCGGGCCCGTAGCCGACCACGGTGGCGGCGTCGACGCGCTGCCGGTGGACGACACCGGCGAGATGCCGGGCCGGGTGGGCCGGGTCCTCGGGCGGGGCGGGCAGGTCGGCGCGGGCGGCGAAGACGATGCGCCGGCCGCGCAGCGCCACCACGACCACGCTGTCGGCGGGGTGGAAGCCGAGCAGGTACGGCACGGCGGCGAGCAGGTCGGCGGGTGAGCGGACGGCGAGCCGGGGACGGTCGGTCGAGGTCATGCCGGCAGCCTGCGACCCGGAACGGGGGCCCGGCTGCCCCTGTGGACGACACGCACGTCGTCCACAGGCACGCACCGTAGTTTCCCTGCTGGGGCGCGTTCGGCGGCGTGCGCGACAGCGTCACCGGCGCACGATTCGGGCGGCCGTACGCTCCGGAGGCGGTCGGTGTCGGCGGCACGGGTTACGGTGCGCTGATGGACCTCGCGTATCTGCGGGCGCACCCGGCGCACCTGCCGACCTTCCTGACCCACCAGCGGATCCGGGAGACGCCGGTGTCCGGCGGCGACATCTGCGCCGCCTCGCGACTCACGCTGGACGACGGCCACTCGGTGTTCGCCAAGACCTGGCCGGAGCACGCCGGGCGACCGGTGCCGGAGGGCTTCTTCGCCGCCGAGGCCGCCGGGCTGCGCTGGCTGCGAGAGGCGGGCGCCGTGCCGCTGCCCGAGGTGATCGTGGCGTTGCCCGACCTGCTCGCCCTCGACTGGGTGCAGCCCGGCGAGCCGGGCCCGGAGGCGGCCGAGCGGTTCGGCCGGGAACTGGCCGCCCTGCACCGGGCGGGCGCGCCGTCATTCGGAGCGGAGTGGCCCGGCTACATCGGGGCGCTTCCGCAGGACAACACGCCCGACACGGGTCCGTGGTCGGCGTGGTTCGCCCGCCGGCGGCTCATCCCGTACCTGCGGCGCTCGGTGGCCGGTGGCGCGCTGACCCCGACCGAGACGGCCCTCGTCGAGGAGATCGTCGACCGGGTCGGCGAGTTCGGCGGCGACGAGCCACCGGCGCGGATCCACGGCGACCTCTGGCCGGGCAACGTGCTCTGGGGTGCGGACGAGCGCGCGTGGCTCGTCGACCCGGCCGCGCACGGCGGGCACCGCGAGACGGACCTCGCCCAGCTGGCGCTCTTCGGCGGCACGCCGTTCCTGGACCGGATCCTCGCCTCCTATCAGGAGGTCTGGCCGCTGGCCGACGGATGGCAGGCCCGTGTGCCGCTGCACCAGCTGCATCTGCTGCTGGTGCACACGGCGCTGTTCGGCGCCTCCTACCGCGATGCGGTCGGCCGGGCCGCCCGATCCGCCCTCGCGGGCCTCGGTCGCGCTACGGTCGACAGGTGAGCGCCGTCCAACCGACCGAGGGCGTCCTCGTCGACCGGTACGGCCGGGTCGCGCGGGACCTCCGCGTTTCGCTGACCGACAAGTGCAACCTGCGCTGCACGTACTGCATGCCGGCCGAGGGCCTGCCCTGGCTGGCCGGGCCGGAGCTGCTCACCGACGACGAGGTCGTACGCCTGATCCGCGTGGCCGTGGAGCGGCTCGGCGTGACCGAGGTGCGTTTCACCGGCGGGGAGCCGCTGATCCGGCCCGGGCTGGCCGCCATCGTGACCGCCGTGGCCGCGCTCGAACCCCGTCCCACGATCTCGTTGACCACGAACGGCATCGGGCTCGACCGGCTCGCGCCGACGCTGCGGTCCGCCGGCCTCGACCGGGTGAACGTCTCGCTGGACACGCTGAGCGCGGACCGCTTCGCCCGGCTGACCCGCCGTCCCCGGCTCGACGCCGTCCTGGCCGGCCTGGCCGGCGCGGCGGCGGCGGGCCTGACCCCGGTGAAGGTCAACAGCGTCCTCATGCGCGGGATCAACGACGACGAGGCGCCGGCCCTGCTCCGCTTCGCGGTCGAGCACGGCTACGAGCTGCGGTTCATCGAGCAGATGCCGCTGGACGCGCAACACGGGTGGAGCCGGGCCGACATGGTGACGGCCGACGAGATCCTCGCGTCGCTGCGCCGCGAGTTCGACCTGCGTGCCGATCCGAGCGACCGCGGCTCGGCGCCCGCCGAGACCTGGCTGGTCGGCGGCGGCCCGGCCCGGGTCGGCGTCATCGGCAGCGTGACCCGCCCGTTCTGCGGCGACTGCGACCGCACCCGGCTCACCGCCGACGGCCAAGTCCGCGCCTGCCTGTTCGCCACCGAGGAGTCCGACCTGCGGGGCGCGCTGCGCGGCGGCGTGGACGACGACGGGTTGGCCGCCCGCTGGCGCAGCGCGATGTGGGGCAAGCGGGCCGGTCACGGCATCGACGACCCGACCTTCCTGCAACCCGCCCGGCCCATGTCCGCCATCGGAGGGTGACCGTGACCGACCCGACGCCGCGGACCACCGCGGCACCGCTCACCGTGCGTTACTTCGCCGGGGCCCGGGCCGCGGCCGGCCGCACCGAGGAGCGCCTGCCGGCCGGGCGTTCGCTCGACGACCTCACGGCGGAGCTGGCCGGGCGGCACGGCGACCGGCTCGCCGCCGTGCTGCGGGTGGCGAGTTTCCTCGTGGACGGGGTGACCTGTCATGATCGTCAGGCACCGCTGCCGGCCGGGGCGACCATCGATGTCCTGCCTCCGTTCGCCGGCGGCTGAGGGAGGCGTGGTACGTGCTGTCGGCACTGGCGTTCGTGGGCACCATCGCCCTGGTCATCGGCCTGATCCATCTGTACCTGTGGAAGCGGCTGGTCCGCGACGCCGTCCCGGCGGGTCGCTGGCGGCGGGTCGGCGGCATCGCGGCCGTCGTGCTGGCGCTACTCGTACCGGCCACGCTGGCCGGCACCCGGGCCGAGCTCTACTGGCTCGCCTGGCCCGGCTACCTCTGGCTCGCGCTCATGTTCTACCTGCTGGTGGTGCTCGTGGCGCTGGAGTTGCCGATGCTGGTGGCGCGCCTGGTGCTGCGCCGCCGGGCCGTCTCGGCCGAGCCCACCGCCGCCGCCCCGGAGCCCGCGCTGGTCGGCGCCGCCGGGCCCGCCGACCCGCCGGCCACCGCGGCCGTCGGACACCCCGACCACGACCGGTCGCGCCGGCTGCTGCTGGCCCGCGGCGCCGCCATCTTCGCGGGGCTCACCGCCGCCGGCGTCACGGGGTACGGGGTCCGCACCGCCCTCGGCCCGCCGCAGCTGGACCGCGTACGCATCCCGCTGGCCAGGCTGCCCCGGAGCATGGACGGCCTGCGCATCGCCACGGTGTCCGACATCCACCTCGGGCCGCTGCTCGGCCGGGCGCACACGGAACGGATCGTCGCCGCCATCAACCGGCTCGACGCAGATGTCGTGGCCGTGGTGGGCGACCTCGTGGACGGCACGGTGGCCGAGTTGGGCGAGGCGGCGGCGCCGCTGCGCGACCTGCGTGCCCGGCACGGCAGCTTCTTCGTGACGGGCAACCACGAGTACTACTCCGGTGTGGAGGAGTGGGTGCGGGAGGTGGACCGCCTCGGCCTGCGCGTACTCCAGAACCAGCGGGTGGAGATCGCGGCCCGGGGTGGCGTGCTGGACCTGGCCGGCGTCAACGACCTGTCCGGCAACGGCACGGGTCTCGCGGCCGGCCCGGACTACGCGGCCGCGCTCGGCGACCGTGACCCGTCCCGCCCGGTGGTGCTGCTCGCCCACCAGCCCGTCGCCGCCGTGGAGGCCGCGAAGTTCGGCGTGGACCTGCAACTGTCCGGGCACACCCACGGCGGTCAGGTCGTGCCGTTCAACCTGGCCGTCCGGCTCGAGCAGCCGATCGTCTCGGGGTTGGGCGAGGTGGACGGCACCACGGTGTACGTGACGAATGGCGCCGGCTTCTGGGGCCCACCGGTCCGTGTCGGCGCGAAACCCCAGATCAGCCTCGTCGAGCTGCGCGCCGCCTGATCCGCTGTCCCCCGCGCCGGATTGCGCTTGTCACGTGTGTGCGTGGCGGCGGGCGGCGGCCGGGTCGGGCGTGACAGGATGCGGCGTGCCTCCGTTCAGCGCCGCACCCCCCGGTGGCCTCCCGCCGTTCGTCGCGGACCTGCACATCCACTCGAAGTACTCCCGCGCGTGCAGCCGCGACCTCACCCTGCCGAACCTCGGCTGGTGGGCGCGGCGCAAGGGCATCGGCCTGCTGGGCACCGGCGACTTCACGCACCCCGCCTGGTACGACCACCTGCGCGAGACGCTGCACCCGGCCGAGCCCGGCCTCTACCGGCTGAGCCCGGAGGCGGAACGGGACATCGCCCGCCGGCTGCCGCCGCGGCTCGCGAGCGAGGCCGAGAGCGACCCCGTCCGGTTCCTGCTGAGCGTGGAGATCTCCACGATCTACAAGCGGGACGACCGGACGCGCAAGGTGCACCACCTCGTCTACCTGCCCGACCTGGACGCCGTGGCCCGGTTCAACACCGCGCTCGGCCGGATCGGCAACCTCGGCTCCGACGGCCGCCCCATCCTCGGCCTGGACTCGCGCGACCTGCTGGAGATCACCCTCGAGGCGAGCCCGGACGGCTACCTCGTGCCGGCGCACATCTGGACGCCGTGGTTCTCGGCGCTCGGCTCGAAGTCCGGCTTCGACGCCATCGCCGACTGCTACGCCGACCTCGCCGGGCACATCTTCGCCGTGGAGACCGGCCTCTCCTCCGATCCGGAGATGAACTGGCGGGTCGGCAGCCTCGACGCGTACCGGCTGGTGTCCAACTCGGACGCGCACTCCCCGCCGGCGCTGGCCCGGGAGGCCACCGTCTTCGCCACCGCCCGCGACTACTTCGCCGTACGGGAGGCGCTGCGCACGGGTGACGGCCTCGCCGGGACCATCGAGTTCTTCCCGGAGGAGGGGAAGTACCACGCGGACGGGCACCGGCTCTGCGGTGTCAACTGGGCCCCGGAGCGCACGCGGGCGGCCGGCGGCCGCTGCCCGGAGTGCGGCAAGCCGTTGACGGTCGGTGTGCTCAGCCGGGTCGAGGAGCTGGCCGACCGGCCGGCGGGACACCGGCCGGAGCACGCCCGGGAGGTGACCCACCTGGTGCCGCTGGCCGAGATCCTCGGCGAGATCAACGGCGTGGGCGCCCGGTCCAAGCGGGTCGACGGGAAGCTCAACGAGCTGCTCGCCGCGCTCGGCCCGGAGCTGGACATCCTCACCCGCGCCCCGCTCGACGAGATCGCCCGCGTCGGCGGTGAGCTGCTCGCCGAGGGCATCGGCCGGCTGCGCCGGGGCGACGTGCGCCGGGTCCCCGGCTACGACGGCGAGTACGGCGTCATCACGCTCTTCGACCCGGGCGAGCTGCGCGGGCAGTCGGCCGGCACGCAGGCCGAGACGCTGTTCGACGTACCCGTGCCGGCGCAGCGCACGCCCGCGGAGCCGGCGCCGAAGCCGCGGGCCAAGCGGCCGGCGGCGGCCCGCCCCGAGCCGAAGCGCAAGGTGCCGGCGCAGCCCGCGCCGCCGATCGCGCCGCCGCCCTCGCCGCACGAGCCGTTCGAGCCGATGCTCGCCGGCATGGAGGAGGTCGGCACCGGGCTGCTGGACCGGCTGGACGCGATGCAGCGGGTGGCCGCCTCGGCGCCCGGCGGCCCACTGCTCATCGTGGCGGGGCCGGGCACCGGCAAGACCCGGACCCTCACCCACCGGATCGCGTACCTCTGCGCCGAGCTGAACGTCTTCCCCGAGCACTGCCTCGCGATCACGTTCACCCGCCGGGCCGCCGAGGAGCTGCGGCACCGCCTCGACGGTCTGCTCGGCCCGGTGGCCGAGGACATCACGGTCGGCACCTTCCACGCCCTCGGGTTGACCATCCTGCGGGAGAACGCGGCGGCGGCCGGCCTGCCGGAGGAGTTCCGGATCGCCGACGACGCCGACCGTGCCGCGGCCCGCGCCGACGCCGGCGACGACCCGGCCGCCTACACGGCGCTGCTGCGCAAGCAGGGCCTCGTCGACCTGGACGAGCTGCTCACCCTCCCGGTGGCGGTGCTCGCGGAGGACCGGGCGCTCGTCGAGCGCTACCGGAACCGCTGGCGGTGGATCTTCGTCGACGAGTACCAGGACGTCGACGCCGTGCAGTACGAGCTGCTGCGCCTGCTGAGCCCCGCCGACGGCAACCTCTGCGCGATCGGTGATCCGGACCAGGCCATCTACTCGTTCCGGGGCGCCGACGTGGGCTACTTCCTGCGCTTCTCGCAGGACTTCACCGACGCCCGCCTCGTGCGGCTGAACCGCAACTACCGCTCCTCGGCGCCCATCCTGGCCGCCGCGGTGCAGGCCATCGCGCCGTCGTCGCTCGTGCGAGGCCGCCGGCTCGACCCGGCCCGGCTGGACCCGGAGGCCCCGCTGGTCGGCCGCTACCCCGCGGCGTCCGTGGCCGACGAGGCCGACTTCGTGGTACGCACCATCGACGAGCTGGTGGGCGGCCTCTCCCACCGGTCACTGGACTCGGGCCGGATCGACGGCCGGTCGACGTCGCTCTCGTTCGGCGACATCGCCGTCCTCTACCGCACCGACGCGCAGGCGTCGCCGATCGTGGACGCGCTCGCCCGGGCCAACATCCCCGTGCAGAAGCGCTCGCACGACCGGCTGCGGGACCGCCCGGGGGTGACCGCCATCGCGCGCGAGCTACGGCACGCGAGCGGGCTCGACGGCGGCCTGCCCGCCCGGGTGCGGCTGGCCGGCCAGGTGCTGGCCGAGCGCTTCGCCACCCCCACGCTCGACGGGAGCGGCGCCGTACGCCCCGAGGACGTGCGCGTCGCGGTGGACCTGCTCACCCCGCTCGCCCGCCGCTGCGGCGACGACCTGGAGCTGTTCCTGTCCCAGGTGGCCACCGGCGCCGAGGTGGACGCGCTCGACCCGCGGGCCGAGGCGGTCACCCTGCTCACCCTGCACGCCGCCAAGGGGCTCGAGTTCCCGGTCGTCTTCCTGGTCGGCGCCGAGGACGGGCTGCTGCCGCTGCGCTGGCCCGGGTCCACCCCGGACGACGCCGCGGTCGCCGAGGAACGCCGGCTGTTCTTCGTCGGCCTCACCCGGGCGCAGGACCGGCTCTACGTGAGCCACGCCGCCCGGCGTACGCGGCAGGGGACGGAACGGGAGTGCAGCCCGTCGCCGTTCCTGGACACCATCGACCCGGGCCTGTTCGAGCGCTTCGGTGACGCCGAGCCCCGCCGCCCCCGGGACCGCCAGCTCCGCCTGCTCTGAGCCGGCGGTCCGCCCTCGGTTGGCGGCTTTCGGGCGGCGGACCGCGCGAGCGTGATGCCTCAGAGTCATATTTATGCCTCTGAGGCATCACGCCCGTCGCGGGATGACCCCCGCGCCGCGCCGCCGCGCCCTCTCTCGTTGACGGGCGGGTCAGGCGAGGAGCAGGGCCAGCCAGGCGCCGGCCAGGATCACCGGGCCGAAGGGCAGGGCGGTGTCCCGGCGTACCCGGCCGGTGACGAGCAGCACGAGCGCCGCCACGCCGCCCAGCACGTGCGGCAGGACGAG
This sequence comes from Micromonospora sp. URMC 103, assembly GCF_051386435.1. Lineage (NCBI taxonomy): Bacteria > Bacillati > Actinomycetota > Actinomycetes > Micromonosporales > Micromonosporaceae > Micromonospora > Micromonospora sp. URMC 103. The sequence goes on along the minus strand of NZ_JBPQTR010000003.1, from coordinate 501,873 downwards.
GCCCCAGCCGACGGCGGACCACCCCGACCAGCCGAGCGGCAGGCCCAGTGCGGCGGCGAGCTTCACGTCGCCGAAGCCGAGCCGGGAGCCCGGCAGCAGCGCCAGGACCAGGTGGACGGCGAGCGAGACGGCGGCGCCGGCCACGACCGCCGGTAGGCGCGCCGGCGTGCCGGTGGTGAGCGCGACCGCGCCCAGCCCGAGCGTGCCGACGCCCGCCGTCGCGGCCACCAGGGGATCGGGGAGCCGCAGGCAGGCGACGTCCACGACGGCCAGCACCAGGCCGACCGTGGCGATCAGCAGGAGCACGGGCAACGCCGGGTCACCGCGGCGGGCGACCACGAGCCCGGCGAAGACCACCGCGCCGGCGGCCGGCAGGGCGAGACGGAACCCGTGGGCCGCGGACGCCGGGCCGGCCGGGTGGGCGGTCACGAACGGCCGGGCGAGCACCGGGGCGGCCATGCCGGCCAGCAGGCCGAGGAGCGCGGCGGCGGTCGGCGGGCCGGCGGACACCGGCCGCACGTTACCGGCGTACGGCCTCCCGCGTGGCCCCGCGGCGCGGCCGCTCGGTGCTCACCACGAGCGCCACACCGGCCACGATCACCGCGCCGCCGAGCAGCACCTGGCTGGTGACCGGCTCGGCCGCCAGCACCGCCCCGAGCGCGACGGCGACGGCCGGATTCACGTACGCGTACGTCGAGACGAGCGAGATCGGCGCGTGCTGCAGCAGCCAGACGTACGCGGTGAACGCCACCAGCGAGCCGGCGACCATGAGGTAGCCGAGCGCGAGCCACGAGCGGGCACTGACCTGGGCCGGGGAGAAGCCCCGCAGCTCGCCGCGACCGACCGCGACGACGGCGAGCGCCGCCGCTCCTGCCAGCATCTCGTAGACGGTGGCGACGAACGGGTTGCCCGGCATGCGGATCCGCCCGGAGAGGAACGAGCCGATCGACCAGCAGGCGGCCCCCACGACCACGGTGAGCGCCCCGGCCAGCGGTACGGCGTCCGCCCCGCCCGTGGGGAGCACCAGCAGGACGAGCCCGAGGAAGCCGACGGTGACGCCGGCGAACGTCCAGAACCGGGGACGGTCTCCGGTCGCCGAGCGAAGCAGCACCACGAGGAGCGGCACCGTGGCGACCAGCAGCGCCGCGATCCCGGAGGGCACCGCCACGCCGGGCGGCCCGGACTCGGCGAGCACCACGAGACCGTTGCCCCCGGCGAGCAGCAGCACACCGACCAGCGCCGCGGAGCCGAGCTGCCGCCGGTCGACGCGGAGCGCGCCGGGCCCCCGCCTCAGCCGGAGGACGAGGGCGAGGACGGCGGCGGCGGCCGCGAACCGGGCGGCCGCCGAGACGAGCGGCGGCAGGGTCTCCACCGCGATCCGGATGCCCAGGTAGGTGGAGCCCCAGAGCACGTAGACCAGGACCAGCGCGGTCCAGACGACAGTGGGGGCGGCTGCGGCGGAGACGGGCGCGCCGATCGGATCGGCGGTCCGGGTCGCACGTGGGGGAGTCGAGCTCATCGCTGGTCCACGCTACGGTGACGTCGGCGTCGGCGTCCCGTGTTGGTGGCCGGCCTCTCACGAGTGCTCCAGGAGGGCGTTCATGGCGAACTACGGATCACCGGGTGGCGACCGCCCGGACCCGTGGCGCGGGCAGCGGCCCGACCAGTCGTACGGGTCGGGACCCGGTGGCGCCGGGTGGGGTGGGCCGCCGGACGCCTTCCCGCCCCGCGATCAGGGCCAGCGTCCGTACCCCGGGCACCCGGGTCAGGAGCGGCGGCCCGAATACCCGCCCGCCGCTCCCCGGCCGCACTACGGGGAGAGCCCCCGTTACGAGGGCTTCCGCCACGACGAGCCGCCGCGCTACGACCACGGCCCGCCGTACGCGGCCGACCCGCCGGGGCCGGCGTACGGAACGGGCTCGGGCTGGGACGCGGGCAGCGGCCCGGTGTCGTACGCCGGCGACCCGGAGCCCCCGGCCGAGCGCCGCGGGCGCGGCCCGCTGCTCGCGGTGCTCGCGGTCGTCGCGCTGCTCGTGCTGGCCGGGGGCGCGACCCTGTACGTCCTCGTCGGCCGCGACGAGCCCGCGCCGGTGGCTGCGCCGACGGACTCCGCCCCGACGGAGGCCGCGGATCCGGACGTGACCGACGCGCCGGCGCCGGCGCCGAGCGCGGCCGCCCCGGAGTCGTCCGCGGACCCGCGTTTCGCCAAGGTGGGCCAGTGCGTCCGGAACGAGGGCTCGGCCGGCGGGAAGCCGAAGCTGCTGATCACCGGCTGCGCACCGAACACGTACGAGGTGCTGAGTCGCATCGACGGCACCACGAGCGGGGAGAAGGACGCCGAGGCGAAGTGCGCCAAGGTGAAGAACTACACCAACTGGTACTTCTTCGACAGCGAACTCGACACCCTCGACTTCGTCCTCTGCCTCAAGGAGCGGAAGTCGTAGCGGGGGAGGCGAGGCCGTAGCCGAAACTAGGGCTGTCTAGCGTCCACGCTAGACAGCCCTAGTTTTGTGTCGAGGACGTCGACACGCCGGTAGCCCCATCTATCCATGTCTAGCCCCGCAGCTAGACGGGCCGATACTCTGCGATGCGTGGATCCGGTCCGCAACCCGTACGCCCCGGGCGCCGGCCAGCGCCCGCCCGAGCTCGCCGGGCGGGGGCGGGAACTGGACGTCTTCGACGTCGTCCTGGAGCGCATCGCCCGCGGCCGGCCCGAGCGGAGCCTCATGCTCACCGGCCTGCGCGGCGTCGGCAAGACGGTCCTGCTCAACACCCTCCGATCCCAGGCCATCAACCGGCTCTGGGGCAGCGGCAAGATCGAGGCGCGGCCCGACCAGTCCCTGCGCCGCCCGATCGCCGCCGCGCTGCACATGGCCGTCCGGGAACTGGCCCCCCGGCACCGCGCCCCCGACCGGATCGACGCCTTCCTCGGCGTGCTCAAGGCGTTCGCGCTGCGCGCCGCGCCGCCCGGCCGGGGCGGCGCCGCCCCGAAGCTGCGGGACCGCTGGCAGCCGGGCATCGACGTTCCGGCGAGCAGCGGCCGCGCCGACTCCGGCGACATCGAGATCGACCTGGTCGAGCTGCTCACCGACGCCGCTGCCGTGGCCAGCGACGTGGGCACCGGGGTCGCCGTCTTCATCGACGAGATGCAGGATCTCGGGGCCGAGGACGTCTCCGCCCTCTGCGCCGCCTGCCACGAGCTGTCGCAGATCGGCGCGCCACTGATCGTCGTGGGCGCCGGCCTGCCGCACCTGCCGGCCGTGCTCAGCGCCGCCAAGTCGTACTCCGAACGTCTCTTCCGCTACCAGCGGATCGACCGGCTCGACCGGATCGCCGCCGACCAGGCGCTCTGCGCGCCGGCCGAGCGCGAGGAGGTGGAGTACGAGCAGAAGGCGCTCGACCTCCTCTACGAGAAGTCGGGCGGCTATCCCTACTTCGTGCAGGCGTACGGGAAGGCCACCTGGGACCACGCGCCACGCTCCCCCATCACCGCGGGGGACGTCCGCGTCGCCGCTCCCGAGGCGGAGGCCGAGCTGGCGGTGGGCTTCTTCGGCTCCCGCTTCGAGCGGGCCACCCCGGCCGAGCGTGAGTACATGCGGGCCATGGCCAGTCTCTCGCTCGTGGAGACCGAGGCGGGCGGCGCGCCCCGCGACGACATGGACGCCGCAGTGCCGACCGCCGAGATCGCGCGCGCCCTCGGCCGCAAGCCGGCGAGCCTCTCCCCGGCCCGGGACGCGCTCATCAAGAAGGGGCTCATCTACTCGGGCGAGCGGGGGACTGTCGCGTTCACCGTGCCGCACTTCGGCCGGTACCTGCGCACCCAGCCGGCCTGACGGCGGGCCGGTCGACGCGCCCGGCGCCAGCCGGCTCGTCGACGCCGCCGCGCCCCGACAGGTCGCCCGACGGCGCCGCTCAGACCTTCGACCAGGGCGGCGGAAAGAGCACCTCACCCTGCGGCGGCGGAGCCGCGTCGCTGGTGCTCGGGGGCAGGACGAGGGCCTGCCACGGCTCGCCCAGACCGGACCAGGGGCTGGTGAGGCCCATCCGGTCGGCCCGGCCGAAACCGAAGCGCCGGTAGAAGGCCGGGTTGCCGAGCACGACCACCAGCCGCTCACCCAACTCGGTGGCGGCGTCGAGGGCGGCCTGCACCACGGCCGTGCCGTGCCCGACCCGCTGCCGGTGCGGGGCCACCGCCACCGGCCCGAGGGCCAGGGCCGCCGCCGATCCCCCGTCGGACCTCACCCGTACGCGGGTCAGCAGCGCGTAACCAACGATCTCGCCGCCGTACTCGGCGACCATGGCGAGTTCCGGAATCCAGGCGTCGCTGTCCCGCAACTCGTCGACCAGTCCCACCTCGGGTGGGGCGGCCACGTCCGGACGCGCGAAGGCGGCGGCGAGCACACGCCGGAGGTGCCCGGCGTCGGCCGGGTCCTCGGGTCGTAGCCGCAGCGTCGTCACGCGCGCGACGTTACCCGCCGGAAGCGGTCCATCCGCGACGGTCGCTCGATTCGGCGTGGCGTCACGTGCACACTCACCGATAGCGGATCGGCGGTTGCAGGGGTGGCCGGCCTCGCGAAGGGGTATGACTGAGCCATGAAACCCGTACGCTCCCTCGCCCGGGCCATGCTGAGCGGCATCTTCGTGTTCAGCGGGTACCGCAACTTCATGAACCCCGAGCGGCTGGTGCCCGCGGCCAAGCCGGTCACCGATCGGGTGACGCCGTTGCTCCAACGGGCGAACCCGCGCATCCCGACGGACACCGCGACGCTGATCCGGGCCAACGCGGCGGTCCAGGTGGGCGTCGGGTTGATGTTCGCGACCGGGAAGCTCACCCGCCCGTCCGCCCTCGTGCTGGCCGGCACGCTGGTGCCCACCACCTTCGCCGGGCATCCCTTCTGGAACAACGACGACCCGGTCGCGCGGAACAACAACCAGGTGCACTTCCTCAAGAACCTGGGTCTCCTCGGCGGGCTGCTGCTCGCCGCCGCCGACACGGAGGGAAAGCCGGGCCTGCGCTGGCGCGCCGGTCATCGCATCGGCCACTCTCGACGCTCGGTGACGCGGGCCGTCCGCACCGCCCGCCGGGAGGCCCGGATCGCCACCCGCGCCGCCAGCACCGCCCGCCGACTCCCCGGCTGACCTGCCTCTATCCCTCGTTCCGACGCGCCTCGCCCCTCGCAACACCGCGAATCACCTGAACCACCCGGTAGGCGTTAACGCGGTGGAAATGTCAAAAACATGTGTGGGATCGGACACGGTCGCATAACGCGGGAGGCACTAACGTGAGGCGCCGTTCTAGGCTCCGTGCGGGACCTGGACGGGTAGGACGAGCTTGGTACGGGGGTGGCGACGCCATGCCGGCGACCGTCGGGAGACGGACGGACCGCCTCGCCACAGTCCGACGCGTGACGAGTGGGATCGATCGCAGGACGGTCGTACGGGCCAGCGTCGTGGCCGCCGTCGCCTACGCCGCATGGCTCGCCGTCGGCATCTTCGGGCGGCCGTACAACTTCTTCGACATGAAGATCTACCACGGCGCGGTGGTGTGGTGGGCGACCGGACACGAGCTGTACGCGTTCGTCGCACCGGACACGACGCTGGGTTTCACCTACCCACCGTTCGCCGGCCTCGTCATGCTGCCGATGGCCCATCTGCCGGTCGAGGCCGCCGGTCTCGTCAACGCGCTGGCCAGCCTCGCGGCGCTGGCGGTCGTGCTCGCCGGCCTGCTCCGCCCGATCGTCGACCGGCTCGCGTGGCCGCTGTGGTTCACGGTGGCCCTGGCCGTGCCACTCGCCGCCGCCATCGAGCCGGTCCGCGAGACGCTCGGCTACGGCCAGGTGAACGTCCTGCTCTTCGCCTTGATCATCGCTGACCTGATCGGGCTGCGCTGGCGCTCCCGCCGGGGCACCCACGCCGGCGCCGGGGACGGCCCGCTGCTGCGCTTCGTCTACAGCGGCGCGTGGGCCGGCGCCGGCATCGGCCTCGCCACCGCCGTGAAGCTGACTCCCGCGCTCTTCATCGTCTACCTCATGATCACCCGCCAGTGGCGGGCGGCGGTCACCGCGACAGGCACCACGATCGGCGTCACGCTCGGCTCGTTCGCGCTGGTCGGGGCCGAGTCCCGCACGTACTTCAGCAGCGTGCTCTGGCAGACCGAGCGGGTCGGCGCGGCCGACATGACGCCGAACCAGTCCCTGGCCGGGCTGCTGGCCCGCCTGTACGACTCGATCGAGACGCCCGGCCTGCTCTGGCTCTCGTTCTCCGTGCTGGTGCTGGCTCTCGGGCTGTCCCGGGCCGCCAACTCGCACGCCGACGGTGACGAGCTGACCGCGTTCACGCTGGTGGGGCTCACCGCCAACGTGATCAGCCCGATCTCCTGGACGCACCACCTCGTGTGGGTGATCCCGGCGATCATCGTGCTGGCCGACGCCGCCGTCCGCCGCCGCGAGGCGAGCCGCGGGCTGGCGCACCGCAACGGGGCCTCCGCGCCGTTCGGCGGGCTGCCAGGGGTGAACGGGCTGCGCCCGCCGATCTGGTACCCGACGTTGACCGGGCTGCGGCACGGCGTGGCCGCCGTGGGGCTCTACCTGCTGTTCCTCGTCTCGCCGATCTGGCCGTACGAGCACCAGTTGCCGGAGGTGTCCCACTACCAGGACGGTCTCTTCGGCGCGCTCATGGAGAACTCGCTGGCCCTGGCCCTGATCGTGCTGGTCGCCGCGCTGCCGTGGCGGCCCGGCGCCGAGCCGGCCTTCTACGCCGACCGCATGGGCCGGATGCCGGCCGCCGCACGTCGCTGACCCGCCGCCCCTTGCCCCGGCGGCGGGCCCGCAGCGTTCCCCAGCGCGGCGGGCCGCCGTGCGTCAGGGGCAGTTGACCCATTCCTCGGTGCCGTCGGCGAACACCTGGCGCTTCCAGATCGGCAGCCGCGCCTTGACCTCGTCGACCAGGCGCGCGCAGGCCACGAACGCCGCGGCCCGGTGCGCGGTGCTGACGGCGGCGACCAGGGCCACGTCGCCGATCGCCAGTGGACCGACCCGGTGCGACACGGCGACCGCGTACACGTCGGGGTCGGCGGCGATCTCCGCGGCGACCTCGCGCAGGATCCGCTCGGCGGTCGGGTGCCCCTCGTACTCGAGACTGGTGACGGCCCGGCCATGGTCGTGGTCGCGGACGACGCCCTGGAAGGAGACCACGGCGCCGGCCCGCGCGTCGGCGACCGCGGCCTCGTGGGCCGCCAGGTCGAGCGGCCGGTCGGTGACCTCGCCGAGCGCGAGCGCCGGGGCGGTCATGACGGCCGCTCCCCGGTGAGCAGCGGCAGCGGCACCACCGGCACGCGTGATCCCGGCTCGCCGGTGACGCCCGGGGCGATCACCGCGAAGCCGTCCGCGCCGGCCAGCCCACGCAGCATCGCCGAGCCGACGTGCCGCACCGGGTGGGCCGTGCCGGCCACCCGGTCCAACCGGACCAGGGCGAGGTGCGTGTAGTCGCCCCGCCCGGGCACCGGCTCGGCCAGGGTGGCGTGCGGCAGCGTCGGCATCGAGCGGCCCTGCAGGCCCGCGAGCAGCGGGGCGACCAGGGAGACGAGCGCGACGATCGCCGACTGGGGATTGCCCGGCAGGCCGGCCACGAAGCGGGGTCGCCCGTCCGGCCCGGTGAGCCGGGCCAGCAGCATCGGGAAACCCGGCCGCACGGCCACGGTGTTGACCACGTAGTCGGCGCCGACCTCGGCCAGCGCGGGGTGCAGGTGGTCCACCGGGCCGTGCATGGTGCCGCCGGTCGTACAGACCAGGTCGGCGTCGGTCAGCGCGGCGCGCAGGGCGGCGACGTGCGCGGGAAGCGTGTCCTCGACCGGGCCGATCACGTCGGAGGGCCGGACCTCGCAGCCGTACCGGCGCAGCCAGGCCGGCAGCGCCGGGCCGAGCGCGTCCCGGACCCGCCCGGCGGCGGGCGGACCGGCGGTCAGCAGCTCGTCGCCGAAGACCAGCAGCGCGGCCCGCGGCGCGCGCCGGACCGGCAGGGTGTCGTGTCCACAGGAGGCGGCCAGGCCGATCACCGCGGGGTCCACCGGCGTCCCGGCGGGAAGAAGCTCCTCCCCGGCGTACGCCTCCTCACCCGGCTCCCGCCACTCCGGCGTGGGCCGTGGCGTGCCGGTGACCCGGCCGTCCGGCGTCCGGTCGGACTCCTCGACCCGCAGCACCGCCGTGCTGCCCTCGGGGACCATCGCGCCGGTGGCGATCTCGACGGTGGTGCCGTCCTCGGTGAGCGGTGGCGGCGTCCCGCCGGCCAGGACCCGGCCGACGACACGCCAGGGGCCGGCGCCCCGCACCGCCCAGCCGTCCACGCTGGAGGTGGGGAACGCGGGCAGGTCGGTGCGGGTGGTCAGCGGCTCGGCGAGGGTCAGCCCGTCGGTCCCGGCGAGCGGCCGGGCGGCGGAGGGCAGCGCGGCGGCGAGGCCGGCCGCGTACACCCGGGAACGCGCCTCCGCCCAGACGGCCGGCGGCGGCGCGGCGGCGCGCTCGGCCGCCGGTGCGGTTTCCGTGCTCACCGGCCGAGCCTATCGGGGCGGCGACCGGCGCGCCGGGCCAGTCGCCGGGCAGGGTGGCGACGGGACGCGTCCGGCGGTCGCCCGCTCGGAGCCGCGCTCAGTGGTCGCCGCCGCGGAACTGGCCCGCGAGCCGCGCTCAGTGGTCGCCCCCGCGGAGCTGGTCCACGGCGTGGGCGAGGATCGGCCCGAGCACGGCGAGCCCGTCGCGGGCGCCGCCGGTGGAGCCGGGCAGGTTGACCACCAGCATGCGGCCGGCGACCCCGGCCAGGGCCCGGGAGAGCGCCGAGGTCGGGACACGGTCGCGGCTGTGCGCACGGATCGCCTCGGCGATGCCGGGGATCTCGTAGTCGAGCAGCGCGCGGGTCACGTCGGGCGTCCGGTCGGACGGGGTGATGCCGGTGCCGCCGCTGGTCAACACGACGTCGACCCCGTCGGCCGAGGCGGCCCGCAACGCGTCGCCGACGGGCTCGCCGTCGGGCACCACGACCGGCTCGTCGACCTCGCACCCCAGCTCGCGCAGGCCGGCGACGAGCAGTGGACCGCTGGTGTCGGCGTAGACGCCGGCGGCGGCCCGGTTGGAGGCCACGATCACGCGGGCGCGGATCACGGCCGGTCCTCCGGACGGACCCACTCGCCGGTCTTGCCGCCCTCCTTGCGCAGCACCCGTACCGCCTCGACGGAGGCCGCCGGGTCGACCGCCTTGACCATGTCGATCAGGGCGAGACCGGCGACCGCCACCGCGGTCAGCGCCTCCATCTCCACGCCCGTCCGGTCGGCCGTGCGCGCGGTGGCGGTGATCTCGACGGTGTCGGTGGTGAGCCCGAGGTCGACGGTCACGCCGTGCAGCGCGATGGGGTGGCACAGCGGGATCAGGTCGGGCGTGCGCTTGGCGCCCATGATGCCGGCGAGACGCCCGACGGCCAGCGCGTCGCCCTTCGGTAGCCCGTCGCGGCGCAGCAGGTCGATCACCTCGGGCGTGGTCCGCAGCCGGCCTGCGGCGACCGCCGACCGGCCGGTCACCGCCTTGGCCGACACGTCGACCATGCGGGCCGCGCCGGCGGCGTCGACGTGGCTGAGCTGCGCGGGGTGGCTGAGCTGCGCGGGGTGGTGGCTGAGCTGCGCGGGCTCGGTCCGCTGCGCGGATTCGGTCACGGCCGCGAGCCTATCCTCCGGGTACGACGGACGGGGACGTGCTCGCCCGACGACGACGGCGGCGGTCGGCGGTGGGAGGAGCGACGCCGGCGCGGACGTGCGAGCTGCTGGCCGCACGGCAGCACCGGAGGCGCGCTCCTCCCACCTTCCCGCCGATCAGTCGCTGGGGGGACCGGTACGGCGGGCGAAGCCGGCGACCCGGCTCTGACAAAGGCCAGAACCTCCCCCGTTCGCCGGTACGGCACGGACGTTAGCGGCGGTGGCGATAAGAAATCGATAAGGGACCGAGCCGCAGGTCAACGGGCGGTGCGCCGTCCACCGGCGGATGGCGGGCCCGGTTCCGGCGGCGGTGCCAGCTCCGCGAGGCGGCGCTCCGCCTCGAAGCGTTCCGGGACACCGGTCCGACGGAAGATGGCCAGCGCCCGCTCCCAGTGCCGTCGTGCCTCGACCGGGTCGGTGCGCGCGTGGTGCTCGGCCAGCCCGGCCAACGCCCGTGCCTGCTCGTACGGGTGCGCGAACCGGGTGGCGAGCTCCAACGCCCGACGGTGAGCCTCGACGACCTGCTCACCCGCGTCCCGCACCGACAGCGTGCGACCCAGGTCGTTGAGCGCCGAGCACTGGGCGTGCACCTCACCGGAGTCGGCGGCCAGTTCGAGTGCCAGTTCGTGCTGCCGTCGCGCCTCGTCCAGCCGGCCCAGGCCCCGGTAGGCGACACCCAGCGCGTTCCGCGTCTCGGCCTGGCCGTAGCGATGCCCGGTACGCGCGAAGAGCCTGAGGGAGGCCCTCAGCAGGCGGATGCTCTTGTCGTACCGGCCGACAGCGGTGGTCACCGCGGCGAGGTGGCTCAGCGCGTTCGCGATCTGGTAGTCGTCGCCGCTGACCCGGGCCCGGAACAGATGCTGCCGGTGAACCCTGGTCGCCTCGTCGTAGCGACCGAGGCTCGTCAACGCGATGCCCAGGTTCGTCAGCACCAGCGGCACGACGCTCTCGTCGTACAGGTCCCGCTCGCGCATGCTCTCCACGCCGATCGTCACGGCCTCCTCCAGGTCCCCCCGCAGCCAGGCGACCACGACGAGGTTGCCGCGGAACTGGGCGAGTCGACGACGGTCACCGACCTCCCTCGCGAGCGCCACGGCGCGGTCGAGGTGGCGGGACGCTTCGCGGTACGACCCGGTCTTCACGAGGGCGGAGGCGAGGTAGTTGGACATCACCGCAATCGCGGACCGGTCCGCCAGGGCCTCGGCCGACGCCAGGCCGAGGGCGTGGGTGGTGCGGATGTCGTCGAAGTAGCCCCGGACGTGGCAGAAGCGCCACGACAGCCGGGCCAGCCGCCAGACGTAGGCGTGGAGACCCTCGTCGGCCGCGAGCCGCACCAGCAGGACGAGGTTCTCGCGCTCCTGCTCGATCCACTCGACGCCGGGCAGGTCGCTCCTCGTGAGCAGGTCCGGCCGCAGGGGTTCGCCGAGGCCGATCTCCGCGCGGACGTCGACCACCTCGTGCAGTTCGGCCGCGGCCGCCATGAGGTGGTGCAGGGTCGCGTCGAGCAACCGGACCACCGCGGCCCGCCGGACCTCCGCGGCGTCCGCGTCCCGGCAGAGGTTCCGCGCGTACCGGTGGACCAGGTCATGGAACCGGTACCGCCCACCCGCGGTCTCCTCGACCAGGTGGTGGTCCACCAGTTCGTCGAGCACCCGGCTCGCCGTGGCGAGCGGCAGGTCGGCGACGGCGGCGACGGTCGTCGCGGTGTGGTGCCCCGCGTGCACGCTCATCAGGCGGAACACCTGTTTCGCGGCCTCGTCCAACGGCTCGTAGGACGCCGTGAACGCCCTCGCCAGGGAGCGCTCGCCCACGTCGAGTTGCTCCAACACCGGCGCGTCGGGCGCGAGCAGCCGCGCCAGGTCGGCCATCCGGCGGGTCCGCCGGAGCGCCAGCCGCGAGCCGGCGAGCCTGATGGCCAACGGCAGGAACCCGCACCGACGTACGACCTCGGCGGCGGCCTCCGGCTCCTCCTCCACGCGCTGCCGCCCGGCACTCGCGGCGAGGAGCGCGAGCCCTTCGGGCAGCGACATCACCGACAGGGATTCCGGCGGTCCCACGTCGAGTTCGGCGAGCCGACGCCGCGAGGTCACCAGGATCACGGAGCCCGGAGCCGTCGGCAGCAGCGGAAGGACCTGGGCGCTGCTCTCGGCGTTGTCCAGGACGACCACGACCCTGCGCGCCGCCAGCTCGCGCCGCCACAGCTCGACCCGCTCGTCCGGATGGGACATGAGCCGACCGGAGGGGACGCCCAACTGCCGGAGCAGGCTGACGAGGGCCGCGGACGGGTCGAGGGCGGGCGTCTCGCCGTGCCCGCACAGGTCGAGGTACAGCTGGCCGTCGGGGTAGCGGTCGGCGAGGCGCCGCGCCACGTGGACGGCGAGCGTGGTCTTTCCACTTCCCGCCATGCCGTCGATGAGGTGGACCGCGGACGTCCGCGCCTCCACGCGTCGCGTCTCGGCCAGCAACCGCTCGACGGCCTCGTCCCGTCCGACGAAGTCCGTGACCGATCGCGGCAGCCGGTCCACGGCGTGGGGTGGTGGGAGAGTCCGCCGAGCGCGCGAACCACCGCGGACAAGGCCGGCCACCGCCGGGGCCGGCGGCGGGGTGGGACGGTCGGCGGCGGTGTCGGCGCCCGCGTCGACGGCCTGCCGGAGGCGTCGGAGCGCGAGACCCGGTTCGATCCCGAGGTCGGCGCGTAACGCCGCGCGCGCGGCGTCGAACGCGGCGATGGTCCCCGCCCGGTCACCGTGCCGGTAGAGCGCCCGCATCAGGAGCAGGTACGCGGACTCGCGGAGCGGGTGCAGGGCGATCAGTTCCCGGAGCATCGGGATGGCGAGTTCCGGCCGTCCGGCGTCGATACGGACGCCCGCCAGCGACTCGGTGGCCAGTAGGCGCTCCTCGTGGGCGGCCGTGACGCGTGCGGTGAGCGCCGGCCCGAGCGGGACGCCGCCGAGCATGGCCCCGTGCCAGCGAGCGACGGCGGCGGTGAGCAGCCGGCCGGCCAGGTCCCCATCACCACGCCGGAGCGCGTCCTGCGCCCGGCGGTGCTCGGTCTCGAAGCACCGCAGGTCGATCCGGTCCGGGTCGAGGTCGAGCCGGTAGCTGGCGCCCTGGCGTACGAGGATCCGGTGACCTGCCGTTTCGAATATCCGGCGCAGATTCGCCGCGTAGCTGCGGACGTTCGCGCCCGCGGAAGGCGGAGCGACCTCCGGCCACAGTTCGTCAATCAGTTCCTCGACGGTGACAAGGTGAGCCGCGTGAACGGTAAGTAACGCGAGAACGGCACGTTGCTTCGGCGTTCCCAGGTGCAGTCTGTGTCCGGCAAGTTGCACGACGAAGTCGCCGAGTACACGAATCTCCACGAGCTTGTCTAACCTCGCCCAGGCACAGGTATTCGAGCCGTCACGATGTGCAGCTTAGGCGGACCGTGGGCTGGTGAGTACGTACCCAGGCCCCGGCGGTCGTCAATGGCTGACACCACTCGGGCCGGTTACCGACCGAACTAGGGATGAGGCCGCGGCGTGCAACCGTCAGAATCTGGGTGGGGCGGCAAAGTGCCTCTCGACGGACGCGTCACGGTCCGGATGCGCGTCGAATACGTTCGACCCCTCTCCGCACAGGGGAGGTAGACAGAACGTAACAAACCCTTTCGTATTAGCTAATGTTGCGCATACCGACATTATTTGCTTCTAATCATCTCGGATCACTCCTAAGCTCCCTCCTCAGAAGCGGGGTTCCCAATTGGGAGAACTCCTTCGGGCGCGGAGTGAGAGGAGTGAGTCATGCGCGGTAGCGAGTGGTACTGATCGACACTCCCATGTGTGACGGCTCCGAGATACGCTGCTGATCAGCAACCGACTGCCCAATGGCTTGCCAGGAGTCGTGTGAGCCGAGCTGCTGAACGACGTGGCAATGAGACCGATCGGCGCCTCACGGCGCTTGTCGGTCTCGTCGCCGTGTTGGCGGCCGGTGTGGGCGCCGCCGCGATCGTGGCCGCGACCCGCCACGGTCCGGCCTCCGTCAACGACGTCGCCACCGCCATCACGCTGATCTTCATGGTGGCCATCGCCGCCATCGTCAAGGCGCCGGTCCGCATCCGGTCCAGCACCCACGCGATCTCCTGGACCGAGACGGCCATCGTCGTCGGGCTCTCCGTGGCCCCCGTCTCCTGGGTCGTCCTCTGCACCGCCCTGGGCATGGCCACGGCAGCCTGGTTGCTGCACCTGCCGCCCATCAAGACGGCGTTCGCCGTCGCCAAGAACGTCCTGGTCGCCGGCGGCGCGGGAGCGGTCGCCGCCGCGGTCGCCTGGCGTTCGGGACCGACGGACCTGGGCACCACCCTCGGGCTCCTCGCCCTGATCTACCTGGTCGCCGCGCTCCTGGACGACTTCCTCGCGATCCCGGTGATCGCGCTGGCCTCGCGCACCGGGGTCTCCCGCCACTTCCTCACGAACCTCGACCTCCGCCTGACCGGCTTCGGGGTGCGGTTCGTGGTCGCGGTCTGCACACTGCTCATCCTCAAAGCGGATCCCCGCCTCCTGGTCGCCGTGCCGCCCCTGGTCCTCAGCCTCCACCTCGCCTACTCGACCCGCGTGCGGGGACGCACCGAACAGAAGGCCTGGCAGCGCCTGGCACGTGCCACCGACGCGCTCAACGTGGTCGACCTCGACAAGGTCCTCACCACCGCCGTCACCCAGGCCGCCGAACTCTTCTCCGCCGACGAGGTCGAGATCGAGCTGCGCGACGGCAACCGGACGGTACGCGGCGACGGCGCCGGCACCGTCACGTACGACGGGCCCGGCGGGCGGGCCACCGCGGTCGACGGCACGGTGGTCCCGGCACCCCTCGAAGGACACGACCGCGCCGTCGACGTCGGCGTGCTGCGGCTGCGGTTCCACGGGCCGGTGCAGCTCTCCGAGCGGGAGAGCTACACGCTGCGGACCTTCGCCTCGGCCCTCTGCACGGCCGTGCGCAACGCCCAGGCCTACGCGGAACTGGCCCGCGTCGCCGAGGACCACGCGCACGCCGCGAGCCACGACGCGCTGACCGGCCTGGCCAACCGGCGGCACCTCCTGGACGAGGGCACCGAGCAGCTCAGCGCCCGGCACGCCGACGGTGTGACGGCGCTGGTGCTGATCGACCTGAACCACTTCAAGGAAATCAACGACACGCTCGGCCACGCCGCCGGCGATCAGGTGCTGGTCGGGGTCGCCGAACGGTTGCGCGAGGCGGCACAGCCCACCGACCTGGTGGCCCGGCTGGGCGGCGACGAGTTCGCCGTGCTCCTGCGCAACCTGCCGGCGCCCGCGGTCGCCGCGCACCGGGCCGAGGGCCTGCTCGCCGCCCTGCACGAGCCGTTCGACCTGGACGGGCTGCGGATCAGCGTCGAAGCGAGCGGGGGCATCGCCGCCGCGCCCGCCAGCGGCGGCATGCCGGAGCTGCTCCGCCGCGCCGACGTGGCCATGTACCAGGCCAAGCGGGCCGGCCAGCGCATCTCCACGTACGCACCGACCCGCGACACCGCCGACGTCGGCCGGCTCACCCTCGGCGGGGAGCTGCCGCGCGCGGTCGCCGACCACGAGTTCACGGTGAACTTCCAGCCCATCGTCGACCTGGGCACCGGCGAGATCACCGGCGCCGAGGCGCTCGCCCGATGGCACCACCCCACGCACGGCCTCATCGATCCCCTGCGCTTCCTGGAGGCCGTGGAGCGCTCCGGCCTGCTGCCGGCCTTCGCCGAGGCGATCCTCGACCAGGCGCTGATCGCCGCCAAGACCTGGCGGGAGGCCGGTTTCGACGTACCGATCGCCGTGAACGTCTCCCCCCGCAGCCTGCTCGACGCCCGGTTCCCCGGCTCGGTGCTGGCCCGGCTCCGCGCCCACGACCTCCCCCCGGACCGGCTGGTGCTGGAACTCACCGAGACCCTCACGCTCAGCCAGCTCGACGTGGTCGACCGCGTCCTCAGCCGGCTCCGCGACGAGGGCGTACGGCTCGCCCTCGACGACTTCGGCACCGGCTACTCGTCCCTGAGCCTGCTCTCCCGTATCCCCGTCCACGAGCTGAAGATCGACCGCAGCTTCGTGACCGCCATGGACACGTCCGCCGAGGCCGCCGCCGTCATCCGCTCCACCCTCGACCTCGGCCGCAGCCTCGACCTCGCGGTGGTGGCGGAGGGCGTGGAGAGCGAGCCGCAGCGCCGGCAACTCTGGGAGCTGGGCTGCGTGGCCGGCCAGGGCCACCTCTTCGCCCGTCCCATGCCCGCCGGTACGCTCCTCGCCACCCTGCACCGCGGCGCCGGCGGCAAGCCAGGCACCCTGGCCCCGCCGCTCCACGACGCCGGCGCCGTCATCCGCCTCGGCCGGCGCGCCGGCGGCCGCAACCGCGAGCGGCTGCCGCACCAGCCCGCCTGACACGGCCGCGCTCCGGATCGACGGGATTCCCGCGCAAGCGGGCCGGTTCCGACGCCACCACGATCTGCCACACTTGCCGGCGTGACCGCCGCAGCCCCGCCCACCCGTCGACGGAGCTGGCGGGCCGTCGACGCCGCCGCCGGCGGTCTCGCCCTGGACCTCCTCCTGTACGCCGTGTCCGCCGGCTTCGCGGCGATCACCGCGTACACCTCGACGCTGCTCCCGCACCGGGCGTGGGGCGGCACCGCCGCCATCGGCTACCTCGTCGCCGCGCTGGCCGTCACCGCCCAACTGCTGATCCACCGCCGTGACCCGCGCTCCCCGCTCGCCGGGCTGCCGGCACGGTGGGCGGTGACCGCGTTCGCCTGGGCGACCGCCACGCTGCTGCCGCTCGTACGCCAGAGTGTCGAGCGGGCCACCGGCCGCACCGACCGGGCCCAGGAAGAGGTGCTCGTCGTCGAGCACGCCGGCACCCGGCTCGTCGAACACGGCACCCCGTACCTGGGCCACGACGCCATCGCGGCCCTGCCTCCCGACGAACGGCTCCTCGGCTACACCCCGTACCAGCCGGGCATGGCGGTCTTCGGCCTGCCCCGCGCGGTCGCCACCGGCTGGTGGACCGACGCCCGCGTCTGGTTCGCCGTGGGCACGGCGCTCGCGCTCGCCCTCGCGGTCACCGCACTGCGCGCTCGGGCCGGCCGCGTCCCGGCCACCGGCCGGCCGGCAGCGCCCGAGATCTCCGGCGACCTTCCCGCACGCCGTGGCGCCGCCCTGCTGCGCGGCGTACAGGCCGCCACCGTCCTGCCGATCTGCGCCCTCACCCTCGCCACCGGCGGCGACGACCTTCCCGTACTCGCGCTCTGCCTGCTGGCGCTCTCCCTCGCCGCCGCCGGCCGACCCGGACGGGCCGGCGTCGCGGTCGGCCTGGCGGGCGCCCTCAAGCTCTTCGCCTGGCCGGTCGCCCTGGTCCTCGTCGTCTGGGGCCTCACCCGCCGGGCCGGCATCCGGGTCGCCGCCGGCGCCGTCGGGCTCCCCGTGGCGGCCCTGCTGCCCGTCCTGCTGGTCGACCGGGACGCCCTCGTGGAGAACGTGCTCCGCTTCCCCCTCGGCCACGGCCTCGTGACCAGCCCGGCCCAGTCGCCGTTCCCCGGGCACCTGATCGCCACCGGCCTGCCCGGCGGCCGGCTGATCGCCGCCGCGCTGCTCGTCGTGGTGGGCACCGCGATCGCCGTCCGGCTCGCCCGCCGCCCACCACGCACGGCCGCCGCCACGGCGCTGATCTGCGGGTACGGGCTGCTCGCGGCGATCGCGCTGATGCCCTCGACACGGTTCGGCTACCTGCTCTACCCGCTCGCCCTGCTCGCCTGGGCACCCGCCCTGCGCGACACCGAGGACGCCGGCGACCCGACCCGGGAAACCGCCGAGCCGGCCCATTCCGGCAACTGGCCGGCGGTGACACCCGGCAGGGCGTAGACCTGAGGCATGACGACCTACCGCGACCGCGCCGAGGCGGGCCGGGTGCTCGCCGACCGGCTCACCGCACTCATCGGCGAACCGGACGTCATCGTCCTCGGCCTGGTACGCGGCGGCGTACCGGTGGCGCAGGTGGTCTCTGAACGCCTCGGCGCCCCGCTGGACGTGCTGGTGATCCGGAAACTCGGCATGCCCTGGGCCCGGGAGGTCGCCTTCGGCGCGCTCGGCCCCGGCGGGGTGCAGGTGCTCAACGAGCAGGTCGCGAGCCGGCTCGGCTCGGACGAGATCGCCGAGGTCAACCAGCGCGAGCAGACCGAACTGGAGCGTCGCGAGCAGCTCTACCGCGCCGGACGTCCGCCGCTGGACCTCACCGACCGCACCGCCGTGATCGTGGACGACGGCCTGGCCACCGGCGCCACCGCCCGCGCGGCCGTGCAGGTCGCCCGCCAGCTCGGCGCCCGCCGCGTGATCGTCGCCGTGCCGGTCGGCTCGCAGGAGGCGTACGAGATGCTGTCCGCCGAGGCGGACCAGGTCGTCTGCGCCCAGCACCCACCGGAGTTCATGGCCGTGAGCACCTACTACGACGACTTCCACGAGGTGAGCGACGAGGAGGTCACCGACACGTTGACGGCTACCGCGTGACACGACCGGGTACCGTCGGGTGATGAGCCTCACCTGTCCCAAGTGTCATGGAGAAATGCGCCAGTACGAGCGCAGCGGCGTCGTCATCGACCAGTGCGGCGAGTGCCGAGGGATCTTCCTCGACCGCGGCGAACTGGAGAAGCTGTTCGAAGCGGAGGCGAACTGGAGCCGCCAGCAGGCCGCCACACCGGCCGGCCAGCCCGCGCACCAGCCCGGCGGATTCCCGCCTCCGCCCCCGGCGCCCGCGCCGCACCAGCCGGGCTACGGCGCCGTGCCCCCACCGCCACCGCCCGCGCACGGCTACCCGCCGGCCCCGGCGTACGGCCACGGCCAGCAGCACCACGGCTACCACGGGCACTACCGGCGTAAGAAGCACAAGAGCTTCCTCGACGACTTCTTCGGCTGAGACCCGACCACCGCGTCCGACGGCCGGCCCGGCACCCGCCGGGCCGGCCCTGGCGTGGGGCCGCCGGCCCGCGCTTCGTGCCGCCGGCGCCCGCTCGTGGGAAGCTGCTCCCCATGACCGCCGTTCGGCAGCACGACGCGTTGGCCGAGGCGTACCAGGGGATCACGACCGTGGTCGCGGACCTGACCGACGCCGACCTGCAAAGACCGACCCGGTGCCGGGGTTGGCTCGTGGACGACCTGCTGCTCCACGTGCTCGCCGACGCGCAACGGGCGCTCGTGGCGCTGGCCAGCCCCGCTCCCGGCCCGGCCGATGTGGACGACGTCAGCTACTGGCAGGCGGCGCCGTTCGACGACGGGGACGCGGGGGCGGCGCACGCCCGATGGATCCGCCGCTCCGCCGCCGCCTTCGACCGCCCCTCCGGCGTGGTGCGCTACTGGTGCGACACGGCGCCCGCCGCCGTACGCGCGGCCGCCGCGGCCGACCCGTCCGGATTCGTGGCCACCCAGGGGCACGTGCTGCGGGTGCCGGACTTCCTCGCCACTCTCACCACCGAGGCGGTCGTCCACCACCTCGACCTGGTGGTGGACCTGCCGGACGCGCCGGGCCCGGGGCCGCTCGCCACCGCGGTCGCCACGGCCACCCTCGACGGGCTGCTCAGCGACGAGGCCGTCCGGCCGGCGAGCTGGGACGACGAGGAGTTCCTGTTGAAGGGGACCGGCCGCCTTCCGCTCACCGAGCGGGACCGGCGAGACCTCGGCGAGGTCGCGGGCTGGTTCCCGCTGCTCGGCTGACCGTCGCCAAATGCAAACAAGAGGCACTCGCCTCGCGTGGATCCCGGTGCATGTCGAGCAAACAGCGGAGTTCAGCGGCTAACGGCCCGTTCGTCAGCCAGAATCCACTCGGCTATTTTCGCCTTCCGCCGCAGGGCGGTGGTGGCGTTTGTGTAGAGCAGCGAAACGATGGCCCTCGCGGGCCTACCTGTCGTACCTACCGTGTGAATCGTCTTGTGTGGCCGAACCGAGAGCCTTGCCAGTTCATGTAAATCGATAAACCGGACAAATTCATCCAGCAGTCGTCGCGAGCCGACCAGACGGAATTGAGGAGTGGTGCGCGAGCTCGACGCGGACCGCTTATAGGAACCAATTGACCCGTCTCCGTCCACAACGCCACGCCAGAAGTTCCGTGAGCCGCGGAGCCGCTCGTCAATCGGCCCCTCGTATCGGCCCATTCCGGTCAACCGGTCGGCCAACCGAAGCGATCGAACAGAGAATTGACAGGATTTGTGGGTGGGTGACGTTTCCGAAATCTTGCTGGTCGATCCCAGGAAGTCTCGTAGTGAAACCAGGTGTTGCCGGTCCCTCTCCGCTAGCGCCACCGAAATCTGAGGTATGTGTCCTGGTCGGTAGCTGATACAGCCATCTGCGAACAGGAAGCCGATCCAGTAGCAGGCGTCAGGTGTCAGTCGGTCGAAGGCGTCATGGCGCAGCGTCCGGATGACTCGGCGGAGCGCGACGCCGCGACGAAGCAAGAGCCCACGGACCGCAGGCTCGGTTACTTCATAAACAGTTGAGAGCTGGCCTATCGTCATCCCGTTCAAATACTGCTGAATCAACTCTGACCGTTGGGTTTCGGTCAGCTTTCCGATGACACGGGCCGGCACGCCACGACGACGCAGCAGACCACGAACAGCTTGGCGTGTCACCCCATAGGAGTTGGCGATTTCCGTCAGAGAATCACCTGCGGCTGCACGGCGAACAACGTCTTCTCTCTGCGCAGGGGACAGACGACCAGCCGACGAGGTCACACGATCGCCATATCGACGAAACGGGACAGGTGAAGCTGGGCCGCCACGGTTACCGTATCCGTTGGCCCATTCCTGTGCTTAGCGATGATGAAATCCGCCTCTCCGGCGCGCGGCGACTCCTTGTCGTAGTAGTCGTCGCGGTGCAGGAGGATGACGACGTCGGCATCCTGCTCGATCGAACCAGATTCACGCAAATCGGACAATTGGGGTCGCTTGTCGGTGCGCTGCTCCGGGCCACGGTTCAGCTGACTCACCGCGATGACCGGGCACTCGACCTCCTTGGCCAGCAGCTTCAGCCCTCGGGAGAGGTCGGCGACCTCCTGCTGCCGGCTCTCGGTGCGCTTGGGCGAGGTCATCAGCTGGAGGTAGTCGACCACGATCATCTTTAGGTCGTGCCGCTGCTTGAGCCGGCGGGCCTTCGCCCGGATCTCCATGAGGTTCATGCTCGGCGTGTCGTCGACGAAGAGCGGCGCCTCGCTGATCTCGCCCATGCAACGGGCCAGCTTCGTCCAGTCGTCGTCGGAGAGCTGGCCGCTGCGCAGCACGTGCAGCGGCACTCGCGCCTCCGCCGAGAGCAGTCGCATGACGATCTCGACCTTGCTCATTTCCAACGAGAAGATCGCGGCCGCCTGGTTGGCGCGGATCGCTGCATTTCGGGCAAAGTCCATACTTGCCGTCGACTTGCCCAAACCGGGCCGGCCGGCCACGATGATCAATTGGCCGGGGTGGAGGCCGTTCAGGAGACGGTCCAGGTCGGTGAAGCCGGTGGGCACGCCCGTCATCACCCCGCCCTGGGCGCCCACCGCCTCGATCTCGTCGAGGGTCGGCTGGAGCATGTCGGCGAGGACGGCGAAGTCCTCGCTGACGCGGCGCTCGGTGACGTCGTACACGGCCTGCTGGGCGAGGTCGACGATGTCGTCCACGTCGCGGCTGCCGCCGTTCGCGGTGCCGTAGCCGAGTTGCACGATCTTGGTGCCGGCCTCGACGAGCCGGCGAAGGATGGCCCGCTCGCTGACGATCCGTGCGTAGTAGGCCGCGTTGGCCGCGGTCGGGACGCTCGCGATCAGCGTGTGCAGGTAGGGAGCGCCGCCGATGCGGGCGAGGTCGCCCGAGTCGGTCAGGGCGGCCGCCACGGTGATCGGGTCGGCGGGCTCGCCGCGGCCGTAGATCTCCAGGATCGTGTCGAAGATGGTGGCGTGCACCGGCCGGTAGAAGTCGGTGCTCTTGAGGATCTCGACGACGTCGGCGATGGCGTCCTTGGACAGCAGCATGCCGCCGAGAACGCACTGCTCCGCCGCCACGTCCTGCGGCGGGGTCCGGTCGAACTGGCCTTCGCCCCGCTGCGCGGGCGCCGGAGGCTGCCCCCCGGCGCGCGGCTCCGCCCGCATGTCGTCGGTGACCGACACGGGTCCCCCCTCCGCTGCGTCGGATCCTCGCCCCAGCCTTACCGTCCGGGTGCGACACTTCTGCCGACCGAGCCGGTCGATCGGGGGTCATCGCGCGGGCGGTCGAGTGGCCAACCATACGGACCCCGAGGTCAGCGGCTCAACACCACCGGTGGACGAGCCTCGGGACAACCTGTGGACGCCGGTGGACGGGCATGTGCGCACCGTGTGCACAGGGTGTGGACAACCGTTGGGGAATTCGCCCGGTCGACGCTTCTGAGCTGGGAAAACACCGTCCCCAGCCTGTGGAGGGAAAGTTTTCGGTCGGTTCGCTGAGTCTTTCGTCCCGTACTATCTCCAGCGAACGGCTACACCTGGACAGCGGATTGCGCCATCGTGTTGAGAAGGGTCACGCTCCGGCCGTGAGTTACCGGGACTGGGCACGCGGGGAGGGCACCCCGCGTACGCGTCAGCCGATCTCGTCGTGGGACGAGCCCGCCGCTCCGGTCGATGCGTACGTCCCGGGTGAGCGGCACGGCACGCCGAGCCGGCGGCGGTCGCGGGGCCCGGAGCAGGAGGAGTCGGTCGACGCCTACCTGCCGCGGTGGGCGTTGGACTCCGGGGTGCGCCGGGCCGACGGCGGTGGCCGGCACGCCGCGCCGGACGACGACGAGCCGGGCACCTCCCGCTCGGCAGCCGATTGGCGCAGCACCGACACGACCGGTGCCGATTGGCGCAGCACCGAGACGACCGGTCGGGGCCGCGTCCGGGAGACCGGGCGTAGCCAGCTTTCGGCGATCACGTCGGGTCCCGGTTCGGACCACACCGGCGAGTGGACGTTCGACCGTCCACAGGAGCAGGGGTACGTGGGCAGCCGGCGCGCCGACCCGGCGGAGGACGAGCCGGTGTCCGGGTCGTTCGCCGAGCGCCGTCCGCGCCGGTCGCCCGCCGGCCGGCCGCAGGTGACCTGGTCGGGCGGTGACGAGTCGTCGGCGGGCGGGGAGGCGGCGCCGCGGGCGGAGTCGGACCGCCCGAGCCGGCGGGCCCGGCGTGCGGCGGAGGAGTCGTGGTCCCGGCCGGCCGTCGATCCGTGGGAGCGGACGGCGCGACGCGACGAGGAGCCGGATCCGGCGTACCAGCCGGCAGTGGACCCCTGGGACGCCTCGGGCGTACACGACTGGCCGGCGGCCGTCCGGTCGGACCGGTGGGACGCCTCGGGGGTGCACACGCTGCCGGCAGCCGGTGAGCCGGACGGGTGGGACGCGACGGGCGCACATGCCCTGCCGGCGGCCGTTGGGACGGACCGGTGGGACGCCTCGGGGGTTCACGCCCTGCCGGGCGCGGCGGACCGGTGGGCGGGCACCGGCCAGTGGGACCAGGCGGAGACCGCCAGCCGCTGGGAGCAGCCGGACGGCACGGGCCAGTGGGACCGGTACGCCGACGCCGACCGGTGGGACCGCACGGAGCCGCCGCGTTCTCGGCGGACCTCCGAGGACAGGGGCTGGTCGGGCGAGGACGGCGGGTTCTGGTCGGGCACCCGGCTGGCGGGGGACGACCCCCGCTGGGCGGACGGGCCGACCTCGGCGCCGCGCTCGCCCGTGGTCACGTACACGGCGCCTCGGCCGCGCGGCGCGCCCGGTCCGAGTGCCCGGCGACCGGCGCCCATCGGCGCTCCGCGGGGCACCGGGCAACCTTCCGTACGTCGGCGCCTCGACGGGGTGGGGACGGGCGCCTGGAGTCGGCGTCTGGAGGACGACCTGCTCGACCCGGACCCGGGTGGGCCGTTCCGGCCGCTGCTTCTCACGGCCGCCTGCTACCTGATCCCCGCTGTGCTGATCTTCGCGTGGCTGCTGACGCTCGACGCGAGCGCCCCGGCGGGCTGCGTCACGGACATCACGGGCGGTGGCTGCGACTCGCCGCGGGCGCACGCGCTCGGGTCGCTCGTCGCCGGCGCGCCCCGTTTCGGGTTGGCGCTGGTCAGCAGCCTGGTGGTCGCCGCTTTGCTGCGTCGGGTGGGCACCACCTGGCGTGCCACCACCATCGCGCTCGCGTCCGCCGTGGTGGGTGGGGGCCTGTCCACCGTGATGATCAGCGCGGTGACGGGGCAGCCGATCGGCTGACCGGCCCGGCGGGTCGCTGCCTTGGTCGGCACCGTGTGCCGGCCTCGACCGGCACCGTCTGCGGCCTTGATCGACAGGGTGTGCAGCCTTGATCGACGCGGTGTGCGGCCTTGATCGACACCATCTCGGCGATATGGCGGCATTCTGGGCAGGAAGAAGCCGCCACATCGGCGAGACGGTGTCGATCACCAGCCGCCGAGGCGCGCCCGATGCGCGGAAGCCGGGTGGCACGGCCGATGTGATCCGCCGCGCCGGCTCGCGGCAGAGCCCTCGCATGATCCGCCGCCTGTCCAGGCTGGCCCGACCGCTCGCCTGGCGCGCGGCGTCCTTCGACGACGGAGGGCCCGCACCGATCGCTCGGTGCGGGCCCTCCGCGTGGTGCTCAGAGGATCAGGACGCGACGACGTTCAGGTTGAACGAGGCCGTCACCTCGGGGTGAAGCTTGATCTTCACCGGGTATGCGCCGGTCGACTTGATGTGACCGGGCATCTCCAGCCGGCGCCGGTCGAGCGCCGGACCACCGGCGGCACGGACGGCGTCGACGATCTCGGCAGGGGTGACCGAGCCGAAGAGCCGCCCACCGTCGCCGGCGCGGGCCTTCAGGCTCACCTTCAGGCCCTCGAGCTGGCCCTTCACCTCGTTGGCGTGGCCGAGGTCGCGGATCTCGCGGGCCGAGCGGGCCCGCTTGATCAGGGTGACCTGCTTCTCCGCGCCCTTGGTCCAGGCGATCGCGAAGCCCTGCGGCAGCAGGTAGTTACGGCCGTAGCCGTCCTTCACCTCGACGACGTCGCCAGGGGCACCGAGGCCGGAAACCTCCTGGGTCAGGATGATCTTCATTTCGGCGCCTCCTCTCAGCGGGTGGTGGCCGTGTACGGCAGGAGCGCCATCTCACGGGCGTTCTTGACCGCACGGGCGATCTGCCGCTGCTGCTGCGAGGTCACGCCGGTCACCCGCCGAGCGCGGATCTTGCCGCGGTCGGAGATGAACTTGCGCAGCAGCGCGGTGTCCTTGTAATCGATGTAGGTGATCCCGTCCTTGTCGAGCGGGTTCACCTTCTTCTTCGGCTTGCGAAGTGCCGCAGCCTTGGCCATTGCTCTTGCTCCTGGTTTGCGATCGCGGGCGCTCGGCGCCATTAGAACGGGGGCTCCTCGTCGAAGTTTCCGCCGCCCGAACCGGAGCGCGCGGGTGCGGGCGCGGCCGAGGCCCACGGGTCGTCGAAGTTACCTCCGCCGCCCTGGCCACCACCGCCACCGAAGCCGCCGCCACCGCCGCCGGAGCGGGACATCTTCTGCACCTTCGCCGTGGCGTAGCGCAGCGACGGGCCGATCTCGTCGACCTCGAGCTCGATGACGGTGCGCTTCTCGCCCTCACGGGTCTCGTAGGACCGCTGCCGCAGCCGGCCCGACACGATCACGCGAGCGCCCCGCTGGAGCGACTCGGCGACGTGCTCGGCGGCCTGCCGCCAGACGGTGCACGAGAGGAACAACGGCTCGCCGTCCTTCCACTCGCCGGACGCCTTGTCCATGAATCGGGGCGTCGAGGCGACCCGGAACTTGGCGACCGCCGCCCCGGAGGGGGTGAACCGCAACTCGGGGTCATCGGTCAGGTTGCCGATGACCGTGATGGTGGTGTCTCCTGCCATGACCATCTCCTCGCGCACTCATCGTCTCGTCGTACAGGCTCCCAGAGCCCTACGACAGGGTCGATGAGGTTGATCCGGGCGAGCCGGGGTGGATGCTTAGCGCATCTCCGGCCGGATGACCTTGGTGCGCAGCACGGACTCGTTGAGCCGCAGCTGACGGTCCAGCTCGGCCACCGCCGCAGGCGTCGCCTGCAGGTCGATGACGGCGTAGATGCCCTCGGCCTTCTTGTCGATCTCGTACGCGAGGCGCCGGCGGCCCCACACGTCGGTCTTCTCCACCGAGCCACCCGCGGTCCGGATCACGTTCAGGTACGTGTCGAGCGACGGGGCGACGGTGCGCTCCTCGAGGCTGGGGTCGAGGATCACCATGATCTCGTAATGACGCAAGACGTGCTCACCTCCTGTGGGCTAAGCGGCCACGGTCCTTCCGTGGCAGGAGGTCGTGCGTCGTGGACCGCTCCGGAAGCGGGGGGACCCGTCCGGGCGCGGACAACCGGACCAGGATACCCGGTCCGGACGATCATGCCCGGGGTGCCCGGGGCGGCACCGTGGGGCACGGCGACGGGGGCCCGTGCCAGCCACCAAGCCGGCACCGGACCCCCGTCGACGGGGCCGCGGGGCGTCCCGTCCGCATTCCTTGGGTGGGACCTGGGGAGGAACGACCACACCGATGAGGTTGGACCGAAGACGCCCCGCGGAGCTTTATCGTGTTGTTACCTGACGATACAACGGGTCTCGTCACCTGTAGGGGGAAATGGTCTAAATTTCCAGGAATCTTGCGATCCCTCCGCCTCACCGGGCCGTCCCCCGTCGCGTCGGGCCACACGACGGGGGAACCCGCTTCGTGGACGGTCGGTCGATGACCTTCCCTCCCACCTCATCAACGAGCGTCGGTTCGTCGGGTGACGCGCTCACCGGCGCCGACTCGTCCCGCCGTCGTTCCGTGCGTCGGGGGCTCGACGTAGGCTCGCCTGCATGCGTATCGGAGCCCACGTCGATTCGACCGACCCGCTCGCGGAGGCGGCCGCCCGAGCCGCCGACGCCGTGCAGTTCTTCCTCTCCGACCCGCAGGGGTGGAAGGCCCCGAAGCCACGGGAGGACGCGGAAGGGCTGCGCGCCGCCGAGGTCGACATCTACGTGCACGCGCCGTACGTCATCAACGTGGCGACGCTCAACAACCGGATCCGCATTCCCAGCCGCAAGCTGCTGCTCGGGCACGCCACGGCGGCCGCCGACGTGGGAGCGAAGGGTCTGATCGTCCACGGCGGGCACGTCAACGCCGGCGACGACCTGGCGGTCGGCTTCGACAACTGGCGCAAGACCTTCGCCTACGCGGCCGACTCCGGCGGCTTCGGCGTCCCGGTGCTGATCGAGAACACGGCGGGTGGCGAGAACGCCTGCGCCCGCCGGCTGGACGCGCTGGCCCGGCTGTGGGACGCCGTGGGCGAGTTCGAGGTGGGCTTCTGCCTCGACACGTGCCACGCGCACGCCGGTGGCGAGGAGCTGCTCGGGCTGGTCGACCGGGTCAAGGCCATCACCGGGCGGATCGACCTGGTGCACGCCAACAACTCCAAGGGCGCTTTCGGCTCCGGCCAGGACCGGCACGACAACCTCGGCGGCGGCACGATCGACCCCGACCTGGTGGTCGCGGTCATCCGGGCCGCGGACGCGCCGGTCGTCGTCGAGACCCCCGGCGGGGCGAGCGGCCAGGCGGCCGACATCGCGTTCCTCCGCGAGCAGCTCGACGCGGGGCGCACGGCGGCATGACGACCGGGCAGTCCGAGACCGGCGACGCGACCGCCGGCGACACGAAGGCGGCCGGCGACGCGCCGCGCGCCACCCCCGGCGGCGCCACGGACGCAGCGGTACGGCCAGCGCCCAGCGCCGGCCCGGCCGGAAAGACGGTCGCACCGGGCGCGACCGGCACGGCAGAGAAGACGGTCGCACCGGGCGCGACGGGCACCATCGGGAAGAGCAGCACGGCCGAAAAGGCCAGCACGACCGAGAAGATCGGCACGACCGAAAAGACCAGCACCGCCGAGAAGACCAACACCGCCGGAGAGACCGGCACCGGCGACGGGGCCAGCGCGGCCGGCGGGGCCGACGAGGGCAGCGCCGGCGGTACCGACAGCGACAAGGCCGGGAGCCCACGGGACGAGACCGCCACCGCGCTGGAGAAGGACACAGCCGCCGGAAAGGCCGACACGACGGCCACGGACACGGCCGGGACGGCGGCCGGCGACGCCGCCACGAAGACCGACGGCACGACCGTCGAGACCACACCGAAGCCGGACCCGTGGGCGGCCTTCGCCCCCGCGCCCGAGCCGGTGCTGACCCGTCCCCGCCGGGTGGCCCGGGCCGTCGGCCGCTTCCTGATCCACGAGTGGACGCTCGCCGCGCTCGGTTCGCTGGCCCTCGCCGTGCTCATGACCTGGCCGACGTTGCGCTACCCGCTCTACACCCTGCCGCAGGACGTCTGGGACCCGAGCCTGCAGGCCTGGCAGATGGCCTGGTCCGGGCATGTGCTGTTGAACAACCCGGCCCAGCTCTGGCAGTCCAACACGTTCTATCCCGAGGTGTGGAGCTTCGCCTTCTCCGACACCCTCCTCGGCTACGCGCCGGCCGGCATGCTCGGCACGGGACCGGAGGCCGCCATCCTCCGCTACAACATCATGTTCGTGCTGGCGCACGCGCTCGCCACGTTCGGGGCGTACGCGCTGGCACGGCAGCTCGGCTCGGGCCGGATGGGCGCCGCCGTGGCCGGGGTGAGCTACGCGTACGCGCCGTGGCTGCTGGCTCAGGCCGGGCACCTGCACGTGCTCTCCAACGGGGGTATCCCGCTGGCCCTCGCCATGCTGGCGCGCGGTCACGGCTGGTCGCTGCGGCACGGCTACCGCCCCGAGCGCCGGCACGACGGCTGGGTCTACGCCGGCTGGCTCGTGGCGGCCTGGCAGCTCAGCCTCGGTTTCGGCATCGGCCTGCCCTTCGCGTACTTCCTCGGCGCCACGGTGGTCGTCGCCGTCGTCACCTGGTACGTCCGCAGGACCTGGTTCTGGACCGTACGGCGGCCCTTCGGCCGGCGGCTCGTCGTCGCGGACCTGGTGGGCGGTCTGCTCTTCGCCGGCGTGGGCCTGCTGATGGCGATCCCCTACTTCAAGGTCACCGAGCTGCACCCGTACGCCGAGCGCACGGTCGGTGACATCGCGCTGTTCTCGCCGCCCGCGTCGGGTTTCGTCACGGCGCCCGCCGAATCGCGGGTGTGGGGCGGGCTGCACGAGGGGGCCCGGGCCGCCCTGCCGTGGCACCCGGAGATGACGCTGCTGCCCGGCTTCGTGCTCTACGCCCTGGCCGCCGGGGGCCTGTTCTTCTCGGTGTGGAAGCTGCGGCACCGGCTGCTGCTGCTCGCCGGTGTGCTGGGGACGATGGCGTTGGCCATGGGCACGCGGTTCTTCGGCGGCACGTGGACGTACATCCCGCTCTTCGAGCACCTGCCCGGCTGGAACGGCCTGCGTACGCCGGGCCGGCTGATGCTGTGGGCCACGTTGCTGCTCGGCCTCCTGGCTGCGGGCGCGGTGACCGCCCTGACCGACCGTGTGCGCGAGCTCGCCGCCCAGCGGATCCCGTCCTGGCCCGGCCCGTGGCTGCGCCTGGCCACGCTGCTGCCGTTGCTGCTCGTGACGGCGGAAGGATTGAACGTCACTCCGCACCCGGTGGCCCCGCCGCAACCGGCCGCCATGCGCCTGGTGGACGGCCCGATGCTGGTCCTGCCCAGCAACCAGAGCCTCGACCAGCACGTCATGCTCTGGTCGACGACGCACTTCCAGGACGTGGTCAACGGCGGCAGCGGCTTCACGCCCCGGCAGCTGGACCAGGTCCGCCGGCTTACCCAGACGTTCCCCGACCAGACGAGCGTCGACTACCTGCGCGTCCTCGGGGTGCGCAACGTGGTGCTGCTGCGCGACCAGCTCGCCGGTACGCCGTGGGAGATGACGGTCGACCAGCCGGTGGACTCCCTCGGCATCACCCGCGAGGAGATGGGCGACGCCGTGGTCTACCGGCTCTGGCCCGGCGAGCAGTCGCCCGCTCCCCAGCCGCAGCCGACCCCGTCGGGCCAGCCCGGCCTGCCGACGAACCTGCCCAGCGGCCTGCCAACGAACCTGCCGAGCGGTCTCCCGACGAACCTGCCCAGTGGCTTCCCGACCAACCTCCCGAGCGGCCTGCCGACCGGCCTGCCGACCCAGGCGACCGGCGGGCCGGGGTCAGCCGGCGGCCGTTAGCGGCTCGGCCGGGAGCGCCGGCCCCCGTCGCCACCGGTCGAGCCACGGCGCGTCGGGGGCGCCGTCGAGCACGCCGCCGTCCGGGTCGTCGGGGTAGGTGGCCCGGACGGGGTCGCGTCGGGGACGCAGGACGTCGCGCACCACCAGCCCGCAAAGCACTGCCACCGTGACCAGCCGGAGCGTGGCGGCGAGCACGAACACCCCTTCGGGGAAGACCGGCCGCCCGGTGGCCACGCCGAGCAGTTCGCCGTAGAAGGCCGCGAAGTAGCACACCTCGGCCACCTGCCAGGCGAGGAAGGCGCCCCAGCGGGGGCGGGCCAGCACGGCCAGCGGCAGGAGCCAGAGCACGAACTGCTGGGACCACACCTTGCTGAAGATCAGGAAGGCGGCGACCACCAGGAACGCGAGCTGGGCCAGCCGGGGTCGCCGCGGCGCCAGCAGGGCCAGCGCGGCCACGCCGAGGCACGCCAGCGCGAAGAGGGCGTACGTGAGCACGTTGAGCGTGGGGGTGTTGGCGTTCAGCCACTCGAACGGGCCGAGTTGCCCGGCGTTGCCCACCTTGCCGTCGAGGTAGCGGCCGATGTACCAGAGCGTTCCCCAGTCGATGTCACGCTCGTCGCTCAGCTCGAAGAAGCGGTCCCAGTTCTCCCGGTACGGCACGGCGGCGGGCAGGTTCACGACGATCGCCGCCACGACCGCCGCGCCGGTGGCGGTGAGCGCGGCCCGCAGCCGGTTCGCGCGCAGCGCGAGCACCAGCAGTGGGCCGAGCAGGAACAGCGGCCAGAGTTTCGCCGCGCCGGCCAGCCCGAGCAGCACGCCGGCCACCACGGGCCGCCGCTTCGCCCAGGCCAGCAGGCCGAACGCCGCCAACCCGACTGCCAGCAGGTCCCAGTTGACGGTGGCGGTGAGCAGCAGCGCCGGTGCCAGCGCGAAGAGCGCGGCGTCCCAGGGTCGTCGGCGGCGCAGCGCCAGGATGACGGCGACCGTGGCCACCGCGAGGGCGCCGAGCACCAGGGCGTTGAGGTTGTAGAACCACTGGCCCTGGTTGATGCTCGGGTCGTCGCTGCCGAGCGCGTGCACGGGCAGGCCCAGGGCACCCATGAAGTACCCGGTCAGCACCGGGTACTCGACCGGGTGGTCGCGGTAGGGCACCTTGCCCTCGTTGAGGCCCTCGGCGTAGTAGAGGGCGAGCACGTCGGTGTAGCAGAAGCGGGTGTACTGCACGTTGTTCTGCCACGCGCCGTCCTGGCAGGGGGACTTCTGCACCCAGTGCAGGGCCAGCGTCAGGCAGGCGAGCGCCAGGACGATCCGGGCCGCCGTCCAGAACCGGCGCTCCCGGCCGGCCGGCCGGTCCAGTGCCACGGCGTGGTCGCCCAGCGGGCCGCCGATCAGCCCCGACACGCCGCGGACGAACCCGTCGGAGCGGGACGGGTGGTCGCTGGTGCCGGCGTCGTCGGTGTCGGGCGTCGACTGGGTGCTCATGAAGAGGCATCCTGCCGTACGTCCCCGGTCGGCGTCCCGGCACGGGCGCGGGATGTCACACACGAGACGACGCCGCCGGCGGCCGGATGGTCCGGCTGCCGGCGGCGTCGATGGTCGCGTCAGTACCTGTCGGGTGGTGTGCTGGGCAGCAACCCGCCACCCCTACCGCCGTTGCCACCGTTGCCTCCGGGGAACAGCGGCCCGCGGCCGTCACCGCCACCCGGGCCGTTCGGGTCGGTCGGGACGTTGGGGTTGTTCGGGTCGGTCGGCGTGTTCGCACACAACGGGTTGAACGGGTTGGGGCAGCCCGGCGGCGCGGGCGGCGCCGGGGGCGGGTTGCCGTTGCCGGCGTCCTTGTCGCCGATGTTGGCGGCGGGCGGGAAGTCGAGCTTCTCCGCCCCCTTGAGCGCCGCGTCCATGAACCGTTCCCAGATGGCGCCGGGCAGGTTACCGCCGCTGATCTTCGTGCCGTCCTTGAGCCGCAGCGGCTTCCGCTCCTTCACGTTGCCGACCCAGACGGCGGTGGCGAGCTGGGGCGTGTAGCCGATCATCCAGGCGTCGCCGTTCTCCGGGCTGTCCTCCTTCTGCTCCCAGGTACCGGTCTTGGAGGCTGCCTTCCGGCCGTCCGCCAGCTCGTGGTGGACCTGGGCCGGGTAGTCCTCCAGGACGGAGGTCACGTCGGCCACCACGTCCTTGTTGATCCGGCGCTGCGGCTTGAGCGTCTCACTGGCGATCTTCTTCCACTTGCCCGTACTCACGTCCTGCTTCTCGACGGAGTAGAGGAAGTGCGCCTTGTTGTAGACGCCGCCGTTGGCGAAGGTGGCGACACCGTTGGCGTGGTCCAGCACCGTGATGGGGTACTGGCCGTAGCCGACCACGTGGAAGAACGGCGACGGAGCGATGTCCTTCGGGTCGGTCTTCGTGAGGTCGTACGGCTTCTGCGGGTTGGTGTCGGTCCGCCAGATCGTGGTGACGCCGGCCTTCTTGGCCATGTCGATCACCTTGTCCGGGCCGATCTCCTCGGTCACGTGGTAGAACGGCACGTTCAGCGACTTCAGGGTGGAGACCCGCAGCGTGCAGGAGTCGCCGCAGTCGGGGTGGTCGTCGCCGGCGTTGCTCACGTGGAACTTGGTGTCCTTCGGGGTGAACCCGGTGCCCTTCCACCGCGACTCGAGGGCCTTACCGGCCTCGAGCGCCGCCGCCAGCGTGTAGATCTTGAAGCTCGAACCCGGGGAGTGGCCGCCGCTCACGTTTCCGTTGGAGTCGACGTTCTTGCCGGCGTAGTCGGTGCCGACGCCGGTGTCACCGCCGTAGTAGGCGCGCACGCGACCGTTCGCCGGGTCGACCGCCACCACCGCGGCCATGAGGTTCGAGGGCTCGCCGTCGAGCTCCGAGCCCTTGCTCTTGCGCTGGGCGGTCTCGACGGCCGCCTTCTGGGTCTTGACGTCGATGGTCGTGCGGATCCGGTAGCCGCCGGACATCAGCGCCTGCGAGCAGAGCGGCTTCTCCTCGGTCACCTCCGCCTCGTTCTCGACGCAGATGCCCTTCTCCTGCATCTCCTGGCGGACGTAGTTGATGACGTTGCCGTACGGCGTGTTCACGCCGTAGTCGACGCCGATGCCGCCCTTCTTCGGGGGCTTCAGCGTCTTGCTGGGGTACTCGGTCGGCGCCGGGGGCTTGCCGGGGGCGTTCAGCCACCCCTCCTCGACCATGCCGCCGATGACGTAGTCCCACCGGCTCTTGGCGTCGGGCATGTTGATGGCCGGGTCGTAACCCCGGTGGGTCTCGCTCGGCTCCGGCTGCTTGATGAGGGCCGCCAGCACGGCGCCCTCGGCGGGGCTGACCTTGTCGATGTCCTTGCCGAAGTACGTCTGCGCCGCGGCCTGGATGCCGTACGCGCCCCGGCCGAAGTAGATCACGTTGAGGTAGTGCTGCATGATCTGCGGCTTGGTGTACTCGTCGTTCAGCTTGGAGGCGAAGATCGCCTC
This sequence comes from Micromonospora sp. URMC 103, assembly GCF_051386435.1. Classification (NCBI taxonomy): domain Bacteria; kingdom Bacillati; phylum Actinomycetota; class Actinomycetes; order Micromonosporales; family Micromonosporaceae; genus Micromonospora; species Micromonospora sp. URMC 103. The sequence goes on along the minus strand of NZ_JBPQTR010000003.1, from coordinate 468,505 downwards.
CTTGACCTTCCGGGCGTAGGTGTCGTCCTTCAGGTTGTCGTACGCGTTGCGCGCGTACTGCTGCGTGATCGTCGAGGCGCCCTGCTTGTCACCGCCGGTGAAGTTGTTCCACGCGGCACGGACGATGCCCTTGTAGTCCACACCGGAGTGGCGGTAGAAGTTCCGGTCCTCGGCGGCGGCCACCGCGTCCTGCACGAACTGCGGGATCTTGTCGATGGTCACCAGCGTGCGGTTCTCCTGGCCCACCTTCGCGATGATCGTCTTGTTGTCCATCGCGTAGAGGGTCGTCGCCTGCGGCGGCGTGATCTCCTCGGGCAGCACCACGTTGGTCGAGTAGTAGGTGAAGCCGACGACGCCGAGACCGGCCAGCATGATGAAGACGGCGAAACCGGCGATCAGGATGTTGATCCGCTTGCGCTTCTTGGCCCGTGCCGCCGCACCCGGGTCGCCCGCGCCGCGGGCTGTCCGGCGCGGCCCGGTCGGACCGCCGGGGCCACCCGGGCCGCCCGAGCCCGGGGACACACTCGCGCGGGCCACCGTGGCGCGGCCGCCCACCGACGCCGCGCCGACGCTGGCCCGGCCCGCCGAGGCCGCGCCGACGGAGGCGCGTCCGGCCGGGCCCGCCGGGGAGACCGGTACGGAGGCCCGACCCGCGCCCGCGCGCCCGGTCGCGCCACCGGGCGCCGGGGACACGGGCACCGACGCGCGGCCGGCGCCGGCGCGACCAACCGACGCCGAACCGGAGGCTCCGGTCGGCGGCGGCACCGAGGCCCGGCCGCCCGGGGCGGCGCCCCGGGGCGACACCGAGGCGCGTCCGGCTGAGGCCGAGCCCTCCGAAGCGGACCAGCCGTTCCCGTGCGCGTCACCACCGGGCCGGCGGTACGCGTCGTCCGCCCCCCGTCCGGGGTCACCGCTCGGGTTCGGGATCTGGGCCCGCCCACGCGAACTGGGATCGCCGTACGAGTTCATTCCTCACACCCTGCCGGTCGCGGTGGGGCGCCGCTGCGCCACCACCGGGTTGCCGTGAGCTGTTTCACGCGTCACCGCGGCACGATTGTGCCGGATGCGCGAAGCCTTCTCCGAATCAATCGGGCCTATCGGGCCAATCACCGGTCGTTCGTCCCGGCGGTCCTGCGCGGCGCCGTGGCCGATCGATCGGGCTGGGGTCACCGTTGCGCCTCTCGCCTTCGGTGCGCCGATCCGGGGGTCGCGGCGTCGCCGCCCGCGCCCTGCTCCGGCCCGCCCTCGGTGCCGCCGGCCAGCCCGTCCCGGCCGAGCAGGTACTGCTCGACGAGATGGTTCCAGTCACAACCGAGGCACACCTCCACCACGAAGACCTGGAACTCACGTAGCGTCATCGCCAGCACGGGCAACTCCGCCAGCGTCCGCGCCTGGCCGGCGGACTGCTTGAGTTCGTCTCCGTAAATGTAGTGGACGTGGATCAGGTTCTCGCTCCGGCAGATCGGGCAACGCTCGTCGGTCGGCTCACCGTGGAACCGAGCAGCGTTCTTCAGGTACGGCGAGGCGTCGCAGACGTCGTAGGTGCCGACCCGGCCGGCCAGGAGCTCACGCAGCACCGCTCGCTTCCGGAGCGAGTAGTCGACGACCTGGCGCTGCGTACGCATGCGGAGAAGGGTACGCGGTCCGGCCGGACGAGGCGACCGTGGTGACGATCCGTAGCCGGGGCATCCCGCATTCGGGGTTTGCCCTGATCGGGGCGAGACGCTAACGTGCGATGTATCGGTCCGATACATCGCGGCGGTTACCGCTCCGCGCAGAGGGTAAGAGAGGGTGGCCCGTGCTCGAGCTCGCCATCCTCGGCCTGCTGCAGGAGTCTCCGATGCACGGCTACGAGCTGCGCAAGGAGTTGGCTGCCAAGCTCGGCGCCATCCGGGCCGCGATCAGCTACGGCTCGCTGTACCCGACCCTGCGCCGGCTGCAGGCGGCGGGCTGCATCACCGAAGCTGCCGAGACACCCGCCACCGCCGAGGAGGTTCCCGCGCTGACCAGCCGACGCGGTCGGGTGGTCTACAAAATCACCGCGGAGGGCAAGGAACGCTTCGCCCAGCTCATCGCACAGGCGGGGCCCGAGACGTACGACGACACGGGCTTCGGTGTGCACTTCGCGTTCTTCGCCCGGACCGACCAGGCGACCCGACTGCGCATTCTGGAGGGTCGCCGCCGCAAGATCGAGGAACGTCGCGAAGGGCTACGCGACGTGCTGGCCCGGGCGGCCGAGCGCCTCGACGCTTACACCCTGGAACTGCAGCGCCACGGCCTCGATGCCTGTGAGCGCGAGGTCCGCTGGCTGGAGGAGCTCATCGCCAACGAGCGCTCCGGCAGAGCCCCGACGGTCCCGCAACCCGGGACGGCCGGCGGCCGACGAGAAGACACCAGCCCGCCCCCGCCTGGAGAGTCCAGGACAGAGCGGCCGTGATGAAGAAGAAGGAGGCAGACGCTATGGGCTCCGTCCGCGTCGCCATCGTCGGTGTGGGTAACTGCGCCTCGTCCCTCGTGCAGGGCGTCGAGTACTACCGGAACGCCGACCCGAACGATCGCGTCCCGGGTCTCATGCACGTCACCTTCGGCGACTACCACGTCTCCGACGTGCAGTTCGTCGCGGCGTTCGACGTCGACGCCAAGAAGGTGGGCATGGACCTCGCGGAGGCGATCGTCGCCAGCGAGAACAACACCATCAAGCTCTGCGACGTGCCGCCGACCGGCGTCACCGTGCAGCGCGGCCCGACCTTCGACGGTCTCGGCCAGTACTACCGGGAGATCATCGAGGAGTCGGACGCCGAGCCGGTCGACGTGGCGCAGGCGCTGCGCGACGCGCAGGTCGACGTGGTCGTCTCCTACCTGCCCGTGGGCTCCGAGCAGGCCGACAAGTTCTACGCCCAGGCCGCGATCGACGCCGGCTGCGCGTTCGTGAACGCTCTGCCGGTCTTCATCGCCTCCGACCCCGAGTGGGCGAAGAAGTTCGAGGACGCGGGCCTGCCGATCGTCGGCGACGACATCAAGAGCCAGGTCGGCGCCACCATCGTGCACCGGGCCCTCGCGAAGCTGTTCGAGGACCGGGGCGTCGAGCTGCTGCGCACGTACCAGCTCAACTTCGGCGGCAACATGGACTTCATGAACATGCTGGAGCGCAACCGCCTGGTCTCGAAGAAGATCTCGAAGACGCAGTCGGTGACGTCCCAGATCCCGCACGAGATGCAGAAGAGCGACGTGCACATCGGCCCGTCAGACCACGTGCCGTGGCTGGACGACCGCAAGTGGGCGTACATCCGTCTCGAGGGCCGCTCGTTCGGCGACGCCCCGCTCAACGCCGAGCTCAAGCTCGAGGTGTGGGACTCCCCGAACTCGGCCGGCGTCATCATCGACGCGGTCCGGGCCGCGAAGATCGCCCTGGACCGGAAGATCGGCGGCCCGATCCTGTCGGCCTCGTCGTACTTCATGAAGTCCCCGCCGGTGCAGTACGCCGACCACGACGCGCACGCCGCGGTCGAGTCCTTCATCAAGGGCGAGGTCGAGCGCTGACGCGCTGACGCCGCATCGTCGAAGGGCCGGGTCCGTTCTGGACCCGGCCCTTCGACGTGCCCGGGTGCCCGCCGCCGACCCGCTTCAGGACCAGGCGGTCTGCAGGGCGACCCGCGCCTCCAGCTCCAGCAGGTGGACCTTGCGGTCGAGCCCTCCGCCGAAGCCGACCAGCTTGCCCCCGGCGCCGACGATGCGGTGGCACGGCACGATCACCGGGACGGGGTTCCGGTTACAGGCCACCCCGACCGCCCGCGCCGCCCCCAGGTCGCCCAGGCGACGCGCAACCTCACCGTAGGTGAGCGTCTCCCCGTACGGGATCCCGACCATCTCGCGCCACACCGCCCGCTCAAACTCCGAGCCCCGCGGGATCGTGAGCGGGAGGGTGAAGCCGGTCAGCTCGCCGGCGAAGTATGCCCGCAGCTCGGCGACGGCCCGACGGGCCAGGTCGTCGTCCGGCTCGTCGAGAGCCGTCGCGACGCGGCCGAAGTGGGTCCCGCAGACGCTCGTGCCGTCGGTCGCCACGGAGAACTCACCGATCGGCGAGTCGAGCACGGTCCAGCGCATCCGCCCATTGTCCGCGCCCGGGCGACACTCCGGCGCGCCGGCGCCGCGCCGCGTCCTCGCCGCTCGAGTGCCGGCTCGTCAGAGCAGGTTGATGCCGAGCAGCAGCGAACCGACGATCAGGGAGGCTCCGCCGGCCACCGTGAGCCAGATGAGCTTGTTCGGCCGCGTGTCCTGCGGTCGCACCACCGAGAGGAAGAAGCCGAGCGGCATCAGGATCGGCGCCGCCAGGAACAGCCCGCGGATGAGGCTGCGCGTGCCGTCCGACGCGTGCGCCTGGTCGACGTACGGCAGCACGACGAGCGCGAAGAGCACGAGCACGCCGGCGTGCGCGTGGCCCGCGGTCCACAGCCCGCGGCGTACGGGGTTGTCGAGGTAGCCGGCCTTACGGCGGGCGAGATGGGTGAGCAGGGTGAGACCGCCGTACGCGACGGTGACCACGGTGATGAGCAGGATGCCGGCGATGGTGAGGGTTGCCGAGGACATGGGGACACCTCCGTCTTGTCGGTGTCAAGATTGACCCCTGGAAAGCATCTTGTCAACAGCAAGATTGTGGCGGTTCCCGTTCCCCGAGGGCCGAAGAGCGGCGCCCGCCGGCACCCCTCGCAGGAGGGAGGTGCCGGCGGGCGCCGGAATGCGCGGGCCGGTCAGGCGACGTCGGCGACGAACCTTTCGCCGAGACCGTTCAGTCGAGAACGCCCTCGTCACGGGCCCAGCGGAGCAGCTCCGCCTCGGCGGCGTCGCGGTCCAGCGGGCCACGCTCCAGCCGCAGGTCCTTCAGGTACTTCCAGGCCCGGCCCACGACCGGGCCGGGCGGTACGCCGAGCAGCTCCATGATCGCGTTGCCGTCGAGGTCGGGGCGGACGCGCGCCAGGTCCTCCTCGGCCGCGATCCGAGCGATGCGCTCCTCCAGCGCGTCGTAGTCCGCGGCGAGCTGGGCCGCCTTGCGGCGGTTGCGGGTCGTGCAGTCCGACCGGGTCAACTTGTGCAGCCGGGACAGCAGGTCACCGGCGTCCGTCACGTACCGGCGCACCGCGGAGTCGGTCCACTCGCCCCGGCCGTAGCCGTAGAAACGCAGGTGCAGCGCGACCAGCGCGGTGACCTTGCCGGTGACGTCCTTCGGGTAACGCAGCGCCTTCATCCGGGCCTTGGTGAGCCGGGCGCCGACCACCTCGTGGTGGTGGAAGCTCACCCGACCGTCGGGCCCGACCGCCTTGGTGCCCGGCTTGCCGACGTCGTGCATCAGCGCGGCCATCCGCAGGACGAAGTCGCAGCCGTCCTCCTCGAAACCGATGGCGTTGGCGACCACGGTGAGGGTGTGCTCGTAGACGTCCTTGTGCTGGGCGTGCTCGTCGATCTCCAGCTTGAGCCCGGTCAGCTCCGGCAGGAAACGCTCGGCAAGCCCGGTGTCGACCAGCAGCCGGAGCCCGGTGATCGGGTCGGCGCCGCAGAGCAGCTTGGTGAACTCGTCCCGGATCCGCTCGGCGGTGATCCGGTCCAGGTCCGCGGCCATGGCGGTCATGGCGGCGCGTACGTCGGGGTGCACCGCGAAGCGCAGCTGGGCGGCGAACCGGGCGGCGCGGAGCATCCGCAGCGGGTCGTCCCGGAACGACTCCTGGGGCGCGGCGGGCGTACGGATCACCTTGGCCGCGAGGTCGTCGAGCCCACCGTGCGGGTCGGTGAAGCGGTGCTCGGGCAGGCTCACCGCCATCGCGTTGATCGTGAAGTCCCGCCGCTTCAGGTCCTCGGTGAGGCTCGTGCCGTACTCCACCACCGGGTTGCGGCTCACCTGGTCGTACGACTCGGCGCGGAACGTGGTGATCTCCAGCCGCAACCCGCCGTGCTGCGCGCCGATGGTGCCGAACTCCCGACCCGTCTCCCAGACCGCCTCCGCCCAGCCCTTGATGATCTGCAGGGTCTGATCCGGGTGCGCGTCGGTGCAGAAGTCCAGGTCCTCACCGAGCCGGCCGAGCAGGGCGTCCCGTACCGATCCGCCCACCAGGTGCAGCTCGTGGCCGGCCCGGGCGAACCGGCGGCCCAGCTCGTCGGCGACCGGGGAGACCCGGAGGAGTTCGGCGACGGCGTTGCGCTGCGCGGCGGTGAGGTCCCGGCGGTCGGCGGCGTGCGGTGCGGAGGCTTCGGACATGGGATCGCCAGCCTATCGGGCCGGGTCGGGATCTCCGCCGCCGGGCGCGGGTATCGGGCCCGCGTTGACTAAGGTCTGTGACGTGCGGGCGGGCGCCCGCACGGGGCACCGGGGAGGCTGGAACATGAGCGGCGGGCTCTACCGCAGCGCGAACGCCATGCCGGACGGTGCCATGCCGCCGCCGGACGGCGCCACCTTCATCTCCGCCGAGCCGCTCAACCAGCCGGGCGCGGAGGCGGTGGCGCCCCCGCAGGAGGTCGTGGCGGAGACGAGCGCCGCGGCGAACAGCGCCGTGATGGCGGTCGGCAGCCTCGTGAGCCGAGGCACCGGGTTCATCCGGAACCTGATGATCGGCGCCGCGCTGGGCAACCTCGTCGGCAACGTCTACACCACCGCGCAGTTCCTCCCGAACCAGGTGTACGAGTTCCTCCTCGGCGGCGTGCTGACCAGCGTGCTGATCCCGGTACTCGTGCGGCGCCGGAAGGCCGACCCGGACCGGGGCGAGGCGTACGCCCAGCGGCTGCTCACCCTCGCGGTGATCGCGCTGGCCGCCGCGGCGCTGATCGCGGTGTTGCTTGCCTCGAAGCTGACCACGCTCTACGCGAGCGGCAAGGACGAGGCGTACACGAGCCTGGTCACCGACCTGTCGTACCTGATGCTGCCCATGCTGTTCTTCACCGGGGTGAGCGCGTTGATCGCCGCGGTGCTGAACACCCGGGGGCACTTCGCCGCGCCGATGTGGGCGCCGATCCTCAACAACCTCGTGGTGATCGGCTCGTTCGGCCTCTACATCCTGGTCTACGGCGCGGAGGCCATCCGTCCGGACCAGATGAGCTGGGGCCAGATCCTGCTCGTCGGCGGCGGCACCCTGCTCGGTGTGGCGGTGCAGTCCGCCGGCCTGCTGCCGGCGCTGCGCAAGGTGGGTTTCCGGTGGAAGCTGCGGTTCGACTTCCGCGAGCTGGGGCTGCGGGAGCTGGCCAAGCTCGGCGGGTGGATGTTCTGCTACGTGGCCGTCAACCAGCTCGGCCTGTTCGTGATCGTCAACCTGCTCACCCGGGCGGCCGGTGAGGACAGCGCCGGCCTGCTGATCTACAACAACGTCTTCCTGCTGCTGTACATGGCGCACGGCATCATCGCCGTGTCGATCATCACCGCGCTGATGCCGCGGATGAGCGCGGCCGCGGCCGACGGCCGGTTCCACGACGTGACCGCCGACCTGTCCCGCGGCACCCGGATGGTCACGGCGGTGCTCGCGCCGATCGCGGTCTGCTACGCGGTGCTGGCCGCGCCGATCGCGGTGGTGGTCTTCCGGTACGGCGCGTTCACCGGCGACAACGCGGTGGCCACCTCGACGGTGCTGCTGGTCGCCGCGCTCGCGCTGGTGCCGTTCGCGATCAGCCAGCTCTTCACGTTCGCCTTCTACGCCCTTCCGGACACCCGCACCCCGGCGCTGGTGAACATCCCGGTGGTGGCGCTGCGGGTGCTGCTCCAGGTCGGCCTCTACGTCGCGTTCTCGGCCACCTTCGCGGCGGCCGGCATGATGCTCGGCAACGCGATCTCCTACGTGGCGGCGGCCGTGATTTCCGCGATCCTGCTGCGGCCGAGGGTCGGTCGCATCGGGATCGGCGGGATCATGCGCACCATGGGCCGGGTCCTCGTCGCGGCGCTCGGCGCCGCCCTCGTCGGCCTCCTCGTGGTCACCCTGCTTCCGGGCGACTCGGCACACCTGAGCTGGGGCCAGGCCGCTCTCCAACTGGTCATCGGTGGTGGCGCGATCGGCGTGGCCTACCTGGCGCTCGCCATGGCCCTGCGGATCAGCGAGATCACCGAGGTGGTGGGCATGGTCCGCCGCCGGCTGGGCCGCTGACGCGTCCCTACCCGCCGGTACGGTCCGTGACGGTGGATCACCAGCCTGGGGATGCGCCTGTGGATAACTCCGCGATTCACCGGTCAGGTACCGGTTCGGCCTGTGGATAACCAGCCGTACGGCTGAGCCTGGACGACCGTACGGAGGGAACCCCGGCCGCGTGGCGTCAGCCGCCACACCGGCCCGGGCCCCTCCGCTGGCCTCTTGCGGTGAACCCGTAGATTGGCTAGTACATGTGCCAGCATCGTGGCTGACAACGGTCGTAACCGGACGAGACGCCCAACCCCCGGCACCCCGGAGGGTACGGCGGGAAGATGACATGTCGGGGAGGCGGGCAACCCGGGTAAGGTCGCACTCGACGGGTACGGCAGGCGACGGCGCTCGCGCCGAGACCGGGTCGGCCGGTTCCTTCGAAGGCAGAGCGGGAAGCCACATGCCCAGCAGCGCGGGTCCATCGATCGACACGATCACCGAGGGAGGACGGGTGACCCAGGTCGGCGAGGGTCAGGACGCGGACGAGAGCGCTCCGCCGGTCATGACCTTCGGTGCTCCCACGGCCGGTGAGATCCTGGCCGAGCGTTACGAGTTGGTCGAGCACATCAACAACGACAGCGCCGGTCGGCTGGTCTGGCGCGGTGTCGACGTCGTGCTGCGCCGTCCCGTCGCGGTCGTGCTGCGCTACCCGGGGGGCGACTCCGCCACCGAGATGCTCCAGGCCGCCGTGGCGGCGAGCCGGGTCATCCACCCCAACCTGGTCGGCGTCTACGACGCGATCGACGAGGGTGAGCGCGCGTACGTGGTGCGTGAGTGGGTCGACGGGCAGTCGCTCCGCGAGCTCGTCACCGACGACCCGCTGGACCCGGCCCGCGCCACCGCCATCGGCGCCGCCGTGGCCAGCGCCCTCGCCTCGGTGCACGCCACCGGCATGGTGCACGGCAACGTGCACCCCGGCACCGTCATGATCTCCGACGACGGCCGGGTGGTGCTGGCCGACGCCCGCACCGACGGCGACGACAGCCAGGAGAGCGACATCCGGGCGGTCGGTGGGATCCTCTACTTCGCCCTGACGGGCCACTGGCCGCACACCGAGGCCCCGCTGCGCGGCGCCACCGCCGGGCACGGCCGCGCCGCCATCCCCGACGCGGTCCGGGACGCGAACGGCGTCCTCGCGGCGCCCCGGCAGGTCCGCGCCGGCGTTCCGGCCTATCTGGACGACCTCACGATGGACCTGCTCGACGCGGAGATCGCCCCGCCGTCGTCGGACGTCCTGGCCGCCGAGCTGGCCCGCCTCGACGTTCCGTCCGACGAGTTCCTCGACAACACGGGGCCGCTGCGTTTCGCCGCCGAGACCGGCGAGGAGCCCTCGCCCCTGGCCGCCGCCGGAGGCCGCAAGGTCGCCGTCGGCATCGCCGGCCTCCTCGCGGTCGCCCTGGTCGGGCTCCTGATCGGCATCAGCGTGTTCAATGGCGGTGACGACGAGAACCCGCAGGCCAACCCGGTCGCGGCGCCCACGTCGAGCGCGCCGGCCGGCGGCGCCGCGGAGCCCGCCGCCGCGGTGGGCCCGATCAAGATCAGCAAGGCGCAGATCATCGACCCGGAAGGCGACCGGACCGAGGTCAAGAACGCCAACAAGGTGTTCGACGGTGACGAGGACGAGGGCTGGGAGACGCAGACCTACCGGCGGTCCGCCAACTTCGGCAACATCAAGAAGGGCATGGGGATCTGGATCGACCTCGGCGCCGAGCACAATGTGAAGTCGGTGCAGGTCGTCCTCTCCGCCCAGGGGGCTTCCGCTCAGATCTTCTCCGGCACCAGGGCGTACCCGTCCTCCGCCAGCGGGGACGCCCAGCTCGTCGCGGATTACCAGAAGCGGCCGGTCGGGCCGGCGTTCGAGGAACACGACGGCACCACCATGACCTTTCCCGGCTTCAACGCGGAGCAGAAGTACCGCTACCTGCTCTTGTGGATCACGGAGCTGCCCAAGAGCGACGACGGCTACAAGCTCGGCGTCCAGGAGATCACGGTCCAGGGGTCGTGATCCGGCCGCCGCGTTCCGGGCACCGCCTCCGCCGGACGTGGTGATGGACGAGCGCGACACCCGGACGGGCCGGCTTCCGGCCGGCACGCCGGGACAGGCCGCGCCCGACGACCCGGTGAGCGACCTCGCGCTGCTGCACGCGCACGTCGCCGGTGACCGCGACGCCTTCGCCGAGCTCTTCCACCGGCACCGGGACCGCCTGTGGGCGGTGGCCCTGCGGACCATGGGCGACCGGGAGGAGGCCGCGGACGCCCTCCAGGACGCCCTGCTCTCGGCACACCGGGCCGCAGGCCGGTTCCGCGGCGACTCGGCGGTCACCACCTGGCTGCACCGCATCGTGGTCAACGCCTGCCTCGACCGGATCCGCCGGCGACAGGCCCATCCCACGGTGCCGCTGCCCGACGGCGTACGCACCGACAGCGGGTCGGCCACGGGTGGCGTCGAGCCGGCCGCCCCGGCGCACGACCACGACACGGCGCTGGTCGTCCGGGACGCCCTCGCGGCGCTGCCGGTGGAACAGCGCGCCGCGCTCGTCCTCGTGGACCTGCAGGGCTACCCGGTCGCCGAGGTGGCCCGGATGCTCGGTGTGGCCGAGGGGACGGTGAAGAGCCGGTGTGCCCGGGGCCGGGCCCGGCTGGCGGTGCTGCTGGGCCATCTGCGTCCCACCCCGGCAGACACGCGCCCGACCCCCACGGACGCGCTCCCGGTCGCCGGAGACACGCGTCCGGGCGCCGAGGCGTCGAGGCCCGCCGTGGCGGCGGGAGCCGCGGTGGGCGACGTGCCCCCGGTCACCTCCGGGAACCCGCGTCCCCCGGAGGGCGTCGGATCAGGGCCGGGGCGATCCCGGCGGGACGCCAACCAGGAGGACACGTGACGGCCGGTGGGTTCCGAGAGGTCGACGAGGACCTGCTCGCCGACTTCGTCGGCGGCGCACTGGACGGGACGCCGGAGCAGGAGACAGTCGCCCGGCTGGTCGCCGAGGACAGCGCGTGGGCCGAGGCGTACGACCGGCTGGCGCCGGCGGTGGCCGCCGTGCAGGCGGACCTGGGCCGTTGGGCCGAGCCGGTCGAGGAGATTCCGCCGGCGGTCGCCGACCGGATCACCGCCGCCCTGGCCGCGCTGCCGGCGCCCGTCGGCGACCCGGCGGACCGGGGCACCGGATCCGGGGACGAGCCGGTGTCGGACGGGGCGATCGCGGGGCCGGCCGACGCCACCGAGCCGGAGACCGGAACGGCCGGAAACGGCACGCCACTCGTACCCGCGCAGGGCGGCCCGGGTCGGCGGCGGCCGGGCGACGGCGTACCCCGATCGGAGCCGGGCGCGCCCACCGGGCCCGGCCGCCGGCGGCGGCGCTGGACCCGGATCGCCGGTCCCGTGGCGCTGGCCGCGGTGTCCGTGGCGGCCGTCGGGCTCGGCGTCAATCAGCTGCTCGGCGACCGGACCGACGGCGGGGCCGCCGGCACCGCCATGGACCAGCCGGCAAGCGCTCCCGAGGCCGCCAGCGCCGCCGACCCGGCGCGGACGATCGGCCCACCGGCGCACAGCGGCCTGGACTACACACCGCGGACCCTCGGCGAGGTTCCCACCATCATGAAGTCGGAGCGCGGCGACAGCCCGGCGCCCGCCGCTCCGGGAAGCGACGCCGGCAGCCAGGGCGACCGCCTTCCGGCACCGGACGGACGGGACCGGCTCGCCCGGCTCACGGACCAGGCGGCGCTCGCCACGTGCCTGCGCGAGGTCGCGGCCGAGCACCGCGCCGGCCCGCTCGTGGTCGAGCTGGTCGACTACGCGTCCTTCCAGGGCGAGCAGGCGCTCGTTCTCCGGTTCACCGACGAGACGGGTGCCCGGTGGGCGTGGGTGAGCGGCCCGGAGTGCGGCGTGCCGGGCTCCGGCGCAGACACGCGCTACCGCACACGGGTAGGGTGAAACCCGCGGCGGCCGGCCGTTTGAGCGCACGCGTGACGTGACCCACCGGACGCCCGGCTCGGGAATTCCCGGTTCGTACGATGACGTTCTGGTAGTAGCTGCCGGCACCCCTCCAGGCGTCGGCACGGGATCGGCGTCGGTGCGCGCCGGCGCCGAAACACACACAACTCGGGAGACGGCAGTGGACGAGGTCCGCAACCTGATCATCATCGGCTCCGGGCCGGCCGGCTACACGGCCGCGGTCTACGCCGCGCGCGCCAACCTGAAGCCGCTGATCATCGAGGGCGTGCAGTCAGGCGGCGCGCTGATGACGACGACCGAGGTGGAGAACTTTCCCGGCTTCGCCGACGGCATCCTCGGGCCGGAGCTGATGGACAACATGCGCAAGCAGGCCGAGCGGTTCGGTGCCGAGTTCCTGACCGACGACGTCACCCGCGTCGAGCTGGTGGACACCGGCGACATCGGCTCGAACGCCGCGAGCACCGTCTGGGTCGGCGAGACCGCCTACAAGGCCCGCGCCGTGATCCTCTCCACGGGCTCCGCCTGGCGGCCGCTCGGTGTGCCCGGCGAGCAGGAGTACCTGGGCCACGGCGTGTCGTCCTGTGCCACGTGTGACGGCTTCTTCTTCCGCAACCAGCACATCGTCGTCGTTGGCGGTGGTGACTCCGCGATGGAGGAGGCCAGCTTCCTGACCCGTTTCGCCGACTCGGTGACCATCGTCCACCGGCGCGACTCGTTCCGGGCCAGCAAGATCATGGCGGACCGCGCGCTGAGCAACGACAAGATCAAGGTCGAGTGGAACAGCGTGGTCGAGGAGGTCCTCGGCGCCGACGGCAAGGTCTCCGGCGTCCGCCTCCGCAACGTGCACACCGGCGAGACCAAGGTGCTCGACGTGACCGGCGTCTTCGTCGCGATCGGCCACGACCCGCGCAGCGAGCTCTTCCGGGGCCAGGTGGAACTCGACGCCGAGGGGTACGTGAAGGTCGAGGCGCCCAGCACCCGCACCAGCGTGCCCGGTGTCTTCGCCGCCGGTGACCTGGTCGACCACACCTACCGGCAGGCCATCACGGCCGCCGGCACGGGGTGCGCGGCCGCTCTCGACGCCGAGCGCTTCATCGCCACGATCACGGGCTGAACAACGAGGAAACACACCCGGAGGAGGGTCAGATAGTGGGAACGACCAAGGCGGTCACCGACGCGAGCTTCGCCGCCGACGTACTGAAGTCAGACAAGCCGGTGCTGGTGGACTTCTGGGCCGAGTGGTGCGGGCCGTGCCGCAAGGTGTCGCCGCTGCTCGAGGAGATCGCCGGCGAGATGGGTGACCGGGTCACCATCGTCAAGCTGAACATCGACGAGAACCCGGAGACCGCCCGGACCTACCGGATCATGTCCGTGCCGACGCTCACCGTGTTCAAGAACGGCGAGCCGGTGCAGTCCATCGCGGGCGCGAAGCCGAAGGGCGACCTCGTCAAGCTCATCGAATCTGCACTCTGACCTGCACCGCCGAAAAACGCGGCCCCGCACCTGGCGCAACCGGGTGCGGGGCCGCGTTTTTCGGCGGCCGAGCCACGTCGCCGTTCCGGAGCGCATAACCTCAAGCACGGGCCGCCCGGCCAGCCAGCATCCGTGCAGAGGGGGTCGTGCGTGCGTCCGATCCGTCCCGGTGACCGCGGACCCGCCGTCACGGAGATCCGTACGGTGCTGACCGGGCTCGACCTGCTCGCGTCCACCGAACCGCAGGGTGACGAGTTCGACACCGCGACCGAGCGGGCGGTGCGGGCGTTCCAGCAGTCACGCGGTCTCAGCGTGGACGGCCGGGTCGGCGCCGAGACGTGGCGGGCCTTGGAGGCCGCCCGCTGGCGGCTCGGGGCGCGCACCCTCTACCACGCGGTGCCCGAGCCGCTCACCGGCGAGGACGTCCGGTCGCTCCAGGAACGCCTGCTGGAGATGGGGTACGACGTGGGCCGGGCGGACGCCATCTACGGCATCCGTACGTCCCGGGCGGTCGCCCAGTTCCAGCGGGAGGTGGGGCTGACCCCGGACGGCTCCTGCGGGCCGCACACCATGAACGCGCTGCGCCGGTTGGGCCGGAAGGTGGTGGGTGGCCGCCCCCAGTGGCTGCGCGAGTCCGACGCGATCCGGCAGTCCGGTCCCACGCTCGTCGGCCGGACGGTGGTCATCGACCCCGGCCACGGCGGCACCGACTCCGGTGTCGTGGTGCCCGACGGGCCACTGCGCTGGAACGAGGCTGATCTCGTGCACGACCTGGCCAGCCGTCTGGAGGGACGGCTCGCCGCCTCGGGCGTGCGGGTGCAGCTCACCCGTGGTCCCGCGCCGGGCGAGTGCCTGCCGGACACCGACCGCGCGCAGCTCGCCAACGCGCTCGGCGCCGACGTGTTCATCTCCCTGCACCTGGACGGGCACGCCAATCCCGCCGCCGACGGGGTGGCGACCTACCACTACGGCACCGACAACGGGGTGACCTCGGCGACCGGGGAGCGGCTCGCCGGGCTCGTGCAGCGGGAGATCGTGGCGCGTACCGGGCTGCGGGACTGCCGTACGCACGCCAAGGCGTGGGACCTGCTCCGGCTGACCCGCATGCCGGCGGTCCGGGTCGAGGTCGGCTACCTCACCTCACCGGCCGACCGTGGCCGGCTCGTCGATCCTCTCTTCCGGGAGCGGATCGTCGACGCCATCGTGGCCGCCGTCCAGCGGATGTACTTCCCCATCGAGCGGGACGTGCCGACCGGCTCGATCGACGTCAGCGAGCTCCGGGCCGTGGTGGCGGCCGGCACGGTCCTGGACTGAGCCGGCTCCGGCCCGGCCGGTCTCAGCTGCCGGTGGACCGGGTCGCCGGAGCGGGACGCACCGGCCGCAACAGGCTCTCCGGGCTCATGGACCCGAGCAGCTTCTCCAGCGCGTACTCGACGTCGGACTTCCAGCTCAACGCCGTCCGCAGCTCGAGCCGCAGCCGGGGGAACCGGGGATGCGGGCGTACCGTCTTGAAACCGACGGAGAGGAAGAAATCGGCGGGCGCGACACAACCCCGCGACGTCTCGTCGGCGTCACCGAACTTCGCGTCGCCGAACGCCTCGATCGCCTTGATCCCCCGCTTCGTGAGGTCCCGCGCGACGCCCTGCACGAGCATCCGCCCCAACCCGCCGCCCGCGAAGGCCGGCACCACGTTGGCGGTCATGAGCAGCGCCGCGTCGGCGGACACCGGCGACGTGGGAAACGCCATCGAGCGGGGCACGTAGGCCGGCGGGGCGTAGGTGACGAAGCCGGCCGGCATGCCGTCGACGTAGGCGAGCTTGCCGCAGGAGCCCCACTCCAGCAGCGTCTGGGAGACCCACGCCTCCTTCTCGAGCCCCGGGTCGCCGGCCGCGCACGCGCGGTCCGCCGACACCGGGTCCAGCTCCCAGTAGACGCACTGCCGGCAGGGACGCGGAAGATCCTCGAGGGTGTCCAGGGTCAGACTGACCAGACGTCGCGACATTGGCGCACCCCACACAATCGGCTCGGTGGTGAAACCGGCACGGACGACAGCGCCGCCTTCCTGCCCCCGACGAGCGATCGTACGCCGCCAACCGACCGTACGGGAGGGGACGCGCAAACGGCCATTCTGCGGGTGACTGGTCCGCCATCTGGACGCCCCCACACGTCCGGCCGTGTGCCTCGGGAGGGGCGACTAGGATCGGAAATCGGCGTCCCGTGCCGCCATGGTCGCCGGTGTCCGGGGTACGCCCCGGAACGGGAGCCCCCCTCCAGCGATCGAGGTGATGTCATGACCGGCACGACGCTCGACGACTACACCGACCGGTACGCCCGGCGCGTACGCGGGATGACGGCTTCGGAGATCCGGGCCCTCTTCGCGGTGGCGAGCCGTCCGGAGGTCGTCTCGCTGGCCGGCGGCGCCCCCTACATCGCCGCCCTGCCGCTCGACGCGGTCGGCGAGATGCTCGGCCGGCTCGGCTCCGAGCACGGCGCGACCACCCTCCAGTACGGCATCGGCCAGGGCACCCTGGAGCTGCGCGAGCGGATCTGCGAGGTGATGTCCCTCTCCGGGATCGACGCGTCCTGCGGCGCCTCCCCGGAGGACGTGGTGGTCACCGTTGGCGGGCAGCAGGCGCTCGACCTGGTGGCCCGGCTCTTCCTCGACCCGGGAGACGTGGTGCTCGCCGAGGGCCCGACCTACGTCGGCGCGCTCGGGGTGTTCCAGGCCGCCCAGGCCCAGGTGGTGCACGTGCCGATGGACGACGACGGGCTGATCCCGGAGGCGCTCGAGGCGGCCATCGCCGAGCTGTCCCGGGCCGGCCGGCGGGTGAAGTTCCTCTACACGATCCCCACCTACCAGAACCCGGCCGGTGTGACGCTCACCGAGGAGCGGCGGGAACGCGTCCTCGACATCTGCGAGCGCGCCGGGCTGCTCGTCGTCGAGGACGACCCGTACGGCCAGCTCGGGTTCGAGGGCGACGCGCCGGCCCCGCTGCGCGCCCGCCGGCGGGACGGCGTCTTCTACCTGAGCACGTTCTCAAAGACCTTCGCGCCGGGCCTGCGCGTCGGATGGATCCTGGCGCCGCACGCCGTACGCGACAAGCTCGTGATCGCGAGCGAGGCGCAGATCCTCTGCCCGAGCGCGTACGCCCAGTCGGCCGTCGCCACGTACCTCGGCACCATGCCCTGGCGGGAGCAGCTCAAGGTCTACCGGGAGGTCTACCGGGAGCGCCGCGACGCGCTGCTCGACGCCCTCGCCGACCTGATGCCGGAGGGCACCACCTGGACGACGCCCGGCGGTGGCCTCTTCGTCTGGGCGACCCTGCCCGACGGCCTCGACTCGAAGGCGATGATGCCGCGCGCGGTCGCCGCCCGGGTCGCGTACGTCCCGGGGACAGGCTTCTTCGCCGACGGCACCGGCGGTGGCCACATGCGCCTCAACTTCAGCTTCCCGCCGCCGGAGCGCATCCGTGAGGGCGTCCGCCGGCTCGCCGGGGTGATGGAGCAGGAGATCGCGACGCGGCGGGTCTTCGGCGCCGTACGCGGGGAGGGCCCCCGCCGCGGCCGGGCCGGCTCGGACACCCCGGGACCCGCCTTGGCATGATTCCGGCATGGCTACGACCGCTGCCGGACGCGCCGAGGTGACCGACCCCGCCGCCACCGACGACCTGCACGTGCTGGTGCTCGCCGGCGGGCTCTCCTACGAACGGGACGTCTCGCTGCGCTCCGGCCGTCGGGTGCTCGACGCGCTGCGGGCCGTCGGCATGGACGCCGAGCTCCGGGACGCCGACGTCGCGCTGCTGCCGGCGCTCGCCGTCGACCCGCCGGACGCCGTCGTCGTCGCCCTGCACGGGGCGACCGGCGAGGACGGGTCACTGCGCGGGGTCCTCGACCTCTGCGGCGTCCCGTACGTCGGATGCGACGCGCGGGCCTCCCGGCTCGCCTGGGACAAGCCGTCGGCGAAGGCCGTGCTGCGCGAGGCGGGCATCCCCACGCCGGACTGGGTGGCCCTGCCGCACGACCGTTTCTCCGAGTTGGGCGCCGTGGCCGTCCTGGACCGGATCGTCGACCGGCTCGGCCTTCCGCTCATGGTGAAGCCGGCGCAGGGCGGCTCCGGCCTCGGCGCCGCCGTGGTCCGGGAGACCGCGGCCCTCCCGGCCGCCATGGTGGGCTGCTTCGCGTACCACCCGACGGCCCTCGTCGAGCGGTACGTGCCCGGGATGGACGTGGCGGTCTCCGTGGTGGACCTCGGCGACGGGCCGCAGGCGCTGCCCGCCGTGGAGATCGTGCCGCGCAACGGCGTGTACGACTACGCCGCCCGCTACACCGCAGGACGGACCACCTGGCACACCCCCGCCCGGCTCGACGCCGACGCGGCGGCGGCCGTCGCCGAGGTGGCGCTGGCCGCGCACGCCGCCCTCGGTCTGCGGGACCTGTCCCGCGTCGACATGATCGTCGACGCCGACGGGCAGCCGCACGTGCTGGAGGTCAACGTCTCGCCGGGGATGACCGAGACGTCGCTACTGCCGCTCGCCGTGTCGGCCGCGGGCCTCGATTTCGGAC
This sequence comes from Micromonospora sp. URMC 103, assembly GCF_051386435.1. Classification (NCBI taxonomy): domain Bacteria; kingdom Bacillati; phylum Actinomycetota; class Actinomycetes; order Micromonosporales; family Micromonosporaceae; genus Micromonospora; species Micromonospora sp. URMC 103. The sequence continues at coordinate 450,370 of NZ_JBPQTR010000003.1, read as the reverse complement.
AGGTCCTCAGCACGCTGGTCACCCGCGCGGCGGGACGCCGACTCTAGTTCGCCGCTCGCGGCCGGCTGTCCCGCTCACCGGTCCGCGCGCCTGTCTCCGGCGGGCTGCACGTCCCCCGGCACGAGCGCGCTGTCCGGCTGCGGCACCAGGTCGCGCTGATACCAGGTGCCGGGCTTACCGCCGAGGTGCGCTGGGTCGGCGGGGCCGGTGGCGACGAACCCCGCTTTGGTCAGCACCCTCTCGGACGCGACATTCTCGAGGGCCGTGGCCGCTCGCAGCGTACGCAGCCCGTACCGGGCCGCCGCCAGTCGACACAGTTCCCGGACGGTCGCGGTCGCCACGCCCCGGCCGGCGACGTGCCGCGCGACCCGGTAGCCGAGTTCCGCGCTGTGGTCCCGGATGTCGACCAGGTTGAACCTCCCAAGCACCGAGCCGTCCTCGGCGACGAGCACGTGGAAGGCGCAGATGCCGGCCTCCTGCTCGGCCAGCAGAGCGGTGTACCGCTCGGTGAAACGGTCGAAGAAGGCGTCGCCGCGGTCGGAGATCGAGGCGGCGAAGTAGGCGCGGTTCGCCAGCTCGAAGTCCAGGACCGCCGCAGCATGGTCCGCGCACAGCCGCATCAGCTCGGGCATCGCCCGACCCTAGTGGAATGGTGCGCCGGGGCCGCCCGGTTTTTTTCGGGCGACCGCTCGGGCGACCGGGGCGCTAGCCAGCGGGCCGGTGGGTGCCGGCAACCGGCGGGCCGATCTCGGCGCCGTCCGCCGCCGGGACGCGATCCGGGCGTTCCACGGCCCCTTGTGGCTCGATGGGCTTCCGACTCGCCGGGATGCGGGGGCCGTCGCTCGTGAGGCGATTCTCGGCGTCCTCGGGTGCCGGCTCCGTCGCAGCGGTCACCACGGCGTCGGTCGTCGCGGTGGCCTCTCCGAGCCCGTCCGCCTCCGGTGTTCCCGTCGCCTTTTCGGTCGTCCCGGCCGCCGCGATTTCCGGACCCGTTCCCGTCGCCTCGGGCGTCTCCTCGGCCGCCTCGATGACCGAGACCTTCTCGTCCTCCGTACCGGCGTCGCCACCGGAGGGCGGTGAGGTGGCGAAGCTCGACGGCGCCTGCCACTGGATGCGGGGCGGCTCGGCCAGGGGACGCCCGCCGAACTCGGCGAGCCAGGCCGCGACGAGCGCGAGATTCTCTCGCCACTGGGCCTCGGGGATCGGCGGCAGGATCGAGTCCCACAGCGAGAGGAACGTGCCGCGCAGCTGGAGTCGACCGTACGGCCGCGCGAGGAACCACAGGTGCAGGTGCGCCGACCCGTCGCCCCAGCGGTTCACGTGCACCCGGGCCACACCGTCGAGGGACCGGATCGCCCGCTCGAGGCGTACCGTCATCACGCCGAGTTCGGCGGCGAGCAGGTTCGGTAGGTCGCCGAGGTCCAGGTGCGACCGGGACTCGAGGATGAGGACCATGGGCAGCCCCGTGGGACGGTCCATGGCACGCACCCGCCACCGCTCGCCGACCCAGATGTACGCCTCGTCCGGCGCAGCGCAAGCCGTGCACTCCCGGTTGCCCTCGCCCTTGCGGGGTGGTTCGACCGGGACCGGCTCATCGAGTTGCTTGACACGGAGGTCGCCCTCGAAGGGGAACGAGGGCCACTGGGTGAAGTCCGGAACGCCCGGAGGGGTGTCGTGCACGAGGCTGACCCTAACCGAGTCCGGCACCGCTGTCCCTATCTGAACCCATCGCTTCTCACCGACATGGTCGACGCGTGGACCGGGCCCGCCACAGCGATATCCACAGGGTCGGAACGGCCCGAACACGCGCCGTCGTCCACAGGTCAACGCCCCGTTTCACGCGCGGTTTCACGTGAAACGAGGGGGGCCTGTGGAAAACCGCTGTGGATAACTTCGGCGGTACCCGGCGCCGCGTTCTGGAGGCCTTCCACGCCGTCGGGCGGCCCGCCTTGTCCTTGAAACGTCCCGCTCGTCAGGCGCCCTCTACGAGGTTGGACGGCTGGCCGTTTCACGTGAAACGGCTGAGGCGTGAGGCGTCCTGGTCCTGGGGCCGACGGCAGTCGCCTTCGGTCCTCGTCGGCCGATGGCCGTTCGCGCCCGTCGCCAGTCTCGGTCTTTTTCGCTGTCGCTGCTCCTGCGGCCTTTGTTGACGCTTTCGGCTCGGAGGGCGGACCCGGCAGCGTCCGTCGCCGGGTGCTTCCTGCTGGGCGGTGTGAGGCGGCGGCCGGCGCGCTGGGCGGCGTGGGGCGGCGGTGGGAGGCGTGGGGCGGCGGTGGGGGGCGTGGGGCGGCGGTCGGCATGGCGGGCACCGCGCGCCGGCGCTGGGCGGCGTGGGGCCGCGGTCGGCGTACTGGGCCGCGTGGGGCGCGGCGGCGCTGGGCGGCGTGCCGGCGGCGGCCGGCGTGCTGGGCGCCGCGCCCCGGCGCCGGGCGGCGTGAGGCCGCTGCCGGCGTGCCGGGCGGCGCTAGCGCTAGAGATGCGAGGCGGCGTTCGGCGTGCCGACGCGGCACCCGCCAGCGCTCCTCGGCGCGGTGAAGGTGCGGTGTGACGGAGGGCACCCGGCGGTCCGGAAGACCCGTCCGGACCCCGTGGTTGTGTGAGGTGTCGGTGTGTCCAGTGTCCCCGGGCCTCACCCAATTGCCTTCGCGGAATACCGTCCGGCTGGAGCCGCGTCGAGCCACTCGCCGAGAGGCGACCTGCACACCGACACCAGCGGCGCCCCGGCCACCAGGCCGGGGCGCCGGTGTGTCTACCCCCACCGCCACACGCGATCTGGCGCCGGCCGAGGTCGGGCGCAGCGGGAAGAAGTCGCAGCCCGCTCCTGCGTGGGCGGTGGAGGGGCGCGGAGGCGCCTTGACGGCTCGGACGGGGTATCGGGGACGCAGAGGCGTCTCTGGTGGTGCGGGCCGCGGTGTCCGGGAGGCGGCGCCGCCCGGGTGCCCGGGCCGCCCGGGCCGCTCGGGTGCCCCCGGGCCGCTCGCAACCGAATGGTGCAGGACGTCGGGTCGACCGCGTGCAGGGCCGGCGAGTTTCACGTGAAACGACGCGCGTCTTCACAGCCGGGCCACGAGACGGCCCCGATCCGTCCCCGGCCAGCCAAACACGTGATGCCGGCGGACGGTGCGGCTTGGTCGCGCCGGTGCCTTCGGTCCGCGCCAGTTCGCGCCGCCACTGCGGTCCCGCATGGCGGCGCGGAGATGGCTCCAGCGGCCGTCATGGCGAACTCCCACCGCCTTGAGTAATTCGCCGTATGTGTCGCTGAGCGGCCCGCTGGGCGCCGCGCAGGCAGTCCCTGCCGCACCTCTTTCGGGCGCCACAACGCACGGCCAGGGGCGTCGGATCGGTCCCTACGACGTCGGGGACCGCCCGCGCGAGCAGAGCCGGCTACCGAGGAGGCCAGCTTCGGGAGGGCGCGCTCGTTTCACGTGAAACCGTGCCCCGAACCGCCCCACCCCGAGGGGCCAGACGATCGTCGTGCAAGCGATCCTCCTGAACGTCCGGCGACTGACCTGATCGGTGTCGGTCCGGTGGTCGCTGCCATCGGCCCGGGGAGGACGGGCCTCCGATGCCAGCTCCGCGAGACGAAGACGCGGACGGAGCCAATCACTCTCCACTGAACGAGCCCGCGACCGTCGGCGCTACAAGCGGCGCACCCACTGCGGCCAGGTCCGCGGTCGGGTCCGCGGTCGGGCCGGAAAGGGGCACGGAGAGGGTCGCGCGGACGGGGTGTCCGTGCGCCGGGAACGGGGCATCCGGGCGACGGGAACGGGGCGTCCGGGGAACGAGGCAGCGAGAGCGAGCGGACGCGGACGGTCCCCGGACACCGGACACCGGACTTGTGGCACCGGGAACGGGGCCGACGGGAACGCGGCCGACGGGAACCGGCCGCCGCAACGAGCCGCCGGCAACGGCCCGCCGGCAACGGGTCGCCGGGGAGGGCTGTGGAGGGGCGGCTGGGACGGCGCACGGGGCGGGAGCCGGACCGGCCCCGGACGGATGGAGCCGAAACGCGCCGCCGAAACACCGGACGGCACCTCCGACCGAGCACGTACAACAAACGGCCGCACGCCCCTGGAGGCGTGCGGCCGTCGAGCGTTCGGGGGCGATCAGTCGCCGGACTCCTCCTTCTCGACACCGATGATGCCGACGATGCGCTCCAGGTCGTCCACGGTGGCGAACTCGATCGTGATCTTGCCCTTGCTCCGCCCGATGTCCACCTTCACCCGGGTGTCGAAGCGGTCGGACAAGCGGTCGGCCAGATCCGTGAGTGCCGGAGCGTGCGGCTTCGGGCGCCGCTTCGCGGCTGGTGTCTTCGCGGGGCCGTCGCTCAGTGCCAGAGCGACGATCTCCTCGGTGGCGCGTACCGACAGGCCCTCGGCCACGATCCGCAGAGCGAGCTGCTCCTGAGCATCCGCGTCGTCGAGGCTCAGCAGCGCGCGGGCGTGCCCCGCGGACAGCACCCCGACGGCCACGCGGCGCTGCACCTGGGCGGGGAGGTTCAGCAGCCGGATGGTGTTCGAGATCTGCGGGCGGCTGCGGCCGATGCGGCGGGCCAGCTCCTCGTGGGTGGCACCGAATTCCTCCAGCAGTTGCTGGTACGCGGCGGCCTCCTCCAGCGGGTTGAGGTTCGCCCGGTGGATGTTTTCCAGCAGCGCGTCCCGGAGCATCGCGTCGTCCCGGGTGTCCCGCACGATCGCCGGGATGCTCTCCTTGCCGACCGCCTGGGCCGCCCGCCAGCGGCGCTCGCCCATGACGAGTTCGTACTTCTCGCCGTCGAGCTGGCGTACGACGATGGGCTGAAGGAAACCGACCTCCCGGATCGAGGTCTTCAGTTCCTCCAGCGCGTCCTCGTCGAAGACCTGCCGGGGCTGCTTCGGGTTCGGCACGATCGTGTCGACCGGGATCTCGGCGAACCGTGCTCCCGGCACCGGGCTCAGCGTCGGCTCGGGCTCCGCCGACGGGACGGGCACGTCCGCCGCAGGCAGGCTCGCCGAGCCGGTGGCCGCGATGGTCGCCGGTCCACCGTCCACCGGCGCACCACCCGCCGGTTCGGCCCCACCCGGGTCAGCGCCCGGCACCGGCCCGGTCGGGATGAGCGCCCCCAAACCTCGACCCAGGCCGCCCCGAGGACGGTTCTTCATGCCACGCCTCCCGACGCCTCGTCCACGCTACGCATTCCGGCCCACCGGCTCCTTGACCCCGCGCTCGGCAATCTCCTGCGCCGCCTCGAAGTAGCTCGTGGCGCCCCGCGATCCGGGATCGTAGGTCATCACGGACTGCCCGTAGCTGGGCGCCTCGGAGACACGTACGTTGCGAGGGATCACCGCGCGGAGGACCTTGTCACCGAAGTGGTTCCGGACGTCCTGCTCGACGGCGTCGGCCAGGCGCGTACGCCGGTCGTACATGGTGAGCAGGATCGTGGAGACCTCGAGCCTCGGGTTGAGGTGCTGCCGGACCAGGTTGATGTTGTTGATCAGCTGGTTCAGCCCCTCCAGCGCGTAGTACTCGCACTGGATCGGGATGAGCACCTCCTGGGCCGCCACCAGGGCGTTCACCGTGAGCAGGCCGAGCGAGGGCGGGCAGTCGATGAAGACGTAGTCGAAGTGCCCGGGGTACGCCGTGATGGCGCGGGCCAGCCGGGACTCACGGGCGACGACCGAGACCAGTTCGATCTCCGCGCCCGCCAGGTCGATGGTGGCCGGTACGCACCAGAGGTTGGGGATGCCCTCCACCGCCTGGGCGACGTCCTCGAGCGGCAGGCTGTTGATGAGGCAGTCGTAGACGTCCGGCACACCGGTGTGGTGCGGCACGTTGAGCCCGGTCGACGCGTTCCCCTGAGGGTCGAGGTCGATCACGAGCACCCGGTTGCCGTGCAGGGCGAGGGCCACCGCCAGGTTGACGGTGGTGGTCGTCTTACCCACGCCGCCCTTCTGGTTCGCGACGCACATGACCCGGGTCCGCTCCGGTCGAGGCATCGTCACCTCGCCACTGGGGTTCAGGATCTGCACGGCGCGCATCGCCTCCATTGCCAACGGTGGGTCATCGTCTTCGGCCGTTTCACGTGAAACGAACGACGGGTCAACGGCAGCGTCCGGGTACGGCTCGGCCACCGGTACGCCGGGCGGCACGGTCACCGGGGCGGCGTCCCGCGCGGTGTCGGGGGTCGGCTGCTGCGGCACCGCCGACTCGAATCGGGCCGAGGCCGAGGCGTTCCGGCGGGTGCCATCCGGCCGACCGTCGGCCGGCGCGTTCGCGGGACGTGAGGCGGCGTCCGCCGCCCGGCGGATCGCCGGAGGCTCGACGGCGTCGGAGCCGGGCGTCATGCCGCCCACCGGCAGTCCCGGATCCGCAGTTCGCGAGGGCTCGTCGATTGACCAACCGGAGTAGCCGGTTTCACGTGAAACATGGTCGTTGGCCGACCCATTCGTGCGTGGGTCGTCGTACCTGCCGTCGTCATGCACCTGTCATCCCTGCCCGCTTCGGATGGTCGGTCCGCACCCGTCAACTGGCCACACCCGCGCGTGCCCCCCGCGGTGCCTGCGGCCGGCGGGAGCGACCGGCTCCGTCAACGACCGTCGCCGCCCGCTCCACACTATCGACGCGCGGCCAGCCTACGGTGGACGGGCGCGGCGGGTCCACGTCGGGTTCTGATCCCTTTCCTCCACCCGCACCCGTTCAACGACGTAACCACCCGTCGAGAAAGCCGCCGCCGTGGCGGAGGCGCTGGTCAACGGTCAGGGGCGTGGCGAGGACGGCCGGTAGGTCCTCCCGCGGGGCGATCGGCGTCACAACGTCTGCGACACGCAGGTCGGCGAAGATCGCGGTCGACGTCCCATGCGCTGGTGACAACCAGCCCGCCTCATCGCTGACGGCTGAGGGCCGCGCGACAAGGAAACGGGCCGGCCGACATGGGGACGGGCGGGCCGGGGTGAGCTCGCATCGGAAACGCCGCGCGCGTCAGCGCCGGCGAGCCCGTCCGCCTCGCGACTTGCGGCCAACCGTCGCACGGGCGGGGGCCACCACCCGTTCGTGCACGACCTCGATCACAGTCGTCGGCGGCTCGATCACACCTACGCCGCACCGATGCAGGGTGGGCTCGCCGCCGCCGAGCTTCGCGACGGCGGCCGCGTGCTCCGCGATCTCGTCGGCGGCCGAGGCGCCCTTCAGGGCCACCAGCCGCCCGCCCACGACCGTCAGGGGCAGGCACCAGGCGGCGAGCCGGTCCAGCGGCGCGACGGCGCGTGCCGTGACCACGTCGCCGCGTAGCGGAGCCGTCTCAGCCGTGCCGGCTGCCGCCTCCTCGGCCCGTCCCCGGAACACGCGCACGGTCCCGGTGAGGCCGAGTTCGTCGACCGCCTCCGTGAGGAACGAGGTGCGGCGGGCGAGCGGCTCGACGAGGGTGATCATCAGGTCCGGGCGGGCGATCGCCAAAACCAGGCCGGGCAGGCCGGCGCCGGAACCGACGTCCAACACCTCCACGCCCTCGGGAATCCGTTCCGCTACCGCGGCGCAGTTCAGCAGGTGCCGGTCCCAGAGCCGGGGCGTCTCCCGGGGGCCGATGAGGCCGCGGACCACGCCGTCGGTCGCCAACAGTTCGGCGTACGCGGCGGCGAGGTCGAGGCGGTCGCCGAAGAGCGCACGGGCCGCGTCGGCCAGTTCGGGCGGCAGGGTGGCCCCGGCGGGATCGGGAGCGCCGGCCAGCGAGGGGTCGCTCTGCGATCCGCGCCGGACAGCCGACGGCCCGGGTGGGTTGCCACCCGGGCCGGCCGCGGTGTCCACCGCGTTGTCGTCGTGGGTCACCCCGTCAGTCCACCGGCCGGACGACGATGCGCCGGTTCGGCTCGACACCCTCGGACTCGCTCTCCACCCCGGTCATGGCGTTGACCACGTCGTGCACGCACTTGCGCTCGAAGGCCGACATCGGCTCCAGGCGCACCGGCTCGCCGTACTCCTTGACCTTCTCGACGGCGTTGCGCGCCACCGCGGCGAGTTCCTTGCGGCGGGTGGCCCGGTAGCCGCCGACGTCGAGCAGCAGCCTGCTCGGCGTGCCGGTCTGCCGGAAGACGGCGAGGCGGGTCAGCTCCTGGAGCGCCTCCAGGGTGGCGCCGCGCTGGCCCACGAGGCTCTGCAGCCGGCCGCCGACGACCTCGACCACCGGACGCCCGCCGGAGACGAGCTCGTCGATGTCGCCGTCGTAGTCGAGGATGTCGAGCAGGCCCTCGACGTAGTCGGCCGCGATCTCGCTCTGCCGGAACAGGTCGCTGTCGGCCGGGGCCTTCTTCTCCCGCCCCGCCTCGGCGCCGGTCTCCTCGGCCTCCACGTCGCTGTCGTCGTTCGCCTCGACGGGGGCGGTCCCCTCCTCCAGGGACTCGTCGGCGCGGGGGATGCTGGTGTCGGTCACGGTCTCATCTCCGTACTCGCTCGGCCGGACCGTCGGGTCCGCTGGTCTCCCGAGGGCCGGCGGGTGGTCGCCGCTGCCCCACGGGCACGTCTGTACGGGCAGTGTCGCCCGCGCCCGCGCCGTGCGCGGTGCATTCCGCCCGGCGCCGGCCGTACGGCGGCTGCACGGTGCGGAACGGGCCGCCGGCGGTCTCCCACGCGGCGGCCCGGAGTCACGCTAGCCCTGCCGCTTGGCGGGGCGCCCCTTCTTCGGGTTCACCGGCTTGGCACCCGGCTTCGGCCCAGCGATCTTCGGCGCGGTCGCCTTGGCGGGCGGCTGCGGGGCCGGCTTGCCGCGGCCGAACAGGCCGGCGTTCCGGGCCGGCTGAACGGGGCCGCGGGCACCCGAGGTGGCCTTGCTGGTGGCCGTGACCGGCGGCGGGTACTTGCGCAGCACCCACTGCTGCTGGCCGAGGGTGAAGAGGTTGTTGGTCACCCAGTAGATGATCACGCCGATCGGGAAGATCGCGCCCGAGACGAGCAGGGAGAGCGGGATGCCGTAGAGCATCAGGCGCTGGATCATGCGCTGCTGCGGGTCCTCGGCCCAGCCGGTCTTGAGGATCATCTGGCGGCTGGTGAGGTAGGTGGTGCCCATCATGACCAGGACCAGGACGCCGGCGATGATCTTGACGGTGGTGCCGTTCGCGCCGAGCCGAGCCAGCTCGTCGGCGGTCGACTGGAACTTGCCGGCGATCGGGGCGGTGAACAGCTTCGCGTTGGAGGCGCTGTCGAACTGGTCGACCGACCAGCCGTACAGCGTCTTGGCCTGCTTGGCCGGGTCGAGCCGCCGGAGGACGTGGAAGAGACCCAGGAAGACCGGAATCTGGAGGAACATCGGAAGGCAGCCCATGAGGGGGTTGGCCTTTTCCTTCCGGTAGAGCTCCATCATCTCCTTCTGGAGCGTCTCCCGGTCACCCTTGTGCTTCTCCTGCAGCGCCTTGAGCTGGGGCTGCAACGCCTGCATGGCGCGCTGCGACTTGATCTGCTTGACGAAGACCGGGAACAGGATCACCCGGACGGTGACCACCAGGAAAATGATCGCCAGGATCCAGGCGAAGTTCGTCCCGATCACGGCGTCGACCGGCACTCCGATGGCGTCCCATGCGGAATGCCAGGTCAGCAGGATCCACGAAATCGCGTAGTAGACCCAGTCGAGACTCAATTCGGAGCTCCAGTCACATCGGCACGGCGGCGACCGCCCGGCTCCGGCACCGGGTCATGTCCACCTGGGTGGAAGGGGTGGCAGCGCAACAACCGCCGGACCGCGAGGCCGGCTCCTCGGACCGCGCCGTGCCGGGCCACCGCCTCGAGGGCGTACGCACTGCACGACGGGTAGAACCGACAGCGGGCCGGCAGTGCCGGACTTATCCACCGACGGTACGCGATGATGGGCCCTGTCAGCACACGGGCAGCGGCGCTGCCGGGCCGGGGGACGGTGGGCCCGGCGCTCACCGACGCCGTCCACGGGGTGCCCGGGCCGCCACGATCGCGGCGTCCAGGTCGGCGCCGAGCCGCGCGTACGACGCGTCGGCGGCCGCCGGGAGCGCCCGGACGACCAGCGTGCTGCCCGCCGGCAGCCCGGCCAGCCGCTCGCGGACGAGGTGGCGCAGGCGGCGACGGACCCGGTTGCGGACGACGGCGGGCCCCACGGCCTTGGACACGACGAAGCCGGCGCGGGTCGGTGCGGAGGGTTGCTCCGTACCGGTGCTCCGCGCCGGCTTCGGCGAGGTGTCTGTCGTGGTTTCGGGGGAGATCGGCAGGTTCAGGTGCACCACGACGGCGCCACGGCCGGCGCGCCGGCCACCACGAACCGCTGCGGCGAAGTCAGTGCTGCGCCGCAGTCGCTGCGCGGCCGCCAGCACGACTGCCCACGTCCCCCGGACCTGCCCCGGTCGGCCTCAGGCCGACAGGCGGGCGCGGCCCTTGGAGCGACGGGTCGAGATGATGGCGCGACCGGCCCGGGTGCGCATGCGCAGCCGGAAGCCGTGGGTCTTCGCGCGCCGGCGGTTGTTCGGCTGGTAGGTGCGCTTGCTCACGTCAGGCTCTCCGTATGTCGTACGTCCCGGGGTGGTGAGGACCCGGAGTCGATGGTGGTCCAGGCCACTCGCGGTGGCCTCCGATCGGCGCTGCCCGGCGACGCGGGCCTCGGTGGGGCCGGGCGGTGGTCGCGGACAGCAAGCACCCATCACCCTAGCAGAGGGCGTGAGAGCAGCCGCTCCAGCCTACGCAGGGGGGCAATGACCGTCAAACAGGGCAGCGCGGGTCCACCCGGACGCGCCGACGACCGAAGCGGCGGTTTTCACTCATACCGACAACGGCGGGGACGCGTCGCCGGTTGATGGCTCAGGGACAACGCTGTTACCGTGCCCGATTGCGGTCGGCGTCCGGGGGTGCGGTCGTCGCCGGCCGGCAAGACCGGACAAGGTAGTGAATCGTTCGGCACGGTGTACCCGCTTCAGCGCCCGTTCAGGCAGGGGGCAGGTCCCACCCGCGTCCGACGAACGGCCACAATCGTCGGTACACAGGCTGTGGATAACTTGTGGACGACTGGTCGGCCGTTCGGGTGGTGAGGGCCACCCGCGCGAACGCGGCGGCCCGGAACGGCCCGCTGGAGACAGCGGCGGCCGGGAGCAGAGGCGAGGGGGTGGCACGACGGTGGCCGGTACGACCGACCTTGCCGCGGTGTGGACGGCGACGACGGACGAGCTCGCCGACGAGATCATCTCCGCCCAGCAGCGTGCCTACCTGCGACTGACCCGGCTGCGCGCCATCGTCGAGGACACCGCGCTGCTCTCCGTGCCGGACGCCTTCACCCGGGACGTGATCGAGTCGCGGCTGCGGCCCGCGATCACCGAGGCACTCACGCGCCGGCTTGGCCGGCCGATCCAGGTGGCCGTCACCGTCCGGGTCGCCGAGGATGCTGGCGGCCGCCCCGCCGGCACGGTCTACCGCAGCACCCCGGAGACGGGACCACTCGACCCGGAGGTCGGGCCACCGACCCTGCTCGACGAGCCGGTCGGGCCGGGCCTGCCGCTCCTGCCGATCCCGGAGCAGCCACAGGCCGACCGCGCGCCGGAACCGCCGCCGCTCGGCGACCCGCACCATCCGGGCCTGGCGGCTCCCGCCGGCGTCGGCCCGTACGAGGCACGACCCGCCACCGGCCGGGACGCCCAGGAGGCGTTGTTCAGCACCGCCTTCGCCGAACCGGCGCCACCGCCCGCCCCCCGGCCGGCGCCCGAGCGCCGCGGCTTCGACGAGCAGGCCGCCCGGCTGGACCCGCCGGGACCGGACACCCGGGCGTTCGACCCCCGCTACCGCGAGGACGCCGGCTCGCCGCGCGACCAGCACGTCATCCGCCCGCTGCCCCGCGACGGCGGCACGGACAGCGGGCCCGGCCGCGGTGGTCCCGACCACCGGCCGGGCATGCGCGACGACCGCCGCCTGCCCGGCGCCGACACGGGCGGCAACCGGCTCAACCCGAAGTACATGTTCGAGACGTTCGTCATCGGCTCGTCCAACCGGTTCGCGCACGCGGCGTCCGTCGCGGTGGCCGAGTCGCCGGCGAAGGCGTACAACCCGCTCTTCATCTACGGCAGCTCCGGGCTGGGCAAGACCCACCTGCTGCACGCCATCGGGCACTACGCCACGACCCTGGGCAACGCCCGCTCGGTCCGGTACGTCTCGACCGAGGAGTTCACCAACGACTTCATCAACTCGCTGCGGGACGACAAGACGAGCGCGTTCCAGCGGCGCTACCGGGACGTGGACATCCTCCTCATCGACGACATCCAGTTCCTGGAGAACCGGGAGCGGACGCAGGAGGAGTTCTTCCACACCTTCAACACCCTGCACAACGCCAACAAGCAGATCGTGATCACCTCCGACCGGTCGCCGAAGCAGCTCGCCACGCTGGAGGACCGGCTGCGTACGCGGTTCGAGTGGGGCCTGCTGGCCGACATCCAGCCGCCGGACTTGGAGACGCGGATCGCGATCCTGCAGAAGAAGGCGGCGCAGGAGCGTCTCTTCGCGCCGCCGGACGTGCTGGAGTTCATCGCCTCGCGGGTGTCGAACTCGATCCGCGAACTCGAGGGCGCCCTGATCCGGGTGACCGCGTTCGCGAGCCTCACCCGGTCGACGGTCGAGCTGTCGCTGGCCGAGGAGGTGCTGCGGGACTTCATCCCGGACGGCGCCGGCCCGGAGATCACCGCGGACCAGATCATGGTCTCCACGGCCGACTACTTCGGCGTGAGCCTGGAGGACCTGCGGGGGCACTCCCGCTCGCGGGTCCTCGTCAACGCCCGTCAGGTGGCCATGTATCTCTGCCGGGAGCTGACCGACCTGTCGCTGCCCCGGATCGGGCAGGCGTTCGGCGGGCGCGACCACACCACCGTCATGCACGCCGACCGCAAGATCCGTCAGCAGATGGCCGAGCGCCGCTCGCTCTACAACCAGATCGCCGAGCTGACCAACCGGATCAAGCAGAACACCTGAGGCGTACGCGAGCCTCCCGGCGCCCCGAGGCTCGCGATCCGCCCGCCCGGCCGTGGCAACGGCCGGGCTTTTTTCTTGTCCACAGCCCGACGCGCTTGACCCTCGAGCCGGTCGAGCCCGCACGATCGGGCCGTGTCCGTCCACCGCCGCCGCTCGTTGTCCACACCCCGTTGTCCACCGACGGTGGATAACTACCGTCCGTCCGCCGCCGGTTACCCACAGCCTGTGGACGACCCCTGGGGACAGGGTGTGGACGGGTGGGGACAACGGTCCTCGTCATCCACCGATGACGGTCGACCTGTGGGCGACCTGTTGAAGGTTCTGGGGATGACGGCCGGAGTGACGAGCCGGACGGTCCACAGGCCTGGGGAGAAAGTCCGTGGACAACCGGTGGACAACCGGTGGACAGCGGTGGACAACTCGCGTCCGGACGGGGGCTGTGGACCACGACACGGGTTTGCACCCCGGTTCTCCACAGCGAGAACACCGGTGGATAACGTGTCCCACCTGCGCGGACGCCGGTTCTCCACAGTTTGCACAGGTGCGATGAAGACGATGAGTTATCTCTTCTGAAAGAACAAAAACCAATCATCACCGTTGGACTTTCTGTGGATTGGGCCGGACGCTGCCGAGCAGGCGGTGAGCACCGACTCCCGGGACGGGGTCGGGCGCACAGCCGATGCCCCCGCGCCCTAAGGTGCGATGGGTACCCGCACGGTCAGGCGGGTCGGCAGGCAGCGGTCGGCATGAGAGAGTTGTCGCTGACGTCGACGCGGAGGCATTGATGAAGTTCCGAGTGGAGCGCGACGCGCTCGCCGAGGCCGTGGCCTGGACCGCGAAGAGCCTGCCCAACCGGCCGTCCGTTCCGGTGCTGGCCGGTGTGATGCTCCGGGTCACCGAGGGCACCCTGCAGGTCTCCGGGTTCGACTACGAGGTTTCCAGCCAGGTCACCGTCGAGGTCCAGGGCGACGCCGACGGTGCGGCGCTGGTCTCCGGCCGGCTGCTCGCCGAGATCACCAAGGCGCTGCCGGCCAAGCCGGTGGACATCGCCGCCGTGGGTGCCCATCTCGAGCTGGTCTGCGGCAGCGCCCGCTTCACCCTGCCCACCATGCCGGTGGAGGACTACCCGTCGCTCCCGGAGATGCCGGAGAGCGCCGGCACGATCGACGCCGCGGCCTTCGCCGCCGCGGTCGCCCAGGTGGCCGTGGCCGCCGGGCGGGACGAGACGCTGCCGATGATGACCGGCGTCCGCATCGAGCTGTCCGGCGGGACCCTCGCCATGCTCGCCACCGACCGCTACCGGCTGGCCCTGCGCGAGATGCAGTGGAACCCCGACGACCCCGAGGTGAGCATCAACGCGCTGGTGCCCGCGCGCACCCTGCACGACACGGCCAAGGCCCTCGGCCCGCTCGGCGGTGAGGTCACCCTGGCGCTCGCCACGGGCGGCGCCGGCGAAGGGATGATCGGCTTCGCCGGTGGGACCCGGCGGACCACCAGCCGCCTGCTCGACGGCGCCAACTACCCGCCGGTCCGCTCGCTCTTCCCGGCGAACCACAATGCCGAGGCCCGGGTGCCGGTCAGCACCCTGATCGAGGTGGTCAAGCGCGTGGCGCTGGTCGCCGAGCGGACCACCCCGGTGCTGCTCAGCTTCAGCGCCGACGGCCTGGTGGTCGAGGCCGGCGGCTCCGAGGAGGCGCGGGCGAGTGAGGCGATGGAGGCCTCCTTCACCGGCGACGCGCTGACCATCGGTTTCAACCCGCAGTACCTGATCGACGGCCTGTCGAACCTGGGCGCGCAGACCGCCGTGCTCTCGTTCGTCGACGCGTTCAAGCCCGCGGTGATTTCGCCCGCGGGAGAGGATGGCGAGGTCCTGCCCGGGTACCGGTACCTCATCATGCCGATCCGCGTCTCCCGCTGATCGCACCCGCAACACCCACGCACCGGAGGTAAGTACAGATGCAGCTCGGCCTGGTAGGTCTCGGCCGGATGGGCGGCAACATGCGCGAGCGGTTGCGTGCCGCCGGGCACGAGGTGGTCGGTTTCGACCACAACGCGGAGCTGAGCGACGTCGCCTCCCTCGCGGAGCTGGCGGAGAAGCTCGAGTCGCCGCGGGCCGTCTGGGTCATGGTCCCGGCCGGCGTCACCGACGCCACCATCGACGAGCTCGCCGGGGTGCTCGGCGAGGGCGACATCATCATCGACGGCGGCAACTCGCGGTTCAGCGACGACGCGCCCCGGGCCGAGCGACTGAACGACCAGGGCATCGGCTACATCGACGTCGGCGTGTCCGGCGGCGTCTGGGGCCGGCAGAACGGGTACGCGCTGATGGTCGGCGGCGCCGAGGAGCACGTCGCGCGGCTCATGCCGATCTTCGAGGCGCTCAAGCCCGCCGGGGAGTTCGGTTTCGTGCACGCCGGCCCGGTGGGCGCCGGGCACTACGCCAAGATGGTGCACAACGGCATCGAGTACGGCCTCATGCACGCCTACGCCGAGGGCTACGAGCTGCTGGCCGCCTCCGAGCTGGTCACCAACGTGCCGGGCGTGTTCAAGTCGTGGCGCGAGGGCACCGTGGTCCGCTCCTGGCTGCTCGACCTGCTCGACCGGGCCCTCGACGAGGACCCGGAGCTGTCGGAGCTGAGCGGCTACACGGAGGACACGGGCGAGGGCCGCTGGACGGTCGACGAGGCGATCCGGCTGGCCGTGCCGCTGAACGTCATCACGGCCTCGCTCTTCGCGCGGTTCGCCTCCCGTCAGGACGACTCGCCCGCCATGAAGGCCGTGGCCGCGCTGCGCCAGCAGTTCGGCGGGCACGCCGTCCGCAAGCGCTGACCGGCATCCACAGCCCGTGTACGTCCGCCGGCTCGAACTGGTCGACTTCCGGTCGTACGAGCGGGTCGACGTGGACCTCGAACCGGGGGCGAACGTCCTGACCGGCGCCAACGGCGTCGGCAAGACCAACCTGGTCGAGGCACTCGGCTACGTGGCGACCCTGGCCAGCCACCGGGTCGCCACCGACGCACCGCTGGTGCGGATGGGCGCCGCCTCGGCGGTGATCCGCTGCGCGATCGTGCACGACGGCCGGGAGCTTCTCGTCGAGTTGGAGATCGTCCCGGGCAAGGCGAACCGGGCCCGGCTGGGCCGCTCACCGGCCCGCCGGGCCCGGGACGTGCTCGGCGCGCTCCGGCTCGTGCTCTTCGCCCCGGAGGACCTGGAGCTCGTGCGGGGCGACCCGGCCGAGCGCCGCCGCTACCTGGACGACCTCCTGGTCAGCCGCCAGCCGCGGTTCGCCGGGGTACGGGCCGACTACGAGCGGGTGGTCAAGCAGCGGAACGCCCTGCTGCGCACCTCGTACCTCGCCCGCAAGACGGGCGGGTCGCGCGGCGGTGACCTCTCCACCCTCGCCGTCTGGGACGCCCACCTCGCCCAGCACGGCGCGGACCTGCTCGCCGGCCGGCTGGAGCTGGTCGCCGCGCTGGCGCCGCACGTGGCGAAGGCGTACGACGCGGTGGCCGCCGGGCGCGGGGCCGCGGGGATCGCGTACCGGCCGTCGGTGGAACTTCCCGACACGAGCGACCGGGCGGTGCTCGCCGAGGCGCTGACCACGGCCCTCGCCGAGTCCCGGTCGGCGGAGATCGAGCGGGGCACCACCCTGGTCGGCCCGCACCGGGACGAGCTGGCCCTCACGCTCGGCCCGCTCCCTGCCAAGGGATACGCGAGCCACGGTGAGTCCTGGTCGTTCGCGCTGGCGCTGCGCCTCGCCGGCTACGACCTGCTCCGCGCCGACGGCATCGAGCCGGTGCTCGTGCTCGACGACGTCTTCGCCGAGCTGGACGCCGGGCGGCGGGACCGGCTGGCCGAGCTGGTCGGCGGGGCGAGCCAACTGCTCGTGACGTGTGCCGTGGACGACGACGTCCCCGCGACCCTGCAGGGGGCTCGGTACGAGGTGGGCGAGGGGGCGGTGCGCCGTGTCGGATGAACCGGACCGGACCGCCACCGGCCGGGCCGGCGGACCGAGCCGCGCCGCCTCGACCGGGGGACGCGGTGCGCGTACCGCCGCCGGAGGAACCGAGGGCGGTGACCGCGCGGCGCCGCGTGCCGGAACCGGCGGCGGGGCCGGGGCTGGGGCTGGCGGCGATGCCGGGGCCGGCGGCGAGGGGGACGGTCCGTCTGGGCCGGAGCTGGCACGTGCGGTGCTGGACGCCGCGAAGGCGCGGCGGGAGGCCGCGAGAAAGAGCCGCCCGCGGGCGGGGTCCGGTGGTGCCGGCGGCGGAGAGCGGCGGCTGCGCGGCTACTCCGGCCCGGGCCCGGACCCGCGCGACCCGCAGCCGCTCGGCGCGGTGCTGGACCGGCTCGTGAAGGCCCGCGGCTGGCAGCAGCAGGCAGCCGAGGCGACCGTCTTCGGCGCGTGGGAGCGGGTGGTCGGGCCCGAGGTGGCGCAGCACAGCCGCCCCGTCAAGCTGGAGAACGGCGAACTGACCGTGGAGGCCCGGTCCACCGCGTGGGCGACCCAGCTGCGCCTGCTCGCGGGATCGCTGCTCAAGCAGATCGCGCGCGAGGTCGGCCACAACGTCGTGCGCAAGCTGCACATCCACGGCCCGGCGGCGCCGTCCTGGTCGCGCGGGCCCCGCCGGGTGCGCGGCCGTGGCCCCCGGGACACGTACGGCTGAACGGCCGGCCCGACCGGGGCGGCCCGGTTGGGGTGGCCCGGCCGGCTTGGTGGGGCGGCCCGGGCGGCCCGGGCGGCCCGGTGGGCCGGTGGGCCGGTGGGCCGGTGGGGCCGGCCCGCCCATGATCCGCGCAACTTCCCTGTAGTTGTCCCCTGCCGCACCCCCGGAGACAGCAACATCCCTGATGTTGTGCGGATCTTGGGGGCGGCCGTGGGCGACGGCCCGCGAGGAGGTGTGCCGGAGCGGGGAGCCGCCGGCCGGGCGGCCCTAGCGCGGCCCCACGGGCGACGCCCGCGTCACGCACCGCCCTTCAAGCCCCACCTTTAGGCCCCGCCGCGCCGGGCCTCGCGGGCGGCCCGCCTGCGCTCTCGTTGCTCCCGGCTGTAGCGCTTGCGGTTCTCCAGGTCGCGTTTCCACATCTCGCGCGCCTCGGCCGAGCCGCCGTAGATCGCGCCCTGCACCTCGGCGGGTCCGGCGAGGTACCGGTACGCCCACCGCCAGAACGGTCCGCCCTCGCCCGGCGCCCGGACCGGTTTGTCGTCGCCCATGCCGCCCGCCTTCCATCCGCCAACGATTGGGGTACCAACCATTGGTGTACCAAACGTCGGTACCATAGCAGCCGGTCGAGGAGGGGGTCGAGCAGTGGATCACGAGTTGGGCGACGGGGACCCGCTGGCGCTGGAAGAGCAGGTGTGCTTCGCGCTGTCGGTTGCCGCGCGCAGCGTCGTGGCGGTCTACCGCCCCCTGCTGGAGCCGATGGGCCTGACCCATCCGCAGTACCTGGTGATGCTCGCCCTCTGGCAGCACGCCCCGCTGTCGGTGCGCGACCTCAGCCGGCTGCTCCAACTCGACCCGGGCACGCTCTCACCGCTGCTGAAGCGGCTGGAGGCGAACGGCTACGTGCGCCGCGAGCGGGATCCCGCAGACGAGCGGAGCCTCGCCGTCACGCTGACGGCGAGCGGGCAGGCGTTGCGCGCCCGGGCCGAGGAGATCCCGCCGGCGATCGTGGCGCGTCTCGGTATGCCGCTCGCGGATCTGCGGCAGCTGCACAGCGCGCTCACCGAGGTCATCGCGGCGGCGAACCGCGCCGGCGCGGGCCCCGTCGGCTAGCGGCGCGCGCCCCGTGAGGTCGCGGCCCGTGTAGCCCGCGGCCCGTGCGCCCGACGCCCGTGCGCCGCAGCCCGCGGGGGCCGCAGCCCGCGGGGCCGACGCCCGCGGCCCGTGCCCCGCCGCCCGCGGCCCGTGCGCCCCGTCCGGCTGCCGGCGTTCTCAGGAGTGCGTGGCCCGTCGAGGGGCCTCGGACTCGGCGTAGACGGCGAAGCCACGGTCGGCGCAGCGCCGGTAGAAGGCGGCCAGCACACCCAGCTCGGCGCAGGTGAAGTCCCACTGCGGTGGTTCGCCGCGCTCGTCGCGCAGCGCGTCGAGCCGCCCGTCCAGCCAGCGCAACTGCTGCTCGGCGAGGCGCCCGTCGCCCAGCAGCGACCGCAGCACCGCGCTCACCGACTCGAACGTCACGGCCTCGCCGTGCTCACGGTGGCCGGCCACGAACCGCTCGATGCCGTCGGCGATCCAGGCGCAGCCGTCCGGGTCGATCACCGGGTCCTCGTCCTCGGCGGCCGCGTCAGTGGCGTAGAGCACACCGTCCAGACCGAGCAGCAGGTCCACCAGCTCGGTGTACGCGGTCGCCCGGACCGTGCCGGTCTTGGCGATCAGCTCGGCCAGGGCGGCTGTCGGCGCGGAGATCCGTGGCAGGTCGACGATCTCGCCGAAGTCGACGAACTCGGCCGGTGCGACCGGATCGTAGAAGCGGCCGGTCCGCGGCCAGTGCACCGCGACGTTGTCCAGCCCCATCTGGGGTCACCTCTTAAGAGCACGTGTGGGGGTCGATCGGGTCGATCGTCCGGTTCCGCTCGCAAAAGATCAAGTCGGGCTCGGAGGGGAACGAACCGGATCCGGGACCGCCGCCAACGTACGGCACCACCGTGCGCTCCGGTACCCCCCGACCCGCCCGGCAGCGGGTGCACCCGCCCGGCGGCACCGCACCTCGATCGGAGGCTGGCGTGTAGGGGGAGTCGTGGGCGGCACGATTCGGCCGGCTACGGAGTTCTGAGCCCGTTTGCGAGGGTGCCGAGTGGCGGCTTAACCGCCAGCACCCAGTAAGATTGATACAGAGACGAAGACCCGGTGCGGAGCGACGGACACGGGCCCCGGAAAGGGCCCGCGATCATTGTCCACGTCGGGTCGAGCCGATCGCGATCCGCGGGCAACCGCGGCGAACGGCGCGTACCGACCCGTGACCGGAATCCTTCCGGCACCGGTCCGCGCCGACGTCGCGTCCTGTCCGCCGAACCCGCACCAGACGCGCCTGCCCGGCGCCGACGGGGCGAGAAAGTGGCCGAGGGTGGCAGCGCAGGAAAATCAGCAGTACGGCGCAGAATCGATCACCGTTCTCGAGGGGTTGGAGGCCGTCCGGAAGCGGCCCGGTATGTACATCGGGTCGACCGGCGAGCGGGGCCTGCACCACCTCGTGTGGGAGGTCGTGGACAACGCGGTCGACGAGGCGCTGGCCGGCTACTGCGACACGATCGACGTGGTGCTGCTGGCCGACGGCGGCGTCCGCGTCACCGACAACGGCCGCGGCTTCCCGGTCGACCTGCACCCGAAGCTGAAGAAGCCCGGCGTCGAGGTGGCGCTGACCGTGCTGCACGCGGGCGGCAAGTTCGACGGCAAGGCGTACGCGGTCTCCGGCGGTCTGCACGGCGTCGGCGTGTCCGTGGTGAACGCGCTCTCCACGAGGATGTTCGTGGAGATCCAGAAGGACGGCTTCTTCTGGCGCCAGAGCTACGCCAACTCCAAGCCGAGCCCGCTGGAGAAGGGCGAGGAGACCGACCGTACCGGCTCGGCGGTGTCCTTCTGGCCCGACCCGAGCGTCTTCGAGACGGTCGACTTCGACTTCCAGACCATCTACCGCCGGCTGCAGGAGATGGCCTTCCTCAACCGCGGGCTCACCATCCACCTGCTCGACGAGCGGGTCGCGGATGGCGAGGAGGGCAAGCAGCGCGAGGTCACCTTCCTCTACAAGGGCGGCATCGCCGACTTCGTCCGGCACCTGAACGCCTCGAAGAACCCGATCCACCGGACGGTGGTCGAGTTCGGCGCCGAGGAGGAGGGGATGTCGGTCGAGATCGCCATGCAGTGGAACGAGTCGTACGGCGAGTCGGTCTACACCTTCGCCAACACGATCAACACCCACGAGGGCGGCACGCACGAGGAGGGCTTCCGGGCCGCGCTCACGAGCGTGGTGAACCGCTACGGCACCGACCGGAAGCTGCTCAAGGGTGACGAGAAGCTCTCCGGCGAGGACATCCGCGAGGGGCTCGCCGCGATCATCTCGGTGAAGCTGGCCAACCCGCAGTTCGAGGGGCAGACCAAGACCAAGCTCGGCAACACGCCGGTGAAGAGCTTCGTGCAGCGGGTCTGCAACGAGTGGCTCGTCGACTGGTTCGACCGGAACCCGGCCGAGGCGAAGACCATCATCCAGAAGGCGTCGCAGGCGGCGCGGGCACGGATCGCGGCCCAGCAGGCGCGCAAGCTGGCCCGACGCAAGTCGCTGCTCGAGTCCGGCTCGATGCCGGGCAAGCTGGCCGACTGCCAGTCCACCGACCCGCGGGAGTCCGAGGTCTTCATCGTCGAGGGCGACTCGGCGGGTGGCTCGGCGAAGCAGGGGCGCGACCCGCGGACCCAGGCGATCCTGCCGATCCGCGGCAAGATCCTCAACGTGGAGAAGGCCCGGATCGACCGGGTGCTGAAGAACAACGAGGTCCAGGCGCTCATCACCGCGCTGGGCACCGGCATCCACGACGACTTCGACATCGAGAAGCTGCGTTACCACAAGATCGTGCTGATGGCCGACGCCGACGTCGACGGCCAGCACATCCAGACGCTGCTGCTCACCCTGCTCTTCCGCTTCATGCGTCCGCTGGTCGAGCTGGGGCACGTCTACCTGGCTGCCCCGCCGCTCTACAAGATCAAGTGGAACAAGAAGGGCGACGACGCGCAGTACGCGTACTCCGACCGGGAGCGCGACGGGCTGATCGCGCTGCGCCAGCAGCAGAAGCCGAACGCCAAGCCGGACGACATCCAGCGGTTCAAGGGTCTCGGCGAGATGAACTATCCCGAGCTGTGGGAGACCACGATGAACCCGGCGACCCGTACCCTGCGTCAGGTCACTCTCGACGACGCGGCAACCGCCGACGAGCTTTTCAGCGTCCTCATGGGCGAGGACGTCGAGGCGCGCCGGTCGTTCATCCAGCGCAATGCCAAGGACGTGCGGTTCCTGGACATCTGACGGTCACCGAATGGCCGGCCGGGCTCCACCGGCCGGCCACCGGTCCACAGAGTTATCCACAGCTTGGCCGGTATCCACAACGGTTATCCACAGCACGAAAACGACTCTGAGTCTGATAAGGGTAAACAGTGACCGATTCCCCCGAGTCCACACCGAACGAGCCCGAGGCCGCCGAGGCCGCCGGCGCCGTGGTCGCGCACGACCGGATCGAACCGGTCGGGCTCGAGGTGGAGATGCAGCGCTCCTACCTCGACTACGCGATGAGCGTCATCGTCGGGCGCGCGCTGCCGGACGTCCGGGACGGGCTCAAGCCGGTCCACCGCAAGATCCTCTACGCGATGTTCGACTCCGGCTACCGGCCGGACCGCGGCTACGTGAAGTGCTCGCGCGTCGTCGGCGACGTCATGGGTCAGTTCCACCCCCACGGCGACTCGGCGATCTACGACGCGCTCGTGCGGATGGCGCAGCCCTGGTCGCTGCGCTACCCGCTGGTCGACGGCAACGGCAACTTCGGCTCGCCCGGCAACGACCCGGCCGCCGCCATGCGGTACACCGAGTGCAAGCTCGACCCGCTGGCCATGGAGATGCTGCGGGACATCGACGAGGACACCGTCGACCTGCAGGACAACTACGACGGGCGGGCCAAGGAGCCCACGATCCTGCCGTCGCGGATCCCGAACCTCCTGATCAACGGCTCCGAGGGCATCGCGGTCGGCATGGCCACGAAGATCCCGCCGCACAACCTGCGCGAGATCGGCGCGGCCGTGCAGTGGTGCCTGGAGCACCCGGACGCCGACGAGGCGACCACCCTCGAGGCGCTGCTCGGCATCGTCAAGGGTCCGGACTTCCCGACCCACGGCCTCATCGTCGGCACCGCCGCCATCCAGGACGCGTACCGGACCGGGCGGGGCTCGATCCGGATGCGCGCCGTCGTGGAGGTCGAGGAGGACCAGCGGGGCCGCGCCGCGCTGGTGGTCAGCGAGCTGCCCTACCAGGTCAACCCGGACAACCTCGCCGAGCGGATCGCCGAGCTGATCAAGGAGGGCAAGCTCGGCGGCATCGCGGACATCCGCGACGAGTCGTCGGGGCGTACGGGCATGCGGCTGGTGCTCGTGCTCAAGCGCGACGCGGTCGCCAAGGTGGTGCTCAACAACCTCTACAAGCACACCCAGCTCCAGGAGACCTTCGGCGCCAACATGCTGGCGCTGGTCGACGGGGTGCCGCGCACGCTCAACCTGGCCCAGTTCATCCGCTACTACGTCGACCACCAGGTCGAGGTCATCCGCCGGCGGACGGCGTACCGCCTGCGCAAGGCCGAGGAGCGCGCGCACATCCTGCGCGGTCTGGCCAAGGCCCTCGACGCCCTCGACGAGGTCATCGCCCTGATCCGGCGCTCGCCCACCGTCGAGGACGCCCGGCAGGGCCTGATCCGGCTGCTGGAGATCGACGAGATCCAGGCGACCGCGATCCTCGACATGCAGCTGCGCCGCCTCGCCGCGCTCGAGCGGCAGCGGATCCTGGACGACCTGACCAAGCTCGAGCTGGAAATCGCCGACCTCAAGGACATCCTCGCGAAGCCCGAGCGCCAGCGGCGGATCGTCTCCGAAGAGCTCGGCGAGATCGTCGCCAAGTGGGGCGACGACCGGCGTACGCAGATCGTGCCGTTCGACGGCGAGGTCTCCATGGAGGACCTCATCGCCCGCGAGGACGTCGTCGTGACGATCACCCGGACGGGGTACGCCAAGCGGACCAAGGTCGACCAGTACCGGTCTCAGCGCCGCGGCGGCAAGGGCGTGAGCGGTGCCTCGCTGCGCCAGGACGACATCGTCAGCCACTTCTTCGTCTGCTCGACACACGACTGGATCCTGTTCTTCACCAACAAGGGCAGGGTGTACCGGGCGAAGGCGTACGAGCTTCCGGAAGCCAGTAGGGTGGCCAAGGGCCAGCACGTGGCCAACCTGCTCGCGTTCCAACCGGACGAGCAGATCGCACAGATCATCGAAATCCCGAACTACCAGGTGGCTCCCTACCTGGTACTGGCCACGAAGAACGGCCTGGTGAAGAAGACGCGCCTCGAGGAGTTCGACTCCAACCGGTCCGGCGGCATCATCGCGATCAACCTGCGCGATGAGGACGAGCT
Source organism: Micromonospora sp. URMC 103 (assembly GCF_051386435.1). Lineage (NCBI taxonomy): Bacteria > Bacillati > Actinomycetota > Actinomycetes > Micromonosporales > Micromonosporaceae > Micromonospora > Micromonospora sp. URMC 103. The sequence continues at coordinate 426,285 of NZ_JBPQTR010000003.1, read as the reverse complement.
GGTCGGTGCTGCCCTCGTGGGCCCGGAGGACGACCTGCTGCTGGTCTCCAAGAAGGCGCAGGCGATCCGGTTCAACGCCACCGACGAGGCGCTGCGGCCGATGGGCCGGGCCACCTCGGGCGTGATCGGGATGCGCTTCACCGAGGACGACGTGCTGCTGGCCATGGAGGTGGTCCGGCCCGGCATGGACGTCCTGGTGGCGACGAACGGGGGATACGCGAAACGTACCCCCATCGAGGAATACCCGGTGCAGGGCCGGGGAGGTAAGGGCGTGCTGACTGCGAAGATCACTGAGCGACGTGGTGGTCTGGTCGGCGCGGTGGTGATCGACCCGGACGACGAGCTGTTCGCGATCACCAGCAACGGTGGTGTCATCCGGACTCCGGTGAAGCCTGTACGCCGTACGCGTGACCGGAACACAATGGGGGTCAAGCTGATGGACCTTCCGGACGGCGTGACTATCGTGGCGATTGCTCGCAATGCCGACGAGCCTGACGAACAGGACTAGTTGAATGACGGAGACACAGGCGAAGTCGGGGAACACGGGGACCTCGGCCAACCCGGTCGATGAGGAGGCCGCAGGGGGCGGCACACCAGCGACCGGCCGCGCGGCCGTGGGCCGGGCAACGGTCCCCGCCGACGCGCCTGCCCCGAAATTCACCCGGGCCCCCGGGATGACTCCTCCGCCCGACAAGCCGACCGACGACGCGGGTTCCGGTGACAAGACGGAAGCCGTGCCGGCCGAGTCCGCCGCCGCTGCCGGGACGGCGGGCGGCGGCGCGGCCCGTCCGACCAGCACCCAGCAGATCCCGGTCCGGGCCGGCGTGTCCGTGGGTGGGACGACCGGCACCCAGCCACGGATCGGCGGTGCGGCGGACGCCACCCGCCCGGGTGCCGGCCGGACACCGAACGGCGGTGGCCTGCCACCGGGGATCGGCAACGCGGCCGCGGTGGGGGCCGCTCGGGTCGGTGACGCGGTACGCGCCGCGCGTACCTCGGTCAGCTCGGCCGCGTCCCGCGGACCCCGGCGGGCCCGGCTGAACCTGAAGCGCATCGACCCCTGGTCGGTGATGAAGTTCGCGTTCGCCGTCTCGGTGGTGCTCTTCATCGTGGTCGTGGTGGCCACCTCGGTGCTCTACCTCGCGCTCGACGCCATGGGCGTCTTCCAGAGCGTGAACGACAGCCTGACCGACCTGGTCAACGCCGGCGGTGGGCAGAGCACGGACGGCTTCCAGATCACCGCGAAGGGCGTGATCCTCAGCTCGGCCCTCATCGGCCTGGTCAACGTCGTGCTGTTCACGGCGCTGGCCACGCTCGGGGCGTTCGTCTACAACGTGTGCGCCGACCTGGTCGGCGGCATCGAGCTGACGCTCGCCGAGCGCGACTGAGACAACCGGACGCCGGGGCGCCGCGGAAAGCGGTCGCCCCGGCGTTCCGTACTCCGGTAGGTTCGACGCGACGGCGGCGCGCGGGCGCACCCCGATTTGGGGCGGCACCCGCGGATGGGTTAACCTTGCTCGTCGCATCGCGGGGCTATAGCTCAGTCGGTTAGAGCGCAGAGCTGATAACTCTGAGGTCGCTGGTTCGATTCCAGCTAGCCCCACCGCACGTCGTCCGACGGCAGCCGAGCGCGAGGGGTCGCCCCATGGTCAAGAAGCTTCTGATTCTGGTCGGCGTTGTCGGCGTGGCCGCCGTCGTGGCCAAGAGGATCAAGGCGTCCAACGACGAGCGCGCCCTCTGGCACGAGGCGACCACCGCCCCCGACCTGCGCTGAGGCGCTCCGCCTCGGCGGCCAGTAACACCGGCGGCAACGCCGCCCTCGGGGCCCTAGCTCAACTGGCAGAGCACTGCCTTTGCAAGGCAGGGGTTAGGGGTTCGAGTCCCCTGGGCTCCACCAGCACTTTCCTTGGTTGATCTCCGGTCCGGGTGCAGCCAATCGGTCACGCCGTGCCCTCCTCGCCGACATCCGGGCTTGTCGAGCGTGCTGGTCGTCGCATCGGTGCGGGCCTGCCGAGCACCCGCCCGACCCGGACCACAGGAGGCGACATGTCCGACGAGATCAGGCTCAGCGCGGTCACGCTGGACTGCCCGGACGCCGTCGGCTTGGCGGAGTTCTACGCCAGCATCACCGGCGGAACCCTGACACACGCCGGCGACGGCTGGGCCTGCGTGCTGAGCCCGGCCGGGCGGATCAACTTCCAGACGGTGCCCGGATACACGCCACCCGCCTGGCCCGACCCCACCTCGTCGATCATGATGCATCTCGACTTCATGGTCGTGGACCGGGACGCCGCCGAGGCCCGCGTGCTCGCTGCCGGAGCGACAAAGTACGACTTCCAGCCCAACAGCGAACAGTGTTACGTCTACGCAGACCCCGCTGGCCACCCGTTCTGCCTGACGACGTGGGAGGCCACGGCTACACCAACTCAGCTCGGCTGAGACGCGCGGCGACCCTGACGGAGGAACGCACGTGATCCACGCGGTCTTCTTCGACATCGGCGGGACGATCCTCGACGAGTCCCGCGAGTTCGGGACCTGGGCGGACTGGTTGGGCGTCCCACGGCACACGTTTTCGGCGGTCTTCGGCGCGGCGATCGCCCGGGGTCTGGACTGGCAGGAACCGTTCCGGGTCTTCCGGCCAGGGTTCGATCTCGCGGTCGAGCTCGAACGCCGAGCAGCCGCTGGCAAACCGGAGTCGTTCGGCGAAGAGGATCTCTACCCCGACGCGCGATCGTGCCTCGCCTCCTTGAAGGAGCAGGGCCTGTTCGTGGGTTTGGCCGGCAACCAGCCGGCGCATGCCGAGGGGATGCTCCGTGCTCTCGCCCTGCCCGTGGATGTGATCGGCACGTCGCACGGTTGGGGCGTGGCGAAACCGTCACCGGCCTTCTTCGCGCACGTCGTCCGGGAGGGCGGTGGTGACGCCTCGTCGATCCTGTACGTCGGCGACCGGCCGGACAACGATGTACGCCCGGCCGTCGAGGCCGGTATGAAGACCTGCCTGATCCGGCGCGGTCCGTGGGGCTACATCCTCGACATGCCGGCCGTGTCCGAGCAGTGCCTGTTCCGCATCGACTCGTTGGGCGAGCTCCCGAGTCTGGTGGCGAAGCACAACGCGGCAAGCGGCTAGTTCGCCGGCACCGCGGGTTACCGCCACCCGTACGGCCACGCTCGCCCACCCTGGTCGAGCCGGCCGTTTCCCCAGCTAGACGCCCATCTGCGTCCCGGGCCCGCCACGCTATCGTGCGTGGCGGGCCCGTCGTTTTTCTCCGGGTCGCGGTAAATGGATCGGGGCGCTGGTGCGTAAGCCGGGTGTGGAACGTGAACAGAAGGACTTCGCGGACTTCTACCAGCGCTCTCGGGACGACTGCCTGCGCGCCGTGCTGGCCGGTACGGGCGATCGCGCGTTGGCCGAGGACCTGGTCGCTGAGGCGTTTGCGCGGGCCTGGGCTTCCTGGCGGAAGGTGAGCCGGCATCCGGCCCCGGCGGCGTGGGTGGTGCGCACCGCCCTGAACCTCCGGGTGTCCTGGTGGCGGCGGCGCAGACGCGAGGTGGCCCTCGACGGCCACGACCGGGCGCAGCTCGCCGACGACGGGCTCGGCATGGACGACGCCCTGCTGACCGCCGTCCGCGGGCTGCCGAAGCGGCAGCGTGAGGTGGTCGTGTTGCGCATCTGGCTCGACCTGGACACCAAGGCCGTGGCCGAGGTGTTGGGCATTTCCGCCCGGACCGTGGCCGTCCATCTGTCCCGTGCCACCGCAACCCTGCGGGCGCAGCTCGTGCCCGTGGCCAGTTAGGAGATTGGACCATGAACGACGATGAGGTGTTGGGCGCGGTGAAGCAGACCCTTTCCGACGTACGGATGGATCGTCCGGTCGAGGCGATCGAGCAGCGCGGCCGGGCGCGGCGGCGCAACCGTGGCCTGTTCGGCGTGGCGGCCGGCGGTGGCCTCGCGGCGGTGGCCGCGCTCTCGCTGGCCCTGCCGATGGCCACCCAGCCGCCCGCCGCGGCCCCGGCCGGCGGCGGCACGGCCGGCGGCGGCACGACCACGATGGTGCCGGCCGGGTTCACGCTGGCCCAGCAGCCGGACAGCACGGTGAAGCTGACCCTGAACTACAAGAAGTTCCTGGATCCGGCGGGTCTGCAGACGGCGCTCACCGACGCGGGTATCCCCGCCGTCGTCAAGGCCCACGCCCTGTGCACGCCCAAGGGCGCGGAACTGCCGCAGGCCGACGAGGTCTACGGCACCGAGCGGATCGACGGGCCCGACGGGTCGCCCAAGGAGTACGTCCTCGTCATCACGCCGCGCGAGATGCCAAAGAACAGCCGCCTCTACTTCAGCGTCTTCAACGTGCGGGGAGGCGAGGAGTTCAACAAGGTCGGCCAGTTCCTCGTGTCGAACGACGACCCGATGAGCTGCCGGTCCGACGAGGAGTTCGTGCCCGGCTCCTGACCCCGTCGTAGGAGACCCGCGACGATGCGGATGACGGTCGGTGAGTGGGCCCGCTCATCGGCCGTCGGCGGCGCCGGCTCCACGGTCGTGGCGCCCGACGGGCCGCCGCGCCGGTGGCTCGCATCACGCAACCCCTCGGTACGGCACCTCCGTCTCTAGGGGTGCGCCGTCTGTGGCGTCATGCGATTGGGGACCCTCATGAAGACTCGTCGGCGACGCAACGACGGCGCGGGCCGAGCGAGCGGGTGCGGCCTGTCACGTCGCGGGCTGCTGGCTGTCGCGGCGCTGACCCTCACGGGCGGCGGCGTGGCGGAGGCGAGCGCCGTCTGGCGGCTGTCCGGCGGCGACGACGACGCGTCCACGCCCCGGACGGCGGGTCGGGGAGGTGCGGCCTCGCCCACGCCCAGTCCGACGCCCGACTACCTGGGGGCGGCCCGGAGGCGGGTCGCGGCGTACGTGGAGCGGGTCGGGAACGGCCACCTCACGGTGGCGGTGAAGGACCGGACGTCCGACGTCACGCTCACGGTCGGCACCACCCGCTTCCAGACGGCCAGCATCGTCAAGGTCGACATCCTGGCCGCCCTGCTGCTGCGGGCGCAGCAGCGGAACGACGAGATAACCGGGACCGATCGGCGCAACGCCAAGAAGATGATCACCGCGAGCGACAACGTCGCGGCGACCGCCCTGTACGGCCGGATCGGCCGGAAGCCGGGACTGACCTCGGCGAACAGGACGTTCGGCATGAAGGAGACCACGGCCAACACGTCGTGGGGGATGACCACGACCACCGCGGCCGACCAGATCCGTCTCCTCACCTCGCTGACGGACGAGAACGGCCCGCTGGACGAGGACAACCGGAGCTACCTCCTGGAGCTCATGAGCCAGGTCGACGAGGAGCAGGACTGGGGAGTTCCCGCCGCGGCCACCGCGGCGACCACCGGGGTGTACGTCAAGAACGGGTGGGACACGGTCTCCGCCGACGACGGTCTCTGGCAGGTCAACACGATCGGGCGGCTCGTCGAGCCGGGGCACGACTGGCTCGTGGCGGTGCTCTCCAACCACCACGAGACGCAGGCGGCCGGCGTCCGGATGGTCGAGACGGTGGCCAGGTACACCCTCGGCGAACTGCGGAAGATTCCCACGGCGGCGGCGTGAACGGTCGCCGTCGGACGGCGCGGCCAGCCGTCGTCCGACGGTTCAGTCGGTCGGCTGCCACGAACTCCGGGTCGGTGCCTAACCGGGCGCGGTAACGCTCGTACGCCGCCAGGCTCTCGAAACTGAACAGCACCTCGGCCCGGTGAAGGCCGGGTCGACGGCGGCGATCGTGCCACGATGCTCGGCATGTCTGGTCGCGCACTGAGTTTCGGAGCGGTGGCGCGGGCGTACGAACGGTTCCGGCCGGGCTATCCCGTGGCGCTTCTCGATTTGGTGACGGCGTACGCGGGTCGGCCGCTCCGGACCGCCCTCGAGATCGGCGCGGGGACGGGCAAGGCGACCCGGCTGTTCGCCCGGCCAGGCACCACGGTCACCGCGACGGACCCCGACGGCGCCATGCTCGCCGAGCTGCGGAGGCACGTGCCGGCGACCGTCCGGCCGGTGCGCGCCGCGTTCGAGGATCTGGGACCGGGCGAGCGGTACGAGCTGGTCTACGCGGCGGCGGCGCTGCACTGGACGGACCCGCGGGGGCGGTGGTCGCGGGTGGCCGCGCTGCTGGAGCCGGGCGGCGTGTTCGCCTCGTTCGGGGGACCGCTGCGGCTGGCCGACCCGGCCGTCGAGGAGGCGGTGCGCGCGGCGCGGGCGCCGTTCCTCGACACCGACGAGGTTCCGTCGCCGGACGGGACGCCGCCGGATCGGGAACTGCAGTGGCCGGGGTCGGAGCTCCAGCGGTCGGAGTGGTTCACCGATGTCCGGCAGGCCGTGATCGAGCGACGCCTCACATTGGGTGCGCGCGACTACGTGGGTCTTCTCTCGACCGTCTCGGCCTACCTCGAACTGCCGGCCCCCGAGCAGGAGCAGGTGTACGGCCGGATCGAGCGGGTGCTGCCCGGGACGGTCGAGGTCGACGCCGACATCACCGTCCACCTGGCCCGTCGGCGCCGCGACCTGTAGCGGTCGCCCCCGCTGCCCGCGCCATCTCCGCATGGCGCGGGCGGGCCGGGGTAGGAGAAACGGCAACAACCCCCGGAAGTGAGGTGTGTGCCATGCCGACCGCACGCGAGATCATGACCAACGACGTGACCTGCATCCATGAGCAGGACGACCTGCGTACCGCGGCCAAGCAGATGGCCCAGCTCGGCGTCGGCTCCCTGCCGATCTGCGGTGACGACAACCGGCTCAAGGGCATGCTGACCGACCGCGACATCGTCGTGAAGGTGCTGGCCGAGGGCCGTGACCCGGCCAACGTGACCGCCGGCGAGCTGGCCCAGGGCGAGGCGGTGACCATCGGCGCCGACGACGACGCGGCCGAGATCCTGCGGACGATGGGGCAGCACAAGGTACGCCGCCTGCCGGTGATCGACGGCCACCAGCTCGTCGGCATCGTGGCCGTCGCCGACGTGGCCCGTTCGCTGCCGGAGCGCCCGGTCGGCGACCTCATCGAGGCCATCTCCGAGCGCGCCTGACCGCCCCGACGCCCCACCGATCGCCGCCGCCGGCACCGGGCCGGGGCGGCGATCGGCGTACGGGTGTCGCGACGCCGGCCATTCCCGGGCTGCCCGTGGGGCAGCTCGACAGCGCCCGCGACGACCCGTCGACCGTGGGCCGGTCGCTCAGGCGGGCGGGGTCAGCGGCACCGTCTCGCCGCGCGCGATCGTCCGGACCTCCTGGACGACGCCCCGGCGGCGCGCCTCCTCCACGAAGTGCGCCAGGGGTGAGCGGAAGACCGTGTAGTCGTCGTAGTGGATGGGCACCGTGAGCTTCGGCCGGATCAGCTCCACGAGGTCGGTGCCCTGCCGTGCGTCCATCGTGAGCAGAATCCCGGCGACCTTCGTGCCGCCGAGGTGGATGAGCATCGCGTCGATGTCCGGGTACCGCTCGGGGATCTGCGCGAGCTGCGGCCGGTTCAGGGTGTCACCGGTGATGTAGAGGCGGAACTGCCGGGTGCCGCCGCGCAGGAGGTCGACCATCGTGCCCATCACGTCGGGTAGGAGCAGGTCGAGGGCACCGGGGCCGTGCTGGCCGGGCATCGACGTGAGCCGGAGGGTCTCGCCGTCCCGGTGCAGCTCGTGCGACTGCCAGGTGGGCAGCCCCTCGGCAGCCCGGAACCCCCAGCGGCGCAGCTTCCGTTGGGCCGCGGGCGTGGTGACGATCGGCAGCGCGCGGTCGAGTTCCCGGCGGGCCACCCGGTCGAAATGGTCGCCGTGCAGGTGGGAGAGGACCACCGCGTTCAGTGACGGAAGCTGGGCGATCCGCAGCGCCGGGTCGGTGCGGCGTCGCGACCACATCCCCTTGCCGAGGTACGCCCGCTGCCCGCGATGCAGGAAGTTCGGGTCGGTGAGCAGGGTGAACCCGCCGATGCGCAGCACCGTCGTGGCGGTACCGACGAACATGACCTCCGGCTGCTCTGCCAACGCGCCCACCTCCACGGGTTTCGGTACCCGGGAACGACCGCGCCATGCGGAGGATTCACCCCTTCGGCGCGTGGCCCCCGTGCTCGACGTCGGCCGGGCGCGTGGCCTGCGGCAGGCGTTCCACCAGCCGGCCCAGCGCGCCGTTGGCGAACGTGGCGCCGAACGCCGAACCGGCGGCGATCCCCCACCCGACCGGGCCGAGCGGCGTGCAGCCGAAGAACTGGCTGAGCCCGGGCGTCTGCACCACGGCGACCAGTGCGCCGAGTGAGGCCGCCGTGGAGGCGAGCACCGCGGGGCTCGTACCGCCGGCCAGCACGGTCTGGCCGAGCTGCGTACCGACGAGGGACACCAGCGCCACCGTGCCGGCGCGCCGGGGCGTACCGGTGTAGCGGGCCAACGTCCAGCCGGCGGTGGCGCCGAGGGTGGTGGCCGCGGCACGGAGGCCGATCTCCCGGTTCAACGTCTCGCCGAGCGACGTGTCGGGGCCCTCCCGCAGCAGGTCGTCGGCGTGGTCGGCGGCCGGCGGACGCACCGCGATGGCGAGGGCGGGAGCCAGATCGGTGAGCAGGTTGACCAGCAGGAGCTGGCGTCCGTTGATCGCCGACCGGCCGGTCGCCGCCGCCGTCAGGATGCTGAACGCGATCTCGCCGAGGTTGCCGCCCACCAGGATGCTGAGCGCGTGGCGTACCGACGACCACATGGCCCGTCCCTCGACGAGCGTCGCGATGATGGTCTCCAGCCGGTCGTCGGTGACCACCAGGTCGGCCGCGGCCCGGGCGGCCGGGGTGCCCCGCTGACCGAGCGCGATGCCCACGTCGGCCAGGCGGATCGCCGGAGCGTCGTTGGCGCCGTCCCCCGTCATGGCGACGGTACGGCCGCACTTCTGCAACGCCTGGATGATCCGTACCTTGTGGGCCGGCGTGCAGCGGGCCACGACGTCGGTGCGGGCCAGCCGCTCGGCGAGCGCCTCGTCGTCGAGCGGGTCGAGGTCGGTGGCGGTCACCACCCGCTGCTCGTCGTGCTCGGTGATGGTGGCGGCGATCGCCTCGGCGGTCGCCGGATGATCGCCGGTGATCATGATGGTGTGCACCCCGGCCTGCCGGATGCGGCGCACGGCGGGGGCCGCGCTCTTGCGTACGCCGTCGGCGAGGGCCAGGAAACCCACGAAGCTGAGGTCGCGGACCTGCTCGTCGGTGACCGTCCGGTCGGTCACCGGGCACTCGGCGACCGCCAGGATCCGGTGGCCGGCGCCGGCCCGGTCGGCGAGCAGTCGATACAGCTCGGCGCGGCCGGCGTCGTCCAGTGGCTGCTCCCGTCCGTCGACCCGGCGGGACGCGCAGCGGGGCAGCACCGACTCGGGAGCGCCCTTGACGCTCAGCAACAGGCCGTCCGCACCCTCGCCGACGCTCGCGTGATAACCCCGGGACGGCTCGAACGGCAGGCCACCGACCGCCCGCCAGCCCGCCGCGCCGGTCTGCTCGACCACGCCCGCGGCCGAGGCGCCCTGGAGGACGGCGCGGTCCGTCTGCTGGCTCAGCTCCTCGGGATTTGCGGCGCCCGGGGTGGCGCGCAGCGCCGCACCCAGGGTGAGCCGCAGGCGGTCGTCGAGGTGGTCGACCGCGGCGTACCGGGTGGCGTCGCCGTCGCCGACCCCGGCGAGCAGCAACTGTCCCTCGGTGAGGGTGCCGGTCTTGTCGAAGCAGAGCACGTCCACCCGGCCGAGCGCCTCGATCGTGCGCGGGTTGCGGACCAGCGCGCCGTGGTCGGCCAGCCGCCGGGCCGCGGCCAGCTGCGCGGCGCTGACGAGGAACGGCAGCCCTTCCGGCACCGACGCCACGGCCAGGTTCGCGGCGGTCGCGGCGGTCTGCGCCAGCGGCACGCCCCGGAGCAGACCGGCGCCGGCCACGGCCACCGCCGATCCGGCCGCGAGCGGGATGGCGGCTCGGGTCAGCCGGCCGAGTCGAGCCTCCACCCCGCCGGACGGGGGCGCCTGCCGGGCCAGCGCGAGACTGCGACCGGCCTCCGTCTCGGCGCCGGTAGCCACCACCACGGCGGTGCCGTGCCCGGCGGCGATCGTCGTGCCCTCGTAGACCATGGAGTGGCGTTCCGCGACGGCGGCGGCCACCACCGGGTCCGCGCTCTTGCCCACCGGCAGCGACTCGCCCGTGAGGGAGGACTCGTCCGCCTCCAGACCCACCGCCTCGATGACCCGGCAGTCCGCGGGCACCGCGTCCCCGGGCTCCAGCTGGATGACGTCGCCCGGTACGAGGTCGTCGGCCGCCATCACCCGGTCCGTGCCGTCGCGCCGCACTCGGGCGGTGACCGCCGAACGGGACAGCAGCTCTGCGAGAGAGCGCTCCGTGTTGCGCTGGTGCACCGCGCCGATCAGCGCCGATCCGCCGACCACCCCGCCCACGAGGGCGGCATCCACGAGCGAGCCGAACGCCGCGGACAGCACGGCGCCGGCCGCCAGAACGGGGGTGAGCGGATTGGACAGCTCGTCGACGAAGGCGCGGAGCAGCCCGCCCGTCTGGGCGTCGCCGCCCCCTCCGGTGTGTCGTCGCTGCGCCTCGCCGCTGGTCAACCCGTCCGGCGTGGTGTCGAGCCGGTCGAGGACTGTCGACACCGGCATCAGGTGCCAGGCGGTGACGACCGGTGCCGGCGTGTCGTCCGGCTTGGGCAGCCGGCTGGCCCGCCACACGCCGTTGCCGAAGGCCAACGCCGCCGCGCCGTTCACGGCGAGCAGGCTCCGGTTGGGCAGTTGCTCGGGTGCGGCGGTGAACGCGTTGAGCGCACCGAGGCCGGTCCCGGCCATCGCGAGGCGGATGCTCTGCCGCGTGTTCCGCCGTGCCACCCCGACCGCCCCGATGAGCAGCGCCGCCACCCGCAGGTCGGTGCCGACCAGCAGGTGGGCGCCCCACGGCGGCAGGTCGTCGGGGCCGTAGATCCCGAGACCGCAGTCAGAGGCGCCGAGCGCCGCCCGGTCTCCCGAGACGAGCATCACGACGGCGCCGTCGCGCTGCAGCGAGCGGACCGACTCGGCGAGCCGGTCGCCGCCGGGCAGGACGGCGTCGGCGAAGCCGTGCCGCCGCTCGTCGTCACCGGCCACCAGAAGCCGCAACCCGGCGTGCCGGGCCGCGGCGGGCAGCCCGTCGACGCCCGGCGCCGGTTCGGCGTCCACCCGCAGCAGGGCCGCGAGGGTGCCCCCCGTGGCGAGTCCCAGCAGTCGACCGCGCTCGGCGCGGAGCCGCGCGCTGTGGTCGGTGTCGCCCGGGTCGTCGGCGTCCAGCCGGTCCAGCGGGCCGATCCGCCAGCCGTCGGCCTCGTGCAGGCGGTCCGGGTCCTCGGGGTCGAACAGGGCGAACGCCCGCTCGGCCACCTGCCCGATGTCCGCGCCCGGCAGTGGCGCCAGGTCGGCGAGAACGCCACGGTCGGAGCCGAGCACGGCGGCGTCCAGCACGACGGTGTCGATCCGGTCGAGCTCGCGCAGGACGCCCCGGTCCATGGCGATCACACCGCGGCGGGCCAGGATCCGGCCGAGTTGGGCGCCGAACCCCTCGCGGCCACTCCCCGGCGCCTTGGGCAGCGCGGAGAGTCCGAGCGCCGCCGCCCGCTTCCTCCCGACCACCGGCAGGGCGCCCGCCGTCGCCGCCGCGCCGGCCGCGATCATCCGGATCGCGTACCGCTCGAGCGGGCTGTCCGGCTTCGGGCGGGGACGCTCGGCCACCGGCCACCGGGCCACGGCCCGCTCCGGGTCGCCGGTCAGCCGGGGCTCGGCCTTCTCCCACACGATGAGCTGGGCCCGGTCCTCGCCCCACTGCACGATCCGTTGCGCGCCGTCGAGGACGATCCCGGCCCAGCCGCCCGTGAGGCCCTGCACCACCGCCTCGGCGAGCGGGAAGATCAGGTCGGCGCGCGGGTCGGCGCGCAGCCCGCGACCGGCCAGGGCGTGCAGTCGCGGGTGCATGTCCACGGCACCGAGCAGACCCGCGACCTCCCCGGGGACCGGCGTGAACGGCAGGATCCGGGTGGCTGCGGAGATGGCCAGGCCCAGCGCGTCCGAGGCGAGCGCGCCCAGCGTCCGCGGGGTGCGGGGGCCCTCCTCGGGTGGATGCGGCGGGGGCACCTCCGGGTCCGGCTCGTACGGGCAGGTCCGCTCGACCCGGGCGATCGTCGCGATCAGGTCGCGCAGCTTCGGCTCCGGCGACTCGACGGCCACCACCACCCGGCCGGACGGCGCGTTCACCCGGGCCCAGGCCACGCCGGGCATGCCCTCCAGCGCCCTCTCGACCTGCCGGGCCAGGGCGTCCCCGCCGTCCTGGCACACACCGTGCACCTCGATGTGGTGCCGGCCGGGCCGGGACCAGACCCGGCGGTTGGCGAGCCCGGCGAAGCGGGCCAGTCGCGACGCGGCGGAGCCGACGGTCCGCGAGGCCTCCCCCACCAGCTGCGGTACGCCGACCGGCGGCAGGAGCCGGGCGGCGACGCGGCCCGCCGCCGTCATCGAGGGCTGCGGCCGGACGAGTACCGGCCAGACTCCCCGGTGCCGACGACCCTGCCGTACGCCATCTCGCCTCCCACTCGTTCGCGTCCGGCGGCCTGGCTTCCCGGCGTACCGTCCGTTATGCCCCCCGAGCGGCGCGACTTTCCGCCGTCGGCGGCGCATGGACCGGATCGGTCGTGGAAAGCGGCGGCTGTCAGGCGTCGATCGGGGGAGGCCGGAATGAGCACACTGACCCGACACCTCAACGGAGCGCGCGAGACCGTCCAGATGTACTCCCGCCGCGTCCAGGTGCCGATGCTGGGCGAGGTCGCGGTCCCACCCGCCGACAAGCTCGCCTACTACGCGGGGCTCGGGCTGCTCGCCGCGTTCCAGGTCATCGAGTGGCCGATGGCCCTGGTGATCACCGCCGGGCACCTCCTCGCCGACCAGCACTTCTCGGGACTCGTGAAGGGCATCGGCGAGGCGTTCCAGACGGCGTGACGAGAGCCGGGTCACCCCCGGTTGACCTGAATCGGGGTTGAGGTCGCAGGCTGGGCGCATGCTGAACACTGCGCTCAGGGTCGCCGCGCCCGGTGGCCGTCCGTGACCGCGGCGGTCGCGCCCGCGCCGCCGGCACCGGGGCTCTTCGCCCCACGGCTGCGCGCCATGACGGTGGGCAGTGTCGCGCTCATCTCGCTGCTCGCCTTCGAATCCCTGGCCGTCGGTACGGCGATGCCGACGGTCGCCCGCAGCCTCGACGGGTTCGCCCTGTACGGGTTGGCGTTCGGCGGGCCGTTCGCCGCCAGCGTGCTCGCCATGGTGCTCTCCGGCATCTGGTGCGACGCCCGCGGACCCCGGCCGTCGATGTGGCAGGGGCTCGTCTGGTTCGTGGTGGGTCTCGTCGTCGCGGGCACCGCCCCGACGATGGCGGTGCTCGTCGTCGGCCGGGTCGTGCAGGGCTTCGGGTCCGGGCTGCTGTCGGTGGCGCTGTACGTGATCGTCGGTCAGGCGTACCCGGAGGAACTGCACCGGCGGATCTTCGCGGCCTTCGCCGCCGCGTGGGTCGTACCGTCCCTGGTGGGCCCCGCGGTGGCCGGCCTCGTCGTGGAGCACCTGGACTGGCGGTGGGTGTTCCTGGCGGTGCCGGCCGTGGCCGTGCCGGCCGGGCTGCTCATCCGTCCCGGGCTGCGCTCGATCGCCCGGATCGCCGTGACGGCGCCACCGGCCGGCGCGGTGGCGCGCGTCGGCTGGGCCTGCGGGGCGGGGGTGAGCGCCGCACTGCTGCACATCGGGGGACAGCAGCGCGGCGCGTCGGCCGTGGTCCTCACGGCGGTCGCGGTGGCCGGGCTGCTGGTCTGCGCCCCCCGCCTCCTGCCCGCCGGTTTCCTCCGGGCCGCCCGTGGGCTGCCCACCGTCATCGGGCTGCGTGGCCTGGCCTCGGCGGCGTTCGTGGGCGCCGAGGTGGTGATCCCGCTGATGCTGTCGAGGGAGCGCGGCCTCTCGCCGACGGCCGCCGGGCTGGTGCTCACCGTCGGGGCGCTGGCCTGGTCCGCCGGCTCGTGGGTGCAGGGGCGGATGCCCGCCCCGGCCTCCCGCGCCACCCTGCCGCGTGTCGGGCTGGCCTGCATCACGGTCGGCATCGGCACGGTGGCGTCGACCGTGGCGCCCGGGACGCCGATCGCCGTGGGCGTGCTCGGCTGGGCCGTCGCCGGGACCGGCATGGGGTTGCTCTACCCGTCGCTGTCCGTGCTCACCCTGGAGCTGTCCGCCCCCGGTGAGCAGGGTCGCAACAGCTCGTCGCTGCAACTGGGCGACTCGCTGTTCGCGGCGACCGTGCTGGCGCTGACCGGCGCGGTGCTCGCCGCCGGGTCGGCGCCCGGCGCGGGCAGCTACCTCGCGACCCTCGCCGTGGCCGCCGGCCTGGCCCTCCTCGGCGCACTCCTGGCCACCCGGGTAACCCCCCGACCGGCCTGACCCCGACCCGGCCGCCCCGCCCCTGCCCGCGTGATTCTGGCCGGTCGGCGGGCCGTCGCGGAGCTGCCCCGGACCCGGCACTGGTCGGACCGTCACGCCTGGGTGATCGGCGAGATCGTGATGGCGTTCTACGCGGTGGTGACCGTGCTGGACCTGGTGAGCTGAGACGGTGCCGGTCGGGGCCGCCGTGACGTGGCGCACAACCGGTCACCTCGGGGCCGGCAGCCCCGTCCGGGTGGCGGGACGGGCGAGGCCCGGCACGTGGACGAGGAGGACGAGATGAGGGTGCTGGTCACCGGGGCCGGCGGTCGGCTCGGCCAGGCGGTGCTGCCGCGGCTGCTCGACGACGGCCACACGGTACGGGCCATGAGCCGGCGGCCGCGTACGGATCCGACGGTGGAGTGGGCGGTGGCCGACCTGGCCACGGGCGCGGGACTGGCCGAGGCGGTGGCCGGTGTCGACGCGGTCCTGCACCTGGCGTCCGCGACGAACACGGGGCGGCGCACCCACCAGGTCGACGTGCTCGGCACCCGCCGGCTGGCGGTCGCCGCCGGCGGCGCCGGCGTCGGGCACCTCGTGTACATCTCGATCGTCGGTGTGGACCGGGTGCCCATCCCGTACTACCGGCACAAGCTCGCAGCCGAGCAGGTCGTCGCGGCCGGCCCGGTGCCGTGGTCGGTGCTGCGGGCCACCCAGTTCCCGCAGCTCCTCGATGACCTGCTGCGCGCGTCGAGCCGGCTCGGCCCGATGATCGGGGACCGCGCGATCCTCGCCCAGCCCGTCGACCCCGGCGAGGTCGCGGCACGGCTCGCGGCCCGTCTCACGGCGGGGCCGCTGCGCGGCATCGAGGAGTACGGGGGGCCCGAGGTGCTGCGCTTCGACGAGGCGGTACGCGCCTGGCGAGCCGCCCGGCACTCCCGCCGGCCGCTGCTGCCCGTGCGGATCCCGGGGCGGCTCGGCCGCGCCCTGCGGGACGGCGGGCTGGTCACGACGGCCCTGCCCCGGGGCACCCGCACCTGGGCGGACCACCTCGCGGACACGTACGGGGGAACCGGCGGGAGATGAGAACGTGTCCCGTTCACGTTCGACCTAACGTGACGGCATGTTCGCTGTCGTCACCGCCGTCATCCTGTACTGCTTCGGCTTCGTCTTCCTCTACGGCGTGATCCGGGTCGCCGTCCGGCACGCCATGGAGGACCTGGAGGTGCGCCGCGCCCAGGCGTTGCGCGCCGAGGAACTCGCGGCCCACCGGGACCGTACGTTCATCAAGGAGAACGCGTTCCTCACCGGTAGCTGACCGCGGCGGGGTCGTCCGGGCCCCGCCCGGGTGGCCCGCCGGCCTTCCCACCGGGCGGACCGGCGGCGCTGCGGGTGGGCGAGTCCGGGCTGCGGGTGCGAGGATCGCACCCGTGATGGGGACGCTGAAGACCGAACCCGCCCGCACCCGCCCCGACCTGCTCGCTCCGCCGGTCGCCGCGGCTCTCGGGCTGTGGCCCGCCGACGCTCCGGTGGACGCCGACCAGGTGCTGGTCGCACCGATCGACGCCGACCTCGCCGACACGGCCGCGTTCTGCGCGGCGTACGAGGTGGGGCTCGACGTCTCCGCGAACTGCGTGGTGGTGGCCGGCAAGCGGGAGGGCGTGGTCCGCTACGCGGCCTGCGTCATCCTCGCCACGACCCGGGCCGACGTGAACGGGGTGGCCCGCCGGGCGCTCGACGTGCGCAAGGCCAGCTTCGCGCCGATGGCGGACGCTGTCGAGCTGACCGGCATGGAGTACGGCGGGATCACGCCGATCGGCCTGCCCGAGCAGTGGCCGATCCTGGTCGACTCCCGGGTGATTGCCACGCCGCACGTGATCATCGGTTCCGGCGTACGGCACAGCAAGATCGTGCTGCCGGGCCCGGCGCTCGGCGCGCTGCCCGGGGCGCAGGTGATCGAGGACCTGGCGCGTCCGGCCTGAGGAAGCGCGGCTGAGAAGGCGCGCCGGTCGCGGCTCAGCGGCGGCCCGGTGTCGCCCGGCCGATCATCGCCGTCGATACCGTTGCACGTGAAACATCACGGACGTCGATGGCCGACCGGGTCGACGGGCGTCACTTCGCGCCGGACTCCAGGCGCTCGACCTCGGCGAGCGCGGCGAGCATCGTTTCGGGCTCCTGGGCGCCGCTGATGCCGTACTTGCCGGCCAGCACGAACGTCGGCACGCTGCTGATGCCCAGGTCGCGTGCCTTCGCCAGCTCGGCGGCCACCTCCTTGCGCCCCTCCGGTGAGTCGAGAAAGCGGCGCGCGTCGGCGGCGTCCAGCCCGACCTGCCCGGCGAGGGTGGCGAGCGCCTCGCGTGACCCGACGTCGATCCCGTCGACGAAGTGCGCCCGGTAGAGCGCCTCCACCACCTCTGCGGCCCGGCCGCGCTCGGTGGCGTACGCGACGAGCCGGTGCGCGTCGAACGTGTTCGCGGCGATGGCCCGGTCGTAGTCGAGCCGGAGCCCGGCGCCCGCCGCCGCCTCCGTGACACGGGCGACCATCTGCCGGGCGTTGGCGGGGCCGCCGAACTTGGCGGCGAGCGCGTCGACCACCGGGAGCGGCTCGGGTACGGGCGACGGGTCGAGCTGGAACGGCCGGAAGCGCACCGTCACCTCACCGTCGTACGAGGCGAGGGCCTGCTCCAGCCGGTGCTTGCCGATGTAGCACCACGGGCACACCACGTCGGCGTAGATCTCGATCTCCATGATCGGTGGCAACCCGCACGTCAGCCCAGTTGTTCCCGGACCTGGCGCTTGAGCCGGGCCAGGATCGCCGTGCCGCCGCGGACCCGCAGCGGGCTGATGGCCTGGGCCAACCCCATCCGCTGGTAGAGGTCGTCCGGCACGGCGAGCACCTCGTCGGCGCTGGCGCCGGCCAGGCCCTCGGCCAGGATGCCGGCGAACGCGCGGGTGGTCGGCGCCTCCGGCGGGCAGTCGAAGAGCGTCTCGACCGTCTTCTCGGGTGTCACCCGGGCGCGCAGGAAGAATGCCGTCTGGCACTCGGGCACCTGCTCCATGCCCTCCCGGTCGCCGGGCGGAAGCGGAGGAATGACATCGGCGTACTCGAGCAGCATCTCCAGCACCACGTCCCGGGGCGCGGCGGCGAACTCGTCGACGATCTCGGCCAACCTGGCCGGCATGGCAGACATGCGTCGAGGCTACCGCCGCTGATCAGGGCCCCCCACCGCTACCGGTCGGGGGCCCTGATCGGTGCGTCACACCGTGGGCGCCTGCTCGCTGATCTCGCTGAGCGCGGACTGCGGGTCGAGCTGCATCGCCAGGTCGCCGAGCGAGACGACGCCGACGAGCTTGCGGTCGTTGTCGCAGACCAGCACCCGCCGGATCCCGCGTTCACGCATCAGGGTGGCGGCCTCGTTGGCCGTCGCGTGCTGGTCGATCATCACCACCTCGCGCGTGACGATCGAGCCGATGGTGGTGGTGGCCGGGTTGGCCCGCTCGGCTACGGCCCGGACCACGATGTCGCGGTCGGTCAGCATGCCGGCCAGGCTCGCGCCGTCGGTGACCACCACGTCGCCGATGTCGGCCTCCTTCATCACGGTGGCCGCCTCGTCCAGAGTGGTCTCCGCCGGCAGGTACACCACCTGCCTGGTCATCACGTCACTGACCCGGTAACCGGTCATGAGAGCCTCCAGGAACGCGTACCGCCTATCCGGGTGCGGTACCCCGTGACGCGCCGGCTACACCAGGTGCCCGCGCGCCGGGCGCACCTGGTGGACGAGCCGGTCAACCAGCTCGTCCACCGGCAGCTCGGTCCGCTCGCCGGTCGACCGGTCGCGTACTTCAACGTACCCCTCGACGAGGCGGCGGCCGACCACGACGGCGTAGGGGATGCCGATCAGCTCGGCGTCGGTGAACTTCACCCCGGCCGAGACGCCCGCGCGGTCGTCGACCAGCACCCGCAGGCCCGCCGCGGCGAGCCGACCGCCGAGGTCGAGCGCCGCCTCCACCTGCGGCCCCTTGCCGGCCGCCACCAGGTGTACGTCGCAGGGCGCCACCGACGCCGGCCACACGAGGCCCCGGTCGTCGTGGTGCTGTTCGGCGATCGCGGCCACCGCCCGGGACACCCCGATGCCGTAGCAGCCCATGGTGGGCCGCACCGGCCTGCCCTCCGGGCCGAGCACGTCCAGGGTGAACGCGTCGGTGAACCGGCGGCCGAGCTGGAAGATGTGCCCGATCTCGATGCCCCGGCGGATGGTCAGCTCGCCGGTGCCGCAGGCCGGGCAGGGGTCCCCGGCCCGCACCTCGGCGGCCTCGATCGTGCCGTCCGGTGTGAAGTCACGGCCGCTGACCACGTCGACGGCGTGCCGGCCGGGCTCGTTCGCGCCGGTCAGCCAGGCCGATCCGGGCGCCACCCGGGGATCGACCAGGTAACGGAGCCCGAGCTTGGTGAGGATCTGCGGGCCGATGTAGCCGCGGACCAGCTCGGGGTGCTGCTCCCAGTCCTCGAAGACGGTCACCGTGGCCGGGTGCAGCGCCGCGGTGACCCGCTTCAGGTCCACCTCGCGGTCGCCCGGTAGACCGATCACCAGCACCTCGGCCTCGTCGGCGTCCGGCCGGCGTACGGTCAGCACGATGTTCTTGAGGACGTCGGCGGCGGTCCAGTCGTCCCGGCCGCCGTAACGGCGGGCGTTCGCCAGGTCGACGAGGCTGGCGACGGTGGGGGTGTCCGGCGTGTCGTGCACCTCGGCCGGCGAGTGGGCGTCCGGGTCGCCCGCCGCGGGCGCCCGGGTGGTGACCGCCTCGGTGTTCGCCGCGTAGTCGCAGGCGGTGCAGCCGACGAAGGTGTCCTCCCCGACCGGCGTGGCGGCCAGGAACTCCTCCGAGGCCGAACCGCCCATCGCCCCGGACATCGCGTGCACGACCGTGTACTCCAGACCGAGCCGGTCGAAGACCTTCCGGTACGCGGCCCGGTGCCGGTCGTACGCGGCCTGGAGGCCCGCCTCGTCCAGGTCGAACGAGTAGGCGTCCTTCATGAGGAACTCGCGCCCGCGCAGCAGGCCGGCCCGCGGCCGGGCCTCGTCCCGGTACTTCGTCTGGATCTGGAACAGCGTCGTCGGGAAGTCCCGGTAGGACGAGAACAGGTCCTTGACGAGCAGCGCCGCCAACTCCTCGTGGGTCGGTGCGAGCAGGTGCTCGGCGCCCCTGCGGTCGGCGAGGGTGAAGATGTCGTCGCCGTACTCCGCCCACCGGCCGCTCGTGCGGTACGGCTCCGCCGGCAGCAGCGCCGGGAAGTGCACCTCCTGGTCGCCGATGGCCGTCATCTCCGAGCGGACCACCTCGGCGACCCGGTCCAGCACGAGCTTGCCGAGCGGCAACCAGGCGTAGCCGCCCGGCGCGGCACGGCGGATGTAGCCGGCCCGCACCAGGAGCCGATGGCTCGGCACCTCCGCGTCCGCCGGGTCCTCGCGCAGGGTCCGGAGCAGCAGAGTCGACATACGCAGCAACATTGGCGCAGCGTACGACCGGGACCGCCGGGTGGGCGACGGGTTTCCGGGTGCTCGGTCGGCGCCGACTCGGGCTTGATCAACACCGTTTCGCCGAAGTTGCGGTGTCCCGGTGCGTCGGACACCGCGACTTCGCCGATCTGGTGTGGATCAAGCGGTGGTCAGTGGCCCCTGGTGCGCTCGACGAAGGCCCGCCAGGCCCGGGGGTCGAAGGTCAGCACCGGGCCCGCCACACCTGCCCGTACGCCCGATCTGGCTCTGCCGGGCGTGCGGGCGGCCGTGGCCGTGCGCGGAGGCTCGGCTGCTCCTCCGGGTCGAGTACGACGCCAGCCCGGTCGATCTGGCGATCTATCTGTCCGGGCTCTATCACGAGGCGAGTCACGACCTGTTCCGGTTGAACCCGCACGACGGCCCGACACCGCGTGATCTGCTCGAGCGGTTCGTCGCCTGGGGGCCGTACCGGAGGGGCATCGTCGAGCCCGGGTGAAACCGATGACCTCCGCCACGTTCGTTCCTCGGCGGGCACCGCGCAGGCGGGGCACGGTGCCAAACTGGTCGCCGCAGGCAACCAGGGATCGTGAGGGAGGCCGCGGTGCGCTGGCGCAGCTTCGTGGCGGTGGGGGACAGCTTCACCGAGGGCATGGACGACCCCTACCCGGACGGCACGTACCGCGGCTGGGCCGACCTGGTGGCGACCCGGCTCGCCGCCGAGGCCGGCCCCGACTTCCGGTACGCGAACCTGGCCATCCGCGGCCGGCTGTTCCCCAACATCGTCGCCAACCAGGTCCCCGAGGCGCTGTCGATGAAGCCCGACCTGGTGAGCTTCGCGGCCGGCGGCAACGACGTGCTGCGGCGAAGCTTCGACGGGGTGTCGCTGGTAGCCCGCTTCGACGAGATCGTCGGCCAGTTCCGGGCCATCGGCGCCGACGTCCTGATCTTCCGGTTCGCGGACGTGATGGCCCGGCTCCCCGGTCAGCGCCTGGTCGCCCCCCGGGTCGACCTGCTCAACCGGGCGGTCGGCGAGACCGCCGAGCGGCACGGCGCGATCATGGTGGACCTGTACGCCGACGACACGTACCTCAACCCGATGCTGTGGAGCACGGACCGCCTGCACCTCTCCCCGGCGGGGCACCGCCGCGTCGCCGGCCAGGTGCTGGACGCGCTCGGCGTGGGTTGCGACGAGGAGTGGCTCATGGTGCCGCCGCACCCGCAGCCCACGCCGTGGCTGTCGGCGCGCGCCGCCGACCTGCGGTGGGCCGGCCAGCACCTGGCGCCCTGGCTGAAGCGGCGGCTCACCGGCCGCTCGTCCGGCGACACGGTCACCGCGAAGCGCCCCTCGCTCGGCCCGATCGCCGACTGAGGTCTCGGGGCCTGCCTGCCCCGTCACGTTTGGGGGTCGGCCGCGGGCCATCGGGCGTACCTTGGGGATCATGTCTGTGCCGAGCGATCCTGATCCCCGCCTTCAGTCGTACGCGGAGCCGCAGCGCCTGGTCACCACCGAGTGGCTGGCCGAGCACCTGGGCGACGAGGGCCTCGTCGTCGTCGAGTCCGACGAGGACGTGCTGCTCTACGACACCGGTCACATCCCGGGCGCCGTCAAGGTGGACTGGCACCTGGAGTTGAACGACCAGGTGACCCGGGACTACCTGGACGCCAAGAGCTTCGCCGAGCTGTGTGCCGCCAAGGGCATCGGCCGGGACGACACCGTCGTCTTCTACGGCGACAACTTCAACTGGTGGGCCGCGTACGCCCTCTGGGTCTTCTCCCTCTTCGGCCACCCGGACGTGCGGCTGCTCGACGGCGGCCGGCAGAAGTGGATCGCCGAGGGGCGGGAGCTGAGCCGTGACAAGGTGACCCGGCCGCGCGCCGAGTACCCGGTGCCGCAGCGTGACGACGCCCCGCTGCGGGCGTACCGCGAGCAGGTCATGGCGCACGTCGCCGCGGGCCGGCCGCTCGTCGACGTCCGGTCGCCGGGCGAGTACACGGGCGAGATGCTGCACATGCCGGACTACCCGCAGGAGGGCGCGCTGCGCGGCGGGCACATCCCGGGCGCCGTCAACAAGCCGTGGAAGTCCGCGGCCAACGAGGACGGCACGTTCAAGTCCGCCGACGAGCTGCGCGCCATCTACGCCGACCAGCTCGGGCTGAGCCCGGACGACGACATCGTGGCGTACTGCCGGATCGGCGAGCGGTCCAGCCACACCTGGTTCGTGCTGCGGCACCTGCTCGGCTATCCGCAGGTGCGCAACTACGACGGCTCGTGGACCGAGTGGGGCAACCTCGTCCGGGCGCCCGTCGTGAAGGGCGACCAGCCGGGCGGCCTCAACCCCTGACCGGCGTTCCCGACGGCCCGTCCCGGAAACGGGGCGGGCCGTCAGCGCGCCAGGGACACCTGGCCGGGCAGCTCGGGCAGCACGCCGGTGACCTCGCCGGTCCCGGGCTGCCACCGGATGATCCCGCCGGGGTTGTGCCGCAGCAGCACGCCGCCGCGTGCATCCCAACCGAGCACCTCGCAGCAGGCCTTGTAGCGGCCCTCGCGGCCGAGATCGAGCAGGCGGGTGACGTGGTCGGTGCGGGTGTCCAACAGGGCCACGCCCTCCACGCCGTCGAACTGGCTCGCCTTGAGCCACGCCGCGCGGGCCACCTGGAAGCCGTGCTGCCAGCCGTGTCCGTAGAACTCGTTGATCTCGTAGTCCGTCGGCAGGTCCGTGCTCCAGCCGGCCGACCCGGCGGCGCGCAGCGCGCCGTCCTGAGCGGACTTCCTGGTCAGCACAATGCCGCTGCGGCCGCCGGACAGCTCCAGCAGGGTGTCGGCCGGCGTCGCCGGGTCGGGCGCGACCACGTCCCAGGTCGACACGTCGATCGGGGTCGCCGTGTTCGAGGCGGGATCTACCGCGTACGTCCGGTCGTCGCCGCCGACCAGCACCCGGTCGCCCGACCAGACCACCAGTTCCAGGTACCCGTCGAGGGTCACCCGACGGGACGTCGCCGTGGTCAGGTCGACCAGGATCAGCCCGCCGGTCTGGGCGAAGGCCGCCGTCCGCCCGTCCGGTGAGAGCGTTCCGGGCTTGAGGGCGGCAGCCTCGTTGCCGCCCCGATCCCTGGTGGGCCCCGGGGTGACGACGTCAAGGGTGCGGACGAAGCCGTCGTCGCCGAGCACCCGGATGACGCCGCCCGCCCTGGTGTTCCGGTCGATCGGCTGGTAGAGGGCCAGCGCCTGGCGTACCGGTCGGGTCGACAGCGGGGCGACCGGCGGGTCGAGGAGGCGGCCCAGCGGATGGCCGGGATAGTGCAGCTCGGCCGGCGGCGTGACGACGGGAGCGGCGGACGGCGACGCGGATGGTGCGGCGGACGGTGACGCGGTCGCCGTCGGACGTGGTTCGGCGGCCGGCCGTAGCGCCACCGCCGCGCCGCCGCTCAGCAGCGCCACCGCCAGGGCGGCCGCTCCGGCGGCCCGGCGGGTACGCCTGACCCGCGCGGCCCGCTCCCAGCTCGCCGCCGCGGGCTGCGACGGCCGGACGTCCTCTGCCGCGCTCGTCAGCAGCCGGGCGATGGTCTCCTCGGTCACCGGTTCACCTCCATCCCGCTGGCAAGGCCGTCGTCGCGGCCCAACTCGGGCGCCACCTGGCGGAGCCGGCGCAGCGCGTCGTGGCACTGGCTCTTCACGGTGCCCACACTCACGCCCAGCACGTCGGCGGTCGCCGCCTCGGTGAGGTCCTCGAAGTAGCGCAGCACGAGCACCGCGCGTTGGCGCGGCGGCAGCAGGCCGAGCGCCTGATGCAGCGCGAGCTTGAGCGCGCCGTCGCGGTCGGCGACCACCTGTTCCGGCGGGTGCGCGCTGAGCCACTCCCGCCGTCGCCGTCGCCACCAGGACACGGCGTCGCGGTAGAGGATCGACCGCACGTACGCGGCCGGGTCGCCCTCGCGCACCGCGGACCACCGCAGCGCGAGCTTCAGCAACGCGTCCTGGAGGAGGTCCTCGGCCTGGTGCCGGTTGCCGCAGACCAGGTACGCGGCGCGCAGCAGCCGGTGCTGGTGACTCTCCACGAAGGCCACGTAACCGTCCCGCCCGTCGCCCGCCGCCGGTCCCATCCGCCCTCCTCCCCGGCCGTCGCGTTCCGCGTCACCTGCCAGACGCACGGGAAGCGGTGAATGGTTGGGTCATCGTCCGGGCCGCCCGGTCAGGTAACGCTGGAGGGTCGGCGAGACCCAGGCGACCACCTCGTCGGGCGACATCTCCACCATGGGCGGCAACCGGACGATGTAGCGGGTGAAGGCGAGGCCGAGGACCTGCGCGGCGACCAGGCCGGCCCGTTGGGCGGTGTCCGCCGGGTCCGTGCCGGCGGCGGCCACGGCCGCGACGAGCTGGTCGGCGAAGATGCCGCGCATCTTCTCGGCCGCCCCCGGGTTCGTGCTGGCGGCACGGAGCAGGGCGGCCATCGTCTCGTCGCCCTCCCACCGGCGGACGAAGTGCCGGGCGAGCACCTCACCGAGCTGGCCGGGCGGCACGTCGGTCAGGTCCGGTAGCCGCAGGTCGAACTCGGCGGCCGCCGCGAACAGCCCCTCCTTGCTGCCGTAGTAGCGCATCACCATCGACGGGTCGATCCGGGCGTCGGCGGCGATGGCCCGGATGGTCGCGCGGTCGTATCCGTCGGCGGCGAACCGCTCGCGGGCTGCGCGCAGGATGGCGGCGCGGGTGGCGTCGGAGCGGCGGGCGCGGGGGGTCGCGGCGGTCATGTCGGCGACTGTATGCCAACAAGCGTTGACATCGATGACGACCCACCTCTACTGTTCAGTCAACAAGCGTTGGCAAACACGCGTTGGCAACCGGAGGTGGCTCATGCTCCCCGAACGCACCGACGTCCTGGTGGTGGGGGCCGGCCCGACCGGGCTCGCCACCGCGCTGACCCTGGCCCGACGCGGCGTCGAGGTCACCCTGCTCGACCAGCTGGACCGGCCGCCGGTGACCTCCCGCGCGGCCGTCGTGCACGCGTACACCCTGGAGATGCTGGACCGCATCGGCGCCGCCGCGCCGCTCGTCGCCCGGGGCGTGCGGGCGCCGCGCTTCACCGTGCGGGACCGCGACCGCATGCTGCTCGCGGTGCCGTTCGACCGGCTGCCCTCCCGTTTTCCCTACGCGCTGATGGTCTCCCAGTCGGTCACCGAGGCGGTGCTCACCGAACGGCTGGCCGACCTCGGTGTGGGGGTGCGGCGGCCGTGCCGGCTCACCGCCCTGACCCGCACCGCCGACGGGGTGGTCGCGCACGTCGACGGCGATGAGCTGCGCGCCCGGTTCGTGGTGGGCGCGGACGGTATGCACAGCACCGTCCGGCGGGAGGCGGGCATCGACTTCACCGGGCCGGCCGACGAGGAGTCGTTCGTGCTCGCCGACGTCCGGGTGCGCAGCGCGCTGCCGCGCGACGAGGCGGCGCTCTTCCTCGCCCGGTCGGGCCCGCTCATCTGGGCGCCGCTGCCCGACGAGGTGGTGCGGCTGGTGGCCACCGCACCGGAGGCGCCCTCGGCGCCGGACACCGCGTACCTCCAGGCGTTGCTCGACGAGCGGGGGCCCGCGCGCCGGCCCGACCGGGTGACCGAGGTGCTCTGGGGCTCACGGTTCCGGGTGCACCACCGGATCGCCGCCACGTTCCGGTCGGGGCCGGTGCTGCTCGCGGGCGACGCGGCACACGTGCACAGCCCGGCCGGCGGTCAGGGCATGAACCTCGGCATCTGCGACGCCGTGGCCCTCGGCACCGCGTTGGCCGACGTGCTCGCCGGCGGGCCGGACGCGCTGCTCGACGCGTACGCGGCCCGCCAGCGGCCGCTGGCCGAGGACGTCCTGCGCTTCGCCGCCGGGCTGACCCGGCTGGCCACCCTGCCACCGGCCCGCCGGCCGGCGCGGGACCTGCTGCTCCGGCTGCTCGGCGCGGTGCCGCCGGCCCGGCAGCGGATCGCCCTGCGCCTCTCCGGGCTAGCGCACCGGGAGCGGACGCCGGGCTAGCCGGCATCGCCTCTCCGGGCTCGCGCACCGGCCGTGGACGGCCGCCTATCCGGCGGTGACGGTCTCGCGGGACCACGCCGGCGTGCCCGGTCGCCTCAGCACCCGCCACGCCGCGAGGGTGACCGCGGCGAAGGCGCCGGCGGCGCCCACCGCCACGGGAATCGTCCCGTACGCCGCCGCGACCAGCCCGGCGAGCGCCGCGCCGACCGGGGCGGCGACCAGCCCCACCATGCGCTGCGCGGCGCCCACCCGACCGAGCAGCGCGGCCGGGACGTTCCGCTGCCCGTACGACGCCCAGAGGCTGTTCCACACGGACGTGCCGGCGGCGAAGACGGCCAGCGCGATCCCGCCCGGCACGGGCTGGCGGGCCAGCGCGAACCCGGCCAGCGCCACGGTCTGCGCGGCCAGCACCAGGCGCAGCGCCGGCAGCGTGCCGAGCCGGGCGGCGAGCCGGCCCGCAGCGAGCGCCCCGCCCACGGCGCCCACGATCGCGGAGGCCGTGAACAGCCCGTACGCGGCCGGCGGCACGTGCAGCACCTCCAGCGCGTAGAGCACGACGATCGCGAGCAGGCCGCTGATGGCGAGATTGGTGGCCGCCGCGAGGAGCGTGACCCGCCACAGTGTCCGATCCCCTCGAAGGAACCGGAGGCCCGCACCAATCTCCCCCCACACCGATCCCTTGTCCGCGATCTTGGAGTTTCGGCCCTCGGTTCGCAGCTTTGATCCCGAGTCGTCCGGGCGGAAAGTGCAAGATCGCGGGGAGAGGGCGAGGACGAGGGCGGCCGCGAGCGCGAACGTGAGCGCGTCCAGGGCGAACGGGAGCGCGGCCGCGGCCGCGAAGAGCACGCCGGCGGCCGGGGCGCCCACGAAGCCGCCGGCGATCGCCGTACCCGCCTGGAGGCGGCCGTTGGCCCGGGACAGCGACGCCGGCGGCACCAGCGCCGGAAGCAGCGCGAACGAGGCGGCGTCGAAGAGGGTGCCCAGCGTGGCGAGGAGGAACGCCGCCACCAGCAGGGTCGTGACGTCCACCCGTTCCACGGCGACTGCCACGGCGAGCGTGGCCACCACGGCGGCGCGTACCCCGTCCACCACCGCCATCGTCCGTCGCCGGTCCCAGCGGTCCGCGTACACGCCGCCCAACAGGCCGAAGAGCAGCGGCGGCACCTGCCCGGCCACGGTGACCGCCGCGATGAGCCGGGGGTCGCGCGTCAGGGTCGCGGCCAGCAGGGCCAGGGCCGGGGTACGCAGCGCGTCGCCGAGACGGGAGGAGACGGCCGCCGACCAGAGCAGGTGGTAGTCGCGACCGAGACGGTTCCTGGGCATGCCGGCCACCGTGCGGGCTCGACCCGCTCGAGGGTCAAGCCGCCTGCGGAAAGGTGGCCGAACCGGTCGGTAACCGTGCCTCCACCTCGCCGTCGGCGCGGGTCTACGCTTGCCCGGTGACGGTGGAGCAGCAGGCACGGGGCGCGGCGGGCGGTGCGACGAACGCGGGCCGGCGCCGCTCCCGCAAGGACGAGATCCTCGAGATCGCCATGGGGCTCTTCGCGGCCCGCGGCTACCACGGTGTCTCCATGGACGACATCGGCGCGGCGGCCGGGGTCACCGGGCCCGCGCTGTACCACCACTTCGCGGGCAAGGAGGCCATGCTGGTCGCCGCGCTCGTCCCGGTGAGCGAGGACCTGCTCGCCGGCGGCCGGGAGCGGGCCGCGGCCCACCCCGGCGACCCGCGCGCCGCCCTGGTGTCGCTGATCGAGTTCCACGTCGACTTCGCGCTGGCCAACCCCGCGGTGATCGCCCTGCACCTGCACGAGCTGGACCGCCTTCCCGACGAGCCGCGCCGCCGGATCCGGCGGCTCCAGCGCCTCTACGTCGAGGAGTGGGTGACCGTGCTCACCGCCCTTCACCCCGGCATGCCCGACGGCGAGGCCCGGGTGCTGGCGCACGCGGCGTTCGGCCTCATGAACTCGACGCCGTTCCTCGGCGGCGAGGTGGACCGCCGCCGTCGAGCCGAACTGCTCCGCGGCGCCACCCTGGCAGCCCTGCTGGCCTGATCAGCCCACCCGCACCACCCCCCGCTCCGCCCGCCGGCGTCTGTTGATCAAGACCTTCGCCTCATTTCGGGCCGGAGCGTGACGCAATGCTCTTGATCAACTCGGCGAGGCGACTGTGCGGCCCGGGGCGGGGGTTTTGTGAGGGTTGGTGGTCGCGTGGTTTTCTGACACCGTCCCCACCCCTGGACGCTGGAGGAAACCATGATCGAGTCGCTGCTGATCGCCAACCGTGGCGAGATCGCGCGCCGGATCATCCGTACCGCGAAGAAGCTCGGGATCCGTGCGATCGCGGTGCACTCGGAGGCCGATGCCGACCTGCCGTTCGTCACCGAGGCGGACGAGGCGGTGTGCGTGGGCCCGGCCAACCCGGCCCAGAGCTACCGCAACGTGGAGGCGATCCTCGCCGCCGCCAGGAAGACCGGCGCCCAGGCCATCCACCCCGGCTACGGCTTCCTGTCGGAGAACGCCGACTTCGCCCGTACGGTCGAGTCGAGCGGGCTGACCTGGGTCGGGCCCGGCGCCGACGCGATCGCCGCGATGGGCGACAAGATCAACGCCCGGAACCTCATGGCGGCGGCCGGCGTGCCGGTGGCACCCGGCACCACCGAGCCGGCCGCCGACCTGGCCGCGGCCGTCGCGGCCGCCGCCGAGATCGGCTACCCGGTGATGGTGAAGGCCGCGGCCGGCGGCGGAGGCATGGGCATGGGCGTGGCCACCGACGAGGCGGCGCTGCGCACGGAGTACGACAAGGTGCGCTCGTTCGCCGAGCGGATGTTCGGCGACGGCTCCGTGCTCATCGAGCGCTACTTCCCCCGGGTACGCCACGTCGAGGTGCAGATCCTCGGCCTCGCCGACGGCCGGGTGGTGGCGCTCGGCGAGCGGGAGTGCTCGGTGCAGCGGCGCAACCAGAAGCTGGTCGAGGAGTCCCCGTCGCCGGCCGTCTCGCCGGAGCTGCGGGAGCGGTTCCTGGCCGCGGCGGTGCGCGCGGGCGAGGCGGTGAACTACCGCAACGCGGGCACCGTCGAATGCCTGCTCGACCCTGCGACGAACGAGTTCTTCTTCCTCGAGATGAACACCCGGCTCCAGGTGGAGCACCCGGTCACCGAGCTGGTCCACGGCATCGACCTGGTCGAGGAGCAGCTGCGGGTCGCCTCGGGGCTCGCGCCGACGTTCGACCCGGACGCCCTCGACCCGCGCGGACACGCCATCGAGCTGCGGATCAACGCCGAGGACCCGAAGCGGTTCCTGCCCGGTCCCGGCGCCATCCGCGTGTGGACGGAGCCGGTCGGCGAGGGGATCCGGGTCGACTCGGGGTACGTGGCGGGCAACACGGTGACGCCGTTCTACGACAGCCTCATGGCGAAGCTGATCATCAGCGGCGCGGACCGGGCCGAGGCCGTCGAGCGGGCGCGGGCGGCGGTCGCGGCGTTCGAGATCGCCGGCCCGAAGTGCAACCTGCCGTTCTTCGCCGAGCTGCTCGAGAACCGGGAGTTCGTCTCGGGCGACTACGACACCGCCATCGTGTCCCGCATGCGCTGACCCGCCGGCCCACCCGCCCCGCCGGGGCCGCCCTGGCCCCCCGACCCGCCCCGGCTTTCCTCGTTGATCATGAAGTTATTGCCCTTCATCGCGGCGTGTCGCGGCAATAACTTCATGATCAACCCGCCGGGCGGGCGCCGGGGCCCCGCCCGGGCGGGCGCCGCGCCCCCGCCCGGCGGGTGCCGGGTGGGCGGCGGGTTGGCGGGGGCGGGGACGGCCGCCGGGGTGACATGCTGGGAGAACCCAGCACCAGCACCGCGTCACAGTGAGGTGACCCCTTATGACGAGCCTGCCGAACTCCGTGTCGATCCGCGAGGTCGGGCCCCGCGACGGGTTGCAGAACGAGGACCCGATCCCGACCGACGCCAAGGTGCGCCTGCTCGACGCGCTCTCCCGCACCGGCGTCAAGCGGATCGAGGCGGTGTCCTTCGTGCACCCCAAGGCGATCCCGCAGATGGCCGACGCGGACGAGGTGTGGCAGCGGGCCAGCCGGGTCGACGGGGTGCGCTACTCGGCGCTGGTGCCGAACACCCGCGGCGCGCAGCGTGCCCTGGCCGCCGGGTTCACTGAGATCGAGGTGGTGGTGTCGGCGAGCGACACGCACAACCGGCGCAACGTCAACCGCTCGACGGAGGAGTCGCTGGACGACATCGCCGAGCTGATCGACCTGCTGCACGGTGCCGGCGCGCGCGCCGAGGTGATCGTGGCGACCAGCTTCGGCTGCCCGTACGAGGGCGACATCGACCCGCAGCGGGTCGCGGGCATCGTGGACCGGGTCGTCCGTGACGGGGCGGACCGGGTCGCGTTCGGCGACACCACGGGGATGGGTACGCCGCGGCGGGTCCGCGAGCTGCTGACGACCGTACGCGACCGCAACGCGCACGTCCCGGTGCTGCTGCACTTCCACAACACCCGGGGCACCGCCCTCGCGAACCTGCTCACCGCGCTGGAGCTCGGGGTCACCGAGTTCGACGCGAGCGTGGGCGGTCTCGGCGGGTGCCCGTACGCCCCGGGGGCCAGCGGGAACCTGGCCACCGAGGAGGCGGTGCACATGCTGCACGACATGGGCATCGACACGGGCATCGACCTGGACGCGCTCATCGAGGTGGCCGAGCTGGCCGAGAAGCTGGTCGGCCGCCAGCTCCCCTCGGGGGTGCTGCGCGCGGGCCCGCGTACCCGCCTGGCCGGCTGAGGACGCCCGGACCAGGCGCGACATGGCCCGGACGCGCGACAGGGCCCGGAAGTGGGCCGCGACGCTCGGGCCCGGCCGGCGGTCCGGAAACGCGGGGAGGGGCCGGCAGCACGCTGCCGGCCCCTCCGTCGTGGCGGGATCCGTCGGTCAGCCCACGGTCGCGGGGACGGCCGGCCAGCTGTCGCGGAAGACCTGGCTTCCGGTGCTGTCCGTGGCGCGCTCGCTGCTGAGGGTGCCGGCGAACAGGCTGCTGACGCGGTTGGCCTCGGTGGTGCTCGGGTACGGGTTGGTGCAGCTCGTGCCGGCGCTGCCGCCGGACATGAGGATCGCGCAGTTCCCGTTGTAGTTGTCGGGCAGGCCGAGGATGTGCCCGATCTCGTGCGTCATGATCCGCAGCGGGCTGTACTGCTGGGCCTGCTGGGTGTCGATGTAGACGCGCCCGTTGCCGAGGCTGGTCCGGACGGCGTAGGAGCCACCCCCGGTGATCTGGTAGATCCGGAGGTTGGAGCCGCAGTTGGCCGACAGGGTCAGGTTCGTGGTGGCGTTGTTCCAGATCGAGGCGGCCTGGTTGGCGATGCTGGCGTAGCTCGGCGCCTGGCTGGTGTTGTAGCAGATGGTCATGGCGGCGGACGCGGGGCCGGGGTTCGCGACCGTGATGCCGAGCGTGGCCACCGCCGTCGCGACGGACGCGACCGCGAGCCGGGTGATCCGTGAGGTCATGGCTCACTCCAATCCGGAAGGTGTCGGGGTGTCAGGAGCCTAGCCATAGATATAGAGATCTATCAATACGTTGGCGTAAGCCGGTCGAGTGGTCCGCGGTCGCTGCGATGCGCTAGCCTAACGATCGTTCAGGTCGGTACGGTGAGGGAGTCGGCGTGACGCTCGACGGTGAGGCACTGGAGCAGCTGCGCAAGCGCGCCAAGGCCGGCGGTGCGGACAAGTACCACGCGGCGAACGCCGCGAAGGGCAAGCTGTTCGCCCGCGAGCGGGTCGCGCTGCTGGTCGACGAGGGCAGCTTCGTGGAGGACGGCCTCTACGCCAACGCCATGGCCGACGGGCTCCCGGCCGACGGCGTGGTCACGGGCACGGCCACCATCGACGGCCGGCCGGTCTGCCTCATGGCCAACGACTCCACCGTGAAGGCCGGAAGCTGGGGCGCCCGCACCGTCGAGAAGATCATCCGGATCATCGAGCGGGCCTACACGACCGGCGTTCCCATGGTCTACCTCGTCGACTCGGCGGGGGCCCGGATCACCGACCAGGTCGAGCTCTTCCCCGGCCGGCGCGGCGCCGGAAAGATCTTCTGGAACCAGGTCCGCGCCTCCGGCTCGATCCCCCAGGTCTGCGCGCTCTTCGGGCCGAGCGCGGCCGGTGGGGCGTACATCCCGGCGTTCTGCGACGTGGTGGCCATGGTCGACGGCAACGCGAGCATGTACCTGGGCTCCGACCGCATGGTCGAGATGGTCACCGGCGAAAAGACCACCCTCGAGGCGATGGGCGGCGCCAAGGTGCACTGCGCCGAGTCCGGCGTCGGTCACTTCCTCTGCAAGACCGAGGCCGAGGCGCTCGACGTCGTGAAGCGCTACCTGTCGTACCTGCCGGCCAACTGGACGCAGGCGCCGCCCGCGGCAGACGCCGCGGAGGCGCCGGAGAAGGCCGACCTCGCGGCGCTGGTGCCGGCGAGCGAGCGGCAGGCGTTCGACATGCGGCGGTACGTCAAGGGCCTGCTCGACGAGGGCTCCTTCTTCGAGATCCAGGCGCTGTGGGCCAAGGAGCTGACCATCGGCTTCGGCCGGCTGAACGGCGAGGTCGTCGGCGTGGTCGGCAACAACTCGATGTTCAAGGGCGGCGTGCTCTTCGTCGACTCCGCCGACAAGGCCACCCGGTTCGTGCAGCTCTGCGACGCGTTCAACGTGCCGCTGCTCTTCCTCTCCGACGTACCGGGCTTCATGGTCGGCACGGCCGTGGAGAAGCAGGGGATCATCCGGCACGGCGCAAAGATGATCACCGCGATCTCCGAGGCGACCGTGCCGAAGATCTGTGTGGTCGTCCGCAAGGCGTACGGCGCCGGCCTCTACGCGATGGCCGGGCCCGGCTTCGAGCCGGACGCCACCATCGCGCTGCCCACCGCCAAGATCGCTGTGATGGGCGCCGAGGCGGCCGTGAACGCCGTCTACGCCAACAAGATCGCCGCGATCACGGACGAGGCCGAACGCGCCGCCTTCGTGGCCGCGAAGCGCGAGGAGTACGAGCGGGACATCGACATCGTCCGGCTCGCCAGCGAGCTGGTGGTGGACGCGATCGTCGAGCCGCACGACCTGCGCGCCGAACTCGTCCGCCGGTTCGCCGCCGCCCGGGGCAAGGACCGACAGTTCTCGCGGCGCCGGCACGGCGTCACCCCGGTCTGACCGACCAACCCCGCGTCCGCCTCCGGTGCCACGAGCGCCCGGCGGCCCGTCCGTACAGGAGGAACCGATGGACTTCCGGCTCACCGAGGAGCAAGAGGCGCTGCGGGAGAGCGTGCGGGACTTCGCGCGCGAGGTGGTCGCCCCGGTCATCGCCGAGCACTACGAGAAGCACACCTTCCCGTACGACGTGGTCCGGCAGATGGGCAAGATGGGGCTGTTCGGGCTTCCGTTCCCCGAGGAGCACGGCGGCATGGGCGGTGACTACTTCACGCTCTGCCTCGCGTTGGAGGAGCTGGCCCGCGTCGACTCGAGCGTGGCCATCACGCTCGAGGCCGCGATCTCCCTCGGTGCGATGCCGATCTACCGGTTCGGCACCGAGGAGCAGAAGGCCCAGTGGCTGCCGAAGCTGGTCAGCGGTGAGGCCCTCGCCGGCTTCGGGCTCACCGAGCCGGGCTTCGGCTCGGACGCGGGCGGCACCCAGACCCGGGCCGTGCTGGACGGCGACGAGTGGGTGATCAACGGCTCGAAGGCGTTCATCACCAACTCGGGCACCGACATCACGTCGCTGGTCACCGTCACCGCGGTCACCGGCACCCGCCCGGACGGGTCGAAGGAACTCTCCACGATCATCGTGCCCTCGGGGACCCCCGGCTTCACGGTGGCGCCCGCCTACTCGAAGGTGGGCTGGAACGCCTCTGACACGCACGAGCTGACGTTCGAGGACTGCCGGGTGCCGGCCGCGAACCTGCTCGGCGAGCGGGGGCGGGGCTTCGCCCAGTTCCTGCGCATCCTCGACGAGGGGCGGATCGCCATCGCGGCGCTCGCCGTCGGCCTCGCCCAGGGGTGCGTCGACGAGTCCGTCCGGTACGCCGGGGAGCGGCACGCGTTCGGCCAGCCGATCGGCAACTACCAGGCCATCCAGTTCAAGATCGCGGACATGGAGCTGCGGACGCACACCGCCCGGCTGGCGTACTACGACGCGGCCGCGCGGATGCTCGCGGGCGAGCCGTTCAAGCGGCAGGCCGCGATCGCCAAGCTGCACGCGAGCACCATCGCGGTGGACAACGCCCGCGACGCCACCCAGATCCACGGCGGCTACGGCTTCATGAACGAGTACCCGGTGGCCCGGTTCTGGCGCGACTCGAAGATCCTGGAGATCGGCGAGGGCACCAGCGAGGTGCAGCGCATGATCATCGCGCGCGACCTCGGTCTCTGATCCGACCGGCAGCTGTCGGGTTTCGGCGATCGGGCGTCGGCACCCCGACGCTCGGCTGCCGCTGGTCGTACCAGGTCCGTACTCTTCGACCCCATGACTCCGGCTGACGACCGACCGCCCGGCCCGGGTGGTCGTCCCGCGTTGCCGGACCTGCTGCGCTCGCACCGGCTGGCTGCTGGCCTCACGCAGGCGGAGCTGGCGGCCCGGTCCGGTGTGGGCGTCCGGACGGTTCGCGACCTGGAGCGGGGCCGGTCCTCGCGACCCCAGCGCACGACGATCGAGCTGCTGGCGGGTGCCCTCGACCTCGACGGCGCGGCCCGGGCGGCCTTCCTCGCGGCCGCGCGGGGGCCCGTCGCCGAGCCACCCGCACCGCCGCGGCTCGCGGCTCCGGCCGGCCCCAGCAACGGGGGGCCACCGGTGGCGCTTCCACCGCCGACCGACCTGATCGGACGCGACCGGGACGTCACCGAGCTGGCGGCGATGCTCACCGACGACCTGGGACCCCGGCTGGTGAGCCTGGTCGGGCTCGCGGGCGTCGGGAAGACCGCGCTGGCGCTGACCGTGGCCCACGCGGTGGCGGGTAGCCATCCCGGCGGCGTCGCCGGCGTGCTGATCGGGGAGGGGTCGGACGCGGCCGACGTGCTGGCCGCGTCGGTGGCCGTGCTCGACGCGTCCCGGCTGCCGGAACTCGCGGCCCGCCTCGCGTTCCGGCCGGCGCTGCTCGTGGTGGACGCGGCCGAGCGGGCACCGGACGCGGTGGCCGAGGCGCTGCACCGCCTGACGTCCGCCGTGCCGTCGATCCGGGTGCTGGTCACCGGGCGGCACCCGGTCGGTCTGGCCGGGGAGCGGGTGTGGCCGGTCGCGCCGCTGGAGGTGCCACCGCCCGAGGCCGAGGAGTCGGGGCCGGACGCGCTGGCCGCCTGGCCGGCGGTCGCGCTCTTCATCGCCCGCCTCGCCCAGGTGCGGCGGGAGTCACCCGTCCCGGCCGAGCTGCCGGCGCTCGCCGCGCTGGTACGCCGGCTCGGTGGCCTGCCGCTCGCCATCGAGCTGATGGCCGCGCGCGGCCGGATCCTCGACCCCACCGAACTGCTCGACCGGTACGGTGATCGCGTCCTCGACCTGGCCGGGCCCGGCGGCGGGACACGCGGCGGCTGGGACGAGACGGCCGGAGCCGAGGGCGGCGGCGCGGGCGTGGTGACACTCCGCGACGCGGTGGCGGCCAGTTACCGGCTGCTCGCCCCGGCCGAGCGGGCCGCGCTGCGCCGGCTCGCCGCGTTCGGCAACCGCTGGTCGGTGGACCTGGCCGAGGCCATGCTCGCCGACGACGCGGACCAGGACGGCACCGTGGCGATCGACCCGGTCCCGGTTCTGGACCGGCTCGCCGAACTCGGCCTCCTGGGCGTCCGCGGCACCGGACCGTTCCGGTTCCGTCTGTTGGACGCCGTGCGCGACTTCGCGACCGAGCAGGCGGCCGGGGCCGGCGAGCTGGCCCGCATCCGCCGGCGGCACGCCACGGTGATCGCGGGGCTGGTCGGGCGGACGGCACCGGACCTGGTCGGCCCCCGGCTGCCCGCCGCGGTGCACCAGCTCGACCAGGTGAGCAGCGACATCAGCTCGGCCCTGGCGTACGCGGCCACCGACGACCCGCTCACGGCGCTGCGCCTGGCGTCGTGCCTGGCCCGCTGGTGGCGTTTTCGCGGGCGCGACGTGGCGGGACGCCAGTGGCTGCGCCGTCTGCTTGCCGATCCGCGGACCGCCGAGGCCGACCCGCTGTTGCGGGCGTGGGCCTCGCTCGGGGTGGCCCGGCTCGCCGCCGAGCACGGGGCGGGCGCCGAGGAGCTTCCTGCGGCCCGGGCGGCGCTTGCCGCGTTCCGCGACGCCGGTGACGTCACGGGCGAGCTCGCGGCGCGTACGGTGCTCGGTGCCCTGCTCGTGGCCGGGGGCGGCCAGGCCGAGGCGCGGGTCCAGGCCGAGTCGGTGCTGCGGCTGGCCGTGCGGCACGGCCGCGTTCGGGAAATGGCGGTGGCGCAGAACAACCTGGCCTGGCACGAGATCCGGGTGGGTGACCTCGCGGCTGCCCGGCGCCGGCTCGCCGCGGTGGACCGGCTGGCGGCCGAGTGCGGTGAGCAGCGGCTGCGGACGCTGGCGCGGGCGAACCTGGCCGAGGTGTCCCGGCTCGAGGGCCGGTACGGCGACGCGGTGGACCAGGGCCGGCGGGTGGCGGCGGCGCTCGGTGAGCTGGGTGATCCGGGGCAGCACCGCCGGGTGCTGGCCCGGGTGGGGCTGGCGCTGGCCCAGGACGGCCGGGCGGGCGAGGCGGCCGAGGTGCTGGCCGAGGTGCGTGCCTGTGCTCCGGGCCGGATCCGGCCGCGGTCGGCCCACCCCGTGCCCCGGCAGCGGTCCGCGTCGTCGACGGCCCGCTATGCCGGCGAGTGGACCCACCCGGAGGCGGGGATCTGCGCGCTCATCGAGGGCAACCTCGCCCTGTACCGGGGTGACCGGGAGCTGGCGGCGGAGTGGTTCGCCGCGGCCGAGGCGGGCGCCGAGGAGCAGCACCAGCGGGACGTGGTCGAGGCGCTTGTCGGGCTGGCGGCCAGCACCGGCGACCCGGCCG
The DNA here is from genome assembly GCF_051386435.1 of Micromonospora sp. URMC 103. Classification (NCBI taxonomy): domain Bacteria; kingdom Bacillati; phylum Actinomycetota; class Actinomycetes; order Micromonosporales; family Micromonosporaceae; genus Micromonospora; species Micromonospora sp. URMC 103. Next base: position 389,305 of record NZ_JBPQTR010000003.1, on the reverse strand, counting down.
TGCTGGACCGGCTCGAGCAGGTCTGCCGGGAGAACGGGATCCGTCTGCTGCCGCAGGAGGAGGGCCTGTTGTACGCCCTGGTCGCCGGGCGCCGCGCGCGACCGCCGCACTGACGACGGGCCGGGGAGGGAGCGGGGCCGGGGGTGGCGCGGGCGAAGAGCCCCCTCGTTGCTACCCCTCGCTGTTCGCCCGCGCCGTCACCCCCCGGTGAATCCCCGCTGGGGCGAACACTAGCCAGCCCTCACCAGGCGGTTCGTCCGATTTCAGGCGCGGTGTCCGGTGCCGTCGGCAGTTCTGCCGGTCTTTCTGCCGGTGCCAGTCTGGCTGGCCGTCAGCAGTTGGCGCCGCCCGGCCGGTCGTCCCGCGTGCTGCCGGCCGTCGCGCACGGATGCACGGCGTCGCGGATCCGGCGGAGCCCGTCGAGCATCGCCCCCAGGGCATCCGGGTCGAGTTGCCCGGTGAACCACTCTTCGATGATGCGCAGGTGGTCGGGGAGCACCTCGTGAAGGCGCTGCATCCCGGCCGGGGTGACCACCGCGAACGAGCTGCGCCGGTCGGTCGCACAGGCGCGGCGGGCCAGCAGCCCGTCGCGCTCCATCCGGTCGACGACCCGGGTGACGCCGCTCGTCGAGAGGGAGGTCTGCGCGGCCAGGTCGGTCATCCGGAGCTGGTTGTCGGGTGAGCGGGCGAGCCGGGTGAGCACCTCGAACTCGACCGCCGAGAGGCCGTGCTCCTCGAACTGGTCGGCGAACCGGGCTGACAGCCCGGCGTGCACCTCGTACAGGAGGCCGATGGCGGTGAGCCGGGGGTCGTCCAACTCCTTCTTCACAGGTCCATCCTACCAGTCCTTGACACAGGGAATATTGCGCTGGCTATAGTTGCTCAAGCAGCCGTTGGGCTACTAAACAATTTTCCTGGAGGAGCGCACCATGACGAGCAGCACCGGAGCGGTCACCCGCGACTGGGACGGCCTCACCATCCCGACCGCCGGCACCTACGCGCTCGACGCCGGGCACAAGCGGGTCGGCTTCGTGGCACGTCACATGATGGTTTCCAAGGTACGCGGCGAGTTCCTCGACGCAAGCGCCACGATCACCGTCGCCGAGGACCCGATGCAGTCCTCGGTCACCGCCACCATCCAGGCGGCCAGCATCACCACCGGCCAGGGCGACCGCGACACGCACCTGCGCAGCGGTGACTTCCTCGACGTGGAGAAGTTCCCGACGCTGGAGTTCCGCAGCACCGGTGTGAAGTCCCGCGACGGCGACGAGTTCGTCCTCCTCGGTGAGCTGACGATCAAGGATGTGACCCGCCAGGTCGAGCTGGAGGTCCGGTTCGAGGGTGTCGGCCGCAGCCCCTTCGGCCAGGACATCTTCGGCTTCGCGGCGCACACCGAGATCGACCGCGAGGATTTCGGCCTCACCTGGAACGTCGCCCTCGAGTCCGGCGGCGTGCTGGTCAGCAAGAAGATCAAGATCGAGATCGAGGGCGAGGCCATCCGCCAGGCCTGAACCCCGTCCGTACGCTCGGGCCCGCGCCGCACTCCGGCGCGGGCCCGACGTGCACGTGCGGATTGTCACGACTTGTTCGTCACGTGAGGCGGTGGCCGGCAACCCGGGCGGGGTAGAGATGCCGCGTGGGCGTGCCCGCCGGTCCGGAGCCGGCCGTCCGGCGGACGGACAACCCGAATGGGCCTCTGGTCTGGTGCGGTGGGCGCTCCTAACGTAATTGGCTGACAACGCGCGCCAAGCCGGCACGACCGGGTGCGCCTTATGCCGGGAGGGCACATGGGCAGGGACGTCTCGCAGGGCGCCTTCACCCGCGAGGACCGGGTCCGCTACCGGCAGAAGGTCCGGCGGTGCCTCGACGTCTTCGCCCTGATGCTTGACGACTTCGGCTTCGACGCCGACCGGCCGATGACCGGGTTGGAGATCGAGCTGAACCTGGTCGACTCGGCGGCCGAGCCGGCCATGCGCAACGAGGAGATCCTCGCCGACATCGCGGACCCGCTCTTCCAGACCGAGCTGGGCCAGTTCAACCTCGAGCTGAACGCGCTGCCCCGGCTCATCGAGGGCACCGGCTTCGCCGACTACGAGCAGGACCTGCGCAGCAGCCTGGCCCGGGCGGACGAGCGGGCCGCCAAGTCGGACGCGAAGATCGTGCTGGTCGGCATCCTCCCCACCCTCACCGAGGGCCACCTGGTCGAGGACAACCTCTCCACCAACGAGCGCTACCGGGTGCTCAACGACCAGATCGTCGGCGCCCGGGGCGAGGACATCGAACTCGACATCCGCGGCGTCGAACGGCTGCGTACGCACACCGACTCCATCGCGCCCGAGGCGGCCTGCACGAGTCTCCAGTTCCACCTCCAGGTCGCGCCGGACAGCTTCGCCGACTACTGGAACGCCTCCCAGGCCATCGCCGGGGTCCAGGTCGCGGTCGGAGCGAACTCGCCCTACCTGTACGGGCGAAAGCTCTGGGCGGAGACCCGGATCGCCCTGTTCGAGCAGGCCACCGACACCCGGCCGGACGAGCTCAAGGCGCAGGGCGTACGGCCCCGGGTCTGGTTCGGCGAGCGGTGGATCACCTCGATCTTCGACCTGTTCGAGGAGAACGTCCGGTACTTCCCGCCGCTGCTACCGATCTGCGAGGACGAGGATCCGGTGGAGGTGCTGCACGCGGGCGGGGTGCCCCAGCTCGGTGAGCTGCGCCTGCACAACGGCACGGTCTACCGGTGGAACCGGCCGGTGTACGACATCATGGACGGCCGCCCCCACCTGCGCGTCGAGAACCGCGTGCTGCCGGCCGGGCCCACGGTGGTCGACATGCTGGCCAACGCCGCCTTCTACTTCGGCCTGGCCCGCGCGCTCGCCGAGGCCGACCGGCCCATCTGGAGCCAGCTCACCTTCAGCGCCGCCGAGGAGAACTTCCACGCGGCCGCCCGCCGCGGGATGGACGCCGTCCTGCACTGGCCCCGGCTCGGCGACGTGCCCGTAACCGATCTGGTGCTGGACGTGCTGCTGCCGCGGGCCGCCGACGGCCTGGACGGGTTCGGCGTCGCCCCGGCCGAACGGGACCGGCTGCTGGGAATCATCGAGCAGCGCTGCCGTACCGGCCGTAACGGCGCGACCTGGCAGACCGAGGCGGTGTGGGCCGCCGAGCGGCACCGGGGCATGGACCGTCCCGCGGCCCTGCACCACATGCTCCGGCGCTACGCCGACCTCCAGCGCAGCAACGAGCCGGTGCACACCTGGCCGGTCGACTGAGCAGTCAGCTCCGGCCGGTGCGACGGCCGCCCCGCCGACGGGCCGGCGCGTCCGGCTCCGGTGGGGTGGCGTCGGGCCCGTTCGCGACGGCGTCGACCGGGTCGAGCCGGTCGGCCTCGCCGGTGCGCGGCGCGGGCACCCGCGGCACCGAGGACGTGCGCGGCGCGGCCGGGGCGGCTGCCTCGCCGTCCGGCTGCCCGGGATCGGCCGGGGGCGCGTCGGACCCCGGACGCGCCGGCTGCGGTCCGGCGGGCACCGGGACGTCGGACGCGGGCCGTTCGGTGGCCGCCCCGTCGGCGAGGGCGGGAGCCCGTTCGCCGGCAGGAGCCGTCCCCTCGTCCACGGTGGCGGCCGACCCGGTGTGGCGCGTCGCCGGACGCCGCCCGGCGCGCTGGGCGAGGGCGGCCACCAGCACCGAGCCGCCGACGCCCACGATCACCGCGTACGGGGCGATGAGGTGCGCCGACACCTGCTCGGGGCTGATGGCCGACAGCCGCGGCACCGCGAGCAGGTAGGCGACCGCGACGAGCAGCGGACCGGCCGCGCCGGAGGCCGCCGCGCCGATGCGGTGCACCGGAGCGCGGGCGGCGCGGCGGGCGGCCAGCACTCCGATCACCAGCGCGGAGCCGAGCGACAGCACGGCGCCCGGCCAGTAGAGGTAGTCCCGGATCCAGAACTGCGGCCGGTCCGCGCTGATCTGCCAGATGCCGAGCTGGGCGCTGGCCAGGCCACGGCCCGCGAGCACCCCGTCGACCACCGCGACCACGGCGAGCAGCCAGAGCCAGGCCACCGTGGCGATGACGTTGGCCGCCGCGGCGCGGGACCGCAGTGCCCAGAGCGCGGTGAGCACGCCCATGAGCACGCCGATCGCCGCGTATCCGGCCGCGACGCGCTGCGGGGTGCCGGTGTCCGGGGCCGCCGCCACCCGCGCGGGCACCGCGACCAGCAGCACGGTGATGAGGCCGCCCAGCCCGGCGGCGACCGCGAGGCCCGCACGGCCGAGGCGCCCCGCGGCCGACCCGGGCCGGTCGGCCGGCGGCGACACGCCCGGCCCGCCGGCGGACGGGCCGGTGACCGGCGGGTGGTCGGCGTTTGTCGCGTCGGCCGGCGGCGGGGGCTCGGCGAGGGCCCGTTCGTGCAGCCGGTAGGCGCAGACCGCACCGAGGACGGTCGAGGTCGCGGCGATCCAGGTGGCCCAGACCAGGCTGGCGACCCAGGCCGCCGGGGCCGCACCGGCATCGGCCGGCGCCCAGTCGACGATGCCCAGGCCGTAGCCGAAGCCCAGTTGGGCGGCACCGGCGCCGGCAGCAACGCCGACCGCCGTGGCGATCGATCCTCCCCAGCCGCGTCTGGCCATGCCGGGCAGCGTAACGTCCCGTCGTCGGCGCGGCGAGTCGTCGCCGACGACCGTCCCTCCTGGACGGTGGCGGTGGCGGCTTGGCGGCGGCCGGTACGGTCGCCGGTGACTGAGGCGGTGGCGGCATGACGGACGGGAACGCGAGCGGGACCCTGCCCCCGGGCGGCGAGGGCGGCTCGGGGCGGCTTCCCCTCGTGCTGGGCGGCGGGCTGGTCGCCGTGCTGCTCGCCGCGATCGGGGCGACCGTGGGCTGGCGACTGGCCGGCGAGGGGGACGTACCCGAGGACCGACCGCTCGCGGCGCCGAGCGCGACGGGTGGCCCGAGCGCTTCCCCCTCGCACCGGCCGACCCCGGCCCGCACCACGCCGGCCGCGCCGCGCACGTCGGCGGCGACGGCATCCGGCCTGTCCGTTCCCCCGGTGATCGGCAGTGACTTCGTCGAGGCTCGGGACGAGTTGCACGACCGCAAGCTGGGTTGGCGCCTGGTCTTCGGGGCGGGGGCGGGCCGCACGGTCGAGCGGACCGACCCCGCGGTCGGCGCCCCGGTGCGGCGGGGAACGACGGTGACCCTCTACGTGTCCGGGCCGGCGCCGGACACCGAGGTGCCGGACGTCGTGGGCGACGGCTGCGACGACGTCGCCGAGGAGTTGGGCGAGCAGGGCCTCTATCCGCGGTACCCCACCGGGCGCAGCGGCCGGGTCGTGCGGCAGGAGCCGACGGCGGGCGCCGTGGCGCGCTGGAACGACCAGGTCGGGGTCTGGTGCGGGGCCGAGAATTCCGTTACGCCCCCGACGCCCTGATCCCGGGCGGGTCGGCACTCCGATCCGGGCCGATCGTGCCACCGACGGCTAGGTTGGCTGTCGAAGGGCCATGACGCCCGCCCGGCTCGGGAAAGGACGTGCCATGAGCGACGACCACCGGGAGCCGTCCGCGGGAGACCACGAGGCCGACGAGACCCGGCCCCTGCCGCGCCCCGGTGGGGAACCCGCCGATGCGACCCGGCGGCTTCCCGCCCCCGCCGACACCGCCGCGGAACCCGCCGACGCGACCCGGCGGCTGTCCGCTCCCGCCGACAGCGGCGGGTCGACCGCCCCGGGGGCGGGCTCGATGCCGCCGGACGCCACGGCGCCCATGGCCCGCGCCGCTCCGCCGCCGGAACGGCCCTGGTCCGGCCGGGCCGAGGTGCCACCGCCCCGGCCGTCGGACTACCGGGATCCGTCGGGCGAGTGGTACGCGGAGGACCAGGGTGGCCGTCGCTGGTGGCTGCCGATCCTCTGGGGTGTCCTGGCGCTGGTCCTGGTCGCCCTGCTGGGCACCGGGCTGTGGTTTCTGAGCACCACCGACGACGGCGACCCAACGGACCCGAGGCCCACGCTCTCCCCCGCGTCGACCAGCAGCGCCGCCCCGACCAGCGCCGCCCCGACCAGCGCCGCCCCGACCTCGGCCGAGCCGACCACGGAGTCGCCGAGCAGTGCCCCGCCGACCACGGAACCCGCGTCCGTGGCGGTGCCCCCGCTGGCCGGCCTGCCGCAGGAGACGGCCGAGGCGCTGCTGGACCGGTTGGGGCTGAACCACCGGGTGGAGTACCGCCCGTCGGAGCTGCCACCCGGGCGGGTGATCGGCACGGAGCCCGGGGTCGGTGAGCCGGTGACGGAAGACGAGGAGGTCCTGCTCCTGGTCTCGCAGGCCGCCCCGTCGGTGCCGCGCAGCACGCCGCCGGCGAGCCCCACGGCCACGGGCACTCCCTGACGGCGCGGAGGGCTCACCACATTCGTCGTCTCGTGCCCACCAGGCCGAGCCCGGCGAGCGAGATGGTGAGCCCGATGACCCCGGACCAGAAGAGCGAGCGTCGGATGTCCGCTGCCGAGGCGGCGCTCGCCGCGGGCGCGGTTTCGCCGGCGAGCGCGCCCGCGCCACCGCCCGCCGGGTCCTGCCCGTCGGTGCCGACGCCGCTGTTCGCGTCCGGCGTCGGATCGTCGGCAGCGGGCGTGCCGTTCCAGCCGATTTCGTCGTCCGGGCCGGGCGAGGCGCCCTCGCCGATCACCGTGATCTCCGGTGCGGGCACCGGCTCGGCCAGCTGGGTGGAGGAGAGAGCGGGATCGCGGACCAGGACCACGAGCGTGGTCGCGGCGCCGAAGAGCGCCAGGAGTCCGAAGGCGTAGGAGATACGGGAGCGGTGGGGCCGCCGCGCGGCGGGCATATTGACCATGGCCATCCCAGGTTCGGGGTCCTGGACGCGCGGGGTGGAACGTGCCGGGGTGGGCGTGCCTTGAGTCTAAGGCGAGGCACGCCCACGAACGGCGGTTTCGCCGGTGGTCAGCCCACCCGGACCGGCGTACGGGCGACGGGCCGCCGCTGCCGTACGGTGTGCGGTCGCTGTTCGGGCGCGGCGCGCAGCTGACGCAGCCCCTGCCGCTGGACGAAGATCGACCGCCGGTTGACCGCGTCCCCCGCCGCGTTCAACTCGTAGCCGTCGAGCCAGATCCAGCCGTCGTAGGTCGGCCAGTCGAGCACCCGGATCACCCGGAACATGAATGGCCGGAGGAATTGGACACTCGCCGCGCGAGTCACGTGCAGTACGTCACCAGAGCGGGGAAGCACATGGGCTCCTGGAGAGGGTCGGCCGGCGTGCGGGCCGGCGTTTGTCGGGGTCGGGGGCGTCTCTCACCGGTGGACGGGGTCGTGCCTCTGCCGGTGGTGGTGGTCGGGCCGTGCCCGCTGGTGGCGTGCCGCCACCCGACCATCACCCGGCTGCTCCCGGTATCGCGCCCGCCGCCGCAGCCTGCTGGCGTACAGCGGCGGGGACATTCCCCGGTGCAGGTCTGGTTGTCGTGGCCCGGGCCCGCCGCTCCGACCGTCCCCCGCGATGGGATGATCACTATGGGAGTTCGGACGGGGACGGTGAGTGACCCGCGCATACGGACAGACTGCACCAGCCGCATGCGACATGCAAGTTGCACGTCGAGTTTTGCCGATACGTGAGTGCGCCCCGCAAACCGGCGCTTGAAGCCTTCCGCACCGGGGCGGCACACTGAGGACCGGTTTCCGAGCGGGTGGAGGTGCCCGCCCGCCGGCGGATCGGGGTTGAGCGGTGAGCGAACGGCGCAGTCCGACCATCCGGCGGCGCCGGCTCGGCGCGGAGCTGCGCCGCCAGCGTGAGGCGGCCGGCATCACCATCGAGGCGGTGGCCGAGCAGTTGGAGTGCTCGGCGTCGAAGGTCTCCCGGATCGAGACGGGCCACACCACGGCCACCCCGCGCGACGTGCGCGACATGCTCCGGATCTACGGGGTGGTGGGCGCGGAGAGCGACGAGCTGGTCCAGATCGCCCGGGAAGCCCGACAGAAGGGCTGGTGGCACCCCTACAGCACGGTGCTGGTCGGCGCGTACGTCGGGCTGGAGGCGGCCGCGAGCTCCATCCGGGCGTACGAGCAGCAGGTCGTGCCCGGGCTGCTGGAGACCGAGGAGTACGCGAGCGCCATGATCCGCGCCGCCCGGCCGGACTTCAGCGCGGACCAGGTCGCACAACGTGTCCGTGTCCGCCTCGGTCGACAGTCGTTGCTGACTCAGGACGATCCGGTCGATTTGTGGGTGGTGCTCGATGAGGCGGTGGTGAGCCGGCCGGTGGGCGGGGACGAGGTCATGCGTAACCAGCTCAGACGGCTCGTCGAAGTGGCCGAACTGCCGAACGTGACGTTGCAGATCCTGCCGTTCGAGGTGGGGGCGCACGCCGGCATGGACGGCACCTTCACGATCCTCAGCTTCCCCGAGCCCGGTGATCCGGATGTCGTGTACGCGGAGAACGCCACGGGTGGGCTCTTCCTCGAGAAGAGCGACGAACTGCAGAAGTACAGCTTCATCTTCGATCACATTCGAGCGGCGGCCATCCGTCCGGAGGAATCCATCGCACACATCGCGAAACTGGCAGAGGAGCCGTTGTGGAAATGGCGACCAAGGGGTTCCCCGTGGACCTGACGCAGGCAACGTGGTTCAAGAGCTCGAAGAGCGGGCCGAACTGTGACAACTGCGTGGAGGTGGCGTACGTGACCGGAGCGGTCGGCGTTCGGGACTCGAAGGACAAGACCGGGCCGGCCCTGATCTTCGCTCCGGGTGGCTGGCGTGCCTTCGTCGCCGGCACCAGGGACGGCGTGTTCGGTCCGGCCTGAACCGCCGGGCGTAGCTGAGAAAGGGGCGGGTCCTCGTCCGGTCGACGGCCGGACGAGGACCCGCCCCTGCCGTACGCCGAACGGCCCGTGACCGCCCTCGGCCCGCACAGCAGGTTCCCCGGTGGGTCCCGTCGCCACAGCCGCCCCGCCTCGTTGTACCCGTCGGTACGGCGGCGGTCGACAACCGGCCGCGGGATCGGCAACCGAGCGAGGCAGGCGAGACGGATGACGACGATCGGGTCAGACAACCTCACCAACGGGCCGGGAAAGCCGGAGCGGTTCGGTGGGAAGTACCGCGGGGCGCGCCGGGACACCGTGCTCACGGAGGTGGTCTCGACCGACGACGATCTCGACGACCGCGGCACGGCCGCGCCCGAGCAGAGCGGCCCGCCGCTCACCCTCCCCTCGCTGGACCCGAACCCGCTCAACGAACCGTCGTTCCCCCCGGCCGGCTGGCCCGGGGAGGTCGGCGAGTCGCTGGTCGACCACCCGTTGATGCGGGGCCTGCTCCTGGAGTTGCCGCCGCGGGGCAGCGTGCCGCCTCCGGGGTGGCTGGACCGCTGGTTCGAGGCGACCCGAGCCATCCTCGAACTGCTATACGTGCAGGGGGCGACCCGCTCGCGCTGAGGCCGGCTCCTCCGGCCGGGCGGAACGCGCCGCCCCCGGCCTGGCCGCCCGCTCCGTGAGCCGGTTGTGCCGCAGGGCGTGCCGGATCGCGACCGCGAGGATCACGACGGCGCCCACGGTGATCGCCGGGCCCGTGACGCCCGGCGCGGTGAGGCGGTCGCTGCCGCTCGCCGCGATCACGGCGGGCACCGAGAGCAGGCCGGTGACCTGTAACGGCACCCCGATCAACGGGTGCGCGGAAGCGGCACGCAGCCCGTGCGGCGCCGGGGTGCCGGGCGCCGTGGCGAACGCCCCCGCGCCCGCCCACAGCCACCGGACCCGGCGTACGGTGCAGGCGGCGACCACGAGGGCTGGCAGCGCGGCGACGTCGAGGGCGGCGGCGGCGCGGTCCGCCGGAGCACCGCCGGGGCTGAGCAGCCCGGCCGTGAGCACGGCCGCGGTCAGGGTCAGACCGGTGAGTACGAGGACGAGCAGCCATCCGGCACGTCGGCGCAGCGCGTACGCCTGATCCACCCGGGGCAGCCCGTCCGCGAGGAAGCCGGCGGCCAGCCACACCGCGGCGATCGGCAACAGGACGGCGAGATGACTCTCCATGCTGGACAGCCTTGCCCACGGCCGCGCTTCCCGAATCCGGGCCGCACCCCCGTTCGCCCCGGACACGTCCCGTAAGGGGGGCATCCCGCCGCGTTATGAAAGATTCGACATGTTTATCTTCGCCACTGTCATGATCTACCCTCGGCTGGATCGGCGGCCGTCGATCTGAGCGGAACGCGTCGGGCGGCAGCCGGTCGGAGGGAGGTAGAGAGATGGCTCTTGCCCAGAGGTCCGTGCTCGTCGGGGTGACGACGCTGGCCATGCTGGCCGCCGCCACGCCCGCGCTGGCCGCCGAGCCGACCGGGACGATCCGGGCGGCGGGTGGGGACACCGCGGTGGCCGACAGCTACATCGTCGTCTTCAAGGACACCGCCGTCAGCCGGAACACCGTCGCTGACAACGCCAGTCGCCTGGTGGGGCGGCACGGCGGCGCGGTGGCACGCACGTACGGCGCCGCCCTGCGCGGCTTCGAGGTCCGGGTCGACGCGAAGGCCGCCGCGCGGATGGCCGCCGACCCGGCCGTCGCGTACGTCGAGCAGAACCACACCGTCTCGATCTCCGGCACCCAGCCCAACCCGCCGTCGTGGGGCCTGGACCGGATCGACCAGCGGAACCTGCCGCTGAACAGCTCCTACACCTACCCGAACACGGCGTCCAACGTGCGGGCCTACATCATCGACACGGGCGTGCTGTACGGGCACAACGACTTCGGCGGACGGGCCGTCTCCGGCTACGACGCGGTCGACGGCGGCTCGGCCGACGACTGCAACGGCCACGGCACCCACGTCGCGGGCACGGTCGGCGGCTCCTCGTACGGGGTGGCCAAGGGCGTCCAGATCGTCGGTGTCCGGGTGCTCAACTGCCAGGGCAGCGGCACCAACGCCCAGGTGGTGGCCGGCATCGACTGGGTGACGGCGAACGCGGTCAAGCCGGCGGTGGCGAACATGAGCCTCGGCGGCTCGGCCAACAGCTCGATCGACACGGCGGTCACGAACTCGATCAACTCCGGCATCACGTACGCGGTCGCGGCCGGCAACGGCGACCTCCTCGGCAACCGGCAGAACGCCTGCAACTACTCGCCGGCCCGGGTCGCCTCGGCGATCACCGTGGGCGCCACGCAGAACAACGACGCCGCCGCGAGCTTCTCCAACTACGGCACCTGCGTCGACATCCTGGCTCCCGGGGTCAACATCACCTCGGCCTGGTACACGAGCGCCAGCGCCACGAACACCATCAGCGGCACGTCGATGGCCTCGCCGCACGTCGCCGGCGCCGCGGCGCTCGTGCTCTCGGCCAACCCGACGTGGACCCCGCAGCAGGTGCGCGACGACCTCGTCAACAACGCCACCCCGAACGTGGTGAGCAACGTGGGCACCGGCACCCCGAACCGGTTGCTGTACGTGGTGAACGGCTCCACGCCGCCGCCGACCAACGACTTCTCGGTCTCCGTGTCGCCGACCTCCGGCTCCACGGCGGCCGGCGGCTCGGTGACCGCCACCGTGGGCACGGCCACCACGAGCGGCTCCGCCCAGTCGGTCAGCCTCTCGGCGAGCGGCCTGCCGAGCGGTGCGACGGCCTCGTTCAGCCCGTCGACGGTGACCTCGGGTGCCTCGTCGACCCTCACCATCACCACGTCGGCCGGCACGTCGGCCGGCACCTACCCGATCACCATCACGGGCACCGGCGCGTCGGCCTCGCGTACGGCCACCTACACGCTGACCGTGACGGGCTCGGGCGGTGGCGGCTGCTCGGGCACCAACGGCACCGACGTCGCCATCCCGGACACCGGCGCCACGGTGGCCAGCTCCATCGTGATCTCCGTGTGCGGCCGCAACGCCTCGGCGAGTTCCCAGGTCGCGGTGAACATCGTGCACACCTACCGCGGTGACGTGGTGATCGACCTCGTGGCACCGGACGGCTCGTCGTACCGGCTGAAGAACAGCAGCTACTTCGACAGCGCCGACAACGTGAACGCGACGTACACCGCCAACCTCTCCAGCGAGGCGGCGAACGGCACCTGGCAGCTGCGGGTGCGGGACGTCTACGCGGGCGACACCGGCTACCTCAACACCTGGACGCTGACCCTCTGACCAGCGACCATCGCGGGGCTCCTCCCTCCCGGGGAGGGGCCCCGCACCGTGTCCGGGACGCGTCGGGTGGGCGACGGCGGTCGGGTCAGACCGCGAAGCCGGCGGGCCGCTCGGTGGCGGGCGCCGGCGGCCTCGCCTTCCACAGGCCGACCTTCTGCGCCAGCAGCCGCGAGAGGTACGCCGGGTTGAGGATCACGTACCGGCGCCAGAGCCGCTTCGGCTCCAGGCCCAGCCGCCAGAACCACTCGAGGCCGGCCCGCTGCATCCACGGCGGTGGCTTGCGCAGCAGACCGGCGTGGTAGTCGAAGGCCGCCCCGACCGCCATGAGCGGCATGTCGAGCAGCGGCCGCATGGCGTACGTGAAGACCTCCTGGCGGGGGCAGCCGAGCCCGACGAGCACGAGCCGCGCGCCGCTGGCCCGAATCCGGTCGGCGATCTCCTGGTCCTCGCCCGGCTGCGCGGCCCGGAACTTCGACGGCTCCACCCCGGCAATCTTCAGCGCGGGGAACATCCGTTCCAGCGCCGGGATCAGCCGGGAGAGGGTCTCGTCGGTGGAGCCGTACAGGTAGACCGGCAGGCCCTCCTCGGCGAACCGCGAGAGCACGTGCAGGGTCAGCGTGGGGCCGTAGACCCGGTCGGTGAGACCGGCGTGGTGCAGCAGGTTGAGCGCCCAGCGGACGGGCTGCCCGTCCGGGGTGACCACGTCGAAGGAGTTGAGCCGGGCGTTGTGCGCCGGGTCGAGCACGCCGGTCATCACCCCGTGCACGGCCAGCGCGGTCAGCGCGAGCGGCCGGCGCTCCCGGGCGGCGGCGACAACCTGTTCCGTCGCCGTGGCGTAGTCGGTGGCGTCCACGAGGACGCCGAGCACGTTGCGCTTGCCGTGGATCATGCCGACGGTACCCACTTGTCCGCGTTGGCCTCGTAGATCTCGCGCATGATCATCGGTACGTCGTAGACCTGCTTCCACTCGGGGTAGTCCGCCTGGAACGCCTCGTTCGAGCCGATCCACCACCTGTGGTCGCCGACCCGGTTCTGCTCGACGTACTCCGAGATCATCTCCTGACCGGTGATGCGCTCGGCCTCGGCGAAGGCCTCCCGCATCGAGGTGTTGGAGTGCCGGCCGCCGCCCAGGTTGTAGACCGCGGCGGGGCGCGGGTTGCGGAAGAACGCCTCGAACGCGGCCACCACGTCCGAGCTGTGGATCGCGTCCCGCACCTGCTTGCCCTGGTAGCCGTAGATGCGGTACGTGCGGCGCTCCATGTTGGCCCGCATCACGTACCCGAGGAAGCCGTGCAGCTCGGTGGCGGAGTGCGCCGGACCGGTCAGCGTGCCGCCCCGGAAGCACGCCGTACGCATGCCGAAGTAACGGCCGTACTCCTGGACCATGACGTCCGCGGCGACCTTGGAGGCCCCGAAGATCGAGTGCAGCGAGGAGTCGATCGACATGTCCTCGCGGACGCCCTGCTCGTACGGGTGCCCGGGCTGGATCTCCCAGCGGGTCTCCAGCTCCACGAAGGGCAGGCTGTTCGGCCGGTCGCCGTAGACCTTGTTGGTCGAGCAGTGGACGACCGGCGCCTCGATGCAGTGGTCGCGGACGTTCTGGAGGACGTTCAGCGTGCCGCCGGCGTTGACGTCGAAGTCGGTGAACGGGTCGCGGACCGCCCAGTCGTGCGACGGCTGGGCCGCCGTGTGGATGACCACGGCGATGTCGGACCCGTACCGCCGGAACACCGCGGCCAGGGCGTCCCGGTCGCGGATGTCGATGCCGTGGTGCGTGTACGCGGCGCCCAGCTCGTCGGTCAGCCGCCGCACGTTCCAGGCGGTCGACGCCTCCGTGCCGAAGAATGTCTGCCGCATGTCGTTGTCGATGCCGACCACGTCCAGCCCGAGGCCGGCGAAGTGCCGCACCGCCTCCGAGCCGATCAGACCGCCCGATCCGGTCACCAACGCGACAGTCACACGCCACTCCTGGTCCATCGGAGGCAGAAACCATCGGAGCATAGCGTGACGCCCGGCACGCCCCGATACGCCGCGAGGGCCCCGCTGTGTGCGGAGCCCTCGTCCTGTGGTGGGGAAGGGGGGAGTTGAACCCCCACGCCCTTTCGGGCACACGGACCTGAACCGTGCGCGTCTGCCATTCCGCCACTTCCCCGTGGCACGACCGGATCACTGTAATCCGCACCGACCTCGCCGTCTCCGGCGGGGCCCGGCACATATTACGCTGTCCCGGTCATCGCCACGAGCGGTTACCGTTCGTGGCGGACGAAAGAGTAGCACGATGAGAGGGGCCGGTCCGAACGGGCCGGGAGCAGGCGGCCGAGCGGCGTGTGAGCTGCGCGCGCGCCGGCCGGATACCATCATGTCCTCGGGACCCGAGGAGGAGCCGGTGAGCGTGCTGCAACGCTTCGAGAAGCGTCTGGAAGGCCTGGTCGAGGGGGCCTTTGCCAAGGTCTTCAAAGGGGTGGTCCACCCCGTGGAGATCCTCAACGCCATGCAGCGGGAGGCCGAGGCGCACAAGGCGATCCTGGCCGGTGGGCGCACGTTGGTGCCCAACCGCTACGTGATCGATCTCTCGCCGTACGACCACAGTCGGCTGGCGCCGTACGCCGCCGCGCTCGCCCAGGAGCTGGCGCAGTCGCAGGCGGAGTTCATCGGCGAGCAGGCGTGGACTGTCTACGGCGACGTGATCGTCGAGATCGAGCGCGGTGAAGGGCTGGACACCGGGATGTTCCGGGTCACCGCGGAGGTCTACACCGGTGGCGACGTCGCCCCGGCCCCGGCGCCCGGCTACGACGCCGGCCCGCCCGGTTACCCGTCGTACGACCAGGGCGGCGGCTACGGCCCCCCGCCCGGGCACGGCGGCGGCACCCGCAACGTCCGGCTGGTCTCCGGCGACGGGCGCACCTACCCGCTGCAGATGGGCTCGACGGTCATCGGCCGCGGAGACCAGGCCAACCTGCGCCTGCCGGACGTCGGGATCTCCCGGCGCCACGCCCGGCTCGACTTCGACGGCGGTCAGGTCGTGCTGACCGACCTCGGCTCGACCAACGGCACCATGGTCAACGGCCAGCGGGTCTCCGCCGTCGCGCTCAACCCCGGCGACATGATCCAGCTCGGCACCACGACCCTGACCTTCCGCGTGGACGGCTGATCAGCCTTGCCGGAACTCGTCATCACCGTCGCCCGGTTCGGGTTCCTGATCCTGCTGTGGATCTTCGTGTTCACGGTGGTCGGCGTCATCCGCCGGGACCTCTTCGCGGGTGCCCGCTCGGGCCGGCTGGTGGCCGCGCCTCGCACGGTCGGCGCCTCGACGGGGCAGGCGGCCCGACCGGCCAAGGTGAAGCGGGGCCGGGCCGCGCACCAGCTGGTGGTGACGGCCGGTCAGCTGGCCGGCACGCGGATCACGCTGGGTGACGCGCAGATCACGATCGGTCGTGCGGAGGACTCCACCCTCGTGATCACGGACGACTACGCCTCGGCGCGACACGCCCGGCTCGTGCCGCGCGACGGGCAGTGGTTCGTCGAGGACCTCGGTTCGACTAACGGCACCTATCTGGATCGCGCTAAGGTCACCGGACCAACCCCCGTCCCCCTCGGCGTGCCGATCCGGATCGGCCGCACTTCCCTCGAATTACGGCCATGACTCTGACCCTGCGCTATGCGGCCCACAGCGACCGCGGTCTGATCCGAGACGGTAACCAGGACTCCGTCTACGCCGGGCCGCGGCTTCTCGCCGTCGCCGACGGCATGGGCGGCATGGCCGCCGGTGACGTCGCCAGCAACATCGTCATCGGTGCCATGGCGCCCCTCGACGAGGACGTCCCGGGTGACGCCCTCGTCGACGCGTTGCGTTCGGCCGTGGGCACCGCCAACCAGCAGCTCCGCGAGACTGTGGACGCCAACCCGCAGCTGGAGGGGATGGGCACCACGCTGACGGCGACCCTCTTCTCCGGCAGCAAGCTCGGCATGGTGCACATCGGTGACTCGCGGGCCTACCTTCTGCGCAACGGTGAGTTCGCGCAGATCACCAAGGACGACACGTACGTCCAGATGCTCGTCGACGAGGGCCGGATCAGCGCCGAGGAGGCGAGCAGCCACCCGCAGCGGTCGCTGTTGACCCGTGCGCTCGACGGGCGGGACATCGACCCGGAGTACTCGGTCCGTCAGGTGCTGCCGGGCGACCGCTACCTGATCTGCAGCGACGGGCTCTCCGGGGTGGTCAGCGCGGACACCATCGGCGAGACCATGCGGGAGTACGCCGACCCGCAGCAGTGCGTCGAGCGCCTGGTCCAGCTCGCGCTCCGTGGCGGCGGCCCCGACAACATCACCGTGATCATCGCGGACGCCACCGACCAGGACATCGTCGAGGCGACGCCGATCGTGGGCGGCGCGGCGGCCCGGGACCGCGGCATGGCGACCTCGGCCGACAACTCCACCCCGGCCGCCCGGGCCTCGGCGCTCTCCGCGCCCCGGTCCGCCGCGCCGGAGGAGCCCGCCGCCTGCGACGACGACGAACCGGAACGGGGCCGGCACCGGCCGGTACGGGCCGCCGCCATGGCGGTGGCCCTGCTCGTGATCCTCGGCGGCGGGCTCTTCGCCGGGTGGAGCTACACCCAGCGGCAGTACTACGTGGGCGCCACCGAGGACGGCCAGGTGGCCGTGTTCCGGGGGATACAGGGTCAGATCGCCGGCCTCGACCTGTCGACGGTCCACTCGACCAGCCCCGCCGAGCTCAACGACCTGACCCTGGCCGCCCAGGAGCAGGTCAAGCAGGGCATTCCCGCGAAGAGCGAGCCCGACGCCGAGCGCCGGCTGGCCGAGCTGACCAGCGACACCCCGACCAACCCGAACCTCAAGCCGATCTGCCCGGCGAACCCGCTCGTGCCGTCCGGCTCGCCGACGCCGTCGCCGACGGCCGTCGCGACCTCGCCCGTTCCGTCCGGCACCGCGGCGGTCGGCGCGCCGACCGCCGGCAGCCGCGCGCCCAGCGCGACCGCCAGCGCCAGCGTGAACGGCAGTCCCACCAGCAGTCCGGCCGGCACCGAGCCGACCGGCACGCCCGACGCCCCGCCCTCCGACTCGGCCCCGCCGGTGCTCGACCCGGCCACCTGCCGGTCGCCCGAGTGAGCGTCGGCCCGACCCCGAGGATCCTTCCGTGACCGCAGCGGCCACACCGGCAGCCTCGCCCGCCACCACGGGCGAGCAGCCCGGCGTACGCCTGGCCCGGTCCCGGCGCAACGCCGAGCTGTCCCTGCTGGTGCTGGCCATGGTGCTGGTGGCGGCCTACGGTGCGACCGTCGAGGCGAACGTGCTCGACACGGTGACCCCGGACTTCTGGCTTCCCGCCGCCGCGCTGGGCGCCGTCTTCCTCGGCCTGCACCTGGTGATCCGGTTCCTGGCACCGTTCGCCGACCCGGCCCTGCTGCCGGCGGTGGCCCTGCTCAACGGCCTGGGTGTCGGTTTCCTGCGTCGGATCGACCTCGCGAAGGCCCTCCCGGCCGACCGGGAGCACCTGGCCATCTTCGCCGGCCAGGGTGGCCGCCAGCTGGCCTGGACGCTGATCTCGGGGATCCTCGCCGCGGGGCTGCTCGTGCTGATGCGTGACCACCGGTCCGTCTCCCGGTACGCCTACACCCTGGGCCTGGCCGGCATCGTGCTCGTGATGATCCCGGCGGTGCTGCCCGCCCGGTTCTCCGAGATCAACGGCGCCAAGCTGTGGATCAAGTTCACGCCGACCTTCTCGATCCAGCCCGGTGAGTTCGCCAAGCTGGCCCTGCTGGTCTTCTTCGCCTACTACCTGGTCCGCAAGCGCGAGGTGCTGTCGCTGGCGAGTCGGCGCTTCCTCGGCATCGACTTCCCCCGCGGTCGGGACCTCGGGCCGGTCGTCGTGGTCTGGCTGATCAGCCTCCTGGTGCTCATCTTCGAGAAGGACCTGGGCACCTCGCTGCTGTACTTCGGCATGTTCGTGGTGACGCTGTACATCGCCACGGAACGGGTCAGCTGGCTGCTGATCGGTCTGATCCTCTTCTTCGGCGGCGCCTACCTCGCGTACTTCCTCGGCGAGATGGTCGGCGGCCCGTTCGCCAACTTCTACCTGCGGGCGCAGATCTGGCTGGACCCGTTCGGCGATCCGTACAACAAGGGCTACCAGCTGGTCCAGGGCCTGCTCGGGCTCGGCACCGGTGGTCTGTTCGGCGCCGGCCCCGGTGGCGGCCAGCCGCTCGAGATCCCCGAGGTGCAGAACGACTTCATCTTCGCGGGCATCGGCGAGGAGATCGGCCTCTTCGGGCTCTCCGCCCTGCTGGTCGTCTACCTGCTGGTCGTGGAGCGCGGCCTGCGCGCCGCGCTCGCCGTGCGGGACTCGTTCGGCAAGCTGCTGGCCGGCGGCCTCGCCTTCACCCTCGGGCTCCAGGTCTTCGTGATCGTCGGCGGCATCAGCAAGCTGATCCCGCTCACCGGCCAGACCACGCCGTTCCTCTCCGCCGGTGGCTCGTCGCTGATGGCCAACTGGCTGCTCATCGCCGTGCTGCTTCGGGTCTCCGACGGCGCGCGGCGGCCGGTGACCGGCGGCGGGGGCAAGGCGGCGCGGCCGTCGGCCGGCCCGCCCGAGCAGCTGCACGGTGCCCCCACGGAGGTGATCAGGCCATGAACGCACCCCTGCGGCGGGTCGGCGTCGTCGTCATGATCCTCTTCGGGCTCCTCTTCGCGAACCTGAACTGGATCCAGGCCTACAAGGCCGACGAGTACCGCAACAGCGACTACAACGGCCGGGTCCAGGTGGCCGAGTACGAGCGCAAGCGCGGCAACATCGAGGCCGGCGGCACGGCGCTCGCCACCAGCAAGGAGACCGACGGCAAGCTGAAGTTCCTGCGCACCTACCCCGGCGGGGCGGAGTACGCGCACGTGCTCGGCTACAAGCCCGTCAACCTGGCGGACACCGGCATCGAGCGGATCGAGAACGACTTCCTGGCCGGCACCAGCGACCAGCTGATCGGTGACCGGATCAAGGACATGTTCACCGGCGACCAGACCGGCGGCGGCAACGTCCTGCTCACCCTCTCGAAGAAGGCCCAGGACGTCGCGTACAACCAGCTGCGGAACAACGAGCTGGGTGTGAAGCGGGGCGCCGCGATCGCCATCGACCCGCGTACCGGTGCGGTCCAGGCGCTCGTCTCCATGCCCAGTTTCGACCCGAACCCGCTGGCGAGCCACGACATCGACAAGGCGGCCGCGGCGTACAACCAGTTGGAGCAGAATCCGGACGGCCCACTCAAGAACCGGGCGCTCTCGGAGACCCTGCCACCCGGCTCCACCTTCAAGATCGTGGTGGCTGCCGCGGCGCTGGAGAACGGGGTCACGAAGGACACGCTCATCAAGGCTGGCTCCAGCTACACGCCACCGACCTCGGGCTCCCCGATCCGCAACGCGGCGGCGTCGATCTGCCCGGAGTCGCAGGTCACCCTCATGGACGCGGTCACCGAGTCGTGCAACACCGGTTTCGCGCAGCTCGGCGTGCGGCTCGGGGCCGACGTGCTGAAGGAGAAGGCCCGGCAGTTCGGCTTCGAGCAGGACGACCTGACCGTCGGCCAGCTCGGCGAGGACGGGCTGCGCACGGCGGCCAGCCGGACCGGCGACATGCTGAACCCGGATGGCACCACCGACCCGGCTGCGCTCGCCCAGTCCTCCATCGGCCAGAACAACGTCCGGATGACCCCGCTGCAGGGCGCGCTGATCGCCGCCTCGGTGGCCAACGGCGGCAGCCAGATGCGGCCGTACCTGGTCAAGCAGCTCCTCGGGCCGGACCGGACCACCGTCTACGACGCCGCCAAGCCGCGCGAGCTGCGCCGGCCGATCAGCGGACAGGTCGCCAACGACCTGCGGGACATGATGGTCAGCGTGGTCGAGAACGGCACCGGCGGGAAGGCGAAGTTCAACGGCTACACGGTCGGCGGCAAGACCGGCACCGCCCAGTCGGCGCCGGACCGGCCCGACCACGGCTGGTTCATCGGCTTCGCCCTCGACAAAGACGGCACGCCGGTCTCCGCGGTCTGCGTGGAGCTGGAGCAGGCCGGTCCCGGCGGCAGCGCCGAGGCCGCCCGGATCGCCGGTCAGATCATGCGGGCGGCCGTCACCGACCCCGGGGGCCGGTGACATGCTCAGCCCCGGGGTCCAGCTCGGCAACCGCTACCGCCTCGACGAGCGCATCGCGAGCGGTGGCATGGGCGACGTCTGGCGCGGCACCGACCAGGTGCTCGGCCGGACGGTCGCCGTGAAGAGCCTGCTCCCCGCACTGCTCGACGAGCCGGGCTTCGCCGAGCGGTTCCGCGGCGAGGCCCGGACCATGGCGACCATCAACCACCCCGGGGTGGTGGACGTCTACGACTTCGGCAGCGACCAGCAGATCGCCTTCCTCGTGATGGAGTACGTCGAGGGCGACCCGCTCTCGGCGACGCTCAGCCGGGTCGGCCGGCTCACCCCGGCCCGCACGATGGCCCTCGTCGCGCAGGCCGCCGACGCGCTGCACGCCGCCCACGCGAAGGGCATCGTGCACCGCGACGTGAAGCCGGGCAACCTGCTCGTCCGGCCCAACGGCACGCTCGTGCTCACCGACTTCGGCATCGCCCGCTCCGACCTCGTGGGGCAGCTCACGGCGGCCGGCTCGGTGCTCGGCACGGCGTCGTACATCTCGCCCGAGCAGGCGATGGGCCAGGTGGCGTCACCCGCCTCCGACGTCTACGCGCTCGGCGTGGTCGCGTACCAGTGCCTCGCGGGCCGGCGCCCGTTCGAGGGGGACAACCCGCTCGAGATCGCCATGAAGCACGTCCAGGACTCACCCCGGTCGCTGCCGGCCGACATCCCGCCGCAGGTCCGGGCGATCGTCGAGCGGGCCATGTCCAAGGACCCGGCGGCCCGCTGGCCGAGCGCCGCCGCGCTGGCCGGGGTGGCCCGCCAGGCGAAGGCGGCGCTGTCCCAGCAGGCACGGGCGAACACGCAGTCCCGCCCGATCTCCGGGGCGCCCGCCTCGCCGGCGCCCGCGCCCGGGCGCGCCCAGGTGCCCCCTCCGCAGCAGGCACGCCCGCCGGCCGTGCCGCACCGGCCGCCGACCGGCACACCGCCGGCACGGGCGGCCGCCACCGCGCCCCGCCCCGGCGTGGCGGCGCCGGCCCAGCCCCCGCGACCGACCGTGGTGGCCCCGGCCGCCGTGGCGCAGCCCCGGCCCCCAGTGGCCCAGGCCAGCTATCCGCGCGGCGCCGCGTCGGTGCCGCCGGCCCCGGCCCGCCAGGACTCCGCACCGGCGTACGCCCGGCAGCCCGGCCCCGCGCTGCCGCCGCCCACCACGGGTCGCTCCCGACCGGGGATGGTGTTCGTGGCCGTCCTCCTGGCCGTACTGGTCCTGCTCTGCTCCGGCGTGATTTCCTACAAGCTGCGGAAGGGCGCGCAGGCCGGCGAACCCGGCGTGCTCACGCCGCCGACCGTGACGTCCGGCGCGCTACCCGCCGACGGGCGCGACGATCTGACCGTGACGCCGTACCGTCGCAGCGAGCGGCTCCGGCCCGCGAGCGACGAGACGACGACGAGCGAAGGACGACAGACGCGATGACAGCGCAGGCCCGCCTGCTGGGTGGCAGGTACCAGGTCGGCGAGCTGCTCGGCTACGGCGGCATGGCCGAGGTGCACCGCGGTCGCGACCTCCGACTCGGTCGGGACGTCGCCATCAAGATGCTCCGCACGGACCTGGCCCGGGACGCCACCTTCCAGATGCGGTTCCGCCGGGAGGCGCAGAACGCCGCGTCGCTGAACCACCCGGCGATCGTGGCCGTCTACGACACCGGCGAGGAGACCGCGCCGACCGGCGAGACGCTGCCGTTCATCGTCATGGAGTTCGTCAACGGGCGGACCCTCAAGGAGGTGCTCGGCGCCGAGGGGCGGCTCCAGCCCCGCCGGGCGCTGGAGATCTGCGCCGACGTGTGTGCCGCGCTGGAGTTCAGCCACCGGCACGGCATCATCCACCGGGACATCAAGCCCGGCAACGTCATGCTCACCCAGACCGGCCAGGTCAAGGTCATGGACTTCGGCATCGCCCGGGCCCTGGCCAGCGGCGCCACCACCATGACGCAGACCAGCGCGGTGATCGGCACCGCGCAGTACCTCTCGCCGGAGCAGGCGCGGGGCGAGGCGGTCGACGCCCGCTCCGACGTCTACGCGGCCGGCTGCGTCCTCTTCGAACTGCTCTGCGGCCACCCGCCGTTCGTGGGCGACAGCCCGGTGAGTGTCGCCTACCAGCACGTACGGGAGGCGCCGCCCACGCCGAGCGACATCAACCCCGAGGTGTCGCCGGCGGTCGACGCCATCGTGCTCAAGGCCCTGTCGAAGAACCCGCTCAACCGCTACCAGAGCGCCGCCGAGATGCGGGCCGACCTGCTCCGCGCCGCCGCCGGCCGCCCCGTGCTGGCCACGCCGGTGATGCGCGAGCAGGAGACGATGCCGATGGCGCCGGCCGCCGCGCCGGGGTACGCCGGTGGGGGCGGTGCCGCCCCGCCGACCGGCCAGATCCCGGCCCGGGTCGGCGATCCCCGCCGCCGCCGCGCGTCGTCCTGGTTGATCGCCACGTTCGCGGCGGTCGGCGTGCTCGCCGTCATCGCCCTGGCCGCCGCGCTCCAGTGGAACCAGGACGACGAGAAGCAGGTCCCGGTGCCCACGGTGACCGGCCTGACCCGGGCGCAGGCGTTCCAGGAGATCCAGAAGGCGGGGCTGGCTCCCCAGACCGGCGAGCCGATCTTCAACGCCACCTGTAAGAAGGACACGGTGGCCGGTCAGGACCCGGCGCCCGGCGCGCGGTTGGAGCGCGACCAGACCGTGACGGTCCAGGTCTGCGGCGGCAAGCCTGAGGCCACCATCCCGACCGGGCTCAAGGGCAGCAAGGTCGAGAGCGCGAGGGCCCGGCTCGAAGAGGACAAGTTCGTGGTCTCGATCAAGGAGATCGACAACGAGGAGAGCGAGGACATCGTCCTCGACGTCTCGCCGGGCGAGGGTCAGCGGGTGCCCGAGGGCACCAAGGTGACCCTGACGGTCTCCAGGGGCAACGTCCGCGAGGTCCCGAACGTGGTGGGCCTGAGCCGGGAGGAAGCCACGCGGACGCTGGAGAACGCCGGCTTCGACGTGGACGTGGACCTCGGTGACGAGGTTCCGCCCGAGGAGGCGGGCAAGGTCCTCGCGCAGAACCCGCGGGGCGGCAACAAGAAGGCGCGAGGCAGCACGGTGAAGATCGTCGTCTCCGTGTCCGAGCCGGAGACGCCGCCGAGCAGCACGCCGTCGTCGCCCACGCCGACGGCGACGCCCACCACGCCGGGCACCGGTGGCGGCCTTCCGGTGTTCCCGCCGCCGTCCGCGCACCCCTGGAAGAACTGAGGCGCCCGCCCGCACGAGCGCGACGCCCGCGCCGCACCGACGCGTTGATCATGAAGTTATTGCCCGCCACACCGGCGTGTCGGCGCAATAACTTCATGATCGAGCCGCCGCCCTTACGAGCAGGGCCCGCAGGCGGGAGAGACCGGGGGATCAGGCGGCGGCGAAGGCTGCTCGGCGGCGGGCGTCGACCTCGGCGGCCAGGGCCGGGGCGCGGTCCAGCGCCTCGGGGTAACCGCATCCCGCGAGCCAGTTGGCGAGCATGAGGTGACCGCCCTCGGTGAGCACCGACTCGGGGTGGAACTGCACGCCCTCGATGGGCAGGCTGCGGTGGCGCATCGCCATCACCACGCCCGACCCGGTCCAGCCCGTGACCTCCAGCTCGTCGGGCAGCGTCTCCGGCACCACGGCGAGCGAGTGGTAGCGGGTCGCGGTGAACGGGTCGGGCAGGCCGGCGAGGACGCCGGCCGAGTGGTGCCGGACCTCCGAGGTCTTGCCGTGCAGGAGTTCCGGGGCTCGGGCCACGGTGGCGCCGAAGGCCTCGCCGATCGCCTGGTGACCCAGGCACACACCGAAGATCGGCAGCTCACCGGCGTAACGCCGGATCACCTCGAGGCAAATGCCCGCCCGGTCGGGGCTGCCCGGCCCGGGTGAGAGCAGGACGCCGCCGGCGCCCACGCTGCCCACCTCGGCGACGTCGATCTCGTCGTTGCGCCGGACGTCGCACTCCACACCGAGCTGGCCCAGGTACTGCACGAGGTTGAACACGAACGAGTCGTAGTTGTCGATCACCAGGACGCGCATCGGCTCACCGGCTCGGAGAGGGCGGCGGGGTGTTGTTCCGGTCCGTGTCGTACGGCAGGTCGTGCTCGTCGCCCGGCGGGGCGTCGCCGGGCACCACGTCGCCCGCCGGGTCGCCGGTCACGTCGGCGTCCTGGGTCACCTGCACGTCGTCGAAGGGGAGCAGCGGCTCGGCCCACGGGAAGACGACGTACCAGAGCAGGGCCACGGTGGCGGCGAGCAGCAGCACCGACCCGGTCAGCTTGCCAACGATCCCGAACGGGAGCTTGCGCCAGATCCACGAGTACATCGCCGGTCAGCCTCCCAGCTCCGCCGGGCGACCCTCGGACTTCGGCTGCGTCCGGTCCAGCTCGGCGTGGATGATCAGCCGCTGGTAGTTGTCGAACTTCGGGTTGCACGTGGTCAGGGTGAGCATGCGCCGGCTCGGCTTCTCGCCCGGCTTGCCCGGCACCGGGGCCACCACCTCGACCTGGGTGGGCCGCACGATCCGGGTCTGGGAGACCTTGTAGACGTACCAGTCGGTCTTGCTCTCGACCACGATCGCGTCGCCGTCGTGGAGCTCGTCGAGCCGCCAGAAGGTGGCGCGGTTGCGGTGCCCGGCCACGGCGAAGTTGCCGACCTGGCCGGGCAGCGCGCTCTTCGGGTAGTGCCCGGGCGCGTACCGGATGTCGGCCTGGGTGACGCCCTCGACCACGACCCAGTTCTTCGCGAGCTTCGGGATGTAGAGACCCGCGATGGGCTTGCCGTGCACCGGCGGCGACGGCTTGGCCGAGGGGGTGGGGGCGGCCGAGACGGTGGGGTCGCCCGTGGGCCCCCACGCCTGCGCGAGCTGCTGGCTGAGGTCGTTCTGGTGGGCGTCGACGATCGCGGACTTGCCCCACACCTCGTAGCCGGCGAAGAGCAGCACGACGAGGCCGAAGGTGATCAGCACCTCGCCGCTCACGCGCAGGCCGGACCGGATGCGGGAGGCGAGCGACGGCCGGGTCAGCTCGGAGTAGACGCTCTTGTAACCCTCGCCGGTCTGCTCGGGGCGGAGCTGGACGACCCGCTCACCCCGCCGCGGTCGCGGTGGCTCGCCGGGCGAGGACTCGGCCGGGTCGCCGGTCTCCGGCGTCAGCGGTACGGCACCCATCAGCGCCGTGGAGTCGAGCGCCGGGTGCCGGGGTGGCTGCCCGCCGGTCGGGATCTTCGGGATCAGCGCCGTCGCGCCGGGGTCGGCGGACGGCGGGACGGACCCGCCCGGCTGGCCGGAGGCCGACGCGGCCGGCGTCCGCTCCGCGCGGGACGCGACCGGCGGGAGGAACGCGGTCGGGCCCTCGGTCTCGACGGACCGCGGGCGCCCGGGCGCGGCGCCGGTCGTGGGCTGCTCGGGCGACGGGCCGGCGGCGGCCGTCCGCTGCTCGGGCGACGCGGCCCGGGGTGAAACGCCCGGCCGGCCGGAGTCCGCGGCGGCGGCACGGGTCGGGAGGGCCCCCGGCGCGGGCGGCCGCACGGGGACCTCGGTGGGATGGCGGCGGTCGCCGAAGGCGTCCGACCGGGCCGGCGTGTCCGCGGGCCGGGGCGCGCCCTCGGCCGCCGTCGCCGGTCGCACGGCGCGCTCGGCCGGAGGAGCCGACCAGGCGGGCGGCTCGCTGGCGGCGGGACGGGCGGTGGTGGCGCCGGGCCACGGTGGCGGGGCGTCGGTCGGGCCCGGACGGGCCGCCGGCCGCTCGGGGGTCGACCAGCCGGAGGCGTCACCCGAGGTGTCGGCCGCCCGGCCGGTGGGCGGCGTGCCCCGGCGGGGCAGCGGATCCGGCCCGACGGGCGGCTCGGGCGCGGGCTGGCGGTCCGCCGGCACGCGCGGCGGCAGCACCGGGTCGGGCCAGGCGCCCCGGGGGCGGTGCGGAGGCGACTCGACGCGGTCGATCTTCGGCAGGTGCGCGGTCTGGTCGTCGCCGGAGCCCCGGTGCCGGCCGTCGGGCCGCTCCTCGTCAGTCACGGAGCACCTTCGCCGAGCGCAGGGCGGTCGAATCCTCGAACGCCGGCACGGTCACCGTCGAGACGTTCTCCTGGTAACCGAGCTGGTAATGGTCGACCGCGTCCTTGAACAACCGGACTCCCTGGGAGTCGGCGAGGGCCTTCTGCAGGGCAGCCGGGTCGCCGATCGCTACGATCTTGAATGGTGGGGAGTACACCCGGCCGTGCAGCAGCAGGGTGTTACCGACGCAGCGTACCGCGCTCGTGGCGAGCACGCGGACGTTCATGATGGACATGGCCTCCGCGCCGCCGGCCCAGAGAGCGTTCACCACCGCCTGGACATCCTGCTGGTGGACCACCAGGTCGTCGTTGCTCACCCCTTCGGGCAGACGCTGGTCGCTGCGGCGGGGCGCGTCGTTCAGCTCGACGGTCACGCCGCTGCCGGTGAGCGCCGTGAAGCCGGCGGCCTCCCGCGTGCCGGCGGCGCGGTCCTGCTGGGCCTTGATCGGGCCGTCCTGCTCGGCGAGGGCGTCCGTCCGCTCCTCGACCTCCTGCCGGAGGGACGCGGCCCGCTGCTCGCTGGCGGCCACCTGCTGCCGGCGTTCCTCGATCAGCTGGTTGAGCTGCGGGCGCCGGTCCTCGCGCAGGGCGGTGCCGCCCGCCGTCGTCGCCGTGGTGGTGAAGAGCAGCCCGGCCGCGGCGGCGATCAGCGGCACACCGACCGACCAGCCAGGTCGCCGTTGCCGCGGTCGCCGTGGCAGCAGCCCGGCCACGGCGCGCCGCAGCACCTTCTGCCAGGAGGCCGCGCCGGTTGTGTACTCCACCGAGCGTCCCTTTCCGTCGTGCCGCGTCGGCCCCCGGTGGCCCGAGCGGCGTCGTCGTGACCTGGAACACTGCACACTTTCCGGTCACTCCGCGCACCGGCCTGGCCCCATTCATGGATTGGGCGAGCCTTCCGGACTACGCTAGCTGTCGAACATTATTGGCCATGGACCGTCGCCCCCGCGCCCGGTTGTCAGGCCGGACGAGGTCGTAATAACCCCCTCTGGAGAGCGTCGTGCCCAAGTCTCAGGTCCGCAAGAAGAAGGTGTACACCCCGCCGACGGACGTGCGCCCGACGGCGACGGCGGCGACGCGCAAGCCTAGCCCGGTCTGGCTGCCGATCACGGCGGTGGCGCTCATCGTCGTCGGTATCGCCTGGCTGGTGGTCTACTACCTGTCCGAGCAGGCGTACCCGGTCATGTCGTGGGGTTACTGGAACCTCGCCGTGGGCTTCGGCGCGATGGTCGCCTCCCTGATCCTGCTCTCCCGCTGGCGCTGACCCCGCCCCTTCGCGCGGGCGGGGCCACCGGCCCGGGCCCGCGAGACCGATCCACGTCACTCGACGCGGCCCCTGCCCGGCAGTTCCGGGCGGGGGCCCCTATGGTGTGCGCAGGGCGGCGCGGCCCGGGTGCGAGATGACTCACGTTACTGCTGGGTAACCTTGCGCGTAGGCTGCACTGCATGACCGAGCGGAGCGAGGTCATCGACCGGCCCGGTCGAGGGTGCGACGACGGCGGCTCGCCGATGGCGCCCTGACGCCGGCCCCGGCCGCCGAGCCGCTCGACAGGCAGCAGACCGGGAGGCCAACTCGATGGGCAGCGTCCAGATCGTGACCACGATCCTCGCGGCCGCCATCACCGCCGTGGCGGTGTGGCTTGCGGTACGCGCGGTCCTGAAGATGACGGCCGTCATCCGGCTCGGGCAACCGGCGCCGGAGAGGTTCGGCGACAAGGGCGCCCGCACGAAGAAGATGCTGGTGGAGACCGCCGGCCACACCCGCATGCTGAAGTGGAGCGTGGTGGGTGCCGCGCACTGGTTCGTGATGGTCGGCTTCATCGTGCTGTCGCTGCTGGTGCTCGAGGCGTACTTCGAGGTGGTCACGCCGACCGGTGGTCTGCCGATCATCGGGGACTGGACGCTCTTCGGGCTCGCCACCGAGTGGATCGGCATCCTGGGCCTGGTCGGCATCCTCGTGCTGATGGCCATCCGGCTCCGCAACCGACCCACGCGGCCGGGCGGTCGATCCCGGTTCACCGGCTCGACGATGTGGCAGGGCTACTTCGTCGAGTGGGTCGTGCTCCTGGTTCTGATCTTCGGCTTCGTGATCCGGGGCTTCAAGGTCGCCACCGACCACTTCGCGCACCCGGTCTGGGCCACCCCGCTCAGCCACGCGGTCGGCGCCGTCCTGCCGGAGTGGCAGGACGGGGCCACCGTCGCCGCGCTCATCAAGATCGTCATCTCGATGACCTGGCTCATCGTGATCTCGCTGAACGTCACGATGGGCGTGGCCTGGCACCGCTTCCTGGCCTTCCCCAACATCTTCTTCAAGCGGGAGCCGGCCAAGCCCGCCGGCTCCGGCCTCGGCGCGCTGCGGCCCATGACCAGCAACGGAAAGCCGCTGGACTTCGAGGAGGCCGACCCGGAGAAGGACCAGTTCGGCGTGGCGCAGGTGGAGCAGTTCACCTGGAAGGGCCTGCTCGACTTCAGCACCTGCACCGAGTGCGGTCGCTGCCAGTCGCAGTGCCCCGCCTGGAACACCGGCAAGCCGCTGTCGCCGAAGCTGCTCGTGCTGAGCCTCCGCGACCACGCGTACGCCAAGGCGCCCTATCTCCTGGCCGGCGGCGGCAAGGACCTCACCGGCGAGGAGAAGGCCACCGAGGCCCAGCTCGCCCACGTCGACGTGCTCGCACTGGCCGAGGCCGACAAGCCGCTGGTCGGCACGGCCGAGGAGGGCGGGGTCATCGACCCGGACGTGCTCTGGTCCTGCACCACCTGCGGCGCCTGCGTCGAGCAGTGCCCGGTGGACATCGAGCACGTCGACCACATCGTCGACATGCGGCGCTACCAGGTGCTGATCGAGTCGAGCTTCCCCTCGGAGGCCGGCGTGATGCTCCGCAACCTGGAGAACAAGGGCAACCCGTGGGGCGCCCCGCAGAACACCCGCGAGGACTGGACCAAGGGTCTCGACTTCGAGGTGCCCCGCGTCGGTGAGGTGGACGACTTCGAGTACCTGTTCTGGGTCGGCTGCGCCGGCGCGTTCGAGGACCGGGCGAAGAAGACCACCCGCGCGGTCGCCACGCTGCTCAACGAGGCCGGCGTGTCGTTCGCCATCCTCGGCGAGGGCGAGACCTGCTCGGGTGACCCGGCCCGCCGGATCGGCAACGAGTTCGTCTTCCAGATGCTCGCCCAGCAGAACGTGGAGACCCTGAACGAGGCGTTCGAGGGTCGGGAGAAGAGCAAGCGCAAGATCGTGGCCACCTGCCCGCACTGCTTCAACACGCTCGGCAACGAGTACGGGCAGCTCGGCGGCGAGTTCGAGGTCGTGCACCACACCCAGTTGCTGGCGCACCTGGTGGCCACCGGCCGACTCACCCCGGTGCAGCCGGTCGACGGCGGCGTCACCTACCACGACCCGTGCTACCTCGGCCGGCACAACCGGGTCTTCGCCCCGCCGCGCGAGGTGCTGGGCACCGCCATCGCCGGTGAGCTGACGGAGATGCCGCGCAACAGCGAACGCTCCTTCTGCTGCGGGGCCGGCGGCGCCCGGATGTGGATGGAGGAGAAGATCGGCAAGCGGATCAACGTCGAGCGGGTCGAGGAGGCCATGGCGACCGGCGCGAAGACGGTCGCGGTCGGCTGCCCGTTCTGCTCGACGATGCTCAGCGACGGGGTGAACGGCAAGGGCGCGGGCGAGCAGGTCGAGGTCATCGACGTGGCGAGCGTGCTGCTCCGGTCCGTGAAGCCCGAGCAGACCCGGGGCGACAAGGAGGCCGAGCCGGTCGCCGGCTGACCCCGCCGGCGCGGCCGGAAGCGGCGCGCGTACGCCCGCCAGGAGCACCGCCGACGGCGGTGGCACCCCCGGTGCCACCGCCGTCGACGTCGGGTGGGTCAGGAGCCTGTCGTGCTGATGACGGCTGCCGTGGTGGCGGCACTGGTGGCCGCCATCACCGCCGCCTGCGTCTCCATGATCGCCCGGCGCGTGGCGTCCGACGCCCAGCTGCCCTCGCCGATCTCTGCTAGTCGTCGCTTGACCTGCTCCTTCGGCAGGTCACGGAACAGCTTGCGGTCGAGGCCGACAGCGCGGGTCAGGCTGATGAGGGCGGCCGTCCGCGGCTCCACCGGGCCCTGCGCCGCCATGGCGGCGAGCATCCGCCGGCGGGCGTCCGCCTCCACTGCCGGCTCGGCGCCGGTCGGAGAGGGGTAGCGGGTACGCGGGAAGACCCAGAGCACCCGGTCGGACTCGCGGCGCAGCACGCCGGCGTCGACCAGCCCGTCCAGCACCTGCTCCGGAAGGCCCTTGGCGAGCCGGCCGACCCAGTCCTTCGGCTTGCGGCGCTTCCCGTCGGACGCGATGCGGGCCAGCGCGTCGTCCAGCAGCGGTTCGCCGAGCGGCTCGGCGCCGGTCACGGTGACCCGACCGTCGGTGACCGTCAACCGGCCGGCGAGCGTGAGCTCCAGCAGGAGCGCGCCGGCCAGCCCGTAGCCGAGGTGCGGAGCGCCGAGCCGGTTGAGGCCCGCGTCGTCGTGCCCGAGCAGGGCCAGCTCGTGTGCGAGGGTGAGATCCGCCATGAGCCGACGGTAACTCCGCCCGACCACCGACCGGAGGCGCACGAACGGGCCGGCCGCGGCGGGCTCGTGCCGGTGGTTCCCCCGTGGAACAATCGCGCCGAGGTGAGGCCATCATCGACGGTCTGCTATTCGCCACGCTGCTGCCGCTGGCCGGCTTCGCGGCGTTGACCGCGGGCAACGCGTTCTTCGTGGCGGCGGAGTTCGCGCTGGTCACCGTGGACCGGGCCGAGATCGACCGGCGGGCCGACGGCGGCGACACCGCCGCGGCCGGGGTCCGGCGGGCGCTGCGCGAACTCTCGTTCCAGCTCTCCGGTGCGCAGCTCGGGATCACCATCACCGCGCTGCTCACCGGCTACCTCGCCGAGCCGGCGCTCGCGCGGATCTTCGCTCCGCTGCTGCGTCCGCTGGCCGACGACGCGACCGACCGGTTCACCCCGCTGCTCGCCCTGGCGCTGGCCACCCTGATCTCGATGCTCTTCGGCGAGCTGGTGCCGAAGAACCTCGCACTGGCCCGGCCGATGCCGTCCGCGCTCGCCACGGCCGGGCCGATGCGCGGCTTCGCGCGTACGTTCGGCTGGCTCATCCGGGCCCTCAACGGGTCGGCCAACCGGCTGGTCCGGGCGCTCGGGGTCGAGCCGCAGGAGGAGTTGGCGAGCGCGCGCTCGCCGGAGGAGCTGGGACTGCTGGCCGCCATCTCGGCCCGGGCCGGGGCGCTGCCGCCGGACACCGCGATGCTGCTCCGCCGGACGATCCGGTTCGGCGACAAGCGGGCCGCGGAGGCCATGACCCCGCGGGTCGACGTGGTGGCGCTGCGGGCGTCCGCGAGCGTGGCCGAGCTGCTGACCCTGTCGCGGGACACCGGTCGGACGCGCTTTCCGGTGTACGAGGAGACGCTCGACCTGGTGACCGGAGTGGCCGGTGTGCGGGACGCGCTGGGCGTACCGCCCGACCGGCGGGCGGCCACCACGGTCGGCGGGGTGGCCCGCGAGCCGGTGTACGTGCCGGAGAGCCTCGACCTCGACGGTGTGCTCGCCGCGCTCCGTGCCGCGGGCGCCGACCTGGCCATCGTGGTCGACGAGTACGGCGGCACCGACGGCCTCGTCACCGTCGAGGACCTCGTGGAGGAGCTGGTCGGGGAGATCGCCGACGAGTTCGACCCGGCCGCCGTGGTGGACGCCGGCCCGGTCGAGCTGACCGTGCCGGGCGGCGAGCGGACGGTCCTCGTCGACGGGGTGCTGCGCGCCGACGAGCTGGCCGAGCGGACCGGGTTCCGGCTCCCGGAGGGCCCGTACGAGACGCTCGGCGGCTTCCTGATGGCCCGGTTGGGGCACATCCCGGTGGTCGGCGAGACCGTCGAGGCGGGCCGCTGGGAGTTCACGGTGGTGGAGGTCGACCGGCACCGGATCGAGCAGGTGCGCGTCGTCCGCCCGGAGGAGCCGGACGTCGATGGCTGAGCTGGGGCTGACCGTGCTGCTGCTGCTCGGCAACGCGTTCTTCGTGGGCAGCGAGTTCGCGCTGATCGCGTCACGCCGTACGGTGCTCGAACCCCTCGCCGCCGGGTCGAAGCGGGCCCGGTGGGCGCTGTCGGCGATGAACCAGATCCCGTTGATGATCGCGGGGGCGCAGCTCGGCATCACGGTCTGCTCGCTCGGGCTGGGCGCGATCGCCGAGCCGGCGCTGGCACACCTGCTGGAGGTGCCGTTCCACGCGGTCGGGCTGCCGGAGCGGGCCGTGCATCCGGTGGCGTTCGTGCTGGCGCTCGGCGTGGTGGTGTTCCTGCACACCGTGGTCGGCGAGATGGTGCCGAAGAACATCACCATCGCCGGCCCGGAGCCGTCCGCGCTCTGGCTGGGGCCGGCCATGCTGGCGTTCTGCCTGGCCACCAAGCCGCTCCTGCTGGCCATGAAGTGGGCGGCACGCCACGTGCTGCGGTTCTGGCGCATCGAGGCGACCGAGGCGGTCAAAACCGTCTTCACGGCCGAGGAACTGGCCGGCCTGGTCTCCCAGGCGCGGACGGAGGGGTTGCTCGACGCCGAGGAGCACGCGCGGATCACGGGCGCGCTCGCGCTGCACCGGCGTACGGCGGCGGACGCCCTGCAACCGTGGTCGACCGTCGTCACCGTGGCCGAGGACGTCTCACCGGCGTCGCTGGAGGTGCTGGCCACCCGGACGGGCCGGTCCCGGTTTCCGGTGGTGCAGCGGGCCACACGGCGGGTGCTGGGCTTCGTGCACGTGAAGGACGTGCTCGGGTACGCCGGTCCGGACCGGCGGGCACCGGTGCCGCCCGCGGTCTACCGGACGCTGGCGGTGGTGCCGCCGGAGCGTACGCTGGCCGACCTGCTGCTCGCGATGCGCCGCGAGCGGCGGCACATGGTGCTCGTGAGCGACGGCCGGCGACCCCTGGGCGTCGTGACGCTCGACGACGTATTGATGGCCATCGTCGGCTGAGTGGCGAACACCGTTGGTACGCAAGCGGTTGCGTCAGCGTGACGGTGCGCGGCCTCGCCTTGATTCCGCTCCGGCGCTTCCCTATCGTGGGGCACCGACCGCTGTGGGTCGTCTGCCCTCGCCGCTTCCCCTCCGCGAGGCGCCCGGCGGTCGGTCGCAAAAGGAGTCGGTGCCGGTGGCAACCATGCCCCCCCATCGTCACGCACCGGGACGGTCCGCTCGTCCGGGTGGCCTGCGCCGGGTCGCCCACCGCCTGCTCACCCTGGTCGCCGCCGCGGCCGTCGGTGCCGGCATGCTCGCCGCGCCGGCGCACGCCGCGCCCTCGGTCGAGGAGATCGAGGCGCAGATCGACAAGCAGTGGGAGCAGCTGGAACCCACGATCGAGCAGTACAACAAGGTGCGGGCGCAGCTGAAGGTCAACCGCAAGAAGTCCGACGACCTGCGGAAGAAGATCGAGCCGTTGGCTCTGCAGAGCGAGCTGGCGATGAGCCGGGTCGGCGACCTCGCCTCCCGCTACTACATCGAGGGCCCTTCGCAGGAGATCGGCGCGCTGCTGGTCAGCGCCAAGCCGGACACCCTCACCGAGCAGCTCACCATCCTCGACCGCCTGGCGAAGCAGGAGCACAAGGAGGTCGAGGGTGTGCTCAAGGTCCGGGCCAAGTACGACGGTGAGAAGCAGCGGCTCGACGCGCTGATCGCGACGCAGACCAAGCAGCAGAACGACCTGGCGGCGAAGAAGAAGAAGATCGACGCCGAGATCAAGCGGCTGGAGAAGCTGCTGCCGGTGACCACGGTCAAGACGGAAGGGTGCCCGACCATCAGCGGTGTGGTCAGCGCGGCGGCCCGCACCGCCATCCGGACCGCCTGCGGCAAGATCGGGAAGCCGTACGTCTGGGGTGCCACCGGTCCGAACTCGTTCGACTGCTCCGGTCTCACCCAGTACGCCTACAAGGCCGCGGGCATCTCCCTCACCCACTTCACGGGTGCGCAGTGGAACGAGGGCAAGTCCATCCCCCGCTCCGAGGCGCGCCCCGGTGACCTGGTCTTCTTCTTCAGCGACCTGCACCATGTCGGCCTCTACCTCGGCAACGACAAGATGGTGCACGCGCCACGGGCCGGCAAACCGGTCCAGGTGGCGAGCATCAACTACATGCCGGTCGCCGGCTTCCGCCGGCCCAGCTGATCCCACCGCGTACGACGAGGGCCCCCGGTCGACCGACCGGGGGCCCTCGCGTTTCCGGCTGCGGCTACCGGGGCGCCCCGATCGGGGACGGCAGCACCAGCACGTCGTCGAGGTTCACGTACATGATCCGGTGACCGAACTGCACCTGCACGTACTTCAGGTCGCCCCGAATGACGGTCCAGTCGCCGGGTGACGAGCCGTCGAAGGTGCTGGCCTGGTAGTACTCGCTGGGCAGGATGCCGCCCACCGCGTACCGCTGGCCGGCCGCGAACGTGTACTGCAACGGCGAGATCGTCTGGTACGGCACGCCGGCCGGGTACGCGTCCTGCTCCGGGTACGCCCGACCGTAGACCGGGATCGTCGCGCGGCCCGGCTTCGGCGTGACCACGAGACCGGTGGCCCACTTCGCGGTGGGGGCGGAGGCCGGGTTGTGGAACCACGCCTTCTGGCCGAGGTACCAGATCGCCGTCCAGTCGCCGCGCACCTCGGCGACCGCGTACGTCTGCCCGGCCGAGGCGCGGGCGCCGTGGTCGGAGATGTACATGGTGTCGGGCGAGCCGTCGGGGCGGAGGCCGCGGTCGTTGACCAGCGGCGCGTCCTCGCTGGGCGCGCTGTGCAGGATCACGGCCGAGGAGCCGCGCAGGGGGCAGGGCTCGGCCGGCGGCACCGGGTCGGGCAGGTCCGGCGGCTGCTGGTTGCAGCCGTAGAACGCCGGCCGGTTGGCGGCGAAGTCCGGGTCGATGGTGACGAGACCGGTCCGCTTCGTGCCGGTGGTCCGGAACGGGGCCTTGAGCAGGTCGAAGTAGTGCGACCAGTCCCAGTACGGGCCCGTGTCCCAGTGCATGCCCTCGACGTTGGCCGCGATCGTGCCGGGAACGTTGTCGTGGCCGATGATGTGCTGCCGGTCCAGCGGGATGTTCAACTTGTGCGCCAGGTACCCGACGAGCTTGGCCGAGGACCGGTACATCGCCTCGGTGTACCAGGTGCCGAGGCCCGCGAAGCCCTCGTGCTCGATGCCGACCGACTTCGTGTTGACGTACCAGTTGCCGGCCTGCCAGCCGACGTCCTTGGTCTTGATGTGCTGGGCCACGTGGCCGTCGGCCGACCGCAGCGTGTAGTGCCAGCCCAGGTAGTCGGCCTGCTTCACGAGGTCGACGCTGCGGTCGTAGTACTCCTCGGTGTCGTGGATGACGATGTACTCGATCTTCTGCTGGGCCGGCCGGTTGGCGAGGTCGTGGTTGCCGTAGTCGCCGGCGCCGGGGCCGTACTTCTCGTACGGGGCCGGAACCCACTCGCAGCCGAGCCCGACGGGGCACTCCAGCCCGTCCGGCCGCTCCGTCCGGCGCAGCCCGAGGCGGTGCAGCGCGTCCTGCTTCGGGGTGACCGCGCGGGCCGCGAGGGTGACCTGCTGGCCGTCGTCGGTCTGCCGGCTGGCGCCGGCCCGGATCTGGGCGTACACCTCGTCGGCGAAAGCCGCCGCGGTGTCCTCGGCGTCCGCGCCCGAGTAGCGGGCCACCGCGCCGTACCAGGCGCCGGGGTCGGTGCCGGCGCCGACCGGGCCGCCCAGTTCCTTCTGGTACGCGGCCAGCAGCGCGGCGCCACCGCGGATGTTGGCGGCCGGGTCGCTGCGCAGCACGTCGGGGGAGGCGCCGGTGAGCGTGGCGGCGGCCTGGAGCGTTCGGAGCGCCGCGTTCGGCAGGGCGCTCGCCCTCGACGCGGCCGGTGCGGCCAGGGTCAGCGGCCGGGACTCGTCACCGCGAGGGTCCTCGCCGGCGTCGACGTGCCCGCTGCCGGGCAGGCTCGCGACGTGGGCGGCGTCGGTGAGGTGCAGCGGACCGTAGCCGCCGCTCGTGCTGGGTGTGCCGGCGTGGGTGTCCCACCTGGACTCCAGGTAGGAGACGCCGAGCAGGACGCTCTCCGGCACGCCGTACTCGGCGGCCGCGCCGGCGTACTGCTGCTGGCGGTCCCCGGTCGCTGCGCCGGGACCGGCGGTGAGCGGCGCGGCGCCGGCGGGACCGCCGGTGAGCGGCACGGCCACCGCGGCGGCCACCGCGGCGGCGAGCAGGGCTCGCCTGCTCCTCGACATGGCTGATCGATGCATGGATACCCCCGGATCGGACGGGTGAGGATGTGGTCACCTTCGCCCCGCCGCCCCCGCGCGGTCAATACCTTTCCATCTCTCGGCATGTTTGGAAGAAAACCTTCGGTAGGCGTCCGCTCCGCTCTTCGGTACGGAGTGTCACGGCCCGACGGGTTGCGGATGGATAACGGCCCTCTCTACTCTGGTCAATCGTCGGCCGGCAGCAGGTCCGCCCAACCCGGGCGGTAACGGTCCGACACCGCCGAGTCGCTCACGAGCGAGCCGGGGACCCAGGTTTCCGGGGTGAATCCGCAGTCACTGCGGTAGGGCGAACCCTTCCCGCCCGAACCCGTCAGCTAACCCGGTAGGCGGTAGGGAAGAAGGAGTACGGAGCCCGGTGGCCCACCATGCCCCGCGGCCTCCGTCCGGACGGCCGGCTCCCGCCGGCCCGACGACGGTTGCGCCGCGTTCACGCTGGTCCCGTTTCACCACCGCCCTCGCCGCCCTGATCGGCGTCGCCGTCGTCCTGACCGGCGGCGCCACCGCGGCACACGCCGACCCGTCGGTCGCCGAGATCGAGCGCCAGATCGACGAGGACTGGAACAAGCTCGAACCCGTCATCGAGAAGCACAACGCCACGCGTCAGGACCTGGCCGCCAAGCGCCGGGAGGCCGACGCGCTGGCCGCCCGGATCAAGCCGCTGCAGCGGCGGGTCGACGAGGCCATGGACAAGGTCAGCGCGCTGGCCGTCCGGGCGTACAAGGGTGAGACGGTCTCCACCGTCAACGCCGTGCTCGGCAGCCGGACCCCCGGCGAGGTGGTCGGCCAGCTCGAGATGCTCGACCGGTTCGCCCACAACCAGCAGCAGGACGTCCAGCAGGTGGTCGAGCTGCGGGACGAGCTGGCCCGGCAGAAGGCCCCGCTGGACGAGATGGTCTCGCGGCTCGCCGTCACCGAGGCGCAGCTGGCGGCCAAGAAGAAGCAGATCAACGCCGAGATCGACCGGCTCCAGAAGCTGCGGATCAAGGTGTACGGCAACGGCGGCGGCGGGCCACTGCGCCCGGCGCCCTGCCCGGCCACCTACCCGGGTGGGGCCGCCGGTGTGGCGGTCAAGTTCGCCTGCGCCCAGATCGGCAAGCCGTACGTCTGGGGCGCCGAGGGCCCCAACTCGTACGACTGCTCGGGGCTCATGCTCGCCGCCTGGAAGAAGGCCGGGGTGTCCCTGCCGCACAACGCGGCGCAGCAGAGCCGGGTGACCAAGGACGTGAGCCGCGGCGAGCTGCGACCGGGCGACCTCGTCTTCTACTACAGCGACATCCACCACGTCGGCATGTACGTGGGTGGCGGCTGGGTGGTGCACGCCTCGCAGGCGGGCCAGCCGGTCAAGATGAAGAAGGTCGACGACGGGCCGATCCACAGCTACGGCCGGCCGGGCTGACCGACGTACGCGAAAGAGGGCCCGCTCCGACTTCGGAGCGGGCCCTCTTTCGTGGTGGTCAGCGGGTTGGCCAGGTGCGCCAGTTCTGCCAGGACCGGCTCGGGGTCGGGCCGCGCTGCCCCTGGTAGCGCGAGCCGTAGACGGCCGACCCGTACGGGTGCTCGGCCGGCGACGAGAGTCGGAAGATGCAGAGCTGGCCGATCTTCATCCCCGGCCAGAGCGTGATCGGCAGGTTGGCCACGTTCGACAGCTCCAGCGTCACGTGGCCGGAGAAGCCGGGGTCGATGAAGCCGGCCGTCGAGTGGGTGAGCAGCCCGAGCCGCCCCAGGCTGGACTTCCCCTCCAGCCGACCGGCGAGCTGGTCGCCCAGCGAGATCACCTCGAGCGTGGAGGCCAGCACGAACTCGCCCGGGTGCAGCACGAACGGCTCGCCGTCGGGCACCTCGACCACGGAGGTCAGGTCGTCCTGCTGCACGGCCGGATCGATGTGCGTGTAGAGGTGGTTGTTGAACACCCGGAAGAGGCGGTCGAGACGGACGTCGATGCTCGACGGTTGCACCAGGGTGGGCTCGAACGGCTCCAGCCCGAGCGTGCCGGCCTTGATCTCGGAGACCAGGTCGCGGTCGGAGAGCAGCATCGCACCACCATAGCGAGGCTCCTGCGTGACCTGCGCGTCGCCGTCGCCTCTCGTACATTTGTTCGATAGAATGCCGGCATGGCTTCCTGGTCCGAATTCGCCGCTGACGAGCCCCGGCTCGCCGACGGGATCCGCGTTCTCATGCAGCAGTACGGCCCGGGCTTCGGCTACCTGGCCACGGTCCGCGCCGACGGTGGCCCCCGGGTGCACCCGGTCTCGCCGGTGATCACCGACGAGGGGCTCTTCTGCTTCATCATCGACTCGCCCAAGCGGCGTGACCTGGAACGGGACGGGCGCTACGCGCTGCACTCCTTCCCGCCGGAGGAGAGCGACGACGAGGCGTACGTGGCCGGCCACGCCCGCCCGGTCACCGACCAGGCGCGGGTGGCCCGGTTGGCGGCGTGCGCCGGGGCCGCGCCGCAGGTCGACTGGCGGTTGTTCGAGTTCACGGTCGACGTGGCCATGCTGGCCCGGCGCGACTCGGGCAGCGCCGGCGGGCCCGGCGAGGAGCGGGGCCGCCCCGCCGTGCAGGTCTGGCTCGACCCGCGTGCCGCCGATCCGACGCCGGTCGTCCCGCGGTCCCGGCCGGCCCGCCGCGGTCGCCGCGACGCGCACCGCTCGGCCGCCTGAAAGACGCTCCTGGGGAGGAGAGACACCGGTGCCGGCCCCCTCGCCACGGGGCCGGCACCGGTGGTACGTGTGGGCGCTACGCGGCCCGATAGGCGTTCCACGCGGTCAGCATGCGGCTCGCCTGCCCCGGCGTGAACTGGTACATGCACGAGTCGTAGCTGTAGTCCATGAAGTTCGTGATCGGGTCCAGGCCGGCGGCCGCGCAGGTGTCCCGTCCGGTCGGGCACTCGTACGCCGGAGTCGCCTCGGCCGGGGTGTCCCCGACACCGTCGCCCGAGTTCGAGCAACCGCCCTGGAAGGTGTGGTAAAGGTTCAGCCAGTGGCCGACCTCGTGGGTGGCGGTGTCGCCCTGGTTGTAGTTGGCCTCGCTGCCGCCCGGCAGCGACTCGTTGAGCACCACCACGCCGTCCATGCTGTTCAGCCGTCGCTCTGGGAAGGTCGCCCAGCCGAGCAGGCCCGGGGTCACGTCACCCAGGTAGAGGTTCAGGGTGTTCTTGCCGCCCTCGCGGAGCGTCGACTTCATGGTGCGCTCGGCCGAGGAACCCTCGATGATCGGGTACCAGGCCGGGTTCGTCACTCGGTTGATCTTCGTGAGCTGGAAGGCGAAGGCCGTGGCCGCGCCACCGGTCCCGCCGCTGTAGGCCTGATTCAGCACCGAGATCTGGTTGGTGATCATCGAGTCCGGGATGTTGCCCCCGGCTCGCGTGCTGTTCTCCTGGACCACGTGCACGACCACCGGGATGGTGACGCTGGCCAGCGGGGCGACGGCGTCCGCACGGCGGTTGGCCCGCTCACGCAGCGCCGCGGCCAGGTCGGCCTCGCGCTCCTTCACCTGTGCGGCGTTCAGCTCGTTGGGTTCGTGCTTGGCGGCGCCACCCGCCTTGACCCGGGCATCCGCGTGGACGTCCGCCGGCTCGGCGCAGCTGCCACCCGGGGCGGCGGAGAAGGCCGAGGCCGCCGGCACGACGCCCACCGCAGCGGTGCTGAGCAGCAGCGCGAGGGTCGTCGACGCGACGCCGGCGGTGCGCCGGGTCAGCAGGTTGGGACGAAGCCCCATTGGCTTACCTCTTTCTCGCAGCGCGACAGGGGGTGTGTCACGCCGTGGTCGTGAAACGTGTGGCAGACGTTACAACCGATCGAAAGATTTGAGAACGCCCATAGGTTGCTGTGGTGAAAGTTTCTCTTCGCCGGGGGCGCGGGCTTGATCCACTCCACATCGCCGATCTGGCGGTGTCCCGAACCGCCGGATACCGCCACATCGGCGACCTGGTGTGGATCAAGCCCGGCTACGGGGGGTACCTGGGTGCACCAGGCTGGTGACTCGGGTACAGTGGTCCCGCCTGCGGGTGTAGTTCAATGGCAGAACATCAGCTTCCCAAGCTGACAGTGCGGGTTCGATTCCCGTCACCCGCTCCAACCGAAAGGCCCTGGCCAGGACGACAGTCCCCGCCAGGGCCTTCGATGTTGCTGCGGCCAACAGCGCCCGGCGGGCCATCCACGGGCCACTAGCCACGCTTCTTGCCCTTGCCCTTGGGTGAGGAGCCGGCCGACGCCTTCTTGGCCTTCTTGCGTTCGGCCTTCACCGCGTCGCTCACCGCCTGGGCGATGGCCCGATCCGCCTCCGAGGTGGCGTGCTGGTAAATCATGGCCGCTTGCGCCGAGTCGTGACCCATTCGGGCCATCAGTTCCCGGGTGCTCGCGCCCGTCCGCGCCGCGATCGTGTTACCCGTGTGCCGCAGGTCATGGAAATGCAGACCCGGAACGCCGAGCTTGCCGACCGCCGTCGACCACCCGATGACCTTGTTCAGGTTGCCGCGCCAAATCGGCCGGCCGGAAGGCGTCGTGAAGACCAGCGCTTCCGGGTTGTCGTCGACGAACGCCGCCAGGTGCTCACGCAGGGCCGGCAGGATCGCCGCCGGCACCGACACGGCACGCCGACCAGCACGCGACTTCGGCGGACCCAGAACCATCCCGACGCCGCGCACCTCTGTGAACGTCTGCCGAACCCGGATCGCCCCGGCGTCGGCGTCAACGTCCTGCCGTTGCAGCGCGGATACCTCGCCCCACCGCAGGCAGGCGAACGTGGTCACCAGGACCAGGGCGCAGTACCGCTCGTCCATCAACTCACATGCCGAAGAGCGGATGGGCAGGCGGGTTCAGTGCAGCAATTTCCGATGTCATAGTCTGGCCGACTTTGATTCTTACGGAGGTTGAGTTGACCGAGTATCCGCCGGAAGTCACGCAGCGCTTCCACGGCAGCCCCGAGCAGATGGCTACCGCTCTCGTGGGCGAACCGCCAAGGAGTTGGAAGTCCATCGTCATCGAGGACTACGACCCGGCCTGGGCGGACCGATTCGCCGCTGCCAACTCCACGCTCCACAACGCTCTGGGTGACCTGATCATCGATGTCGAACATGTCGGATCCACATCGGTGCCGGGCCTGGCCGCCAAGCCGACCATCGATATCGATCTCATCATCGCGGACACCGCGGATGAGTCCCGCTACATCCCCACCCTCGAAAGGATCGGGTACCGGCTCATTCTTCGAGAGCCGTGGTGGCACGGACACCGCATGCTCGTCAGCTCCACGGAGGACATCAATCTGCACGTTTGGCCGCAGACCGCTCCTGAGCCGGTACGGCACCGGCTCTTTCGCGACTGGCTGCGCTCGCATCCCGAAGATCGGGAGCTGTACGCCTCGACCAAGCGGCGCCTTGCACGGGACACCGCGCATCATCCCAGCGACTACAGCCTAGCGAAGAACGACGTCATCGATGCCATCCTCGCGCGCATCTTCGCAGTAACCGGCGAGGTAGGCCCCGCATGATCACACTCGATACAGTGCGGTGATCTGCCGCGATCCGCGCGCTCATGCCGAGATGAGCGCGTCGGACTAGAGGCCGGGAGCGTACGTGAGGGCGATTACCGGCGACGCCGGGCGGTAACCCCGGAACGGCTCAATGCCATCCGCTGGACCGGATCCTGCTACCAACGATGGTCCTCCATGGCAGGTTCCCGGTCCGCCCATCCGCCTGGTCTCTTCCGGGGCTGAACAATGAGGAGCGCCGCCGCCAATTGGATGGCAGCCACGAGCAGCGCCGTCTCTGGACCATAGACGCTGAGCAAGAGCAGAGGAAACGGCACGGCGAAGAGCAGGATCGCGGCCAACCTGAACCAGTACCAGCGAACCTCGGACAGCAGGCGCAGCACTCCCAGACAGAAGGCGGCCGCGACACCCAACAACGCCCCCCCAGGGCTGAGTAGCACGAACACGACCCCGAGGATCATCAGAACGAGAGCTTCGGCGAGGTTCCTGTCGGGCGGGAGATCCCATAGAACAAAGCCCGTGACGCCCACGCCAAGGTAGAGCAGCACGTGAATGCTCAACCAGGGGACGGCCGGTAGTTCGGCGAGACGGTGGAGCGGTCGGCAGCGAAACACGTCGACGTCCATGGCTCATGGTATCGACCCGAGGGACCATGACTACTTCCGGCCGATGCCTAATCTCGCCTCGCGAGCCGCGGTTAGGCGTGCTGCTGCCTGACAGGAGTCCGCCAACTGATCCGCCACAGTCGGCGCACGGAGTGCGGCAGGAGAGTGCGTGGCACGTCAGTCGACGGAGGGACAGGCTCGACCGCGTCGCGTTGCCGAATTGACCTCTTAAGGATCAAGGCGGCCCGCAAGCGGGCCGCGCCGGCCGGCTCCGGCCTGCTGGCGACCTCCGGCCGGCATCGGCCGGGCCGGCCGGCCGCATCAGGCAGCGCGGGATCACCAGAGTTCATCCAGATCGGCGACGAGCTTGCGAAACACCCGCGCATCGCGGGTGGGCAGCGCATGCGCCACCACGTCTAGTACGGCGCGAACGCGCGCCGGATCCGTGCAACAGCCCCAGTAGCCGCAGCCCTCGTACCTCGGGTCGTATAGCCGGTGGTACGGACTTTGGACGAACGCGGCCCACTCCTCAAGGGCCTCTTCCGCCGCGCGAGGCCATAGCCGGGTTCGCTCCAACCGCGCGAGCGCGGCGAGCCCTTTTCCCGATAGGCCAGGCAGGGATGAGTGGCGCGCCCTTGGGGGAGACTGAGGACCAGGGCGAAGCTGCGATGGCCGCCTACGCGGCATGATCCTTTCGTGTGTCCGTCATGACGGGGATCATGACAGCACCACGGCTGATAGTCGAGTCGACCCGGCGCGACGCAACCAGGCAAGGAGCCGTGTCCCGTCCCCCGGTGCTCAACTCTCCCCGCCTCTCGGCCGGCGTCAAGGGCGCTTCGCGTCGGCTACGCCGATGGCCTGCGGCCACCCTTGACCCCGTCCGAGAGCCGAGGATCCGGCACCTATCGGGGGACGGGGGCAGAGCGGCGACAGCCAGGAGCGCCGGGCCATCCACGGGCCACAAGCGGGTGCCACAAGAGGCCAAGCCAGGCCGCCCAGGACCGGACCGACCAGCGGCTACCCAGCACGACGATCCGATCTTGTCCAATTCCCAAGCTGACAGTGCGGGATCGATTCCCGTCACCCGCTCCACGATCAAGGCCCTGGCCAGGACGACAGCCCCAGCCAGGGCCTTCGATGCTTGAAGGTCAAGGATCATCCTGCGTGCCATTGGCGTGCCATTAGCCCTGCTCGCCGCTGGCTTCGTCCCGGTCGGCCGA
Organism: Micromonospora sp. URMC 103; assembly: GCF_051386435.1. NCBI lineage: Bacteria > Bacillati > Actinomycetota > Actinomycetes > Micromonosporales > Micromonosporaceae > Micromonospora > Micromonospora sp. URMC 103. The sequence continues at coordinate 345,365 of NZ_JBPQTR010000003.1, read as the reverse complement.
GCGCTTCTTGCCCTTCTTGCCACGGACTTCTTGCCGCCCTTGTCCTTGCCGCCGCCAGTCGTCTTCTTGGCCTTTTTCTGGTCCGCACGCACTGCATCGTGCAGCGCCTGGGCGATGGCCCGGTCAGCTTCCGCCGTGGCGTGCTGGTAGATCAGCGCGGCCTGCGTCGAGTCGTGTCCCATCCGGGCCATCAGGTCCCGGGTGCTCGCCCCGGTACGGGCCGCCAGCGTGTTGCCCGTATGCCGCAGGTCGTGGAAGTGCAGGTCCGGCTGCCCGATCCGCGCAACGTTGGCCTTCCAGCTGATGAGCTTGTTCAGGTTGCCGCGCCAGATCGGGCGCCCGCTTTCCGTCGTGAACACGAACGCATCCAGGTTGTCGTCGACCTCGGCGGCCAGGTGGTCGCGGACCACCTCGACGACAGCCGGCGGCAGACTGACTGTGCGGCGGCCGGCCCGGGACTTCGGCGGACCGAGCACCAAGCCGACCCCGCGGAGTTCGGTGTACGCCTGCCGTACCCGGATGGTGCCGGCTGCTGTGTCGATGTCCTGCCGTTGCAGCGCGGCGACCTCACCCCAGCGCAGGCAGCCGAAGGTGGTGACCAGGACTAGGGCGCGGTACCGGGGCGGCACATCTCGGCCAGCTTGAAGACCTGGGCGAGCGTGAGCACCGGCCGCTTCGCTGATTTCTCCTGGTCGGCCCCGGGGATCCGGCACGGGTTCCGGCTCAGGATCTCGTCTTCCTTGACCGCCGTCATCAGCACTGCGCGCAGCAGCCGGTACGCCTTGGCCGCCATGCTCTCCGAGACACCGTTGCCGAGCAGTTTCGCCCGCCAGTCGCGGACCATCGGCGTGTCCAGCCGGCCCAGCTCGACCCCGCCCAGGTACGGCACGAGGTGCTTGTTCAACAGCCAGCCGTACAGGTGGATCGTTCGGGGCCGCAGGTTTGGCCGCTGGTCGATCAAGGCGGCCCGCAAAGCGGGCCGCGCCGGCCCGGCCCCGGCCTGCTGGCGACCTTCGGCCGGCATCGGCCGGGCCGGCCGGCCACGTTTACGAGCTGCAGGAGCTTGAAGACCTCGGGGCTCTGCCCCGAACCCCGGCCCTCCTCAGAGATGCCGCCGCGGCTAACCTCGCCGGGCACCACAAGGGCTACCAGCCTCCCCGCACGGGGCCAAGGTCGTTCGGCTGGTGAGGCGCTCCACCTTGTCCCCTTGCGGGGAGGCTGGATGGTCTGACGACTGCCCGACGAGGAGATCCGCTACAGAGCTCGTTGGTTTAGTCCCATTAGTGTCCTCCCACGAGCGAGAAGGCACGGAGCCCAGAGTGGTGCATCGTGGGCAACCTGCTGCCGTACCCGTACAGCCCAGACGGACCGCGGCCGGACTACCGCAGTCAGAAGATCTTTCCGGCCGGGGCGAAGCTCTACGTGGTCGGCGTGGTCGGCGGCTTCGCCGGTATGGGACACGAGACGATCACCGTGATCGGGTACGCCCACGGCCGGCGCCGACCGGTGATTGCCCACATCAAGGCCAAGTACTTGGGAAACTGGCGGGCGGAGCTGGTCTATCGCCCTGTCATTCTCCGCACGATCCACGCCGCTGAACGCGAGCAAACCTACCATCGCTGGCTCACCAGACCGGACGACCGGACGACCGAGTATCACCTGAGCGAGCCAGAGTACGGCGAGCACTTGGCTCGGGTCGCCGCCTACTACCAACGGAAACTTCACGGAGACCGGTGAAGCGAACCCGAGTGGTTGTCGGAGGCACACTTTCCTGCTTGAGGACGCTACAGATCAAAGGGTCTGACCTGGGGAGCCATCCGTGGGAGCCACTGGGGCGGACTCAGCCTCGACCGGGACGGGCCGCTGGCGGTGTTTCCAGGCGTAAATGAAGGCTGCCAAACCAAGAATCGCAAGAGTGGCAGCTATCAAGGCAGCCAGTTTGAACCGCTGTTCGAACGCGAGCGCCTCCGCGTTCTGCTGCTGAATAGCCTCAGGTGTCGGGTCCTGATCAGGCAGGGTGATTCCGTTCCAGACCGTAAGGCAGGGAAGTAGACACGAGGCAGTCATCAGGAGAGCCCCGCTGACCGTCAGCAGGCGTGCACGTGACATTGCGGCATGATCTCAAACACTGCTGACAGCCTGGGGGCCACCCCGTGGGGCCACCGGGGCGGACTGGACCGGACGGACCGGAACCGATCGAGCTGCCGAATACCAGGACCAGGCGGACCGGACGGCCTCGACATGGCCTTGGGAATCTACGATCAGTAGGTGGCTGTACAGCTACCCGTACGGCCGAGCCTACTGACCGAGGTGGTCCGAGATCGACGGCGGCGACACGGCGAGCAGGCCGGCGGCAGTGACTGACGTCCACCACAGCAGTCTTGATCTTTGCAAGGCAGGGGTCCCTGACGTACCCGGCCGGCGGTCGAGGAGAGCAATCCGCCGTGCCATTACCGTGCCATAGGGCCAGGACGGCAGAGGTCAGCCGAGGCCACGTGAGACCGCCGAGAGCAGGCCGTCAACCCGTTAGGCAGGCGGGCATCGGCAATTCCCAAGCTGACAGTGCGGGTTCGATTCCCGTCACCCGCTCCAGGCGAGGCCCCAGCTCAGGACAGGTTTCCTGGCTGGGGCCTTGATCGTTGCTGCCGCTACTTGCGCTTAAGCCAGGCAGGCCGGCCGCCGCCACCGCATCGCGCCATTTGCAGGCGCTCTGGAAGTTGGAGCGGCGCAGGGTGGCTCCCTTCGCTCCGGTGAAGACGAGCGCGTCCTGGTCCTCGTCGACGAAGTCGTCCAGGTGTGCGCGGATGTCACGACGGACCGGCCTCACCTGATGCTTTACATGATCGCGATGGTCTGACCGCCAGCGCTTGCCTGCGGGGCCGCGCTGGCGAGACGTCCTCTCATGCCGAGGACAGTGCGTCCGATCTTGAGACGTGCAAAACTTCGTCGGTGACGATCCCCTCAGAGGTTCTGGCTTCTGCTGGGGCTGACCCGACTTCTCCTGCCTGGGACTTCATCTGGCAAGAGTCGTGTCATCAGGGCACCTGCGACCCGACCCGCGCGGTTTTGCTGCCCTGGCTGGCTCAGACCTGCGCCGCCTTTGCCCGGGAAGATCGCGAGAAGAAGGTGGTGCTTGCCGGCTTCATCGCACTGGACGCCGATGACGCCAGCCTCGCCGCATACGCGGACGAGATCACGACCTTGCGCGCCTTCGCGGTGGACTGCCTGCCCAATGCATCGAGCGACAGTATGTTCGTATACCTACAACAGGCCGTACTCGGTTTCGACGGTGACGAGATATGGGGGAAAGAGCTCGATCACCTCAACGACGGGGAAGTCGACGTGCAATGTCCCGAATGCGACGAGGAGTTGCTGCTCGACCTGGAGTCCGAGGACTCCGGGATCGAATCGGGGCTGTCGTCGGAACTGGCTAGGCGCCTACATGCCGAGGCGGTGCAGGCAGGCCGAGAGTCCGTCGCCGTTGGCCTGACACGCCTCTTTGGTCGGTTTAGCTGTCCCAGTTGTAGTACTCGATTCAATCTGGCCGACCACTTGGCAGGCATCTCCTACCAGTGACGGACGGTCACCCGGCGAACTCGGGGCGCCTGACGATGAAGTCGTCCACGATCCGTTGATCCTCAGGCGAGAACGCCGTCCGCGGCACCGGGATCTGGCTCATGCCGTATTTCAGCAGCCAGGTGTGGCGTCGCCGCCGAATCCGGGTGATGCCGGACCAGTCGATCTGGGTCCGGCTGCTCGCGGTCTGGATGTCGACGCCCGACGTGCTCACGTCGTACCGGAACGGCTCGACGAAGAGGCGGCGCTGCAACAACCAACCCAGCGCTGGAAGGAGTTCTGTCACGGCGAACGCGGCGCACAACACCAGCACGAGGTAGAGCAGCCGGCCGTTGAACCCGGTCAGTATCGCGAGCAGCACAGTCAGCGCGGTGAGGGCGAGCAGGAGCGCCCGCATGACGCGTTGCCAGCGGCCCTGTGCGTCTTGGCTCATCCGCCGCAGCAAGCCGTACGTCATCTGCACTTCCCCGGTCACGTGCACGCGCCGCAGTATGGCACGGCATCGCCGCAAGTCGCGCGTCGCTCAGGTAACAGCGATAGCCGCCCGAAGCGTCGGGAACCTGCCGAGTGAAGACCATGGTCCACCACGTCAGACAACTACCCGGCATCGCGCCCATGAGGCCCTCCGCCCGCCAGACGGATCATCTGTCCCTGCTGCGGCGACTCAGTATCCGGATCTGCCGCCGATCGTGCGCGCTTTGCGCCGGGTCGCGTGTCGCCGTCAGTAACAGCCGCGGCTCCGAGAAGTGCGGACCTTACGATGGCTCCGGCGGCCGCACGTACGGAGCCAGTCGCTCTCCAACAGCGAGGTTGTCGCGCCAGTAGCGGTAGACCAGGCCGGGTACCACCTCAACCGATCCTGCTGCGACGAGACAGGTAAGAAGATCAGCCCCGGCCGGTGCGTCGACGTCAAAGGCAACGATGACTGGTGGTTCTTCACCGACGTGCCGGCGCACCAGTGCGCGCTCGTCGAGGCTAGGTACCCGGAACCGAGGATCCCGGAACTGGATCGGGCAGGCCAGGTATGCGACATCGGTGAAGACCACCTCGAGGCCGTGGTGGTAGGTCAGGTCGTATCCCGCGGCCAACCGAAGCTGGGAGCCGTCGAAGTGCAGCACGTCCCAGTCCCACCAAGACCCCTCAGGCAGTTCGATCACACCGCCGAGCCTCCCATCGGTGATCAGTCAATGAATCAAGCCGGCATCCGGATCTGCCGCGAGTCGCGCGGTTGCCGGCTCGGGAGCATGTCTAGCGCCTTCCGAGGCCACGACGTCAAGCATTATCCGCCGCAGGACAGCCGGCCGGCAGCCGGCGAGTTGTTCAAAGTTTCTGTACGTCTTCAAGGCGGCCCTTGACGGGCCGCACGCGCCGCCGCCAGGGCGCGCGCCGGCCGCTGCCGCTGTCGCTCTGCGGCCGTCACGCCTGACGCCCGGCGGCTGGCGCGGAGAGCGGAAAGCCCGGAGGGCCGCCGGGGACGACAGACCGTTGATTGGTTGGGCAGGGGCCGGCAGCCGGCCGGGCCGCGCGGTCAAGAGCCCGCGCGGCGTAGGGGAGCGCACGCCGTCTGCGTCGGCGAGTTGGCGGTGGTCGCGGGGTTGCGGTTACGGCGCCTCCGGCGGGGGCGCTCCGGCTCCAAAATGGCCGGGGCTCCGTCGGCGGGTCACGGTCCGTGGGTGGTTGCGGTAGGCCCATCCCACCGCCGACGACCCGGGACGAGCCGAGCAGACCACCGCCGGGGCCGCCAGCGTCCGTCCGTGCGTCAATGCCGTTTTGACCTGGCGGCCGCGGCGGCGGCCCGCTCCCACAAGGGCGGGTCGACGGCGACGCGAAGGCGAGGCTCCGGTGGCTGGATCAATGCTCACCACTCGCGCCACTCGTCGGTCAGTTCTGCCCGGTCGATGTTTCGTCGGGCGGTGAGACCGTCGACATCAATACCCGCGTCTGTCAGGACCTCGTCGATGTACTCACACAGCTCCTCGCGCTCGCCCGTCTCGATCGGGCTGTCGTGTTCCTCATCAATCGCGTTAAGAGCCATGACGACCCGCTCGACCGACGCGAAGACCTCGTCGTCTGACGGTGACGAGAAGGACCGAACGTCTGCTTCATAAGCGTCAAGAGCAGTATCGACAGCAGCGATGAATGCCTCTGGCCAGAGGGCCAGGGCGTAGGCCTCATCGTCATCCTCAGCAAGGGTTCCTGCGGCGATGCGGCGTCTCTGGTCCTGCACCTCGCGGCCCCACTTTGCGGTGGGTCGTGTGATCATGACGCGCAGCCTAGCGATGGTGTCTGCGTGCCCGATGCAACGGTCAACACCGGCCAGCGGCGGTCCATCGCAGAGCTTGGCTGTGTTGCCCGTGCCGTGATGACCAGCCGGCACCACGCTCGAGGGCCGCCACTTAACCCGATTCCCAAGCTGACAGTGCGGGTTCGATTCCCGTCACCCGCTCCACGCGAAGGGCCCTGGCCAGGACGACGGTCCCCGCCAGGGCCTTCGATGTTGCTGCGGCCGGCCGCGCCAGCGGCTCCGGCCGTGTCAACATCGCCCGATGCGGACATGGGGCCAGTTGAGCCACGCTGAGCAGTGCCTCATGGTCAACGCGCGGGAGCACGACTTGCTCTCGGGTGTGCTCTACGACTGGCGCACTGATCTCGATTTCACGATCAGGCTGACTCTGGCGCCCACGGAGCTCGCCCCAGTCTTGATCGCCCTGGTCGACGAGGGCCTCGTTGAAGTGCGCCGGTTCACGCCCGAGAACGATGTGGTCGGCACCTACGAGGTCATATCGCCAGCCGACCTGCCTGGCCTTCTGGCCGACCCTGCCGTTTGGGACTACTCCGACCGCGGGTGGGAGAACCGAGACGACGGCCTGGCGATCGTGGAAACACCGGCCGGGCAGGAGCTATCCCGGAGCGACGGCTCACTGGTGCCCAACCTCCAAGCCTCGAATCCTCACCTCGGGTGAGCGCGGCGGATGGTCCGTGCCGATGCCGTGGCTGCACCGCAGGCGGACGGCCCTTCCAAGCGGAACGGGCGCTGATGCTCCCGTGATCGAGTTCTTGATCCGCACAAGGCCACGCACGAATGGCCGGGCATCCACGGACTGAGGTGGGCTTCCCGACGAGCCAGGCGGTTGGCAGCTGTCCTTCGAGGACGACGGCGATATCCGGTCGGCAACGGGGATCCACCGCAGGGGTGTAAGAAACGGCGTGCCGGGGCCATTTCCTGGTGACGGAGTAACCCCGACAGGAAGGGCCGAAGCCAGTGCCAGAGCCCCAACCGGACGATCATTTCACCGCCCTGTACCGGGCGCACCACCGACAGGTGTACGGGTATGCCGTCACGCGAGCCGGACGTCAGCTTGCCGACGAGGTAGTCGCCGAGACGTTCCTGGTGGCCTGGCGGCGGTTGCCGGACCTGCCGAGGGCGACGCCGCTGCCGTGGCTGCTTGCCGTCGCCCGCAACATCGTCGGCGAGCGGTACCGCGCGGAGGAACGGCAGCAGGCCGTCGCTGCCGAGCTGCGCGCGTGGATCACCGACGAGGAGTTGTCCGTCGCCGACGTGGCGGACGGGGTCGCCGAGCGGGCCGCGGTGCTCGCCGCGCTGGCCCGGTTGTCCGACGACGACCGCGAACTGTTGACGCTGGTCGCCTGGCACGGGCTGGCGCCGGACCAGGCAGCTCGGGTCCTCGGCTGCTCGACGGCGACGTACTACGTGCGACTGCATCGCGCTCGCCGTCACCTGAAGAACGCCATGGCTGCCGCCACCGAACCGGAGCGGTCCCGACCCGCCGCCACGCTCGTCCCGAAGGAGTCGACCCGATGAGCCGACACGATGTCATGGAGCTGCTTGCCAAGGCCCGGCCCGCACGACTGGACCCGCCCGCGAATGGGGTCGCGCATCCCGCACAGGCCGTCGCCCACATCGTGGCGAACGCTCCGGCGGCCGATGGGCGCGCCGTGCTTGGTCAGCGCCGCCGGCGCCGGCGTCCACGGGTCGCGCTCGTCGCCACGGTGACGGCGACCGCGACGGCCGTCGCCGCTGTCGTCGTGGCGGTGACGGGACCCGGCGCCGCTCCGCGCGAGGCGCCGAACGCCGCACCGGATGCCGCATCGCCCGCCGTGCCGGACGCCGCATCGCCCGCCGGGCAGGCGCCGATGGACTCGAACCGGTTGCTGCTCGTGGCAGCCGAACGCAGCGAGAGAGCCCCACAGACCGGCGGGCGCTATCTGACCCTCCAGACGGAGAACGGCTACGCGGTGCCCGTGGAGGCCGCGGGCGGCACGTACACCATGTTCGGCCGGACCGGCGGCCAGTATTGGCTGGCCCGCTCCGGCGCGGACGAGAGTTGGGTGTTCTCGCAGTCGCTCGGCGCCTCGCCCGCCACACCGAGCGACGAGGCCGCCTGGCGTCGCAACGGATCCCCGGCCGTCATCTCGATCTCCAAACCGAAGCCGCACGACCTCCGGACTGCCGCTGGTGAGGTCCACCGCGAGCTGGTCGACCCGGCACACCTCTTCGCCCTCGGTGACCGGAACGTGTCCCAGGCGGAGCTCGACGCGCTGCCGACCGATCCGGGCGCCCTCCGCCGCGTACTGCTCGGCCGCTTCGACGGCGGAGGCGGCGACATGCCCGCGGACCGTGACCAGTGGTTGTTCACCGTCGCCGTCCACGTGCTGATCGACCTGCCGGTCAGCAACGGGGTCCGTGCGGGCGCGTACCGCATGCTCGCCACGATGCCCGGGGTGCGTGGGCTGGGAGTCGTCCACGACGTGCGCGGCCGAGCCGGGCAGGCGATCGCGTTCGCGCCTGCCGGCCACCGCAACGGTCTCGAGGTGCGTCTGATCATCGATCCGGACACCGGGCAGGCACTGGCCGAGGAGACGCGCGTGGTGGAGCCGCGTGGCTCGTGGTCGTGGATGGCGCCGGGCGCGCTGTACACGTACGACCTGGTGCTGGCATCGAAGGGCACCGACGAGGATCCGCCCACGGTGGACTGACCTCCTCGAAACTCGTCAGCAGCGAAGGCGCCGGTCGGGACGACAGTCTCGGCCGGGCTTCGCTGCTGCTGGGCGCCGGGTCAGTCGAGCGCTGTCGTGTGCAGGGGGTCGGCGTCACGGCGGGGCAGGGCGGCGAGCCCCAACCCGCAGAGCGCGCAGGCCGCGCCCACCACGAAGAAGAGCAGGAGGGAGGGCTGTCCGAGCCACTCCCAGAGCGGATGCCACACCGGGTGCGGCTCGTCGAGGTGGTGCCGGAGTGTCTGCGGTGCGGCCAGCAGGACCGGCGACCACCAGAGCAGCAGGGTGAACGTGTGCAGGACGCTGACCGCGTTGGCGGCCCGGTGCGGTCGTCCGGTCCGCCGGCTGGCCCAGCCGAACACCAGCCAGCCGGCCGCGGCGCCGAGCAAACCGGCGGCGATCCCGGCGGGCAGCGCCGCGGGTGGTGCCGCCCGCGACAGGCTCACCGTGAGGTACGTGTCGTTGACCGACCGCTCTGCGGGCAACCACAGCTGGAACCCGGTGTCGCCCCGGCGGGCCATGAGGCTGACGTCGCGCGGCCCGCCGGTCGAGGCGCAGCCACCCACCACGCAGGCGGCCTCGGGCACGACGTGCGGCGCGTACACCCGCCACCCGGTCTCCCCGAGCCGGCGTTGTGCGAGCGCGATGATCTCCTGCTGCGTGGCGGGGGCGGTGCCCGTCGCGGCGGCCTCGGTGGCTCCCTGCTGGTACTCGCCGCCGTCGCCCAACAGCAGCGAGTCCACGTTCCGAGGGCGCAACGGCTGCGTGTAGAAGGTGAAGAGCGCGGACCCGGGCCGGATCTCGCCGACCTCGTACCCCGGCAGAACCTCGGCGACGATCGCGGTGGTCTCCGCGCGGCCCGGCAGCGGCCGGGCGGTCTGCCAGGCGGCCCAGCTGGCCAGCGCGGCGCTGAACAGCCCGCAGATGACGGCCGTGAGTGCCGCCCAGGCGACCACCGTGCGGCTGCCCGGGCGGCCGAGCCGTGCCCGCAAGCCGTGCCGGAGCAGGTTGACCGCCTCGCGGACGGTCGGCCGGGTGCGACCCGGTGGCGCCGCGTCGAGCAGCACCGCCACGACCTCGTCGGCGCGGGCCCGCCGCCAGGAGCGCGGGTAGCCGATCAACAGCCGCCGGTAGCGGCGGGCGAGGGCATCGCCGGTCGGCGGCATGGCCGTCCCTTTCAGGTGGTACGCGGGCGGAGGGCGCCCAGTCGGGTCTCGGCCGCGCTGGCCAGCTGGCGGAGCCGGGCGGTCTCGGTTTCGAGGGCTCGTCGTCCGTCGGGCGTGAGCCGGTAGTACCGGCGCAGCCGCCCGTCGACGGTCTCGTCCCGGTCGTGGACGACGTGGCCCTCGGCGGTCAGCCGATCCAGCGCGGTGTAGAGGGTGCCGGGCAGCAGCGTCACCCGACCCTCGGAGAGCGTGGTGACCTCGCGGATGATGCCGTAGCCGTGCCGCGCCCCGCCCGCGAGCGCGGTGAGGATCAGGAACGTGGGCTCACGCATCGGTGCCACCCCGGAACGATATGTCGATGATCGATACATGGTCAAGGGCGTCGGAACGGGGGGCTAGGCTCCGATCATGCGGATTGGCATCGTGATCCTTCCCGACCAGCGCTGGGCCGAGTCGCAGCGACGCTGGCGGCTGGCGGAGGAGTGGGGCTTCGACCACGCCTGGACGTACGACCACCTGGGCTGGCGCGACCTCGTCGACGGCCCCTGGTTCGACTCGATGACCACGCTCACCGCGGCGGCGACCGTCACCTCGCGGATCAGGCTCGGCACGCTGGTCGCGTCGCCCAACTTCCGCCACCCGGCGGCCTTCGCCCGGCAGATCACCGCGCTGGACGACGTCTCCGGTGGGCGGCTGCTTCTCGGCATCGGCGCCGGTGGCATCGGTTTCGACGCCGCCGTGCTCGGCGGCGAGACGCTGCCGCCCCGGCAGCGGGTGGACCGCTTCGCCGAGTTCACCGAGCTGCTCGACCTCGTGCTGCGCGAGGACGGCACCACCTGGCGCGGCGAGTGGTACGCCGCGGTGGACGCCCGGAGCAACCCCGGCTCCGTGCAGACCCCTCGGGTGCCCTTCGTGGTCGCCGCGAACGGCCCGCGCTCGATGCGGCTGGTGAGCCGCTTCGGGCAGGGCTGGGTCACCACCGGCACCGGCGGCGACGACCTCGACGGCTGGTGGGCGGGGGTGAGCGAGCTGACCGCCCGGTTGGACCGGACGCTCGCCGAGACCGGTCGCGACCCGGCCACGATGGACCGTTACCTCTCGCTGGACGCCGCCCCGGTGTTCTCACTGAGCAGTGCCGACTTCTTCGCCGACCAGGTCGGCCGCGCCGCCGACCTGGGCTTCACCGACGTGGTCACGCACTGGCCGCGGGCCAGCAGCTGGTACGCGGGGGACGAGAAGGTCCTGGAGGAAGTGGCGGCCCGGCTGCTCCCCGAGCTGCGCGGCTGACGGCCGACCAGGGCCATACGCCGACGGCGGCTGGCGCCGGAGCCAGCCTCGCGCGCGGCCCCGGCACCGGAGCCGGCCTCCCGCATGGCCCTGGCGCCGGCGGCCTCGCACGGCCCCTCAGGTGCCGATCACACCGTCGTCGGTGGGCTGGAGCCGGAAGCGTATGCAGACGACGTCCGTGTCGTCGGTGACCGGGGTGCCGAGGCGCGCCCAGTAGGCGGCGTGGCCGCTGCGCCAGTCCTCGATCGACCGGTCCCCCTCGCCCTCGGAGCGGGCGAAGTCCCACGTCACGTCCGCGAAGCGGACCACCTCGACGCCGGTGACCTCCACGACACCCACCAGGTGGTCGTCGTCGTCGACGAGGACCAGCCGCTCGCCGACGTGCTCCAGCTCCTCACCTTCGGCGGCGTACTCGCTGCGCAGCCCGGCCGTCGCGGTCTTCACACCGGCGAGCACCAGCGAGTTCAGGGTGCTCCGCAGCTCACCGGGGGTGCCGAGGGCGAGGGTGCGCAGTCCGCCGATCCGAGGCCACATCCTGCCGAGGCTAGGCGAGCACCCGCCGCCGCGCCGCCGCTTTTCACCGCCCGGTCGCCGGGACCGCCGGTCGCGCGCGGGGGCCACGTGGTGGACGCCGGCCGGGTTACGGTGACCCGGAGGGCAGACGGCAAGGGCAGGAGGCGGCCATGGCGGACCGGCGTGCGGTGCTCATCCCCGGTCGGGCCTACGACACCCGGGCCCCGCTCTTCGCGTACGCCGGCGAGGCGCTGCGCCGCGCCGGGTACGACCTCCACGAGATCACCTGGACGGTGCCATCCGGGCTCGCTCAGGACAGTGCCACGGCCTGGGTGGCGGACCAGGTCGCCCCGGCCCTGGACGCACCGACAGACCTCCTCGTCGGGAAGTCGCTCGGCACCTGCGCCTCCGGCGTCGCCGCGGATCGCAGGCTGCCGGCCGTCTGGCTCACGCCGTTGCTGCACCAGCCGGAGGTGATCGAGGCGCTGGCCCGCGCCACCGCTCCGTTCCTGCTGATCGGTGGCACGGGAGACCCGTCCTGGGATCCCTCCGCCGCCCGCCGCCTCACGCCGCACCTCGTGGAGATCCACGAGGCCGACCACTCGCTGATGCTGCCGGGTCCGCTGGCCCGGTCCGCCGAGGCGCTGGGCCGGATCTGCACCGGGATCGAGGAGTTCGCTCGAATCATCTGAGCGGCGTAGCCCGGTCGCAACCAGCATCCACTCGTCGCCGGCGGCGGCGTGGGCGTCCGGCACGGCGTCCTCGTACGCCTCGTCGAGGATCCCGTCGTCCATGCGGCGATCCTCAGACCTCAACCGTCCTTGAGGTCAATTCTCCAGGTCGGCGGCCGTGAGCAGACCGCGTACACGCAGTTCCGTCGCGGTCTCGGGCGGGCAGTCGACCGCGACGGCGGCCGTGCCGACGGGTTCGGCGCCGCGCGCCGCGCAGATGTCGTACAGGGCGCGCACCTGGGCGCCCGTGGCTACCCAGTCGTCCACGACGAGGACCCGGTCGCCGGGGCCGAGGTGCCGTTCCCGTACGGCCAGGTCGACGCGGCGGCCCCGGAAGTCGGGCGGGCTCTGTGCCCAGGTGAGCGGGCCGGCCGGCAGCCGCCCGTCGCCCGGCTTGTGCGCGGGCACGAAGCCCACCCCGAGCGCGGTGGCGGCCAGCGGGCCGACCAGCAGGCCGGTGACGGCCGGTGCCACCACGACGGTGGGCCGGGCGGCGCGGAACGGCTCCACGAGAGCGGGACCGAGCGCCGCCAGCACCTCCGGGTCGCGCCACCAGCCGGAGACGTCGCTGACCAGGTGGCTGGCGGCCGGCCCGGGATCGATCCACCGCAACAGCTCGACGAGACGTTTCCTCAGCTCAGCGGGCACCCGCCCATCCTCCGCCCACGGCGCATCCCGCGTACCACCGGGCCGGCCGGCTGATCAAGCATCGGATGATCGGCTACACGTATGCGAGCAAATGCGGGCATACCACGATGATCACGTTGACTTCGGAAGTACTTCTCTCGTTACGGTCCGACCCGGCTTGTTCGACGGACGAAAGGACGGGGCCGGTGGCTGGTAGGCACTCCCGTACCCGCAGGAACCTCTCGCCGGCCGGCATCGCGGCGACCGCGGCGGTCGGCGTCGCGCTGGCGGTCGGCGGCACGGTCGGCGCCGTGCACCTGACCTCGGGTACGTCGGCGTCCCGGCCGGTCGCCGTCGACCTCACGCCCACCACCGTGGCGAGCAGCGCCGCGGCCCCCAGCTCGCCGGCCACGTCGCCGAGCCTGAGCGCCACCCCGAGCGCGAGCGCCAGCCCGAGTACGACCCCGAGCGCCACCCGCTCCCCGCAGGCCGCCTCCCGGGGCAAGGCGCGTACGGCCGCCCCGAAGCCGTCGGCCACGAAGACCACGCCGAAGCCGAGCGTCGTGGACAGCGGTTCCTGTGGCGCGTCCTTCTACTCGGACGGTCAGTTGACGGCCAACGGGGAGAACTTCAACCCGGACGCGCTGACCGCGGCGCACAAGACCCTGCCGTTCGACACGAAGGTCCGGGTGACCAACCCGGCGAACGGCAAGTCGGTCACCGTACGCATCAACGACCGGGGCCCGTTCGTCGACGGCCGTTGCCTCGACCTGTCCCGGGCCGCGTTCGCGAGCATCGCCTCCGTGGACGTGGGCGCGTTGACCGTGCGGTACGAGGTTCTCGGCTGAACGGATGCCGGACGTCGATCCGGTCCGGGTGACGGACCGGCCGGACAGAACCTCCTCGGACGACGGGCCAGGTTCATTCACCCGTTCACGTCGATCAGGCATGCTGTCCCTCGTACGTACGCATCCCTTCCAGTCGGGCCGTAGCCCGCTGAGCCCCGGATCCCGCGCCGGTCTCGGCGCGGCCCTCGTCCTGCTCGCGATCGTCTCCGCGGTCGAGTTGGCGGACGGTCGGCCGGCGCACTACATCGCCCTCATGGTGGCCGCTCCCTTCCTGGCCGCCGCGCTGGCGTCCTGGCGGGTGGTCCTCGGCGTCGGCGTCGCGGCCACCGCGATCGGTGCCACCTTCGCGGTCTGCGACTGGTCGATCTCCCTGGTCAACGGGGTGAACGTGGCCGGCATCGCGTTGGCCACCGGGATCGCGGCGGCGGTGGCCTCGGTGCGGCAGCGGCAGGCCGAGCAGATCGCCGAGCTGTCCAAGCTCGCGGCGGTGGCGCAGCAGGCGGTGCTGCGTCCGCTCGGTCCGCAGGTCGGCACGCTCTCGGTGGCCGGCCGGTACATCTCGTCCACCGCCACCGCGGAGATCGGCGGTGACCTGTACGAGGCGATCGACACCCCGTACGGCGTTCGCATGATCATCGGTGACGTGCGGGGCAAGGGGCTGGAGGCGGTCCGGCTGGCCAGCATCGTGCTCGGCTCCTACCGGCACGTGGCGTACGAGCGGGCCGACCTGCGGGCCATCGTCGCCGACCTGGACCGGGCGGTGGCCCGCAGCGTCGGCGACGAGGACTTCGTGACCGCGGCGCTGGTCGAGGAGCGGGGCGGCACGCTCACCATCGTCAACTGTGGACACCCGCCGCCGCTGCTGCTGCGGCGCGGCGCGGTGATCCCGCTGGAACCGCCTGCGCCGGCGCCGCCGCTCGGCTTCATGCCCGTGGTGCGGCCGCGGGTCGAACGGCTGGAGCCCGGCGACCGGCTGCTGCTCTTCACCGACGGGCTCGGCGAGGCCCGCCGTGACGGCGAGTTCTTCCCGACGGCCGACCGGGCGTGGCGGCTGCTCGGCCACGGTACGGTCGCCGACGGCCTGGCCTCGCTGGAGACCGCGCTGGTCGAGTGGGTGCACGGCCGCCTCGACGACGACATCGCGCTGGTCCTCATGGAGTACGCGGGCCCGCGTACCGGTGCGACGACGGCCGTGCCGAGCTGGGAGGTCGGCGCGGCCGAGAGTTGACGGGCGCGGAAACCGGAAGTGTGAGATCGCTGTCACTTCGCCGATCATCTTGTCGCTGGCTACCCGTGGGTAATAGAGTCGCGGTTACTGATCGGTAACACGTGTCCGGAAGCGGGGCCAGCGAGCATGACGCACTACAAGAGCAACCTGCGGGACCTCGAGTTCAACCTCTTCGAGGTCTTCGGCGCGGACCAGGCGTTCGGTCGGGAGCCCTACTCCGAGCTCGACGTCGACACCGCGCGCAGTTTCCTCGCCGAGGTCGACCGCCTCGCCCGCGAGGACCTGGCCGCCAGCTACACGGACAGCGACCGCAACCCGCCGGTCTTCGACCCGGCCACCCACACGGCGCCCCTGCCCGAGGCGTTCAAGAAGTCGTACCGGGCGTTCATGGAGTCGGAGTTCTGGCGGCTCGACCTCCCGCCGGAGCTGAACGGCACCAACGCGCCCCGGGCCCTCTGGTGGGCACTCGCCGAGCTGGTGCTCGGCTCGAACGCCCCGATCTGGATGTACGCGTCCGGCCCGTCGTTCGCGCACGTCCTGCACGTCGAGGGCACCGAGCGGCAGAAGAGGTGGGCCAAGCTCTTCATCGAGAAGCAGTGGGGCTCGACCATGGTGCTCACCGAGCCGGACGCCGGCTCGGACGTCGGCGCCGGCCGTACGCGGGCCATCCCGCAGCCGGACGGCTCGTGGCACATCGAGGGTGTGAAGCGCTTCATCACCTCGGGTGAGCACGACCTCACCGACAACATCGTCCACTATGTGCTGGCCCGACCGGTGGGCGTCGAGGGCGTCGGCGGCCCGGGCACCAAGGGGCTGTCGCTCTTCGTGGTGCCGAAGTTCCACTTCGACGAGGAGACCGGCGAGCTGGGCGAGCGCAACGGCGTCTTCGCCACGAACGTCGAGCACAAGATGGGCATCAAGGTCTCGAACACCTGCGAGATGACGTTCGGCGAGCACGGCGTGCCGGCCAAGGGTTGGCTGCTGGGCGACAAGCACGACGGCATCCGACAGATGTTCATGATCATCGAGTACGCCCGGATGATGGTCGGCACCAAGGCGATCGCCACCCTCTCCACCGGCTACCTGAACGCGCTCGAGTACGCGAAGAACCGCGTCCAGGGCGCTGACCTCGTCCAGCAGGCCGACAAGACCGCCCCGCGGGTCACCATCACCCACCACCCGGACGTGCGGCGTTCGCTGCTGCTCCAGAAGTCGTACGCCGAGGGCCTGCGGGCGCTGGTGCTCTACACCGCGTCCTGGCAGGACAAGGTGGCCATCGCCGAGGCGGCCGGTGACGAGAAGGCGACCAAGCTCGCCAAGCGCGTCAACGACCTGCTCCTCCCGCTCGTGAAGGGCGTCGGCTCGGAGCGGGCGTACGAGCTGCTCGGCCACGAGGCGCTGCAGACCTTCGGTGGCTCCGGCTTCCTCCAGGACTACCCGCTGGAGCAGTACGTCCGCGACTCCAAGATCGACACGCTGTACGAGGGCACCACGGCCATCCAGAGCCTCGACCTCGTCTTCCGGAAGATCGTCCGGGACAACGGCAGGGCGCTCATGGCCGTCGCCGGCGAGATTCAGGAGTTCATCACCTCCGAGGGTGGCAACGGGCAGCTCAAGGAGGAGCGGCAGGCGCTCGGCAAGGCGCTGACCGAGGTCCAGACCATCCTGGGCGTGATGACCGGCTGGCTGGGTGAGGCCCAGGCCGGCGAGGCGCGGGCCCTCTACAGGGTGGGGCTCAGCAGCCGCCGGTTCCTGCTGGCGATCGGCGACCTGGTCGTGGGCTGGCTGCTCCAGAAGCAGGCCGAGGTCGCGCTCCGGGCCCTGAACGGCGAGGTCTCCGCCGCCGACAAGGCGTTCTACACCGGCAAGGTGGCCGCCGCCCGGTTCTTCGCCCGTGAGGTGCTGCCCCGCATCGGCGCCGACCGGCGGATCATCGAGAACGCCGACCTGGACATCATGGACCTCCCCGAAGAGGCCTTCTGATCCCCACCGTCCAAGTGCGGACGGGCGTAGACCCCCGTCCCGCACGTCCCCGTCGATCTTGCACTTTCGGCCCGGACCTTAGGGCATGAAACGCCCATAACGGGGGCCGAAAGTGCAAGATCGCGGGGGTGGGGGACGGGGTCCGGGGTGAGGTCGGGGTGTTATTCGGGGCGGGGTCTCCGGGTAGCCGGCCGTCGTGGCGGGTAACCCGCGCGGGACCACCACGGAACACGCCCGGACCCATCGCACGGGGGAGTCCAACGGACATGGGCATTGGAAGTGGGATCTTCCTGATCGCGATCGGCGCGATCCTCACCTTCGCCATCAGAGCCAACGTCTGGTGGGTCGACCTGCGCGCGGTCGGCTGGGTGTTCATCCTGGCCGGGTTGGCCGTCCTGCTCACCACGCTCTGGTTCTGGCAGGACCGGCGCAAGCGCGCCCGCACGCTGATCGTCGAGGAGAACCGGCTGTCGCACCCCAGCGCGATGATGCCGCCGCCTCCCGACCCGCCGCCGCCGACCGCGCCGCCGTCCTGAGCCACCCACCGCTGAGCCATCCGCCGACCGGCGGGTGGCTCAGCTGCGTGCGGTGTACCGGTCGGTGAGGTCCGCGCCACCCCGGTCCAGGTCGGCCCACCCGGGCGCGCTCCGGTGCACCGCGAGGTCGGTCGTGCGCAACCCGTCCGGGTCGGCCCGTTGCGGGTCGAGCAGGGCGGACAGCAGCGAGATGCCGGGGTTGTGCGCGACAAGCAGCACCGTACGGGCCGACGGGTCCACGCGCCGGATCAGCGCCAGCAGATCTTCCGGGTGCGCCTCGTACGCGTCCTCGGAGTACCGGACCTCCGGGCGGGGACCGGCCGAGCCGCCCTCGGGTGGCGCACCCGTCATCCCCATCGCCACACCGTGCCAGGTCTCCCGCGTGCGACGGGAGGTCGAGCAGAGCACGACGTCCGGCAGCAGCCCGTGCTTGGCGAGCCAGGCGCCGGCGGCCTCCGCGTCGGCCCGCCCCCGGGCGGTGAGCGGACGATCCGCGTCCGGCACGTCCTCCGCCTGCTCGGCCCTCGAGTGCCGCAGCAGCACCAGTGTGCGTCCCTCGGCGTACGCGTCCGTCATGGCACCAGCTTGCCCGATTGGCGATCACGGTGCCGGGGTAAGTCGATGGATGCCGCAACCTCACCGATGGCCGCGGCGGGAAGTAGCGCCAGCAGAGAGCCGAGGAGGCGACGATGGGCATTGGTGGCAGCATTTTCCTGATCGCACTGGGTGCGATCTTCGCGTTCGCCGTGGAGGCCGACCTCGGTTGGCTGAACCTGGCCGTCGTCGGGTGGGTGCTGATGCTCGCGGGCGTCGCCGGCCTGCTCGTCACCCTCTACTTCTGGAACAACCGCCGGCGCACCGTGGTGACCACGGCGCCGGTCCGCGAGGACCGCGTGGTGACCGACCGCGTCGTGCCGGCGCAGGACCGGGTGGTGCAGGAGTACCGCGAGGTGCGGCGGCCGGGCCCCACCGTCTGACCCCAGCCACCCTCCGAGGGTCCCGCGGCGCTGCGGGGCCCTCGGTGCGTGTCCGAGGCCGGCCGCACCCGGTCGCCGTTCCGGCACGGCGGCCGCGCGCCGCCTCCGCCACGGCGGCCGAGCACCGCCCTCCGGCACGGCGGCCAGCGAGGCTCAGGCGAAGAGGGCGAAGTAGATGGCCACGTGGTGGCAGATGGCGGCCACCAGGGTGCAGGCGTGGAAGAACTCGTGGTGGCCGAAGACCGTGGGCCAGGGGTTCGGCCGGCGCAGCGCGTAGAACACCGCGCCCGCGCTGTAGGCCGCGCCGCCCGCGAGCAGCAGCACCAGAGCCGTCACGCCGCCCTCGTGCAGGATCTGCGGCAGCATGGCCACGGCCACCCAGCCGAGCGCCAGGTAGAGCGGTGCGGAGACCCAGCGCGGCGCGTGCGGCCAGATCATCTTGACGGCCACGCCCGCGAGCGCGCCGCCCCAGACCACGGAGAGCATGATGGTCGCCCACCGCCGGTCCAGCAGCAGGACGCAGAACGGGGTGTACGTGCCGGCGATGAACACGAAGATCATCGAGTGGTCCATCCGGCGCATGATCTGGTAGCCGCGCTCCGACCACACGCGACGGTGGTAGAGCGCGCTGGTGCCGAAGAGCCCGCACACGGTCAGGCTGTAGACGACGCAACTCACGAACGGGGCCCAGCCGGGCCGGGTGGCGGCGATCGAGCAGAGCACGATGCCGCAGACCAGGGCCACGAAGAAGGCGTACGCGTGCAGCCAGCCGCGCATCCGGGGCTTGCCGATGTCGGCCGGCTTGAGGCGGAGCGGTGCGGAGGTGGTCACGCCCATCAGGTTACGGCACCGTAGGTTACCTGTAGGTAGTGCATCGCGTCACGCGGGCGGTGTTCACCGACCCGCGGGTCGGCCAAGATGGCGGGATGCGGATCCGGCGCGTCGGCGCGTACGCCCTGCTGCTCGACTGCGGCGAGCCCGGGGAGAGCGACGTGGCCGGCCGGGTCGAGGCGTGGCGGGCGGAGCTGGCCCGCCGGCGCGACCGGGGCGAGCTGACCGCCGTGGAAATCGTCCCGGCGGCGGCCACCGTCCTGCTCGACGGCGTGCCGGACCCGGCGGCCGCCGCCCGGCTGATCGCCGGCTGGACGCCGGACCCGGTCACCGTCGCCGGCGCGACCCACCTCGTCGAGGTGCCCGTCACGTACGACGGCACGGACCTGCCGGCCGTCGCGGAGCACTGGGCCACCAGCGTCCCGGACGTCGTGGACCGGTTGACGGCCACCGAATTCCGGGTGGCGTTCTGCGGTTTCGCCCCCGGGTTCCCCTACCTCACCGGTCTGCCCGCCGCGCTCGCGCTGCCCCGGCTGCCGACCCCGCGACCCCGGGTGCCGGCCGGCTCCGTGGCCCTCGCCGGCCCGTACGCGGGGATCTACCCGAGCGCCTCCCCCGGCGGGTGGCGGCTGGTCGGCCGGACCCGGATGGTCCTCTTCGACGTCGCGGCCGACCCGCCCGCCCGGCTCACTCCGGGCACCCGCGTCCGGCTGGTGCCCGCGTGACGAACGGAAGCGGCGACCTCCACGTGCTCTCCGCCGGAGCGCTCACCACCGTGCAGGATCTCGGCCGGCCCGGCTACGCGCACCTCGGCGTGCCCCGCGCCGGCGCGCTCGACCCCGCCGCGCTGCGGCTGGCCAACCGGCTGGTCGGCAACCCCGAGGACGCCGCCGGGTTGGAGATCACGCTGACCGGCTGCGCGCTGCGACTGACCCGCGCCGCCACGGTGGCCGTCACGGGCGCCGAGACCGACGTCCGGATCGGCCCGCGCCCCGGCGACACCGGCCGTCCGCTCGCCGTGCCGGCCGGAGCGGTGCTGCGCGTCGGGCCGGCCCGCCGGGGCGTACGCAGCTGGCTGGCCGTGTCCGGCGGGATCGACGTGCCGCCCGTGCTCGGCAGCCGGGCCACCGACACGCTCTCCGGGCTCGGCCCGCCCCCACTGCGCGACGGCGACCGGCTGCCCCTCGGCGCCCCGACCGGGCCGCCCCCGGGGGTCGACCTGACCGTCACGCCACCGCCCGCCGAGGAGCTGCGGCTTGTCGTCCGGCTCGGCCCGCGACAGGACTGGTTCACGTCCGCCGCGCTCGACCGGCTGCTCGGCACGCCGTACACCGTGAGCTCCCTGAGCAACCGGGTCGGCGCGCGACTGGCCGGCGCGGCCCTGCCCCGCGCGGTCACCGGCGAACTGCCCAGCGAGGGGATCGTGCTCGGCGCGGTGCAGGTGCCGGCGGACGGCCAACCGCTGGTCTTCCTCGCCGACCACCCCACCACCGGCGGCTACCCGGTCATCGGGGTGGTGGACGACGTGACCCCGCTCGCGCAGGCCCGCCCAGGCACTACCGTCAGGTTCCATGGACCTCAACGCTGACCTGGGTGAGGGATTCGGCATCTGGCGACTCGGCGACGACGAAGCGCTGCTGAGCCTCGTGACCTCCGCGAACGTCGCCTGCGGCTTCCACGGCGGCGACGCGCCCACCATGCGGCGGGTCTGCGCGGAGGCGGCGCGGCGCGGGGTCGCGGTGGGCGCCCAGGTCGGCTACCGGGACCTGGCCGGGTTCGGCCGCCGGCACATCGCGTACGACTTCGCGGAGCTGCGCGACGAGATCACCTACCAGCTCGGCGCCCTGGAGGCGTTCTGCCGCGTGTTCGGCACGCGGGTGCGGTACCTGAAACCGCACGGCGCGCTCTACCACGCGGCGGCGCACGACGAGTCGCAGGCCGCGGCCGTGGTGGCGGCGGTCAGCGAGTACGACCACGAGCTGCCGCTGCTCTGCTCGCCCGGCTCGACCCTGGCCCAGCTCGCGGTCGGCGCCGGGCTGCGGGTCGTCGCCGAGGGCTTCGCCGACCGCGGCTACCTGCCCAGCGGCACCCTCGTGCCCCGGAACGCGCCGGGCGCGCTGGTCACCGACCCGGACCAGGTCGCCGAACGGGCGGTGCGGATGGCCACCGAGCGGACCGTGGTGGCGGTCGACGGCACCGTCGTGCCCTGCCCGGTCGAGTCGATCTGCCTGCACGGGGACAGCCCCGGCGCGGTCGCCTCCGCCGAGATGGTGCGTGCCGCGCTCATCGACGCGGGCGTGCCGCTGGGCGCGTTCACCGGGTGAACCCGGCCCCGGCGCTCACGCACCGGGGCCGGCGTGCGGCGGTCGCCCGCCACCAGGGTGTCAGGCGTCCATACCGCGCAACACGAGCGGCAGGCGGGCCGTGCCGGTGTCGACGACCCGGACCGGCACACCCCAGTCCTGCCGCGTGAGGTGGCAGGCCGCGTGCTCGACGTCGACGTCGCAGGTCGCCGCCTGGGCGGTCACCTGGAGCACCCCACCGGTCACCTCGCCGTTCAGCACGAGGCGGCGGGACAGCTCGGTGGACGTGCCGGCGCCCTCGAGCAGCAGCTCGGGCGGCGAGGCCGAGACCACCACCCGGGTCGACGGTCCGTACGTCTCGTCCAGCTTCTGCCCGGGCGCCGGGGTGAAAATGACGTCCAGGGTCACCTCGCCGGCCGCCACATCGGTCGGCTTTCGCTCGGTGCGGTGCCGGGGCCCGTCCACCGTGCTCGCGCCGGCCGCGGAGAGGGCGCCCGGCGCCAGCCGGGTGAGCCGGTGCGCGGCGGACTCCACCACGAGCACCTCGCCGTCCGGGGTGAGCACCAGGTCGCTGGGCTCGGCCAGGCCTCCCGCCACCGTGGAGACCTGGTCGGTCGCCGGGTCGAAGCGGCGCACGGCGCCGTTGTACGTGTCGGCGATCAGCACCGAGCCGTCGGGCAGCGCGCACACGCCGAGCGGGTGCTGGAGCAGCGCCGACCCGGCCGGCCCGTCGACGTGGCCGAAGTCGAAGAGGCCCTGCCCGACCGCCGTGCCCATCTTCCCGTCCTCGACGTACCGGATGGCACTGGTCTCGCTGTCGGCCACCCACAGCCGGACGCCGTCGGCGGACACGGACAGCCCGGACGGCTGGGCCATCCACGCCTCGGACAGCGGGCCGTCGCGCAGCGCCTCGACAGTGGTGCCCGCGTACATGCCGGCGGTCCGCTTGATCGGGTCGAACCACCAGAGCTGGTGGATGCCCGCCATGGCGATGACGACCCGGTCGTCGTACCAGGCCAGGTCCCAGGGCGAGGACAGGTCGACCGCGCGGGCGTCGTGGGCGTGGTCGTCCACCGTCGAGCGCCACTGCCGTCCGGTTCCGGCCACCGTGACCACCTCGCCGGTCGCCAGCCGCACGCCGCGCAGCAGGTGATTGACGGTGTCCGCGACGACCAGGTCGTAGCCGGCCACCTCGGCCACGGCCGGCGGCAGCAGGCAGAGCCCCTGCGGCTCGGAGAAGGTGGCCGCCCCGGCCGGCCCGTCGGCCCGCCCCCGCTCGCCCGAGCCGATCCGGCGGACCAGGGTCTCGGCGTCCGGCGCGAGTTCGGCGAGCGAGTGCCGCGCCGAGTCGGACACCAGCAGGTTGCCGTTCTCCAGCACCACGGCCTTGCCCGGGAAGCGCAGGGTGGTCTCCGGCTCGGCCGGCGGGACGTACGGGCCGTCGCCCCGGTGCAGGGTGCCCTTCGCCTCGTGGGTGGCGATCAGCTCGTCGACGAGACGGGCCAGCCCCTCGGCGTGCCCCTCGCCGGCCATGGTGGCCACCACGTACCCCTCGGGATCGATCACCGACAGGGTCGGCCACGCGCGGGCCGCGTACTGCTGCCACATGTCCAGCTCGGGGTCGTCGAGCACGGGGTGGTGCACGCCGTACCGCTCGACGGCCGCCGCCAGCGCGGCCGCGTCCTTCTCGTGCTCGAACTTCGGCGAGTGGACCCCGATCACCACGAGCACGTCGCCGTACTTCTCCTCGAGCGGGCGCAGCTCGTCGAGCACGTGCAGGCAGTTGATGCAGCAGAAGGTCCAGAAGTCGGCAATCACAATCTTGCCGCGAAGGTCCGCGAGGGTGAGATCGCGGCCGCCGGTGTTCAACCAGCCCCGGCCGCGCAGCTCGGGAGCCCGTACTCGTGCGCTCATGTGCCCAGTCTGCCGGACCGGGAGGGTTGCGCCGGGCGGTACCCCGAGCGGGGTCGATCACACCTGCGGCCACCGAAAACGCCGGCGGGGCCACGGTCGTCCCGTGGCCCCGCCGGCGTTTCCGGTGTTACTGGCCGGCCGCGGCCGGCTTCAGGCAGAGCACCCGGTTGGGCCCGTCACCCGGCAGCACCACCTGGGGCTGGGCCGGGTCGCCGCACTTGTCCTTGCTGTCGACCTTCGACACGACGGTGAACGCGTCCGCCTCGCCGCAGTCGGCCGGGGCCGCGCCCTCGCCTGACTTCTTCACGCAGGTGCCTACCGCCGGGTTGAAGTCCGGCTCCTGGCTGCCGCCGACCTTGCCGAGCAGGAAGAGCAGGCCGAGGGGCACGGCGAGGATCAGCACGGCGGCGGTCAGCACCGCGGCCAGCACCCGGCCGTTGCGGACCTTCGGCGCCGGCGCCTCGGTCTTCGGCTCCTCGTCCGGCTTGAACGCGTCGAACCGGTTCTGCTCGCCCGCCGGCTCGGCCTGCGGCCAGGACGGACCCGGCTGCTGCTGGGGCGGCGGGGGGAAGGCGGGCGGGAAGGCGCTGGTGGGCTCCGGCACCGGGGGCGGGCCGTAGCCCGGCGGCACTCCCGGCACGCCGGGATCACCGGGTGGCGGCCCGAACGGGTCGCCGGGCCGCTCGGCTCCCGGGTGCGGGCGCACACCGTTGACGGGCCGGTTGCTGCTCGGCGCGTCGGCGAAGGACGGAAGGCCCGGAGGGAAGGCCGGCGGCGCGGGCGGGGCCGCCTCCGCGTAGCCGCTCGGCGCCTGCATGCGGTCGTCGAACCGGGGATCCGGACCCGGCTCGGGCCGCCGCTCGACGCCGTACCCGTCCGGCTCGGCCTGCTCCGGCTCGTCCGCCGGCTCGGGTCGGGCGGGGCGGCCGTACACCCGGGGCTGCGGCGCGGGCGCAGCGGCCGGCATGGCCTGGTCGTTCGGGGGCACCACGCGGCTGGCCAGCGGCACGGCGGCGCTCGCCGTGGCGCGACCGGCCGCCGAGTCCGGCAGCGCCGCGCCCGACTCGGGCGACGTGCGCGGCGCGGGCACGACCGGGCCGGCGGGCGAGGAGGGCTCGTCGCCGCGGGCGTCCGCCTGCTGCCCCCAGACGGCCGGCTCCGACTCGTAGGCCGGGCCGGGCTGGTCGGCCTGCGGCCAGTCGCCCCGCTCGGACGGCGTGCCGTAGGTCGCCGGCTGGACCTCCGCCGGTGACCCGTAGTCGGCCGGCGGCGCGGCAGCCAGGCTGGCGCCGGGCACCCGCTGCTCCTGCGGCGGCAGGGGCACGGCGTTCGCCGGTGAGATCCCCGGCGCCGGGCCGGGCTGGTAGACCGGAGGCTCCTCGGCCGGGCGGGCCGGGTCGGCCGCGGCTCCCCAAGCCTCGCCGGCCGCCCACGGTTCCACGTCCGGGACCGAGGACCGGTCGGCGGGGTTCCGCTGCGGAAGACTTCCGGTGCCGGGCGCTCCCGCGCTGGCCCGCGTGGGGGCGGTGCCCGGCTCGGCCGCCCAACCGCCGGAACGGTTCGGGTCGCCGGCGGAGCCGCCCCAGCCGGCCGAGCCCGTGTCGTCGGGGGATCGGTCCTGGTCCTGGTTGAGCAGCCAGTCGGGCTGCTGGCGCGGCCGGTCGTCGGGCGTCGGGGCGGCACCCCATCCCGCCGGTTGGCCGGCGCCGGCCGGCTGGTTCGCGGCGCCGCCCGGCCAGCCGCCGGCGCCCGGCGCGTCCTGCTGGTTCGTGGCGCTGCCCGGCCAGCCGCCGGCGCCCGGCGCATCCTGCTGGTTCGCGGCGCCCCCCGGCCACCCGCCGGCCCCCGCCGCGTCCTGCTGGGGAGCCCAGCCGCCGCGGCCCGGGTCGTCCGCGGCGGGCACCTGCGCCGCGCCGCGCGCGCTCTGCTCGGCCTGTGCCCATCCCGGCGCGCCCTGGTCGGCCTGCGCCCAGGCGGGCTGGTCGGTCTGCTGCTGGCCACCGGCCCAGGCGGCGGAAGCGTTGTCCGGCGCGCCGTTGCCCCAGCCACCGTTCGCCGGCTGCTCGCCCGGGTGCCCCCCGGCGGCCCAGCCGCCGTTCGCCTGGCCCGACTGGGGCCAGCCCGCGCCGGCCTGGTCGTCCTGCGACGCCGCGGCGCCGGGCTCCGGCTGGGGCCACCCGCCGGAGCGGGCGGAGTCGTCCTGGGGCCAGCCCTGCGGCGGCGCCGCGGGCGCGGGCACCTGAGCCGCACCCCGGGCGCCGGGCTGCGCCTGCGCCCACGCGGGCTGCTCGGCCGCGCCGCCCCAGGCGGCCTGCGGAGCGCCGGTCGCGCCCCACGGCGCGGGCTGCCCCGGCTCCGTGGCCGGCGGTGTCTGCGCCGCGCCCCACGCGGGTGGCTGGTCCTGCTGAGCCGCCCAGGCCGGGGCGGACGGGTTGGGGGAACCTGCTGGCGGCGGGGGCGCCCAACCCAGGTCGGGGCCGGTGGCGCCGTAGCCGTTGCCCGGCTGCGCCGGGCGGTCGCCGTACGGCGCCGGTCCGCCGGCGCCCGGCGACACCTCATCCGGCTCCTGGCCGGGGTGGTGCGGGCCCTCGGACGTCATCGGTGCGCCTCCTCCATCACATGTCGGCCGCCCGTGCCGATCGGTCTACTCGGCATGGCTGCCGGCGTTGCCGGCGTACCGGCCGTGCCGGGCTCCCCGCACCGTATCCGGTGACCCGCCTACGGCCGTCGGGGAGCACCGGTCGTCACTGCCCGTGCCCGGACGATGTCGAACCGCTTCTATCGGCTCGGACCTGTCGCGGTCGCGGGGCGACGACCGAAGCCCACCGTACCGGGCGCTGCGGCGAGGTGGAATCCCGGTGCCAATGGGCTGGAAACGCCGATGACCCGCCCGAGGCGCCCGGGCGGGTCATCGATCTGGAGGAGGTGAGGAATGTCGTGGTGCGTCAGCTCATGTGACGCTGGGCGATCGCGAGGATCTCCTCGCGGACGGCCGGCGAGTTGGCGGAACGCAGCGCGTGCTCGATGGCGCGAGCGCGGCGGCTGGCGTCGCGGCGGGTCCGGATCCGGTCGATCATGCTCATGGTGGTCTCTCCTCCTGGGCTATTCGGTTGTCGACCCCTTGATGCCTCCATTCAACCGCATCTGGACCCCAACTTCCATCGATTATTAGGTGAGCTGCGACACGAGCCTAACAATCAAAGGTAGATTGCCTTGCCGACCGACGGTTTCGTCGCCCAACGGACACGGCCGGTGTGCCGGGGGTTAACCCCTGACACACCGGCCGTGGCTGGTGCGGCGGACCGGTCAGGTCCAGGCGAGCAGCGCCGCCTCCGGGTCGGCGAGGAAGTCCCCGACGTCCCGGAGGAACTTCGAGCCGAGCTCACCGTCGATGATCCGGTGGTCGAAGGAGAGGCCGAGCGTCGTGACCTGTCGCGGCCGGACCTTGCCCTTGTGCACCCAGGGCATCTCCCGGACGGCGCCGAAGGCCAGGATCGCCGACTCGCCCGGGGGCAGGATCGGCGTGCCGGTGTCCACCCCGAACACTCCGACGTTCGTGATCGTCAGCGTGCCGCCGGACATGTCGGCCGGCGAGGTGCGCCCGGCCTTGGCCGTCTGCACCAGGTCGGTCAGCGCGTCCGCCAGCTCGCGGAGGGACAGCCGCCCCGCGTCCTTGATGTTCGGCACGATGAGGCCGCGCTCCGTGGCCGCCGCGATGCCCAGGTTGACGTACTCCTTGACGACGATCTCGTCGCCCGCCCAGGTCGAGTTGACCATCGGGTGCCGCTTCACCGCGAGCAGGACGGCCTTGGCGACCAGCAGCAGCGGCGAGACCCGGACGTCGCGCCACTCCCGCCGGTTGCGGAGCCGGTCCAGCGCCTTCATGGTCCGCGTGACGTCGACGGTCAGGAACTCCGTCACGTGCGGGGCCGTGAACGCCGAACGGGACATGTTCTCGGCCGTGAGCTTGCGTACCCCCTTGACGGGGATGCGCTGCTCCCGGTCCGCGCCGAAGCTCGCCGCGGCGGTGACCGTGGCGGGAAGCGACGCGGGCTCGGCGGCGGCCGACGCGGCGCGCTGCACGTCCTCCCGGGTGATCGAGCCCAGCGGGCCCGAGCCGGTCAGCGTGCCGAGGTCGACGCCGAGATCCTTGGCGAGCTTGCGCACCGGCGGCTTGGCCAGCACGCCCGCCGTACCGCCGTGACCGTTGCGGTCCGGCACGACGGCCGGCGCCGGCGCCGGGGCGGGCGCCGGAACCGCCGGCGCCGCCGCGACGGGGGCCGGAGCCGCCGCAGCGGTGGTCGCCTGCGCCGGGACGGCGCCCTTGCGCGGGCGGCGCTTTGCCGCGGTGTTGCGCGGGCCGTAGCCGACCAGCACCGGGGTCCGCCCAGCGGGAGCGGGGCCACCGACCAGACCGGGCTCCACCATGCCCTCGGACGGCGCCACCTCGACCGCGGCCAGCGAGGCGGCCGACGGGGTGGGCAGGTCGCCGTTCGGCTGGCCGGTGGTCGACGGCGCGACCGGAGCGTCCAGCGGCCCGGCGTCCGGGTCGGTGTCGATCGCGATGATCGGGCTGCCCACCTCGACGGTGGTGCCCTCCGGATGGAAGATCGTCTGCACCCGGCCGGCCCACTTCGCCGGGATCTCCACGGCCGCCTTGGCCGTCTCCACCTCGACGATGGGCTGGTTCAGCTCGATGACGTCGCCGACCTTCACGAGCCAGCTGAGGATCTCGCCCTCGGTCAGGCCCTCGCCCAGGTCGGGCAGGTTGAACTCCTTGATCCGCGACATGCCGCTCACCAGCCGAAGGTGCGGTCGACGGCGTCGAGCACCCGGTCGAGGTCGGGCAGGTACTCCTCCTCCACCCGGGCAGCCGGGTAGGGGGTGTCGAAGCCGGTCACCCGCAGCACGGGGGACTCCAGCGAGTAGAAGCACTGCTCGGTGATCCGGGCGGCGATCTCGGCGCCCAGGCCCACGTTGGACGGTGCCTCGTGCACGACGACGGCCCGGCCGGTGCGCCGCACCGACTCGTACACGACGCCCAGGTCGAGCGGGGAGAGCGTGCGCAGGTCGATGACCTCCAGCTCGCGGCCGTCCTCCGCGGCGGCGGTCGCCGCCTCAAGGCAGGTGCGCACCATCGGGCCGTACGCCAGCACGGTGACGTCGGTGCCGGGCCGAACGACCCGCGAGGCGTGCAGCGGGTACGCGTCGGCGAGCGGCGCGTCCAGGTCGACAGGCCTCTTCTCCCGGCCGTCCCAGTAGATCCGCTTCGGCTCCAGGAAGACGATCGGGTCGTCCGACGCGATCGCCTGCTGGATCATCACGTACGCGTCCTCGGGGTTCGCGCAGGAGACCACCTTGAGGCCGGCGGTGTGCGAGAAGTACGCCTCGGGAGACTCCGAGTGGTGCTCCACCGCGCCGATGCCGCCGCCGAACGGAATGCGGATCACCATGGGGATGCTCAGCTTGCCGCGCGAGCGGTAGTGCATCTTCGCCACCTGCGACACGATCTGGTCGTAGGCCGGGTAGACGAAGCCGTCGAACTGGATCTCGCAGACCGGCCGGTAGCCGCGGATGGCCAGGCCGACCGCGGTGCCGATGATGCCGGACTCGGCGAGCGGCGTGTCGATCACCCGCTGGTCGCCGAAGTCCTTCTGGAGCCCGTCGGTGATCCGGAAGACGCCGCCGAGCTTGCCGACGTCCTCGCCCATGATGACGACCTTCGGGTCGTTCTCCAGGGCCTTGCGCAGGCCCGCGTTGAGGGCCTTGCCGAGGGTGAGCATCTCCGTGGCCATCAGTGTGCGCTCCCCTCGAACGACTCCAGGTACCGGCTGAACTGCTCCCGCTGCTCGTCGATCAGCGGGGACCCGTGGGGATAGACGTGGTCGAAGAAGCTGGTGGGCTCCGGGTCCGGCATGGCGAGCACCCGCTCCCGCAGGTGCACCGACTCGCGCTTGGCCTGCTCGTCGACCTCGGCGAAGAAGTCCGCGTCGGCGATCTGCTGCTTCTCCAGGAAGGCCTTCACCCGGGCGATCGGGTCCTTGGCCTGCCACGCCTCCACCTCGCTGGCGATCCGGTAGCGGGTCGGGTCGTCCGACGTGGTGTGCGCGCCCATGCGGTAGGTGTAGGCCTCGATGAGGCTCGGGCCCTGCCCGTGCCGGGCGCTGTCCAGCGCGTGCCGCGTCACCGCGTACGAGGCCAGCACGTCGTTGCCGTCCACCCGTACGCCGGGGAAGCCGAAACCGCCGGCCCGCCGGTAGAGCGGAACGCGGGTCTGCCGCTCCAGCGGCTCCGAGATCGCGTACTGGTTGTTCTGGCAGAAGAACACCAGCGGCGCGTTGAAGACACTGGCCCAGATGAACGCCTCGTTGACGTCGCCCTGGCTCGTGGCGCCGTCGCCGAAGTAGGCGATCACCGCCTCGCCGTCGTCGGTGCCGGTCTTGCCGTCCATGACGACACCCATGGCGTACCCGGTCGCGTGCAGGGTCTGCGCCCCGATCACGATCGTGTACATGTTGAACTTGAACTCGTTCGGGTCCCAGCCGCCCTGGTCGACGCCGCGGAACAGGCCGAGCGGCATGATCGGGTCGATGCCCCGGCAGTAGAGGACGCCGTGCTCCCGGTAGGTCGGGAAGGCCATGTCCTGCGTACGCAGCGCGCGCCCGGAGCCGACCTGCGCCGCCTCCTGCCCCAGCAGGCTGGCCCAGAGGCCCAGCTCTCCCTGCCTCTGGAGGGCGGTGGCCTCGGCGTCCAGCTTCCGTACGAGCACGAGGTCCCGGTAGAGGCCGCGGTACTCCTCGTCGGTGAGGTCGACGCGGTACACGGTGCCGTCCGGCCCGGTGACACTGTCGATGCGCTCACCCTCGGGGGTGAGCAGCTGTACAAGTTCCGGGTCGCCCACCGCGCCCTTCCTGGAGCGGGGTGCGGCCCGCCTGCTGCGGGTGGAGACCCCGGGGTCGCCCTTTGCCATCCGTCTCTCCCTGTCATGTCTGCGTCGGCCCGGGGGGTCACCCGGCCGCGCAAATCCTGTGCCTGCCCGGCGGTGCCGGACAAGTTACTGGCGGCCGCGCCTAGCCCTGGTGGGGGTTGCCGCGCGGCGTGAGCCGGATTCAGTTGGCCGAACCCGGATCGGGAGCGCCGGCGTCCGCCGCCTGCCGCGGGGGTGCGCGGAGGTCGCGGCTGCGTTGCCGTCGCGCTCCATATTCGCAGAGGAGGTGAGGGCGCCCACAGTACGCCCGGCCTGCTCGTTCGGGCCCTCGATGGTTCATGGCATTTGTCAACATCGGCCCGTGGCGCGCCCACCGACGATCCGGTGTCGGTTTCTCACCGTTCGGGCAGATAGGCGTGTCGACACGCTGTGGAGGTATGGCGAACGGAGCGTGACTGCGGCAGGCTGGCTGGCGCGGGGATCGTCGGGTACGGGCGGTTTGCCGCATCTCCGGGTGCGGCCCGCCGTCCCGGAGCGTCCACTATCGACGACGAGGGAGACGCGGTGTCCGAGCCAGCCGACGGTCCGGGTGCCCCGCTGCTCGGCCGGCACCGGGCCGTCAACGGTGGCTACCGCCGTGTGGTGGGCGCGCACCGCGCTCCCGGCACCGCCGCGCCCACCCGCGGTTACCTCTTCACGGTCGCGCTGCTGGCCGGCACGGCCTCCATGCCGATCCTCGCGGCGATCAGTGCGGGCTCCGCCACGGTGGGCAGCACGGCGCTGCCGGACAGCGGCACCCCGTTCATCCCGACACCGTCGGTGGGCCCGGTCGTGGTCCCGCTCCCCAGCACCAGCCAGCCCGCGGTTCCGCCCGCCCGGCCCGCCGGCAGCCCGTCGGCGGTCAGTGGCTGGTCGGCCGACTTCCCGCTGCGCGAGCCCGACCGGCCGGCCCCGCCGCAGCGTGACGGCAGCGGCGACGCCCGCGAGGCCCGCCCGGGGCCCGCCGTCCCCGCACCGATCCCGCGTACGGGGTCACCCGCGCCCCGGCCCACCCGGAGCAGCGCGCCCCCACCTCCGCCGTCCCCGACGCCCAGCGTCTCGCCGAGCGCCACGCCGACGGACAGCCCGAGCCCGACGCCGTCGCCGTCGGGCACGATCTCGGCGCCGCCCACCGAGCCCACCCCCACCCCCACCCCGACCTCCGACGGCACCGACCCGGCGCCGCCCGGCGGCACCCCGGAGCCCACCGATCCGCCGTCCGCCGACCCGTCACCGACCCTGGCCGCCATGCCGGGCGCGACGACCGCCCCCGACCCGACGGTGGTCCCCGGTCCGGTGGTGGTCCCTGGTCCGGCGGCCGTGCCTGGTCCGGCGGCCGTGCCTGGTCCGGCGGCCGTGGCTGGTCCGGCGGCCGGCCGCCGCCCGGGTCCCGGTGTCGTGGTGCCCGAGTCGACTCGCGCCGTCCCGCCGAGCGGCGTCCGCCCCCGGCCAACCGGCGTCGGGGTGCTCTCGGCCCGGGAACCGGCAGAGGACCGCCGCGCCGGCTGACAGCGGCCGCGCCAGCTGAAGGTCGCGCCGCAGGCCCTCGGGCCGCGAAGCAGACCGGGCCGCGAACCAGACCGGGCCGCGAACCGGCCCGGACCGGGCGCTCTGCCGACTTGATCGTCACCGTTTCGCCGAAGTGGCGGTGTCCGGGGCAACGGGACACCGCCAGATCGGCGAAGCGGTGTCGATCAAGCGCGCTCGCCCAGGGACGCCGGGTGTGACCGAGAGCCCGTTCACGGCCGCCCGTGTTGGCGGCGGGCCGGTTTGATCGACTCGGCCTCATTGATGTCGCGGTGTCTACCGGCGCTCGACACCGCGCCTTCCGTGAAGTCGAGTTGATCTCGGTGGTCTCCTGCGGTCTTGATCGTCACCATGTCGCCGAAGTGGCGGTGTCCGGGGCGTCGGGATACCGGCAGATCGGCGCAACGGTGTGGATCAAAGGCGCCGGCGTCGACATTCCGCCGGCGCCTAGGAACCGGCGGACGATCGCCGCTCCGGCTGACGGCCGCGCCGACCGGCCACCCGCAGACCGCACGGCCGGTACGGTGACGACGAGGAGCGGCTGAGTCGCCCGGCCCGGTTCGGCCGGCAGGTGCACGTGGAGGAGACGGCGTGGGCGGCGGCGCGGAACCTCGTACGGCCACCCTGCCCCGACCCGGTCCGGGCCTACGGCTGGCCCGGTTGGTCACCGAGCTGACCGCCCCCGCCGTGCTGGTCTCGGTGCTGATGCTCGCCGTCGCCTGGCATAGCACGCGTGGCGCGCGGGGGATCGGCTGGGGCCTGCTCGCCGCGCTCTTCGTGAGCGGCATCCCGTTCGCCTACATCCTGGGCGGCGTACGCCGGGGCCGGCTCACCGACCACCACGTCGGCCTGCGCGAGCAGCGCCGGGTGCCACTGCTCGTGGGCCTCTGCTCGGTCACCGCCGGGCTGGCCCTGCTGGCGGGGCTCGGGGCGCCCCGTCCGGTGCTCGCGTTGGTGGCTGCCGGTGTGGTCGGTCTCGTGGTGGCCGTGACGGTGAGCCACTGGTGGAAGATGTCCATCCACGCGGCCGTCGCGGCGGGCACCGTGGTGATCCTGGTCCTCACGTTCGGCGCCCGGCTCCTTCTCACCGCACCGCTGCTGGCGCTGGTCGGCTGGTCCCGGGTGCGGGTGGGCGACCACACCGTGCCGCAGGTGCTCGCCGGAGGCCTGGTGGGCGGCCTGGTCGCCGGATTGGTCTTCGCCGCCCTGCGCTGACCGCCGCCCTGCGCTGACCGCCGCCCTGCGCTGACCGCCGTCCTGCGCTGACCGCCGTCCTGCGCTGACCGCCGCCCTGCGCTGACCGCCACCCCGGCGGACTCGGCCCATCCGGGAGCGGGAGGCGTCAGTCGTCGGTCAGGCGGTGGCGGTTCGCCTCGATCCAGGCGTCCAGGGCGGCGGGGTCGTCCGGATCCACGCCCTCGGCCATCAGCTGGGCCACCGCCGCCGTGGCCGGGCTGCGCCGCTCGCCCGTGCTGTAGAGGCGCGCGAACTCCGGCACCATCTCCTCGATCGCCGTGTCGGTCTGGGCCGCGGCGCTCTCCGGCAGTCCCCGCTTGCGCGCCGCGTACCGGGCCCAGGCCCGCAGCACCCGGGGCAGCATGGCGGCGTCGTCCATGTCGAGCACGGCCCGCCGGTGCACCCAGTCGAGCAGGAACAGGCCGGCGACAGTCGGGCTCCAGCGCAGCGGGTCGGCGTCGGGGAAGCTGGCCGCGTGGTCCAGCAGCAGGCTGAGGCAGAAGTGCAGCGAGGCCAGCTCGGGGCCGTCGATGGCGTCCAGCCCCGCCCGGGTGGCCTCGGGTGAGGCAAGGAAGCGGCGGACCAGGTCCGTCCGGCCGGCGGCGGAGAGCGGCTCGGCGACCCGGCGGGCGGGTGCCGCGGCGGGCAGCACGGCGAGTCGGGCGCCGACGAGCGCCCGGTCGGTGGCGAGCGAACCCTCGCCGGGCAGTTCGCTGAGGTCGTCCGTGATCGTGAGGTGGCGGGCCACCTCGTCGCGCATCCGCGCCGGGTCCTCCTCGCGGAACCAGGTCAGCTCGTCGGCCGCGCACATCTGCCGGACCTGCGCGAGGATCCGCCGGGCGGGCCCGCCGACGAAGACGTCCTTCGTGATGCCGATGTTGTGGTCCACGAGCGCCACCAGCGCGTGCTCGGGGCCACCGGCTTCCTCGTCGTACGCGAAGGTGGCCAGGTAGGAGGTCTGGTCGCCGTAGACGTCGCCGTACGCCCAGGTGCCGGTGAGGTGCACCCGGCCGAGCTGCCCCGACCAGGCCGGCGCCTGGCTCCCGGGGCGGACCCGGGCGGCGCCCTCGGCGTCGGGCACGAGCGCCGCGAAGACGGAGCGGATGGTCGTGGCGGCGGCGGTGCGCCGCCGGGCGGTCGCGGCCAGGAAACCGCCCACGAACTCGCGTACGGCTTCGCTGCGGTCGGCCTCCGCGATGGCGTAGACGCTGCCGAGCAGCGCGGCGCCGAGCATCTCGGCGTCCAGGGCCGAGTCCAGCCGGGTCACGTCGCGCGCGGCGTGCAGGACCGCGTCGTACGGGGTCGGGGGCGTCGCCATGCCCCGACCCTACGCCGCGCCGCCACGCGGGACACCGGTTGCGATGCGGGCGGATCAGCGGCGGGCGGCGTCCCGCAGGGCGTCCCGCGCCTCGTCGTACGAGGTGAGCACGTCCCGGACGGGTGCGAGCACGTACTCCTGGCCCACCGCCGCCACGGCCGCGTTGAGGCGTTGCTCGGCGCGTCGCCGGGCCCGCCGGGCGGCCCAGCGGACCACGGGCCGGGTCAGTGCCGCGACCAGCAGCCCGGCGAGCAGGCCCCCGAGCAGTAGCAGGGTGGGCAGGGGCACCTCGCCCACCCGCGGGTTGTCCAGCTCGGGGAGGCCGAGCGCGCGCAGCGCGTAGCCCAGCACGAGCCAGCCCAGCCCGGCGACCGCCGCCAGGGTGACCAGCCACTGGACGGTCCCGACCAGGCGCCACCAGAACGGCCGCCGGTTCAGCCCGAGGTCGCTGCCGGCCACCGCGCGGTCCAGCGCGTCCGGCAGGTCGCCGAGCCGTGATCGGGCCGCGTCGGTCACCGCGTTCGGCCAGCCCGCCGGCAGCCCGGCCCCGGCGTGGTCGGCCACAGCCCGGATCGCGAGCCCCAGCGCGGACCGCTGCGCGGCCGTCGGGTCCGGCACGGAGGTGGCCGCCACGAGGCTCTCGGCGGGATCGGCGGCGTCGCCGGTCGGGCCGGGCAGGTGCAGCCGGCGCAGCGGGTCGGGCCGCAACCGACGCCAACCCCGCACCAGCGGCCAGCCGGTGCTCGCCACCGCCCGGTGCCGGTACGCCCGCTGCACGGCCTCGGTCACCGCCGGCACCCCGGCCGTCCCCGCCAGCGCCCGCGTCAGCTCGTCGGCCGTCGCGTCGTCGGGGCCACCCGGCCGCGCGGTGCCGACCAGTTCGTCGAGGCCGGCCACCACACCGTCCACGTCTCCGGCGAGCCGACGCAGCGCCGCCTGCCGTTCGGCGACGGTGCGTTCCAGCGCGGCGCGCAGCTCGGCGATGCCGTCGGGGTGGGTGGCCGTGGTGGCGAGCAGCGGCACGCCGTCGAGCCCGTCGGCGTCGAGCAGCCGGCGCAGGTCGGCCTGGACCCGGGGCAGCTCGGCCGGGGGCAGTCGGTCGGCCTGGTTGAGCACGACCAGCGTGACGTCCCGGTGGCGGTGGAACTCGCGCAGGTAGCTCGTGTGGATCACCCGGTCGGCGTACTTCTGCGGGTCGACCACCCAGACCACGAGGTCGACCAGGCCGAGCAGCCGGTCCACCTCCAACCGGTGGGACCGCTGCACCGAGTCGAAGTCGGGCAAATCGAGCAGGACGAGGCCGTGCAGCGCCGCCTCGTCGTCGGCGTCGAGCGGGCTCTCCCGCACGAACCGGTGCCGGGGCAGCACCCCGACCCAGTCGAGCAGCCGTGCGGCGCCCTCCTGCGGGCCCCAGACGCAGGCGTGGGCCACGCCGGTGGTGGGGCGGCGTACCCCGACCGGCGACAGCTCCAGGCGCGCCAGCGCGTTGAACAGGCTGGACTTGCCGCTGCCGGTCGCTCCGGCGAGCGCCACCACGGTGTGGTCCCGGGACAGCGCCAGCCGGGCACCGGCCCGCTCGACCAGGGTGTGCGCCGGGACGAGTTGGGCGTCCGGCAGGCGGCCGTCCGCCGCCGCGAGGAACCGGCGCACCGCGTCCAGGCGGCCGAGCAGCAGGTCCGGGTCCACCCGCTGGTCGCCGCCGCGGAACGCCTCCCGCATCCGGCCCACGACGTTGCTCACCCGGTCGGCCCCTCTGCGGTCAGGCCGCTGCGGCGACGCGCGCTCTCCACGCGTTCGGCGGCGGCGCGCAGCGCGTCCGCGGTCTCCGGACCGGGCCGGGCGGCCGCGCTCCGCGTCAGGTAGCGGTCGGCCTCGTCGTCCAGCAGCGTCCGCACCCGGTCGAGGAGGTCGGCGCGGGCCCGGGCGGCGAGGGTACGCACGGCCTGGTCACCGAAGATCGCCTGGAGCACGGCCTGCGCGGCCACCGTGGTGCCCGCCCCGGTGGCCACCTCCAGCCCGGTCGGGATGAAGGCGGTCGAGGCGAAGACGGCGATCATCACGGCGAGGCCGGTGGCGTTCACCGCGTACGCGGCGGTGCGGGCCACGAAGCGCTTGTCGGCCCCCTCCACGCGGACCAGCTCCAGCACGCCGCGCTGCCAGTCCCGGACCATCCGTTCGGCGCGCTCGGGCAGGTCGTCGGCGGGGTGGGCGAGCTCCGGCTCGAGCAGTGCGGCCCCGGCCGGATGCGCCTTCCAGGCCGTGTACGCGTTCTCGGCGGCCTCGGCGGCGACCCCGCGCAGCAGTGTCACGAGCTGGGACTCGATCGCCGTACGCAGTTCGGCGGCCGGTGCCGGGCGGCCGGTGAGGGCGGCGACCATGCGGTCGCGCAGCCGCCCGATCCGGGCTTCGAGGGTGCGGAAGAACTCGCCGGTGCCGACGAACTCCTGCCAACGGGCGAGCACCTCGCCGCGGAGCAGCCGGCCGTCGCGCAGCCCCTCCTCGACCGTCCGGTGCGCCCCCCGGTACGCGGCCCGGACCCGGTCGTCGAGCGCGTCGGCCGCGGCGGCCTGCTCCTCGGCCGCCTCGGCGAGCCCGTCGACGGTGGGGTGCAGCGCGGCCAGCGCCCCGTCCAGCGTCTGCCGGACGACGGCGGCGCGGGCCTCCGCGTCCGCGGCCAGCCGGGTGAACCAGTCGGCGAGCGGGGCGGTGACCCGTTCGGGCAGCAGCCCCTGCCCGTCCACCCAGGTCTCCGGCAGGACGAAGAGCGGCGCCTGGTCGAGCCCCTGGTCGGCGAGCATCTCGGTGAGGTGCGCGGCGATCTCGTCGCCCGCCTCGGCGGGCACCCGGTCGAGCACCATGGCGATCACGGTGCCCCGGGCCCGGGCGCTGCGCAGCAGCTCCCACGGGACGGCGTCGGCGTAGCGGGCGGCGGTCGTGACGAAGAGCCAGAGGTCGGCCGCGGCGAGCAGCTGCCCGGCGAGCGCCCGGTTGGCGTCGACCACCGAGTCGATGTCGGGGGCGTCGAGGAAGGCCAGCCCGGGCGGGAGAGCCGGGGCGGTGACGAGCTGGAGCGTGCGCGGATCGTCGCTCGGCTCGGTGCGGCGGGTGAGACCGGGCAGCAGGTCGCCCTGACGGAACCAGGACGCGTCGGCGGGGCTGCACACGAGCACCGGTGAGCGGGTGGTCGGCCGGAGCACGCCGGCGGCGCTCACCCGGGCCTTCACCAGGCTGTTGACGAGGGTGGACTTGCCGGCCCCGGTGGAGCCGCCGACCACCACGAGCAGGGGTGCGTCCAGCCGGGCGAGCCGGGGAAGCAGGTAGTCGTCGAGCTGGTCGGTCAGGGCGCCGGCGGCGCGCCGGGCCGGCTCTGCCGTCGGCAGGGCCAGCGGAAACCGCGCCGCCTCGATCGCGGCCCGCAGGGCGCCGAGGGCGGCGGGGAGGCTCTCGTCCCCGGTGGTGGCGGTCGGGTCCTCCGCGGCGTCCGGCGGGCCGGTGCGGGCTGCGACGGCGGGCGCGCCGGGCTGGGTGGCGGGGTCGCCGTGCGTCGTCACCGCTAAAGCGTGCCCGACCGACGCAAGGGAAGACAACCGATCAGTAGCAACCGGGGTTGCGTCGGGTTGACTCAACCTCGACTTGACGATCTGTGGAGGCGTGGCACTATTGAGTCAAGTTCACTCAACTTGTGGTCGGGTCCGCTGCGGGCGGTGCCCGCCAGGCAGCCGGGCGGGCGGTGCCCGCCACCTGCTCAACCTTACGAAGCGAGGAAGCGAAGATGGCACGTGCGGTCGGTATCGACCTCGGCACGACGAACTCCTGCGTCAGCGTTCTCGAGGGCGGTGAGCCCACCGTCATCGCCAACGCTGAGGGCTCGCGGACGACCCCGTCGATCGTCGCGTTCGCCCGCAACGGCGAGGTGCTCGTCGGTGAGGTCGCCAAGCGTCAGGCGGTGACGAACCCGGACCGGACCATCCGGTCGGTCAAGCGGGAGATCGGCACCAACTGGTCGGTGGACATCGACGGCAAGAAGTACACGCCGCAGGAGATCTCGGCCCGGACGCTCATGAAGCTCAAGCGGGACGCCGAGGCGTACCTGGGCGAGCAGATCACCGACGCGGTGATCACCGTTCCGGCCTACTTCAACGACGGCCAGCGCCAGGCCACCAAGGAGGCCGGTGAGATCGCCGGCTTCAACGTGCTGCGGATCGTCAACGAGCCGACCGCGGCCGCGCTGGCGTACGGGCTGGACAAGGGCTCCAAGGAGCAGACCGTCCTGGTCTTCGACCTCGGCGGCGGCACCTTCGACGTCTCCCTGCTGGAGCTGGCCGAGGGTGTCATCGAGGTCAAGTCGACCAGCGGTGACAACCACCTCGGTGGTGACGACTGGGACCAGCGCATCATCGACCACCTGGTGAAGACCTTCCGCGGCGAGCACGGCATCGACCTCGCGCAGGACAAGATGGCCATGCAGCGGCTCAAGGAGGCCGCCGAGAAGGCCAAGATCGAGCTGTCCGCCGCCACCACCACGAACATCAACCTGCCCTACATCACGGCCGGCGCCGCGGGCCCGCTGCACCTGGACGTGACGCTGAGCCGCGCCGAGTTCCAGCGGATGACGCAGGACCTGCTGGACCGCTGCAAGGGCCCGTTCGAGCAGGCCGTGAAGGACGCCGGGATCAAGGTCTCGGACGTCGACCACGTGATCCTCGTCGGCGGCTCGACCCGTATGCCGGCCGTCACCGACCTGGTCAAGCAGCTCACCGGCAAGGAGCCCAACAAGGGCGTCAACCCGGACGAGGTCGTCGCCGTCGGCGCCGCGCTGCAGGCCGGTGTGCTCAAGGGCGAGGTCAAGGACGTCCTGCTGCTCGACGTGACCCCGCTGAGCCTGGGCATCGAGACCAAGGGCGGCATCTTCACCAAGCTGATCGAGCGCAACACCACCATCCCGACGAAGCGCTCCGAGGTCTTCACCACGGCGGACGACAACCAGCCGTCGGTGCTGATCCAGGTCTTCCAGGGTGAGCGCGAGATCGCGGCCTACAACAAGAAGCTCGGCACCTTCGAGCTGACCGGCCTCCCGCCGGCGCCGCGTGGCGTGCCGCAGATCGAGGTCACCTTCGACATCGACGCGAACGGCATCGTGAACGTCCACGCGAAGGACCTCGGCACCGGCAAGGAGCAGAAGATGACCATCACCGGCGGCTCCTCGCTGCCGAAGGATGACATCGAGCGCATGCGCCGCGACGCCGAGGAGCACGCGGAGGAGGACAAGCGCCGCCGCGACGAGGCCGAGACCCGCAACCTGGCCGAGGCGCTCCAGTGGCAGACGGAGAAGTTCCTCGCCGAGAGCGGCGACAAGCTGCCCAGCGAGAACCGGGACCAGCTCAACGAGGCGCTCGGCGAGCTGCGCAGCGCGCTCGGCGGCCAGGACATCGAGAAGATCAAGTCGGCGCACGAGCGGCTGGCGCAGGTGTCCCAGCAGGCCGGTTCGCTGCTCTACGCGCAGCAGTCCGAGCAGGGCCAGCAGGCGGGCGGCCAGGCCGGCCCGGGTGCCGGGGCGACCGGTGGCGCGCAGGCCGGCGGTGCCGGTGGCGCCGACGACGTCGTCGACGCGGAGATCGTGGACGAGGACAAGAAGTGACGCTCGCCCCACGGGCTCACGGCGAAGGGATGAGGTAGCCGCATGACGGAGAAGCCACGAGCCGCCGACCCGGGCGACACCGGATCGGCGCCGGGTGGCTCCGCGCCCGCCGAGCCGGCCACCGGTGACGCGCCGCGGGTCGTCATCCGCAACAACCGCAAGATCAGCCAGCCCGCCGAGCCGGAGGGGGCCGCCGCCGACGCCGGGACCGACGTCCCGGCCGAGGGGCTCGTCGAGGACGCGGAGGTCGTCGTCGACGAGATCGAGGTCGAGGCCGGCACGGTCGACGGGGCGACCCCCGCCGGCCCGCCGGTGGTGGACGCGCCCGCCGAGCCGGTGGACGCGGCGACCAGCTCCACCCTCGGTGCCGAGCTGGAGGCGCTTCGCGCCGACCTCGACGAGCGGACCCGTGACCTGCAGCGGGTGACGGCGGAGTACGCCAACTACCGCAAGCGGGTCGAGCGGGACCGGGGCGTGGTCGCCGAGCAGGCGACCGGCACCGTGCTCGCCGCGCTGCTGCCGATCCTCGACGACCTCGACCGGGCCCGGGAACACGGCGACCTGGTCGGGCCGTTTGGAACGGTGGCGGAGCAGCTCACCGCGGCGCTCGGCAAGTTCGGGTTGACCCCGTTCGGCGAACAGGGCGACCCGTTCGACCCGACCCTGCACGAGGCGGTGGCGCACCAGACCTCCGCCGACGTGACCGAGCCGACGTGCGTGCAGATCATGCGGCGCGGCTACCAGCTCGGTGAGCGCCTGCTGCGGCCGGCGCTGGTCGCGGTCGCGGACCCGGAATAGTGCCAAGCAGTGACCCGGCCGCCCCGCCCGCCGTACGACGGTGGGCGGGGCGACCTGGGGACACCGGTGGGGAGGGGGTGGACCGGTGAGTTCGAAGGACTGGATCGAGAAGGACTTCTACGCCGTGCTCGGCGTGGACAAGGCCGCCTCCGCGGACGAGATCAAGAAGGCGTACCGCAAGCTGGCCCGGGAGTCGCACCCGGACCACAACCCGGGCGACCCGAAGGCCGAGGAGCGGTTCAAGGCCGCGTCCGAGGCGTACAACGTGCTGTCGGACCCCGGCCGCCGCCGGGAGTACGACGAGATGCGCTCGCTCTTCGGCTCGGGCGCCTTCCGCCGCAACGCCCGGGGTGGGGGCCAGCCGGGCGGCATGCCGTTCGACGTCTCCGACCTGTTCGGCGGCGCGACGGCCGGGGGCGGAGGGGACCGCCGCTTCGGCGGAGCGGGCTTCTCCGACCTGTTCAGCTCGCTCTTCTCGGGCGGCCCCGGCGGCCCGACCACGCCGACCGGCCCGGCCCGCGGGCGGGACGTGGAGACCGAGGTGGCGCTGGACTTCGGCGACGCGGTCCGCGGCGTGACCCTGCCGCTGACCCTGCGCGCCCCCGGCGTCTGCGACACCTGTGGGGGCAACGGGGCGAAGCCCGGCACCCAGCCGCGCACCTGCCCGGTGTGCCACGGCGCCGGGGTGACCACGCGCAACCAGGGCTCGTTCAGCTTCTCCGAGCCGTGCCGCAACTGCCAGGGCGTCGGCACGGTCGTCGAGGAGAAGTGCCCGGAGTGCCACGGCACGGGTGGCGTGACCAAGACCCGGACGATGAACGTCCGGTTCCCGGCCGGGGTGGCCGACGGCCAGCGGATCCGGCTGGCCGGGCGGGGTGAGCCCGGCGAGCGTGGCGGCCCGGCCGGTGACCTGTTCGTCCACGTCAAGGTACGGCCGGACGAGCTGTTCGGGCGTAGCGGCGACGACCTGACCCTGACCGTGCCGGTCACCTTCGCGGAGGCCGTGCTGGGGACCGACCTGCGGGTGCCCACCCTCGACGGCGCCGTGACCCTGCGCGTTCCGCCGGGTACGCCGAGCGGGCGGGTTCTGCGGGCCCGGGGCA
Organism: Micromonospora sp. URMC 103; assembly: GCF_051386435.1. NCBI lineage: Bacteria > Bacillati > Actinomycetota > Actinomycetes > Micromonosporales > Micromonosporaceae > Micromonospora > Micromonospora sp. URMC 103. Next base: position 303,242 of record NZ_JBPQTR010000003.1, on the reverse strand, counting down.
AGGGTGTGGTCCGCCGGGATGGTCAGGCGGGCGACCTGCTGGTGACACTGGACGTGGTGGTGCCCGCGCGGGTGTCGGACGAGGCGCGGGCGGCGCTGGAGGCGTTCACCGAGCACACGCCGCCGGCGGCCCGGGAACATCTCGACGCGCGGGTGCGTCGAGTCGGTTGACGCGGTGAATGGACGCGGAGGTGAGCGGGATGTCGGACGGGTTCTCCAGGTCGTCGGGTGACCCTGCCTACGAGGCCAAGGTGCTGATGATCTCGGTGGCGGCGCGGATGGCGGGCATGCATCCGCAGACGCTGCGCCAGTACGACCGGCTCGGCCTGGTGCAGGCCGGGCGGGCGGCCGGCGGTGGCCGCCGCTACAGCGTCCGGGACGTCGTGCTGCTCCGCGAGGTGCAGCGGCTCAGCCAGGACGACGGCATCAACCTGGCCGGGGTCAAGCGCATCATCGGCCTGGAGCGGCTGCTCGAGGAGGCGCAGCAGCGGGTGGCCCGCCTGGAGGCGGAGCTGGACGCCGCGTACCGCCGGATCGCCGAGCTGGAGTCGCTGGCCCGCTTCCCGGGCCGCGACCTGGTCCCGACCAACCGCACCTCCACGGCGCTCGTGGTCTGGCGCCCCCGCCGCGGCACCGACCGCTGACCCCGCGTCCTCCGGCGCCCGACGGCCCGGTCCGCTCGCCGGTTTCCCGGCGCGGGCCGGGCCGTTCTGGTTAACCTGCAAATGAGGTCTTTTCCGCGCAATCCAGACCTACCGGCATGGCAGGGGGAGCGATGACGGAGGCGGCGCAGCAGGTGGCCCAGCGGGCGGAGGAGCGGCTCGACGCGATCGCCGAGACGCTCCGGGCGCGGTTCGCGAAGATCACCAAGGCACGATTCACCGACGTGGTGAAGGAGGGGCGCTTCGCCGGCCAGGTGGACGAGCGGCGGGCGGAGGCCTAGCCGGAAAGCCGGGCGCCGGGCGGAACCCCGACGCCGACGAACGGGCCGGGACCCACGGGGGGTCCCGGCCCGTTCGTGCGCGCCCGCGCTGGGTGGGGTGGGTCAGGCCAGGCGGCGGTTCTCCCGGACCAGGCCGCCCTCGCACCAGTCGCGGTACACGAAGAGGTCGGGCCGGGCCAGCAGCACACGGCTGTTGTGCGCCCAGACCCGCATCAGCTCGTCGCCGTTCTTCTCGGCCTGCTCGACGAGCTTCCGGAAGCGGCGCTTGGGGTGCGCGCGGAAGTTCGTGCGGATGCCGTCGGCCGCGTAGATGTACAGGCAGTGCAGGGCGAACCGGCGGGCCGGGCAGGACGGGTCCATGGCCAGGTCGAACAGCGTCGTCACCAGCCGGTCACCGGAGACCAGCAGATCCCAGTCGGGCGGCATCGAGGCGAGTGGCACCGAATCCGGGTGGTAGGCCCACGCCCGCAACTCCGCCGGAGACGGGTCGACGGGGTTGGCGAAGCCGTGGAACGTCGACTCCTGCACGCTCACCGGCCAACCTTCCGCTATCGCCCACAGTTGGCACGGCCACCCGCGGACCTGGCTGCTGGGGCGACACGGTAACGCGGTACCGGCGAGTAGCGGTAGACCCTCCAGGGACCAATTACTCGACCCTCGGCCGGGCCGGATCGGCCGTACGGCGGACCCGGCCCGGAAGGGCAGTGACCAGTGTCAGTCCGGGACCGCCAGCGGCTTCCGCCGCTGCGCCGACGCGCGCTGGCGCAGCCAGCGCTTGAACCAGGGGAAGTCCGGCAGTCGCGCCAGCATCGGCCCGGTCACCACGGTGATGAGGACGTACGCCGTGGCGAGCGCGGCCAGCCGCGGCTCGACGCTGCCGGCTGCCACGGCGAGCCCCGCGATGACGATGGAGAACTCGCCCCGGGGCACGAGTGCGAGGCCGGCGCGCCACCGGCCGGGCTCGGCGATGCCGATGCGGCGGGCGGCCAGGTAGCCGGTGAGCGTCTTGGTCGCCATGGTGACGACCGCCAGGGCGAGCGCCGGCAGCAGGACGGGTGGGATCTCCCGCGGGTCGGTTGTCAGGCCGAAGAAGACGAAGAACACGGCCGCGAACAGGTCCCGCAGGGGCGAGAGCAGCTCGGTGGCGTGGTGCGCGACCGGACCGGAGAGCGCGATGCCGACCAGGAACGCGCCGACCGCCGCCGAGACCTGGAGCTTGGCCGCGAAGCCGGCTACCAGCAGCGTCATGCCGAGCACCCCGAGCAGCAGCGCCTCCGGGTCCTTCGCCGACATGAAGGTCGAGATGGCGCTGCCGTAGCGGATGGCGACCGCGAGGACGACCAGGACGGTGCCGACCGCGACGGCGAGCGCTATGCCTCCGCCCAGCAGGCCGGTGCCGGCCAGCACGGCGGTCACGAGCGGCAGGTAGAGCGCCATGGCCAGGTCCTCGATCACGAGGACGGAGAGGATGACCGGGGTCTCGCGGTTACCGAGCCGGCCCAGGTCGCCGAGGACCTTGGCGATGACGCCGGAGGAGGAGACCCAGGTGATGCCGGCGAGCACCAGGGCGGCCACCCAGTCCCAGCCGAGCAGCAGCGCGAACGCGGCCCCGGGCAGCGCGTTGAGGGCCCCGTCGATGAGCCCGGCCGGGGCCGCGGAGCGGAGGTTGCCGACGAGCTCGTTGGCCGAGTACTCCAGGCCGAGCATCACGAGCAGCAGGATCACGCCGATCTCGGCGCCGACGGCGAAGAACTCCTCGCTGGCGTTGAGCGGCAGCAACCCGCCGTGCCCGAAGGCGAGCCCGGCGAGCAGGTAGAGCGGAATGGGCGAGAGGCCGATCCGGCGGCTCAGCCGGCCGAGCAGACCGAGCAGGAAGAGCAGCGCGCCGACCTCGATGAGCAGTGTGGTGGTTTCGTGCATCCGCGCCTCAGCCGTCCGGGTCGGTGTCGGCGAGGATGGCGGTCACCCCGTCGAGACCCTGCCGGGTCCCGACCACGACCACCACGTCACCGGCCGCGAAGCGGAAGGCCGGGTCCGGCGAGACGATCACCTCTTTCTCGCGGAGCACCGCGACGATGGAGGCGCCCGTGCGGGTACGCGCCTTGGTGTCACCGAGCTTCCGACCGACGTACGGGGAGCCGGCCGGGATCGCGACCTGCTCGGTGAGCAGCCCGGCGGCCTGTTCCCGCAGCCCGGAGAGCTGGCCGAGCATCAGCGACGCGCCGAGGATGTCGGCGAGCGCCTCGGCCTCGTCGTCCGTCAGCGGGATGTCGGCCTGGCAGGAATCGGGATCGTCCGGGTCGTAGAGGACGAGGTCACGACGACCGTTGCGGTGGGAGACCACACCCAGCCGGCGCCCCGACTCCGTCACCAGCTCGTGACGTACGCCGATCCCCGGTAGCGCGGTCTGTTCGACACGTACTCGCACCCGGGCAACGCTACCGCGTGCGCGCCCGTCGATCCCCGTAGCGTGATCGTGGCCTATCCCCGCCCGCCGGCCGGCGCCGGGTGATCGACTCCAGTCCGCCGATGTGGCGGTGTCCCGCCGCGTCCGACCCCGCCAGATCCCCGATGTCGTGTCGATCTTTCGAGCGTCAGTCAGACCCGGAGGAGGAGCGCGGTCGGACGTAGGTGCCCTTGCCCTGGTGCCCCTCGACGAGCCCCTCCGCCTGGAGGATCAGGAGGGCGGAGCGCACCGGCTCGGCGGAGACGCCGTAGTGGGCGACCATCTCCCGCAGCGACGGAAGCTTGTCGCCGGGCGCGTACTCGCCGGCGCTGATCTTGTCGCGGATGTCCTGCGCGATGCGTTGACGATCGGAAACTCGGGGCATGTCGGCACTCCTGGTAGGCCCCAAGATCTTCCCACGCAGGTCACCGGTCGGCCAACACTTCGCGTGCTTAGCATGCTTACTTGTTGTGTTCGAATGCTTTGCATTGTATGTTGACCGGGCGGACACCGGCCGGCGGAAGTCCTGGTAGGCAACCGTTTCCCTGGTCGGTGTCCGTGACCGAGCAACGCCATGGCCAGAAGGGACCACGCTGTGGAATGCCGAACGGTCCCGTGATGACCGGGCGCTATGTCATCCACCTTCCAGTCGCTGCGCCGGACGTGGCGCGCGCCAAGATCCTGGGCCGAACGGCCGGGCGGGCGCTGGCCTTCCTCGCCGCCGTCGACCTCGGCGGGATAACCGTCTCGACCGAGGACAACCAGGGGGTACGGCACTGGGTCTTCTGCGACCGCCGGCTGGACGACGGCCGGCGCTGCGTCCTGCGGGCCGAGCATGTAACTCCCTGCACCCCGCGCCTGCCCCGTCGATCTCCCGGATGAGGCTCCGACGGGATCGGCGCCGGTGCCCGGCCCAACGGGAAGCGGGGGCGGGCAACCGAGGCGGCACCGGTCAGCGGAGGCTGGCGAAGAATTCGCGGATGTCGCCCACCAGCACCTCGGTGGCCTGGTGGGCGGCGTAGTGACCGCCGACGTCGCCGCGCCCGTCGACGTCCGCGTCGTACGCCGTCCACCGGACGATGTTCGCGTGGTCCCGGTCGGCGAAGCGGCGGATCGACCGGAAGTCGCCGGGGAACATGGCGAGCGCGGTGGGCGCGGTGGTCGGCCCGCTGGGCTGCTCGTCGGCGTGGGCGTCCTCCCAGTAGAAGCGGATCGCCGAGGCGGCGGTGCCCGTGAACCAGTAGAGCGCCACGTTCGCGAGGACGAAGTCGGCGTCCAGGCTCTCGTCGAAGAGCTGGGCGTTCCAGGCCAGCAGCCCCACCGGCGAGTCGGCCAGCCCGAACGCGAGGGTCTGGGGTTGCTGGCTGTGGACCTGGTTGAACGAGAACTTGTTCTCGTAGAACCACTGGAGGTGCGCGAGCGCCGCCTGGTCGGCAGCGGAGAGGCCGGCGAACTCGGCCGGGTCGCCGGAGGGGAACGAGAAGAGCTGGGTGACGTGCACGCCGAGCACGTGTTCCGGGTCGATCCGGCCCAGCTCCGGCGCGACCATCGAGCCGGCGTCGTTGCCGACCGCGCCGTACCGCTCGTACCCCAGCCGGCTCATCAGCTCCTTCCAGGCGCGGGCGGTGCGGTAGCGGTTCCAGCCGGCGCTGCGGGTGGGGCCGGAGAAGCCGAAGCCGGGCAGCGACGGGATGACCAGGTGGAAGGCGGGCGCCGCCCGGTCGGTCGGCTCGGTGAGCGGCGCGATCACGTCGAGGTATTCGACGACCGAGCCCGGCCAGCCGTGGGTGAGCACCAGCGGGGTGGCGTCCGCCCTTGAGGACCGGACGTGCAGGAAGTGCAGCTCCGCGCCGTCGATCTCGGTGACGAACTGCGGGTGCGCGTTCAGCCGCGCCTCGACGGCCCGCCAGTCGAACCGCTCCAGCCAGTGCTCGACCAGGTCGCGGACCCGGCGGGTGGGCATGCCGTACGCGTCGCCGGCGCCGGGCAGATCTCCGGGCCAGGTGGTCCGGCGCAGCCGGTCGGCCAGGTCGTCGAGGGCGGTCTGCGGGACCTCCACGCGGAACGGGCGGATCGCGGTGCCGGTCATGGCTCACTCCTTCGGAACGGAATGCTTCGTTCTGCTTTAACATAGCAGACCGGAACGATCCGTTCCACTGGTAACCTGGAGGCATGTCGAACCCGACCGCAGGCCCCGTCGCCGGGCCCCTCGCCGGGCGCCGCGCCCAGGCGGCCCGCAACGACGAGGTGATCCTGGAAGCCGCCCGCGCCGTCTTCCTCGCCGACCCGAAGGCGCCCATCGCCGCCGTCGCCGAGCGCGCCGGCGTCGGCATCAGCGCCCTCTATCGGCGGTATGCGGGCAAGGAGGACCTGCTGCGCCGGCTCTGCCACGACGGGCTGCGGCGGTACGTCGCCGAGGCCGAGGCGGTCCTGGCCGAGCCGGACCCGTGGCGGGCCCTCACCGGCTTCCTCGCCCGGGTGGTCGACGCCGACGTGCACTCGTTGACCGTGCACCTGGCCGGCACGTTCACCCCGACGGAGGAGATGGGCCGGGACGCGGTCCGCGCCAACGAGCTGGCCGCCGAACTGGTCGAGCGGGCGCACGCCGGCGGACGGCTCCGGCCCGACGTGGTGGTGCAGGATCTCGGCCTGCTGCTGGAGGCGTGCGCCGCGGTGCGCGTACCCGATCCGGACCGCACCCGGCAGCTACGCCGCCGTCAGCTCGCGGTGCTGCTGGCTGGCCTGTCGGTCGGCGCGGACGCCGAGCCGTTGCCGGGGCCGCCGCCCGCGGCGGGTGAGTTCGACTGGCGCTGGCGGCGTCGGGAGTGACGGGGGTCACAGCGCTAGGGTTGAGCGGAATAGGCTCAACTCTGGTTGTGTCCTTCCTAGCGGACCTGTCGATCCGGGGGAGTCATGAACACGGAACGTCTCACCACCAAGAGCCGCGAAACCATCACCGGTGCCGTCGCGCTGGCGAACCAGCGCGGCCACGCCACCGTGGAGCCCTGGCACCTGCTGCTGTCACTGCTCGACACCGAGGGCTCGACCGCCCCCGGCCTGCTGCGCGCCGTCGGGGCCGACCCCGCCGAGCTGCGCCGGGCCGCCCAGCGCGCGGTCGACGCGCTTCCCGCGGCACGCGGCTCCAGCATCGCCGAGCCGACCCTGGCCCGGGAGTTCGTCAACGCCATCGGCGCCGCCGAGCAGATCGCCCGGCCGCTCGGTGACGAGTACACCTCCACCGAGCACCTGCTGGCCGGTCTGGCCCGGGTGGGCGGCGCGGTGGCCAACGCGCTGAAGACGGCCGGGGCCACCGAGGAGACCCTGGTCGCCGCGTTCCCGACCGTCCGTGGTGGGGACCGTCGGGTGACGACCGCCGACCCGGAGCAGACCTACCAGGCCCTGGCCAAGTACGGCGTCGACCTGACCGCGAGCGCCCGCGACGGCAAGATCGACCCGGTCATCGGCCGGGACTCGGAGATCCGCCGGGTGATCCAGGTGCTGTCCCGGCGTACGAAGAACAACCCCGTGCTCATCGGCGAGCCGGGCGTGGGCAAGACCGCGATCGTCGAGGGGCTGGCCCAGCGGATCGTCGCCGGCGACGTGCCGGAGTCGCTGCGGGACAAGAAGCTCGTCTCGCTCGACCTGGGCGCCATGGTGGCCGGCGCGCAGTACCGCGGCCAGTTCGAGGAGCGGCTGAAGTCCGTGCTCGAGGAGATCAAGAACTCCAACGGGCAGGTCATCACGTTCCTCGACGAGCTGCACACCGTGGTGGGCGCCGGCAAGGGCGAGGGCTCGATGGACGCCGGCAACATGCTCAAGCCGATGCTGGCCCGTGGCGAGCTGCGGATGGTCGGCGCGACCACCCTCGACGAGTACCGGGAGCACATTGAGAAGGACCCGGCCCTGGAGCGGCGCTTCCAGCCGGTGCTGGTCGGCGAGCCGACGATCGAGGACACCATCGGCATCCTGCGCGGGCTCAAGGAGCGCTACGAGGTGCACCACGGCGTACGCATCACCGACGCCGCGCTGGTCGCCGCCGCCACCCTCTCCGACCGCTACATCACCGACCGCTTCCTGCCGGACAAGGCCATCGACCTGGTGGACGAGTCCGCGTCCCGGCTGCGGATGGAGATCGACTCCCGTCCGGTCGAGGTGGACGAGATCGAGCGCGCCGTCCGTCGGCTGGAGATCGAGGAGATGGCGCTGGCCAAGGAGCCGGACGACGCCTCCGCCGAGCGGCTGGAGCGGCTCCGCAAGGAGCTGGCCGACAAGCGCGAGCAGCTCACGGCGCTCGCCGACCGCTGGAAGCTGGAGAAGGACCACATCACCAAGCTCTCCAGCGCCAAGGAGGAGCTGGAGCGGCTGGGCGGCGAGGCCGAGCGCGCCGAGCGCGACGGCGAGCTGGAGCGCGCCGCCGAGCTGCGGTACGGCCGGATCCCGGCCCTCAAGGCCGAGCTGAAGCAGGCCGAGGAGGAGCTGGCCCGGCTGCAGGCCGACGGCGCCATGCTCAAGGAGGAGGTCGGCGCGGACGACATCGCCGCCGTCGTGGCCTCCTGGACGGGCATCCCGGCCGGCCGCCTGCTGGAGGGCGAGACGGCGAAGCTGCTGCGCATGGAGGACTCGCTGGGGGCCCGGGTGGTCGGCCAGCGCGAGGCCGTGGCCGCGGTGTCCGACGCCGTACGCCGCGCGCGTGCCGGTGTCGCGGACCCCGACCGGCCCACGGGCAGCTTCCTGTTCCTCGGCCCCACGGGTGTCGGCAAGACGGAGCTGGCGAAGGCGCTCGCGGAGTTCCTGTTCGACGACGAGCGCGCCATGGTCCGCATCGACATGAGCGAGTACGGCGAGAAGCACTCCGTGGCGCGCCTCGTCGGTGCGCCGCCCGGTTACGTCGGCTACGAGGAGGGCGGGCAGCTCACGGAGGCGGTGCGCCGCCGGCCGTACTCGGTGATCCTGTTGGACGAGGTGGAGAAGGCCCACCCGGACGTCTTCGACATCCTGCTCCAGGTGCTCGACGACGGTCGGCTCACCGACGGTCAGGGTCGTACGGTCGACTTCCGCAACACGATCCTGATCCTCACCTCGAACCTCGGGTCGTCGGTGATCAGCGACCTGACGCTCGCCGAGGAGCAGCGCCGTGAGGGCGTGCTCACGGTCGTCCGGTCGCACTTCAAGCCGGAGTTCCTCAACCGGCTCGACGACGTGGTGGTCTTCGCCGCGCTCCGCGGGGACGACCTGCGGGCCATCGTGGACATCCAGCTCGACCGCATGCGCAAGCGTCTCGCGGACCGCCGGCTGGCGCTGGACATCACCGAGGCCGGCCGCCAGTGGCTGGCCGAGCACGGGTACGACCCGATCTACGGGGCGCGTCCGCTGCGGCGGCTCGTGCAGTCCGCCATCGGCGACCAGCTCGCCAAGGCCCTGCTGGCCGGCCAGATCCGCGACGGCCACACGGTCAAGGTCGACCTCTCGGCCGACCAGAACACCCTGACGGTGACCCCCGCCTGACCCGGCACTCCCTGATCGCGTCGATCATGAGGTTGACGGCGGCTTCGATCTTCATCGTCGCCGTCAACCTCATGATCGACCGGCCGAGGACGGGCTCGGAGGGGTGAGAGCGGGCGTCGCGGGGAAAGGGTGGGACATGTTCGGGCTCGGGAAGAGGCGGGATCGGGAGATCGAGGACGCCGTCGAGGAACTCGCGCGGGCGGACACGCTCGCCTTCGGCGGCGTCGGCTTCGCGGGGACGGTGCTGCCGGTGACCGAGGCGTACCAACGCGTCGAGGCCGCGCTGGGCGCGCGTCCCGAGGAGGTACGCGGGCACGTCGACCGGCTGCTCGACCGCGGCTCGCCGGCCGGCCGGGCGTACGCGGCGACGCTGCTGGAACACCTCGACCCGGCGGCCGGCCGGGAGGCGTGGACGGCGCTGCGCGACGACCCAGGCGAGTTCACCACGTTCACGGGGTGCGTGATGGGTCGGTCCGCGCTCGGAACGTACGCCGCGGAGCGCCTCGCCGGGGCGTGACGGCCGGTCGCCGGTGACCGGGCGCTCACTTCGCGGTCGACAGGTACGTCCCGGTGCACAGGGTTGTTAGCGTCTGCGCCGGCGGGACCAGGGGAGGGTGGCCGGGTGAACGGGTGGTTGGCGTACCTGGCGGTGGCGTTGGCCTGCCTGGTCGTGGTGGCCGCGATCGTCGTGGCGGTGGTGCGCCGCTCCCGGCCCGGCCCGGCCCGGGGAAGCGGCCGCCCGTCCACCGGGAGCGGCCGCACGCCGACCGACGGGGACGCCCTGCGCGGCATCAGCCCCGGCGACGTCGTCGAGATCCGCGGCGTGCCCCATCCGGTCCGCGGCACGATCCGCCTGGTCGAGGGGGGCTGGAGCTGGGCGGAGCACCTGCTCGACGACGCCGACGGCGTCCGGCGCCGGCTCTCGGTCGAGGAGGACCGGGATTTGGAACTCGTGCTGTGGGCCGCTGAGCCCGGCGCGACCGTCACCCCGGGCGCGCCGACCATCGCGCTCGCGGGGCAGCGCTACGGCTGGATCGAGTCGGGCGAGGCGCGCTACACGGCCACCGACGGCACCGGCCGCGAGCCGTCCGGCACGATGCGGTACCACGACTACCAGTCGGCCGGCGGCGCCCGGCTCTCCTTCGAGGCGTACGGCGAGGCGGGCTGGGAGGTGGCCCGGGGCGAGGTGCTGGACCCCGCCGAGGTGGTCGTCCGCCCGCGGAGCGGCGAGAAGTAGCCCTTCCCCGATGCGGGCCGCGTCGCGGCCTGCCGGATTGGCCCGTTGCCGATACGGTGTGGGCGCGATCTAGGGAAGGAGCATCGTGGTCGATCCCCACAGCACGCCGGCACGGACACGGCCGAGCGTGGTGACGATTTCCAGTTACCTGCTGATACTTTTCGCCGTCGTCCAGGTCATCAGCCTGATCATCACGCTTACCACCATCGGCACCATCCGCGACGTGATGCGTGACGCGTACCAGGGCACCTCCGCCAACGCGGCCAACACGGTCGCCGACGTCACCTTCGCCATCGGCATCGGCAGCGCGATCTTCATCCTGCTCCTCTCGATCGTGCTGGTCGTGCTGGCCGTGCTCAACAACCGCGGCAAGAACGGATCCCGGATCACCACCTGGATCCTCGGCGGCATCCTGGTCTGCTGCACGGGTGGCGGCCTGATCAGCGGCGCGGCGGGTGGCTTCGGCGGCGCTGCGGGCGGCAGCAGCAGCACCGGTGACGCGCCGAGCCCGGACGAGATCCAGCGCCGCCTCGACGAGGCGCTTCCCGGCTGGTTCAACCCGGTGAACACCCTGCTCGGCGTGATCGGCGTGCTCGCGCTGCTCGCCGCGCTGATCCTGCTGGCGCTGCCGAAGGCGAACGAGTTCTTCCGCAAGCCGCAGGCCGGATGGGAGCCGCCGGTTCCCGGCGGCGCGTACCCGTCGACTCCCGGCTACCCGCAGGTGCCCGGCCAGCCCGGCTACTCGCAGGCCGAGCCCGGTTACCCGCCGACCCCCGGCTACCCGCCGCCGGGTCAGCCCGGCCAGCCGGGCGACCAGCCGTCCGGGTCGGACCGGCCGGGCCCGACCCCGCCGTCGGGGAGTTGATCCGGGACGACGACGACGTCGAGGATCCCTCCGAGTAGGTTGCAAGCCGACGCCTACCGGAGGGATCCGTCGTGTCGTACCCGCAACAGGCGCCGGCCCGCCGTCCCGGCGTGGTGGCGCTCGCGACGGCGGTCCTGCTGCTGATGGCGGTCGTCGCGTTCGCGTACGCCGTGGCCGGCCTGCTCGTGCTCGGCGGCACGGTGGACCGGTTCCGGTCCGCCGCGACCGGCGCCGCCGCCACGGCCGAGCAGGTCGACGGCGTGGTGGCGCTGCTGCGGGCCTCCGCGGTGTTGTCCGCCGTGCTGTCCGTGCTGGCCGCTCTCCTCCTCGCCGGCCTCGCCATCGGTCTGGGCAGTGGCCGGCCGGGGGCACGGGTCGCGACCTGGGTCGTCTGCGGCCTCGGGCTGCTGTGCGGTTGCTGCGCCCTGGCGCTCCTCGTCGGGCAGCGGGCCGCCCCGCTCCAACTGGGCGACGGTGATCGCGCCACCGGGGAGCTGCTGGGCCTCGTCGGCGACGCCTACCCGTCGTGGTGGATCCCGTTGAACGGAGGGCTTTCGGTAGGCCAGGCGCTCGGTTACCTTGTGGTAGCCACGTTGCTGGCGCTGCCGGCGGCGAACGCCTGGTTCCGCCGGCGCCCGTCCGCGCCGGCCGCCCCACCCGCGTTTCCGCCCGCTCCGCACCAGCCGCCCATGACCCCGTACCCGCCCAGCTGAGGACCGCCCGATGCCCGACTCCACCACGGCCGAGCAGCGGGCTCTGGTGACCGGTGCGACCGCCGGCATCGGTGCAGCGTTCGCGCGCCGGCTGGCCGCCGACGGCTGGCACCTCGTCCTCGTGGCCCGGGATGCCGCCCGACTCGCCGGGATGGCGGCCGAGCTGAAGGGCCGGCACGGCCGGGAGGTCGAGACGATCTCGGCCGATCTGTCCACCGACGACGGTTGCGCGCTCGTCGAGGGCCGGCTGACCTCGGGCAACCCGGTCGACCTGCTCGTCAACAACGCCGGGATCAGCCTCAACAAGCCGTTCCTGCGATCCTCGGCGGACGACGAGGCCCGGCTCCTGCGCCTCAACGTGCACGCGGTGATGCGGCTGACCCTCGCCGCGCTGCGACCGATGACCGAGCGGCGACGCGGGGCAGTGATAAATGTCTCTTCCGTCGCGGGGTTTGGGGCGGTCATGCCCGGCTCGACGTACTCGGCGAGCAAGGCGTGGGTCACCAACTTCAGCGAGTCCGTGGGCCAGTCGGCGCGGCCGTTCGGCGTACGCGTGATGGCGCTGTGCCCCGGCTACACCCGCACCGAATTCCACGATCGGGCCGGCATCAACATGTCGAAGACGCCGGAGTGGATGTGGCTGCGGGCCGACGACGTGGTCGCCGAGGCCCTGCGTGACCTGCGAAAAGGCAAGCTGGTCAGTGTCCCGGCATGGAAGTACAAGCTGGCCGTCGCCGGTCTGCGCCACGCGCCGCGCCGGCTGCTGCAGGCTGTCGCCCGCGACACCCGCGGCCGGATCGGCCGCGACGAAGCCTGACCGCTTCGCCGGAGTCGCCGTCGGACGGTCGCTCCGGCGCCCGTGGCGATCGGATCGGGCTCAGTCGCTCAGAGTAGTCGTACATCGCCATCCATCGGTCGCCCACCGGTGGGAGGTGGGTGGACCCCGCACGCGGCTCCCAGACTTGCGCAGTACCCTCTATCGCCATGGGGGACCGCGACGACCTGCGTAAATTCATCACTGATCTGGCCGTGGTCCACGGCCGGGTGGTGCTCTCCTCCGGCCGCGAGGCGGACTGGTACGTCGACCTGCGACGCGTCACGCTCCATCACCAGGCTGCGCCGTTGGTTGGCCGGGTGATGCTCGACCTCACCGCCGACTGGGAGTACGACGCCGTTGGCGGACTGACCCTGGGCGCCGACCCGATCGCGCTCTCGATGCTGCACGCTGCCCCGCTCGACCGGGCCTTGGACGCCTTCGTGGTGCGCAAGGCCGGCAAGGCGCACGGCATGCAGCGACGAATCGAGGGTCCCGACGTGGCCGGTCGCCGTGTCCTGGCGGTGGAGGACACATCGACGACGGGGTCGAGTGTGCTCACCGCTGTCGAAGCGCTCCGCGAGGCCGGGGCCGACGTCGTGGGGGTGGCGGTTATTGTTGATCGAGGCGCCGGCGACGCGGTGCGAGCCGCCGGACTGCCGTATCGGGCGGCCTATACGTTGGCTGACCTCGGCCTTGTGGCGTAAAAGTCTGCCGATTCGGATCTGCTGATATGCAGGCGGATCGATGCTGCTGGTGGAAGGATGGAAAACGTGGGAACTGCGTTGGCTGAAATGACTATGCCTCAGATCTCGCCGCTTGCCGGCGAGCCAATCGAACGTGCCGATGCCGAGCGTCTCGCCGGGGTTCTCAAGGCCCTCGCCGACCCTGCCCGGCTGCGGCTGCTGAGCCTGATCCAGTCGGCCCCCGAGGGCGAGGCGTGCGTGTGCGACCTGACCGCGCCCCTCGGCCTCTCTCAGCCGACGGTCAGCCACCACCTGCGCATCCTCACCGAGGCCGGCTTGCTGGAGCGGGAGAAGCGCGGTGTGTGGGCGTACTACCGGCTGGTGCCGACGGCGATCGCCACGATCGCCGACCTGCTGACCCCGCCGCGGAAGCGGGCCACGAAGAAGGCTCGCTGACCCGTACCGACTGTCCGGTGCCATCCCCGAGCAGGGACGGCGCCGGACGGCCGGCCGGTCAGTGCTTGCCGTAGTGCTGCCGGGTCTCCCGGATCGCCTCCTCGGCCGCCGCGCGCTCGGCGGCCGTCGTGCCACGCTTGGCCGCGATCCGCGCCCGGAGCAGCTCGACCACGATCGGGATCACCGACACCGCGACGATCGCGATCAGGATCAGCTCGATGTGCTCCTTCACGAACGGGATCTGGCCGAGGAAGTAGCCGAGCACCGTCACGCCGCTGCCCCAGAGCGCCCCGCCGATGATGTTGTACGTCACGAAGGTGCGGTAGTTCATCCGGCTGACGCCCGCCACGATCGGCGTGAACGTCCGCACGATCGGCACGAAGCGGGCCAGTACGATCGAGCGGGCGCCGTACTTCTCGAAGAACTCGTGCGCCTTGAGCACGTTCTCCTGCTTGAACAGCCGCGAGTTGGGTCGACGGAACAGCGACGGGCCCACCTTGCGGCCGAACGCGTACCCCACCTGGTCGCCGGCGATCGCCGCGATCGTGATGAGCAGGCAGACCACCCACAGCGGCCAGGTGATGTACTGCCCGTCGGCGGTGAGCAGACCCGCCGTGAACAGCAGCGAGTCGCCCGGCAGGAAGAAGCCGATGAGCAGGCCCGACTCGGCGAAGACGATGGCGAGGATGCCGAGCAGCCCGAACGTCGAGATCAACCACTCCGGGTCGAGCCAGTCCGGCCCGAGGGCCAGGGTGGTGGTGGGCGTCGGCACGAGCGACCTCCGGTGTCTGCCAGTGGGGTTGGTGGCCAGGTCGCCCTCGGCGACGGCACGACCGTAGTCTAGGTGGCCGTCGGGAACGGCCGGTGCTCGACGTCACAGCCGCGCCATCCCCCCGCCCACGGAAACGACGGTGCCCCGCCGACCGTGCGGGTCGGCGGGGCACCGGGTGGTGGTACGGATCAGGCCACGAAGCGGGTCCTGCGGCGGCGGGCCACCAGGTAGCCGCCGGCGCCCGCGACGAGCAGCAGGGCGCCGATGCCGGCGATCAGGCCGGTGGACGAACCGGTGATCGGCAGCGAGCCGCCGTCACCGTTCCCGCCGCCCTGGCCGCCGTCGCCGCTGCCGGTGGTGGTGGCGTTCACCAGGATCTTGGCGCTGTCGTTGGCGGGGTTGGTGTCCTCGGTGAAGCCCTCGCACTCGCACTTGGCGTTGATGACCACGGTGCCGGTCGCGTCGGCGACGACCTTGTCGACCCGCAGGCCAATTTCGACGGTCTGCTCCTCGCCGGCGGCGATGAAGATGTCGGGGTAGCAGCGGTACTTCTTCGCGCCCGGCTCACCCGCCTGCTCCCAGTTCGCGTCGTCCCCGTCCATCGGGACGCAGTCCCCCGGCACCTCGACGGCCGTGGTGCCCGTCGGGACGGTGACGTCGATCTTCGTGACCGGCGTCCCCGAGCGGCCGAAGTCGAGCGACGCCGGCCCGTTGTTGCGCACGCCCACCGTGGCGGTAACCACGTCACCGGCCTTGCCGGTGAGCTTGTCGCCGATCGCGACGAGGTCGGCCCCGTTCTTGCCGGTGACCGTGATCTCCATGCCGGACCAGTTGTTGCTCGGGTCGACGTCGGCCTGGAACGAGCTGGCCTTCATCGTCGACTTCTTGGCGAGCACCAGCGGACCGTCGGTGCCGGGCTTGCCGATGGTGACGCCCTGGTCGCCGAGGTAGCCGACGAAGTCGTCGAACTCGGAGGGAGTCATCCAGTTGTGGTAGCCGTACTCCCGGCCCGGGGCGTACGTGTCCTTGCCGAGGACGTACGGCACGCTGGCGGTGAGAGTGTCGCCGCTCGCGACCTCGTCCGTGAACCGGCAGGTGCGCAGCTGGTCGCCCTCGTACGTGCAGTTGCTGTAGTGCTTTCCGGGTTGGATCGCGTAGTCGTGGTCGAAGACGACCACGGCGCCCTTCGCTGCGGTCTCACCGACGTTGCTCAGCACGAGCGGCGCGGTGAACCCGCCGCCCGGGCTGGCGGTGAGGCTGACCTCCGGGCCGCCGGCGAGGTCCACGCCCTCGCCGATCTTCACGGTGGCAGTGTGGCTGGCGGGCGTCATGCCCTCAGCGCTCACGGTCACCTTCAGGTCGCCGGAGTCGCCGTCCACCGCCTTCGCGGTGGGCTTGATGACCACGCCGAAAAGGCCGCCGCTGCCCCAGTCGTCGAGGCCGATTTCGAACGGGTCCTGACAGACCAGGACACCCGTCTCGGAGGCGTCACACTCACTGGCGAACTCGGGAGTGACCTTCACCTTGCCGTCGAGGTCGCGGTAGTCGTAGCGGACCGTGAGCCCCTGCACCACGACCGGCTCGGACGCGTACAGCGTCGGTGATTCAATCTTGCCTTCGCTGCCGACGGCGACCGTCGTGTCGTTCATGTAGATGCCCAGATGGACGGCCGGTTCTTCGGCCGCGGCGGGGGAGGCGGAGGCGGCGACGAGCGCGCCTGCGACGCCCAGCCCGGCGAGCCAACGCCGGGTGGAGTGCTTGAGCATGGAGTTCCCTCGTTTCGGGGGACGAAAGATGGAGCCAGGGGATCTTAAGGATCCGTTAAGGTTCCGCGCTGCCCCGACCGGCCGCAGGCAGCCAGAACCAGCCGAACGGCTGATCAGCATCGCCGCAACGTTCCGGCTGCCCGTACCCGTCGTCAGGAGCAGGGAGCCCCGGGAGGTGTGGTGACGTACGAGGAGTTC
This sequence comes from Micromonospora sp. URMC 103, assembly GCF_051386435.1. Taxonomy (NCBI): domain Bacteria; kingdom Bacillati; phylum Actinomycetota; class Actinomycetes; order Micromonosporales; family Micromonosporaceae; genus Micromonospora; species Micromonospora sp. URMC 103. The sequence goes on along the minus strand of NZ_JBPQTR010000003.1, from coordinate 286,842 downwards.
GTCGACGCGCGGCTGGCCGCGATGCTGCGGTACGCGGTCATGTTGACCGGCGATCCGCATCAGGCCGAGGACCTGGTGCAGGAGACGATGGTGCGCGTCCAGCTCCACTGGCGTCGGGTCGCCCGGGCGGACTCGCCCGAGCGGTACGTCCGCCGGATGTTGACCAACCAGTACATCGACTGGCGGCGCGGGTCGTGGATGCGTCGGGTGCTGCTGCGCGCGGAGCCCGACGAGACGGTGCCGGCGCCGACGGACCATGCCCAGTCCGCGGTGGACCGGGACCAGGTCTGGTCCTGGCTGGCCCGGCTGCCGCGCCGGCAGCGGGCCACGCTCGTCCTGCGCTACTACGAGGACCTGCCGGACGCGGAGATCGCCGAGATTCTCGGGTGCGCCGTCGGCACCGTCCGGTCGTCCATCTCGCGGGCCCTCGCAACCCTTCGTACCGAGTATGTGGAGGCGTTCTCGTGACCGAGGATGAGCTGCGTGCCGCGTTCGCCCGGCACGAGGCGTCGACCCCGCCGGCGGGCCCGGTGCGTGCCGCGATCGACCGGATGGCCGCCGTGCGCCGTCGCCGCCGGCAGCGGGTCCGGGCCGCCGGCGTCGCGCTCGCCGTGGTAGGCGCGCTCGGGGTGGGGATACCGCGGTTCGCGCCCGACCGCGTTCCGCCGGAGAGCACGACGGTCGCCGCGCCGGCGTCGCAGGCACCGGCCGGGGCGTTGAACCTGCTGGTGCTCGGCCTCGACACGAGGTCAGAGGAAGCCCCGCCGCTGGCCGACTCGGTGCTGATCCTGCACATCCCGGCCGACCGCAGCCGGCCCTACCTGATCTCGCTGCCTCGTGATCTGGAGGTCGACATCCCGGGATTCCACCGGGACAAGCTCAACGCGGCCTTCGCGTACGGCGCCGGAAGCACGCACCCGGACCGGGGCAAGGGGTACGAGCTGACCCGCCGGGTCGTGGCCGACCTGACCGGTGTACGCATCGACGCCGGCGTCGTCCTCACATTCACCGCGCTGCGGAAGGTGACGGACACGCTCGGCGGGGTGGACGTCTGCCTGCCCCGCGAGGTCCGGTCGCACCACAGCAGGCGGGTCTTCGCGGCGGGGTGCCAGCGCCTCGACGGGGCCGCCTCCCTGGACCTGCTGCGACAGCGGTACGGGCTCCCGGACGGCGCACTGGACCGCGACCGCAACGCGCAGCGCTTCGCGGCCGGCGTGGTGCGGCGGGCCGGCGAGCAGAACGTCCTGACCGACCCCATGAAGATGTCCCGGCTTCTCGCCGCGGTCGCACCGCAGCTCACGGTGGCGAACGGCGCGTCGGTGCCGGACCTGTTGCGGGTGGTGCCGGAACTCTCGACGGCCGATCCGGTCGGGCTCAGCCTGCCGGTGCGGTGGCCGGAGGCAACCGGTACGCGCAGCACGAGCAGACTGCGTGTCGACCCGCGGACGGCGCCGGCCTTCCTCACCGCGTTGCGGGAGGACCGGCTGGCCCAGTGGGTCGCGGCGAACCCGGACCGGGTGACCCGCTGAGAGGGCTCCCGAGCCCAATCGTCGGGCGCGGTGTCAGCGGTAGTCGTCCTCGTCGCCGACGACCACGCGTGCCTGCTCCATCGCGTCCCAGTCGTCGACCTCGAGGCCGCGGTGCGGCTCGGCCTCGCCGTCGACCGGGTCGACGGCCACGGCCTGCTCCATCGCGTCGGCCGGCTCCGCTTCCAGGTCGCGTTCCTCCGGGTTGAGGTGGTCGCTGGGCGCGAAGTCCTCGCCGGGCTGCCCCATCGTCCCTCCCTGATCTCGGCGGACGGGTTACCCCACACACCGTACGGGCTCCACCCGCCGCGCGCTCGGCGCGGCGCGGCGAAGTCGAGTCGACCGAATCGGACCACCGGGCGTACGGCCGATGCCAGGATGGGAGCGTGGGCTTCCTGATCCGGCTGGCGATCACCGCGGTGGCGCTGTGGATCACCACGTTGGTCGTGCCCGGCGTCGACGTCGGCGGCCGCGGCGGCGCCAACACGGCGCTCACCCTGGTCGTGGTCGCGGTGATCTTCGGCATCGTGAACGCGGTCCTCAAGCCGGTGATCAAGGTGGTCGGCTGCATCTTCTACCTGCTGACTCTGGGCCTGTTCGCGCTCGTCGTCAACGCGCTGCTCTTCCTGCTGACCGACGTGATCGCACGGGCGCTCGACCTGCCGTTCCGCGTGGACGGGTTCTGGGCGGCGTTCTGGGGGGCCATCGTGATGGCCGTGGTGACCTGGCTGATCAGCGTGGTGCTGCCGGACCGCCTGGAGGGCCGGTGACCCGCGGCGTCCCGGCCGCCGTCCGGTGGACGTGCACCGGGTCGGTTGCGGTCGGGTGGCCTCGCTGCGGGATACTGCCCGGCGGAGGACAGCGCGGTCCGGCGCACCCATGGACAACGACGGCCGGCACGGCCGAGAGCGGCAATTAAGGAGCGTTCGACATGCCCATCGCTTCCCCCGAGGCCTACGCGGAGATGCTGGACCGCGCCAAGGCGGGCCGGTACGCGTACCCCGCGATCAACGTGACCTCCTCACAGACGCTCAACGCGGCGCTCAAGGGCTTCGCCGACGCGGAGAGCGACGGCATCGTCCAGGTCTCCACCGGTGGCGCGGAGTACCTCTCCGGCCCCTCGGTGAAGGACATGGTCACCGGCGCGGCGGCGTTCGCCGCGTACGCCCACGAGGTGGCCAAGAAGTACCCGGTCAACATCGCGCTGCACACCGACCACTGCCCGAAGGACAAGCTCGACAAGTTCGTCCGGCCGCTGATGGCGATGTCCCAGGAGCGGGTGAAGGCCGGCCAGGAGCCGCTGTTCCAGTCGCACATGTGGGACGGCTCCGCGGTGCCGGTGCCGGAGAACCTGGAGATCGCCGAGCAGCTCCTTACCGAGGCCGCCAAGGGCAAGATCGTCCTTGAGATCGAGGTGGGCGTCGTGGGCGGCGAGGAGGACGGCGTCGAGAACGCCATCAACGAGAAGCTCTACACCACCGTCGAGGACGGCCTCGCCATGGTCGACGCGCTCGGCCTGGGTGAGAAGGGCCGCTACATGGCGGCGCTGACCTTCGGCAACGTGCACGGCGTCTACAAGCCGGGCAACGTCAAGCTGCGCCCCGAGGTGCTCAACCACATCCAGATGGCGGTGGGCGCGAAGTACAACAAGGAGAAGCCGCTCAGCCTGGTCTTCCACGGCGGTTCCGGCTCGCTGCTGTCCGAGATCCGCGAGGCGCTCGACTACGGCGTGGTGAAGATGAACATCGACACCGACACCCAGTACGCCTTCTCCCGTCCGGTGGCGGACCACATGTTCCGCAACTACGACGGCGTGCTGAAGGTCGACGGCGAGGTCGGCAACAAGAAGATGTACGACCCCCGCGTCTGGGGCAAGGCCGCCGAGGCCGGCATGGCGGCCCGCGTGGTCGAGGCCTGCGAGGCGCTGCGCTCGACCGGCACCACGATGACCAAGTAGGACGCGTACCGCGACGGCCGGCTCCCCACCCGGAGGCCGGCCGTCGCCGTTCCCGCGCCGACCCCGGCGCGGGCCGGCGCCCCTCAGCCCCCGGTCAGCACCCGCGCGGCCTCGCGCACGTCGTCGGTGATGTGGATCGTCGCCGACAGGTCGCCGAACGGGGACGCGGCCAGCAGCGGCCGCAGTAGCGACTCGACCGGCAATTCGGTCGTCCAGAAGGCGCGGTCCAGGAAGACGTACGCGCCGCTGGCGCCGTCGGTGCCGTAGAAGGTCTTGGTCGCCGCCTGGAACACCTCCTGCACCGTGCCGGCCCGACCGGGCGCGAACACGATCCCGCCCCGGGCGAGACGCAGGATCGTGTCCTCGCGGATCGCGTTCGAGAAGTACTTGGCGATCCGGCCGGCGAAGAGGTTCGCCGGCTCGTGCCCGTACAGCCAGGTGGGGATGGCCAACCCGCCGGCCCGCGCCCACCCCAGGTCGGCGCCGCGCTGCTGCGGCACGGGCGGCGGGGCGTACCGCTCGCGCACCCGCAGGGCGGCCGCCGTGTAGCGGTCGTGGTCGGTGAAGTCGGGGGCCGTGGCGAGCAGGTCGATCGCCGCCGTCAGCTCCTCCGCGGGGCGGCCGGCCAGGTACGCGCCGAGGTTCGCGGCCTCCATCACACCCGGCCCGCCGCCGGTCACCACGAGCCGGTCGGCCCGGGCCAGCTCCCAACCCAGCACAGCGGCCATCCGGTACGGCACGCTGCCGCGCGGCACCGCGTGCCCGCCCATGATCCCCACCACCGACTGCGGCCCGTACGCGGCCAGCCAGGCGCGGGTCGCGTCGGCGAGCGCGTTGTCCACGCCGTGGTCGTGCAGCCGCTGGCCGAGCGCCTCCCGGACGTCCGGCAGCGCGCCGCCGTGCGCGCGGAAGTGCGCGTACACCCGGGTGTCGTACATTCCGGCGAACCCCACCTCGGCGAAGCCGGCGGCCAGGTCGTCCGGGGTGTAGAGGTGCGCGGGCTGCGTCGGGTACGGCAGCCCGGAGAACGGCGGCACCACGTTCGCCCCGCGCCGGACGAGGTCGGCGCCGACCTCCCGGGAGGCGAAGCGGCAGCCCACGAAGAGGGTTCCGGTCACCGGAACGTCGCGCAGGTCGGGCGGCGCCTCGTCCAGGCGCAGCCCCTGCACGGTCAGCCCGGCGAGGCTGCCACTGGCCAGCCGCCTGTCGAACTCGGCGCGCGTCTCGATCTCGTCGGTGGGGTGCGGCTCGATCACGTCCGCGGGTGGTGGACTCGGCACCCGGCCATCCTGCCCCCACCGGTGCCGTGACGCGACAGGAGCCCGGCGGCCGCAGCCACCGGGCTCCTGCGTAACCGGGTCCTGGGGAGGCTCCGGACCATTAGTTGTAATCGAAAACACCTTCCGGCGGCATAGGCCGCAGGCGTGACCAACTCCTCAGCCGTTCAGCCAGCGACCTCCGCCGACCCTCTCGCGCGTCCCCCCGCGAAGCGGGTTGAATGGGGCGATGCAGAACCTCATGCCGGAGCCACCGGCCACCCTCCTTCCCGCGAACGACGAGGCCGACGCCGCCCTGGCGACCGCCGAACAGGGCGGGGACGAGGACGCGCTCGCCGCCGTGGCGGCGCGGTATCCGACGTACAGCGCGGCATGGGCGGCGCTGGGGGCGCGGGCGCTCGGGGCCGACCAGGTCGTCCCGGCGTACGCGTACGCGCGCACCGGCTACCACCGGGGTCTCGACCAGCTGCGCCGCAGCGGCTGGAAGGGGCACGGCCCGGTGCCGTGGTCGCACGAGCCCAACCGGGGCTTCCTCCGCTGCCTCTACGTCCTCTCCCGTGCGGCCGACGCGATCGGCGAGGCCGACGAGGCGGCCCGGTGCGCCCAGTTCCTGCGCGACTGTGACCCGGCCGCGGCCGACGCCCTCGCCAGCAACTGACCCGCACGGCGGCGGCCGGGGGCCACGGCTGGCGGCCCTCGGCCACCGCTGACGGTCCCCGGCCACCAGCGCTGGAGGCCCTCGACCGCCGGGGCTGGCGGCCTCGGCCCGCTAGAGGCCCTCGGCCACCGCGGCGGCGATCTTCAGCCACGCGTCCCGGGTGGCCGAGGAGAGCCCGCCGTACCGCAACGGCTCGCCGCTGTCGATGAGCCGCTCGTACGGCGCCAGCAGCACCGCCCGGGTGCGGGCGGCGAAGTGCTCCTGGATCGCCGGCAGGTCGATCTCCTTGCGCGACGGCGGCATCGACACCACGCTCACCGCCTGCCGCACCAGCCGCTGCCGGCCGCTCTGCTCCAGGTGGTCGAGCATCCGGGCGGCCGTCTCGGCCGAGTCGTTACGGGCCGACATGGTGACCACCAACTGGTCGGTGGCGTCCATGGCGGCCTGCCAGTTCTGCGCCCGCACGTTGTTGCCGGTGTCCACGAAGATCAGCTTGTAGAAGCGGCTCACCACCTCGCGGATCTCGGCGAACGCCGCCGCGGTGAGCATCTCGCCGCCGGTGGCCGACTCGTCAGACGCGAGGACATCGAACATCCCCTCGCCCTGCGAGCGGACGTACTGCGAGAGGTCACCCACCCGCCCGTGCGCCCCGTGGAACTGGCCGAGATCGCGCAGCAGGTCCCGCACCGTGCGGGAGTGGAAGTCCTGCTGGGCGCGCATGCCGAGGGTGCCCTGGGTCTCGTTGTTGTCCCACGCCAGCACGTAGCCGCCGCGCTTCTGCCCGAACGTCATGGCGAGCAGCAGGATCGCGACCGTCTTGCCGGCGCCGCCCTTCGGGTTGACGACGGTCACCTGGCGCAGCCCGCCGAAGTTGCGGCGGACCGTCTCGATGTCCCGCCTCCGCTCCTGCTCGTGCCGCCCCGGCGGCAGCCGCAGGCCCATCCTGTTCGCCATCGCCCGTACGCCCATGGTGGCCACCGGATCGGCCGGGCGTACCTGCCGCCGCCGGGCGAAGTCCTCGGCGGTGGGCGGGGCGGCGGGCTCCGGAACGGCGTTGGGGTCCGCGTACCCCGGCGGCACGGCGGCGACCGCCGGCGGGTAGGGCTGCGCGGGCGGTGGGGGCACCGGCGCGCCACCCTGCCAGGGCGGCGGGTACCAGCCGGGCGAGGGCGGGTAGGGACCGGGCGGCGGTGCGGGTTGCGCCGGAACGGCCGGTGGCGCGGCGTCGCCGAACGCGGGGTCGGCGTCGCCCGGTGTGGGGCCGGCGTCGCCCGCTCCCGGGCCGGCGTCGCCCGCTCCCGGGCCGGCGTCGCCCGCTGCCGGGGCGGCGTCGCCCGGTGCCGCGCCGGGCGGAGGCGGCACCTGTTGCCCGGGGATGGTGGGCCAGGGCTGGCCCGCCGCGGCGGTTGGTGGCGCGGGTGGCTCGGAGGGGCCGGCGCCGCCGGGGCTTCCCGGCTGCTCGTCCTGACCCGTGCTGGTGGCGGGCCGCTGCGGCGGCAGCGCCCAGGGGGACTCGCCCGGTCGCGCAGCGGCTGGAACCGGGGCGCCCGGCGCCGGCTCCGGTTGCCCGGCGGGCGAAGGCTGGCCGGCCGCGGGGACGCCGGGCGTCGGTTCCGGTGTGCCCGGCCCGGCGTCCGGCGCTGCGGACCCGCTCGCCGCAGACCCGGTCTGCGCGGCTGCGGGCCCGGTCTGCGCGACTGCCGGCCCGGCGTCCGGCGCAGCGGCCCGGGGGTGGGCTGGCCGGCCGGCTCCCGTCTCCGCGGACTTCTCGTTGACCGCTGCCGGCCCGTTCTCCGCCGCCGTGGGCCGGGCCTCGGCGGCCACGGGACGAGTTTCCGCCGCTGCCGGCGTCACATCGGCCGCTGCCGGTCCGGCGTTGGCCGCTGAGGGTCCGGCTGCCGCCGTTGCCGGCTTGTTCTGCGCGGTGCCAGCCGGCGGGAAAACCTGCTCGGGTGCGCTCGAGTCGACACCCGGCTCGCTGGCGGCCACCGCGGGCACGCCGCCGGTGCCCGTGCCGGTGGGCGCGGACGGTAGGCCGTTTCCACCCTGCTGGGGCACGGCGCTCGTAGAGGACGCGCTACGCGGGTCGACGCCCGCCCGGCGGCTCACCGGCGCGGGCGGCTGGTCGAGGGTGAACGGCAGGTCGAGGTCGACCTGCCCGGCCGCCGGCTGGCCGCCGGGCCCTGGCACGCTGCCCGCCGTCGGGCCGGTCGTGCCGCTGCCCGCCGCCGGGCCCGTGTGCGTCCCGGTCGGGGCCGCCGGTGTGTCGCCCGCCGCGGAGACGGCCGCCGAGGTGCCGCCGGATGCCGCCCCGGACCCCGGTACGCGGGCGGTCGCCGCCCCGGGCGCCGGTACGCGGGCGGTTCCCGCGCCGGTCGCCGGGACGCCTGTCGTCCCCGGGACGTGCGGCGGCGCGCCGCCGGCTCCCGGGCCGGACGTCGGCGGGTTCGCCGTCGGGGGCTGCCAGCCGGGCTGGGGCAGTGGAGCCCAGCCGCCGCCGGGCGGCGGGGGCGGAGGCGGGGGCGCCCAGCCGCCGGGTGGCGGCAGCGCACCGGTCAGCGAGGGGTAGTCGGCCGAGGAGGCCGGGCCGCCCGCCGGAGGGACGGGAGGCGGTGCGGTCGGCGTCGCGCCGGCGGGCGGTGGGGCGTACGCGTCCTCGGTGGAGGGTGCGGCGGCGGCCGGCATGACGGCGGCCCAGGGCGGTGCCGCCGCGCCGCCGTCGGCCGGATCGGTGGGCCAGAGTGGCTCGATGTCCCGCTCCGGCACCGGCTGCTGGCCGGGTACGTGCACCCGGTCGGCGTTCTCGTCCACCACGGTTCCTCCCCATTCCTCCTGCCGAGGATAGGCCCAGCGGCCGACGCCGGCCGGCCGGCGAGCCGGGGCCGGAGGTCACACGGCCCAGACCGCCCAGGCGCCCGGCTCCGTCCACCAGGACCGCTTCCGGCTCAGCTCGCCCTCGACGCCGTCGTCGACGAAGGGCACCTTCTCGTCACGGGGCAGCACCGACACGGCGCGGCCGCGGGCGCGGCGGACCTCGAGGCGTACCCGCTTGCGGCCGAACGTCGAGCGGCTCACCACCGGGACGGCCACGGCGACCTCGACCACGCCGTCGGTCGGGTCGGGCCCGGCGAGCAGCGTCACGTCGTCGAGTGCCGCGTACCCGCCGGCGTTGCCGACCGCGCAGGCCAGCAGGGGCTCGTCACCGTGGGAGAGGACGACGTCGTCCACCTCGACGCGCCCCCGCCAGTGCAGCGGCCGGCCGGTGTCGTCGGCGGCGCCGAGCAGCGCGCCGTCCAGGGTCACCGAGCCGCCGTCGTTGCGCAGCAGGTCGAGGCGGCGGGGCGTGCCGTCGAGCACCGCGGCGGCCACCCCCGCCGGGTCCCGCGGAAGCCCGAGCTGGGCGGCCAGGTCGCGGTGGCCGGTGCTCCGGGCCGGGTCGAGCGGCAGTACGCCGACCGGCGGCAGGTCGGGCACCGTACGGTTGCCGGCCAGGTCCGCCGGGCGGCGGCTGGGCGGCGGGGCGTACCGGCGGACCAGCCGGCGCAGCACGGCGCGCAACTGTGCGTCGCTGGCCGTGGCGACCACGAGCCGGGTCTTCGAATCGGGGTCCGGCCAGGTGAGGCCGTCCGGGCGCGGCGGGCCGTCGAGGCGGGCCAGCACCTCGTCGATCTCCGCGTCGGAACGGGCCGTGACCGTCTCCACCCGGGCGCCGCGGGCGGTCAGCGCCTCGGCGCAGGCCAGCACCGGCACGCGAGGCGTGTCACAGCGCTCCGGGTCCGCGCCGGGCTTGTCTCCGGCGACCCCGGCCGCACCTCCGCAGCAGGCTCCGCCGCTGCCGCAGCCCCCGGGAGCGTCGCGCTCCGAGCCGAGGGTGAGCAGCACCACGTCGTACACGGAAGGAGCCTCCTGCCTCTCGACGCGACCCCCGCCGGACGCGCCGTAACCTCTTGTTAGCCTGACACCCCGGGCTCGCCAACCGGTCGCCACCTGGCACCCGAGCCTTCTGGAGGCGGAGAAGATGCCAGCGATCGTGCTCATCGGCGTTCAGTGGGGCGACGAGGGCAAGGGCAAGGTTACCGACCTGCTCGGCGAGCAGGTCGACTACGTGGTGCGCTACTCGGGCGGCAACAACGCCGGCCACACGGTGATCACTCCGGACGGCCAGAAGTACGCGCTGCATCTCATGCCCTCCGGCGCGCTCTCGCCCAACGCGAAGATCGTCATCGGCAACGGTGTGGTGGTCGACCCGAAGGTGCTGCTCGCCGAGATCGACGGTCTCGCCGAGCGCGGTGTGGACGTCTCCCGGCTGCGGATCTCCGGCGACGCGCACCTGATCATGCCGCACCACCGGGCACTGGACCGGGTCGTCGAGCGGTACCTCGGCTCGTCCCGGATCGGCACCACGGGCCGGGGCATCGGCCCCGCGTACGGCGACAAGGTCGCCCGCATGGGCATCCGCCTGCAGGACCTGCTCGACCCCGGCATCCTGCGGAAGAAGCTGGAACTCGCGCTGCGCGAGAAGAACCAGATCCTGTTCAAGGTCTACAACCGCAAGGCGATCGACCTCGAGGCGACGGTCGAGGAGTACCTGGGGTACGCCGAGCGGCTGAAGCCGTACATCACGGAGACCCGGGGGCTGCTCTGGGACGCCCTCGACCAGGGCGACACGGTCCTCCTGGAGGGCGCCCAGGCCACCATGCTCGACATGGACCACGGCACGTACCCCTTCGTGACCTCGTCGAACCCGACGGCTGGCGGGGCGTGCGTGGGCGCGGGCATCCCGCCGACCGCCATCACGCGGGTGATCGCCGTGAGCAAGGCGTACACCACGCGCGTCGGGTCCGGGCCGTTCCCGACGGAGCTGTTCGACGACAACGGCGCCCACCTGCGCAAGATCGGCCACGAGTACGGCACCACGACCGGCCGGGAGCGGCGCTGCGGGTGGTTCGACGCGCTCGTGGCGCGGTACGCCTGCCGCCTCAACGGCGTCACCGACCTGGTGATCACCAAGCTTGACGTGCTCACCGGCCTGCCCAAGGTGCCGATCTGCGTCGGGTACGAGATCAACGGCGAGCGCGTCAACGACATGCCGATGACGCAGACCGACTTCCACCACGCCACTCCCGTCTACGAGGAGCTGGACGGCTGGTGGGAGGACATCACCAAGGCCCGGACGGTCGACGAGCTGCCCGAGAACGCCCGCCGGTACATCGCCCGGATCGAGGAACTCTGCGGCACCCGCGTGAGCGTCATCGGCGTAGGCCCCGGCCGCGACGAGAACGTAGTCAAACACCCCCTACTGCCCTAACCCCCGGCCCTCCCGGCCCCGGTCGGGCGCCGGTCGGCTCACCCCGTTGATCAAGAGATTTGCGTCAGGATTTCGCCTGGATCTGACGGAAACCTCTTGATCAACCGGGCGGCATTGTCGCTCGTCCACAGGGTTATCCACAGGGGTGCCGCGAGCGTGGGGTCGACGGCCATCGTGGGCCGGTGACAGCCGACAATGTGCTTCGTCGTCTCGCCAGCCGCCAGGACGGCATGATCACCGTCGATCAAGCGCTGCTTGCGGGGCTGAGCAGGGACCAGGTTCGACAGCTGTGCCGGTCTGGCCGGTGGGAACGGTTGCTCCGCGGGTGCTTCGTTCCGGCCGGAGGGCTGGCGGCCGCGGCGCTGCGTCGAGCGCGGATCCGGGCCGCCGTCACGAGCCTCGGGTCAGGCGCGTTCGCCGTCCTCGGCACGGCCCTGGAGTTGCACGGCATCGCGGGCATCGGCCCGAGCGCAGAGGTCCACGTGTCTGTCCCGGTGGATCGCCCCCGACCTCAGCGCGGGCTGGCACCCTGGCTGGTCGTCCACCAGCTGACCGTCGGACCGGGCGACCTGGCTGAGGTCCAGGGCATCCGCGTCACGTCACCGCTCCGCACCATATCGGACGTCATCCTCCGGGTCGACCGCTACACGGCGGTCGCGGCGCTCGATTCGGCACTGAATCGGCGCCGGATTGGCTCGGAGGATCTGGCATTGCTGCCCGCGCTCATACGCGGCCGGCGGGGAGCGGTGGCGGCCCGCGGATACCTCGCGGAGGCCGACGGCCGGGCGCAGTCGCCGCTGGAGACACGCGCCCGGTTGCGGTGCGTCGACGGCGGGGTGCCGCCGGACGCGCTCCAACTGGAGGTACGCGACGGCGACGGCTACCTGCTCGGCGTCGGCGATCTGGGTTGGCGAGCCCCACGGGTGATCGCCGAGGCGGACGGTCGTGACGCGCACGGCAGCCCGGAGGCGGTTTTCGCCGACCGGCGCAGACAGAACCGCCTGGTCAACGCCGGATGGACCGTCCTCCGCTTCACCTGGGCCGACACCGTCCGCCCCGACTACATCCCCTGGACCGTCCGCCAAGCCATCTCAGCCCGCCATCCCACATGACCACCCCCCACCCACCCCGCGCCCCCCACCCCACCCGACGACCCCGTTGATCAAGGGGTTTGCGTCAGGAACAGCGCGAATTCTGACGCAAACCTCTTGATCACCCACGAACGGGCGGGTCCCCGCCGGGAGGGGGCGGCGGGCGGGAGGGTGCGGGGGAGAGTGTGGCGGGGTGCGTAGGATCGGCGGGGTGCGGGTTCTTCTGGTGGGTGGTGGGGGGCGCGAGCACGCGCTTGCCCTCGGGCTCGCGGCCGATCCGGCCGTCACGCGGCTGATCGCGGCACCCGGTAATCCGGGCATCGGCGAGGTGGCCGAGCTGCGTACGGTCGACGCGAACGACCCGGCCGCGGTGGCCGCGCTCGCCGTGGAGACCGGCGTCGACCTCGTGGTGATCGGGCCGGAGGCGCCGCTGGTCGCGGGGGTCGCCGACGCGGTGCGCGCCAAGGGCATCGCGGTCTTCGGCCCGTCCGCCGAGGCGGCCCGGTTGGAGGGGTCGAAGGCGTTCGCGAAGGACGTGATGACCGCCGCCGGTGTGCCGACGGCCCGGGCGTACACCTGCACGGACGAGCAGAGCGCGGGCCGCGCGCTCGACGAGTTCGGCCCGCCGTACGTGGTGAAGAACGACGGCCTCGCCGCCGGCAAGGGCGTCGTCGTCACCGACGACCGGGCCCGCGCCGTGGAGCACGCGCGGGAGTGCGGCCGGGTCGTGATCGAGGAGTACCTGGACGGCCCGGAGGTCTCCCTCTTCGTGGTCACCGACGGCGAGGCCGCGGTGCCGCTGCTGCCGGCGCAGGACTTCAAGCGGATCGGCGACGGCGACACGGGCCCGAACACGGGCGGCATGGGGGCGTACGCGCCGCTGCCGTGGGCGCCGCCCGGTCTCGTGGACGAGGTCATGCGGGACGTGGTCCACCCGACCCTGGCTGAGCTTCGCCGCCGGGGCGCTCCGTTCGCCGGCCTGCTGTACGTCGGGCTCGCGATCACCGCCGACGGCCCCCGGGTGATCGAGTTCAACGCCCGCTTCGGCGACCCGGAGACCCAGGTGGTGCTCGCCCTGCTGGAGACGCCGCTGGGCGGGTTGCTGCACGCGGCCGCCACCGGCACGCTGGCCGACCACCCGCCGCTGCGGTGGCGCGACGGCGCCGCCGTGACCGTCGTGGTCGCCTCGGCCGGCTACCCGGGCACACCACGCACGGGGGATGTGATCACCGGCGCCGACCGCCCGGGCGTCATCCACGCCGGCACCGCCCGCCGGGCCGACGACGGCGCGTTGCTGTCCGCGGGCGGTCGGGTCCTCTGCGGTACGGCCACCGGCCCCGACCTGGCGGCCGCACGGGACGCCGCCTACGAGCTGGTACGCGGCATCGAGCTGGCCGGTGCCCAGCACCGGACGGACATTGCCGCGGCCGCGGTCGAGGGACGCATCTCGATTCCCCGCTGATCCCGGGCAACCCACCCCGCCGGTCTCCGTTCAACGGTGGATCATGGAGACCTCGCGGGCGTCAGCCGTAGTAGCGGCGTAGTTCCCGGTTGAGCACCTTGCCGGTGGCGTTGCGCGGCAGGTACTTGACGAACACCACGTCGCGCGGGACGGAGAAGCGGGCCAGGTAGTGCCGGACGTACTCGCGGACGGCGTCCGGGTCGAGCGTCTCGCCGGGGTGCAGGGCGAGGAACGCGGCGAGGCGCTGGCCGTACTCCGGGTCGGGTACGCCGATGACGGCCGCCTCGCGCACCTGCGGCAGCTGCGCGACCAGGTTCTCCACCTCGGACGGGAAGACGTTCTCCCCACCGGAGACGATCATGTCGTCGGCCCGGCCGTCGACGAACAGCAGCCCGTCGGCGGTGAGCCGGCCGAGGTCGCCGGTGTCGAGGAGACCGTCGAGGCTCTCCCGGCTCGCCCCGGAGGTGTAGCCCTCGAAGAGCATCTCGTTGCCCACGAAGATCCGGCCGACCTGGCCGTGCGGCACCGGCTGTCCTGCCGCGTCGAGGATGCTGAGCCGGGTGCCGTGCGGGGGACGGCCGGAGGTGGTGGGCGCCGCGCGCAGGTCGGCCGGGCCCGCGATGGACGCCCAGGAGACCTCGGTGGAGCCGTACAGGTTGTAGAGCACCTCGCCGTAGACGTCCATGAACCGGGGCGCCAGCCCGCCGGGCAGCGCCGAGCCGCTCACGGCCACGACCTTGAGCGGTGGTCGCGGGTCCGGCGGCGGCACCTCCATGAGCCGCTGCACCATCACGGGTACGGCGAAGAGCGCGTCGCACCGGTGCGTCACGAGCGCGGCCAGCGTGGCGGCCGGGTCGAACCGGCGGTGCAGCACGATGGTGGCCCGCAGCGCGAAGCAGACCTGGAGGGCGGCGAAGCCCCAGGTGTGGAAGATGGGGGCGGCGATCATCACCCGGTCCCGGGTGTGCAGCGGGATGCGGTCGATGATGGACACCAGCGGGCCGAAGCCGTTGGGTGTGGGCCGGCGCGCGCCCTTCGGCGCGCCCGTGGTGCCCGAGGTGAGCACGATGATCCGCCCGTCGCGCTCCGGCGGGTGCAGGTCTCCGGGGAGCGCCCCGGCCACCAGCTCCTCCCGGGCGCGTTCGTCGAGGCGTGGCAGGTCGGCCGGGAGGCCCACGACCCGCTCGGCGAACTCGTCGTCGTGCACCAGCACCCGCAGCCGCTGCTCCTCGGCGACGGTGGCCAGCTGCGCGGCGGAGAGCCCGGTGTTGACGAGCACGGCGTCGACGCCGAGCAGCGTGGCGGCCACCACCGTCTCGATGAGACCGTGGTGGTTGCGGCAGAGCGCGCCGATGCGGTCGCCGGCCTGGACACCGAACCCGGCCCGCAACGCCCGGGCCATCCGCTCGGCACGGTCGAGCAGCTCCTGGTAGGTCAGCTCGGTGCCGTGCTCGTCGATGATCGCCGTCCGGCCCGGGTCGCGGGCGGCGGCCTGTCGCAGCTCGCCGGCGAGGCTCCAGCCCCACCGCCGCAGCGCGTTCAGCTGCGAGGCGACGCGGATGGGCCGGCCCGGGCTGAGCAGCCCGCGGCGGGTCAGTGTGGTGACGACGAAGGGCAGGTCCATGCCGCAGACCTCCTGTCCGGTGGTGCGTGGACGGAGCGAGGGAGCTGCCGTCCGTCGGGCCTCTGCCTTTGATCATGCATGTGGCGCGTTCCGGGGCCCAGCCGGCGGCGGCGCCACGTGACGAACTTGGCGCGGATCGTGCGATCCGGGCCGCACCGCCGCCCGGAGCCGCCGGGACGCCGACCGCAGACGCACGCCGACCACAAGCGCACGCCGACCGCAAGCGCACGCCGGCCGGAAACCGGAGCCGGACGCCGCCCGCAAGCCCACGCCGGCCGGAAACCGGAGCCGGACGCCGCCCGGGAGCCGGACGCCGCCCGGGAGCCGGACGCCGCCGGCGAGCCGGACGCCGCCCGCGAGCTGGACGCCGGCCCGGAGAGCCGCCCCGGGCCGGCGTCGTCGGTGGCCGGGCTGGTCAGCGGATCTGCGCTCCGGAGATCGCCCGTGAGATGACCAGCCGCTGGATCTCCGAGGTGCCCTCGAAGATCGTGTAGATCTTCGCGTCCCGGTACCAGCGCTCGACCGGGTGGTCACGCAGGAACCCGGCGCCGCCGAGGAGCTGCACGGCCTTCTCGGTGACGGAGACGGCCACCTCGCCGGCCTTCAGCTTGGACATCGAGCCCTCGCCGGCCGTGAACGGCCGGTTGTTGCGGCCCATCCAGGACGCCCGCCACACGAGCAGCCGAGCCGCGTCGATCTCGGTCTTCATGTCGGCCAGCGCGAACGCGACCGCCTGGTTCTCGATGATCGGCCGTCCGAACTGGACGCGCTCCTTCGCGTAGTCCAGGGCGTACTCGTAGGCGGCGCGGGCCACGCCGAGCGCCTGCGCGCCGACGGTGGGCCGGGACAGCTCGAACGTGCGCATCGCGGCCTGTCCCGAGGCACGTTGGCCGGCGCGGGCCCGGGCCAACCGCTCGTCGAGGGCCTCCTTGCCGCCGAGCAGGCAGCGCCCCGGCACCCGTACGCCGTCGAGGAAGACGTCGGCGGTGTGCGACGCGCGCAGGCCCAGCTTGCGCAGCTTGCGGGTCGCGCTGAGCCCCGGCGTGCCGGGCGGTACGACGAACGCCGCCTGCCCACGGGACCCGAGTGACGGCTCGACGGAGGCGGTGACGACGTGCACCCCGGCGATGCCGCCGTTGGTGGCGTACGCCTTCTGCCCGTTGAGCACCCACTCGTCGGTGGCCTCGTCGTAGACGGCCCGGGTGCGCATGGCGCCGACGTCGGAGCCGGCCTCCGGTTCGGTGGTGCAGAAGGCGGCGACGGCGGGTTCGTCGACGTCGCCGAAGCACTGCGGCACCCATTCGACGAGCTGGTCGGGAGTGCCGGCGCCGTAGATGGCGGCCACCGCGAGCGAGGTGCCGAAGATGCCCAGGCCGATGCCCGCGTCACCCCAGAACAGTTCCTCGCTGGCGATCGGGAGGGAGAGTCCGGTGGGATCGGCCCAGCAGGTGGCGAGGAACTCGAAGCCGTAGAGGCCGACCTTCGCCGCCTCCTGGATGACGGGCCAGGGGGTCTCCTCCCGGGCGTCCCACTCGGCCGCGGCCGGGCGCACGACCTCGGCCGCGAAACCGTGCACCCAGTCGCGGAGATCCCGCTGTTCCTCGGACAGGTCGAGCGAGAACTCGGCCATGTCAGGCCTTGGGGATGTCGAACAGGTTGGCGATGTTGGCGGCCAGGCCGAGGTCACCCTTGGCCTTGAGCTTGCCGGTCATGAACATCATCACCGGGTTGGCGCCGCCGGACACGATCTTGAGGAACTCGACCGGGCCCATGGTGAGGGTGAGCTTCGGGTCCCGCTGCGGGGTCTCCGAGACGG
This sequence comes from Micromonospora sp. URMC 103, assembly GCF_051386435.1. NCBI lineage: Bacteria > Bacillati > Actinomycetota > Actinomycetes > Micromonosporales > Micromonosporaceae > Micromonospora > Micromonospora sp. URMC 103. The sequence continues at coordinate 270,123 of NZ_JBPQTR010000003.1, read as the reverse complement.
TGCAGGTGCCGTTCTCGATGACGACCTCGTAGGTGTCACTGCCGCCGTCGGGGCGGCCGGTGATGGTCCAGTGGATGACCGCGTTGGTGGAGCCGGCGCGGTCGGCCCGGAACAGCGAAGGCATCCGGTTGAAGACCTCGCCGAGGACCTTGCCGCGCATGTCGCCGGACATCACCGCGGCGATCTTGTCGTCCGGGGTGGACTTGACCAGCTGGGCGAACTCCTTCGGGCCCACGTTGGCGAAGTTGGCCGGGTCGAAGTCAGACATGGGGAAACACCTTCCGGGCCGTATTGGTTACTCCGGCGTAACCTTACGCACGAGTAGGTATGCTCGCAAGGTGTCCAGCGCACCCACGTTCAAGCGCCTGCCCCGGGCCGTACGCGAGCAGCAGATGCTCGACGCCGCCGTCCGGGTCTTCTCCCGGCGTGGCTTCCACGCGGCGAGCATGGACGAGATCGCCGAGGACGCCGGCATCTCCAAGCCCATGGTCTACGCGTACCTCGGCACGAAGGAGGAGCTCTTCGTCGCGTGCCTGCACCGCGAGGGGACCCGCATGATGCAGGCGATCGCCGGCGCCGCGGCGCCGGACCTGCCCGCCGACGAGCGGCTCTGGCGGGGTCTGCGCGCGTTCTTCGGCTTCGTGGGCGCGCACCGCGACGGCTGGGCGGTGCTCTACCGGCAGGCCCGCGGCGAGCAGCCCTTCGCCGGTGAGCTGGCCACCATGCGGGCCCGGCTCGTCGAGGTGGTCGCCGGGATGCTCGACCACGCGCTGCGCGCCGAGGGGCGCGAGGTCGCCGGCACCGATCTCGAAGTGGTCGCGTACGCCCTCGTGGGCGCGAGTGAGTCGCTGGCCGACTGGCTCGCCGACCACCCCGACGCGGACCCGGAGAAGACGGCGACCCGGATGATGAACGTGGCCTGGCTCGGCGCCGGCCAACTGCTGCACGGCGTCACCTGGCGCCCGCCCGCGGGCTGACCGGCCCGACACGTCACCGCGCCACCCCCGGCGACCGCTCGGCCGCCGTCCGGACCGGCCGCGCGGGCTTCCGGCGCCGCCGGCGCAGGCTGCGTACGCCCTCCACCACGACGGTGACCGCCAGCGCCAGACCGAGACCGAACAGCAGACCGCGCAGCGGATCCTGCTCGAACGCGAGCCCGCCCAGGTATCCGACGAGCGCCGAGTAGAGCCCCCAGGAGCTCGCGGCGAGCGCGTCGAACGCGAGAAAGCGGCGGCGCGGGTAGGCGACCGCGCCCATGGTGAGCGTGACGGCCGTCCGCCCGCCCGGGACGTAGCGGGCGACGGTCAGGATCAGCCCGCCCCGCAGGGCGATGCCCCGTCGGGCCCACTCGACGCCGGCCCGCCGCCGCCCGCCCGCCGGCAGCCGGCCGAGCAGCCGGGACCCGCCGGCCCGCCCGAGGGCGTACGACACGTGGTCGCCGACCAGCGCGCCGGCCGCGGCCACCACGATCACCGCCGGAAGGTACGGGGCGCCGGAGGCGGCGAACACCCCGGCGGTGATCACCGCGGTCTCGCTCGGCACGACGGGGAAGAACCCGTCGAGCACGGCGATCGCGAAGATGGCCAGGTACACCCAGGGTGAGGTCATCGTCTGGTGCAGCAGGTCGAGCAGATCCATGATCCCGATGCTGGTACCGGGCTCCGGTCCTGCCATCGGCCCTTGGTGAGCCCGGACCTGTGACTTTCGTAGCGGACGGCCCCGAGGCGACTCGGGGACATTCCCCAACCGACCCGGGACCCTTGCTCCGCGGGTACCCCGGGCGACGGTCGGATCCTAGGCTCGGCTCGTGGCCTCCAGCGCCGTCGTGCTCCGGCGGGTCGTCGACCGGTACGCGCCGCCGGTCGCCGCCGTGGTCGTCGCCGCCGCCGTCCTGGCGTCCGGCACGGGGGCGTTCGGCGTCCGCTCGCCGCTGCCCACCGGCCTGCTGCTGGTGATCGCGGTGGCGTCGGGCTGGGCGGTCGCCACCGTCCGGACGCGCCGCTGGCCGTTGTTCCTCGCGGCCGCCCTGGGCTGGCTCGTGCTCGCGGCGTGGCCGGCCGGGCTGGTCGCCTCGTACCAGGCGGGGCTGCGCCTCCGGGACCGGCGCCGGCTGACGGCATACCTCGTGGGCGCCGCCCTCGTGATGGCCGCCGGGGTCCTCGTCGGGCTGGCGACGGGCGGGCTGCGGCGGATCACCACGGCCACCCCGGCCAACGCGGCGGCCACCGCCGCGTGGCTGGTCGCGTTCCCGCTGGTCGCCGGGCTCCTCGTGCGGTCCCGACGGGACGTGTTCGCCGCCCTGCGGGACCGGGCCGAACGCCTGGAACGGGAGCAGGAGGAGCGCGCCGAGCGGGTGCGCGCCGAGGAGCGGGCCCGGATCGCCCGGGAGATGCACGACGTGGTGGCGCACCGGGTGTCGCTCATGGTCGTGCACGCGGGCGCGTTGGAGGTCACCGCCACCGAACCGGCGACGGTCGAGGCGGCCGCGCTGATCCGGTCGACCGGGCGGCAGGCGCTCACCGACCTGCGGGACGTGCTCGGCGTGCTGCGCCAGCCCACCCCGGCCGGGTCGGGCGCACCGGAATACGGGGACGACCTGCTCGACGGGTTGGACGAGCTGATCCGCGAGTCCCGGGCCGCCGGCCTGCGGGTCCGGCGGCGGGACGAGGGGAGCCCACGTCCACTGCCGGCGACCGTGGCCCGCACGGTGCACCGGGTGGTCCGGGAGGCCCTGACCAACGTACGCAAGCATGCCCCGCGGGCCGAGACGGCGGTCTGCCTGCGCTACCTGCCGGACGGGGTGGAGGTCGCGGTCCACAACACGGCGCCGGGGCCGCCCGGCGCGGGCTCGGCGTCTCCCGGCGGCGGTCTCGGCCTGCCCGGCGCGGGGCTGGGCCTGCTCGGTCTGCGCGAGCGGGTGGAACTGCTCGGCGGCCGGTTGGAGGCCGGCCCGGCGGATGGCGGATTCCTGGTCCGAGCCCTGATACCCGTGCCGGAGGCGCCGTGATCCGGGTCCTGGTCGTCGACGACGAGCACCTGGTGCGCTCGGGGCTGCGGCTGATCCTCGAGGCGGCGCCGGACATCACGGTGGTGGGCGAGGCGACCGACGGCGGCGAGGCGCTGGTCGAGACCCGCCGGCTCCGGCCCGACGTGGTGCTGCTCGACGTACGCATGCCGGGCACCGACGGCCTGACCGCCGCGCCGGATGTGGTGGCCGCCGGGCCCAAGGTCGTCATGCTGACCACGTTCGACCTCGACGAGTACGTGCACGAGGCCCTGCGCGCCGGAGCGGTGGGCTTCCTGCTGAAGGACACCCCGCCCCGGGAGCTGACCGCCGCGGTGCGGACGGTGGCCGGGGGAAACGCCATGCTCGCCCCGACGGTGACCCGGCGCCTGATCACCTCGTTCGCTGAACGCGGCCCGGCCCGGCGCGAGGCGGCCCGCCGCCGGCTCGACCTGCTCACCGGCCGCGAGCGGGAGATCGTCCGCGAGGTGGCGCGCGGGCACGCCAACGGCGAGATCGCCCGCCGGCTCAGCATGAGCGAGGCCACCGTGAAGGCGCACGTCAGCCGCGCCATGGCCAAGCTCCAGCTCACCAACCGCGTACAGGTGGCGATCCTCGTACACGACGCCGACCTGCTCTGACTGGTCCGGGCCCCTTGCGGTGATCATGAAGTTGTCGTCACGCGCCTCGGCGTGTCGCGCCGAAAACTTCATGATCAACCAGCGAAGGGGGGTCCGGAGGGGGGCCGGTGGGCGCGGGCTCGGGCTCGGCGGCGTAGGGCGCGGACGGCTTCGATGGCCAGGGTGATGGCGATGGCCAGGCCCACGCCGGCCACCACGCCCTTGATGGGGTCGCGCTCGAAGGCGAGGCCGCCGAAGTAGCCGAGCAGGCCGCAGTAGAGACCCCATGTGGTGGTCGCGATCGCGTCGAAGAGCAGGAACGACCGGCGCGGGTAGCGGACGGCGCCCATGGTGAGCGTGACGGCGGTCCGTCCGCCCGGGATGTACCGCGCGGTGGTCAGGATGAGCCCGCCACGCTGGTCCACGGCCCGCCGGGCCCACTCCGTCCCGGCCCGCCGCCGACTCCGCTGCGGTAGGCGGGCCAGCCGGCGGGACCCGCCGCCGCGGCCGATGGCGTACGAGATGTGGTCGCCGGTCAACGCGCCGAGGGCGGCTGCCGCGATCACGCCGATGAGGTTGGGGTGACCGCCGTCGGCCGAGAGGACCGCCGCCGTGATGACCGCCGCCTCGCCGGGGATCGCCGGGAAGAACCCGTCGATGGCCGTGGCCACGAAGAGCACGGCGTACACCCACGGCGAGGTGACCGTCTCCCGGAGCAGGTCGAGCACGGCGTCCATGCCCTCATGCTGCTGGGCAGGATGTCGGAAAGGGCCCCTTCCTCCAAATAGCGGCGTCCGGGGCCCCGACGTCAGCGCACCGTGCCCGTCAGGTGGGGACGCAGGCCGCGGGCGTCGTGCAGGGCGAAGTCCCAGCCCCCGTCCGCCGGGGTGGCGCCGAACGCGACCGTGCCGGGCAGCGGCACCGGCAGCTTGAACGCCACCGACACGGTGTACGCCTCGGGCAGCCGGTTCTCCAGCGCGGCCAGGCAGCGGGCCTTGCTCGACATGCCGTGCGCGATGGGGCGCGGGAACCCGAACAGCCGCGCCCCGAGCCGCGAGGTGTGGATCGGGTTGTGGTCGCCGGAGACCCGCGCGTAGTCGGTGCCGACGCGCGGCGTGAGCCGCCAGGTGGCCGAGGTGGCCGGCGCCGGTGGGCTCGCACCCCGGTCGCGCCGCTCACCGCCGCCGCCACGCCGCTCCCGGCTGAGGTACGTCGAGACGCCCCGCCACACCTCCTCCCCGCCGACCGACCCGACGAGCACCACGTCGAGCTGCCGCCCCCGGTCGTGGGGGCGCAGGTTCTCCGCGTACGCGGTGAAGTCGAGCGTCTCGCCCGTGGCGACCGGCCGGCGCACGGTGATCCGGTTCGCCACGTGCACCACGCCGGTCAGCGGGACCGGGAACCCCGGCGCGGTCATGAGGCGCAGCGCCAGCGGGAAGCCCATGACGTGCGGGTACGTGGCCGGCAACCGGTCGGCGAGCCGGAACCCGCACACCCGGTCGTAGTCGGCCAGGTGGTCGAGGTCGACGGGCACCCCGGAAACGGTGAGCCGGACCGGCGGCGGCTCGGCCGCTCGCCGGCCTCCGACGCCGGGCAGCGCGCCGGCGAGCGCGCGACGGTAGAGCGCGCCGGCCGCCGGCATCCGGGGCAGCTCGACGGTGGTGCGGCCGTCGGTGGCCGACTCCGGTGCGGTGGTGGAGGGCTCGGTCATCTCACGCCCCCAGCAGGCTCTGGCCGCAGACCCGGACCACGTTCCCGCTGACCGCGCCGCTCGCCGGCCAGGCGAGCCAGCCGATCGTCTCGGCGACGTCCACCGGCAGGCCGCCCTGGGCCATGCTGTTCATCCGGCGGCCGGCCTCCCGGATCACCAGCGGGATCCGGGCGGTGAGCCGGGTCTCGATGAACCCCGGGGCCACGGCGTTCACGCTGATTCCACGTGCGCGCAGGGCCGGGGCCAGCGAGTCGACCAGACCGATGACGCCGGCCTTGCTGGTGGCGTAGTTGGTCTGACCGCGGTTGCCGGCGATCCCGGCGATCGAGGAGACCGAGACGATCCGCCCGCCGGAGGGGATCAGCTCCCGTTCCAGCAGGACGTCGTCGATCCGCTCCTGGCTGGACAGGTTGACGTCGATGACCTGGTCCCACCGGTCGGCGTCCATCCGGCCGAGCGTCTTGTCCCGGGTGATGCCGGCGTTGTGCACGACCACGTCGACGCGCCCGTGCCGGCTCGCCAGGTGGTCGGCGAGCCGGGTCGGTGCGTCCGGCGCGGTCAGGTCGAGCTGTACGGCCGTGCCGCCGATCTCGTTCACCACGGCGGCCAGCGCGTCGCCCGCGGCCGGCACGTCCAGCGCCACGACCCGCGCGCCGTCGCGGGCGAGCACCCGGGCCAGCGCCGCGCCGATGCCCCGGGCCGCCCCGGTGACCAGGGCGACCTGGCCGTCGAGCGGACGCTCCCAGTCGGCCGGCGCGGTGGCCTGGCCGGCGCCGATCCGGATCACCTGCCCGGAGACGTACGCCGACCGGCCGGACAGGAGGAAACGCAGCGTGGCTTCCAGGCTGGTGAGCGTGCCGGCGTCGCCGTCGCGGGTGACGTAGACGAGCTGGGCCGTGACGCCCCGGCCGAACTCCTTGCCGATGCTGCGGGTGAGCCCTTCGAGGGCCCGCTGGGCAGTGGCCTCGCGCGGCGAGGCGCACTCGGCGGGCGGGGTGCCGAGCACGACGACCCGTCCGCTCGGCACCACGGACCGGGCCGAGGGGTGGAAGAAGTCGTAGAGCTGGCGCAGCCCGGTCGAGTCGGTGATCCCGGTGGCGTCGTACACCAGGGCGCCGAAACGGGCCTCGGGCTCGACGGCGCCGGGATCGCGCAGCTCGAGCCCGGCGTCGGTCAGCAGCTTGCCGACCGGCTCGGCGAGGCGGCCGCCGGTGGCCGCGCCGAGCAGGACGGGCCCGGGGAGGAGCGGGTCGCCGGGGCGGTGCCGGCGCAGTCGCGGCGGGTCGGGCAGCCCGAGGCGCTTGACCAGCGCGCGGCCGGCCCCCGATTGGACGAAGCTCGCGTACCTGTCGGTCATAGGCGTAGCCTACTGGCGAGTAGGGTACGGGCAACACTTCCGAGGAGGCGGATCGTGCAGAGCATCCGGCGGGTGGCGGTCATCGGCGGCAACCGCATCCCCTTCGCCCGCTCCAACTCGCGTTACGCGAGCGCGTCCAACGCGGACATGCTCGGGGCGGCGCTGGACGGCCTGGTGGCCCGCTACGGCCTCGCCGGCCAGCGGGTCGGCGAGGTCGTGGCCGGGGCGGTGCTCAAGCACTCCCGCGACTTCAACCTGACCCGGGAGGTGGTGCTCGGGTCCCGGCTCGACCCGCACACCCCCGCGTACGACATCCAGCAGGCCTGCGGCACGGGCCTGGAGGCGGCGATCCTCGTCGCCAACAAGATCGCCCTCGGGCAGATCGACGTCGGCATCGCGGGCGGTGTCGACACCACCTCCGACGCCCCGCTCGCCATCAACGAGGACCTGCGCCGCACGCTGCTCAAGCTCAACAGCGCCCGTACGCTCGGCGAACGGCTCAGGGTCGCCGCCAAGCTGCGCCCGCTCCAGCCGTTCAAGCCGGAGATCCCGCGCAACGCCGAGCCGCGTACCGGCCTGTCGATGGGTGAGCACGCCGCCCGCACGGCCCTGCGGTGGAACGTCGACCGGCGGTCCCAGGACGAGCTGGCCCTCCGCTCGCACCAGCGGCTGGCCGCCGCGTACGACCGGGGTTTCTTCGACGACCTCGTGACCCCGTACCTCGGGCTGACCCGCGACCAGAATCTCCGCGCCGACACCAGCCTGGAGAAGCTCGGCGCGTTGAAGCCGGTCTTCGGTGCGCGCGGTGCGGACGCCGAGCGGGCCACCATGACCGCCGGCAACTCCTCGCCGCTCACCGACGGGGCGTCGACCGTGCTGCTCGCCTCCGAGGAGTGGGCCCGTGAGCACAGCCTTCCGGTGCTGGCCTGGTTCAGCTGGTCGGAGACGGCCGCCGTGGACTTCGTGCACGGCGACGAGGGGCTGCTCATGGCCCCCGCGTACGCCGTGCCCCGAATGCTGGCCCGGGCCGGGCTGACGCTGCAGGACTTCGACTTCTACGAGATCCACGAGGCGTTCGCCTCGCAGGTGCTGGCCACGCTCGCGGCCTGGGAGTCGCCGGAGTTCTGCAAGGAACGGCTCGGCCTCGACGCCCCGCTCGGCGCGATCGACCGCGACAAGCTGAACGTCAACGGCTCCTCGCTGGCGGCCGGGCACCCGTTCGCGGCGACCGGTGGCCGGATCGTGGCGACGCTCGCCAAGCTGCTCGCCGAGAAGGGCGGCGGGCGGGGGCTCATCTCGATCTGCGCGGCGGGCGGCCAGGGGGTCACGGCGATCCTGGAGCGCTGACCGGCCCGCCCCCGTCGCGTCGCCAGCCGGGCCGGCGCCCGGCTGGGCCGGCGGGCGCGCACGTCTGGGGCCGGCCGGTGGGAGCGGTCGGCGCGCACGGCTCGGGCCCGCTCGCGCGCATGGATCGGGCCGGCGGGATCGACCGGCCCGGAGTGCCGGACAATGGACGCGTGACGACGATCCCCAACGTGCTCGCCCACCGGTACGCCTCACCCGACCTGGTCGCCCTCTGGTCGCCGGAGGAGAAGATCCGCCTGGAGCGGCGGCTCTGGCTCGCCGTGCTGCGGGCGCAGCGTGACCTCGGGGTGCCGGTGCCCGACGGGGTGGTCGAGGCGTACGAGCGGGTGCTCGACCAGGTCGACCTGGGGTCGATCGCGGAGCGCGAGCGGGTCACCCGGCACGATGTGAAGGCCCGGATCGAGGAGTTCAGCGCCCTGGCCGGCCACGAGCACGTGCACAAGGGGATGACCTCCCGGGACCTCACCGAGAACGTCGAGCAGCTCCAGGTGCGCCGCTCGCTGGAGCTGATCCGTGACCGGGTGGTCGCCACGCTGGCCCGGCTTGCCTGGCACGCGCACGAGTACTCCGGCCTCGTGATGGCCGGCCGCTCGCACAACGTGGCGGCGCAGGCCACCACGCTGGGCAAGCGCTTCGCGTCGGCGGCCGAGGAACTGCTCATCGCGTACGAGCGGCTGGAGGACCTGATCGCCCGGTACCCGCTGCGGGGGATCAAGGGTCCGGTGGGCACGGCCGCCGACCAGCTCGACCTGTTCGACGGCGACGCGGAGAAGGTGGCCGAGCTGGAGCGGCGGGTGGCGGGTCACCTGGGCTTCTCGCGGGTGCTGGCCAGCGTGGGCCAGGTCTACCCGCGCTCGCTCGACTTCGACGTGCTCTCCGCGCTGGCCCAGGTCGCCGCCGGGCCGTCCTCGCTGGCCACCACGATTCGGCTCATGGTGGGCCAGGAGCTGGTGACCGAGGGCTTCAAGCCCGGTCAGGTGGGTTCCAGCGCCATGCCGCACAAGATGAACACCCGCTCCAGCGAGCGGGTCAACGGCTTCGCGGTGATCATCCGGGGTTACCTGTCGATGGTCGGCGAGCTGGCCGGCGACCAGTGGAACGAGGGAGACGTCTCCTGCTCGGTGGTCCGCCGGGTCGCCCTGCCCGACGCGTTCTTCGCCGCCGACGGGCTGTTCCAGACGTTCCTCACGGTGCTCGACGAGTTCGGCGCGTACCCGGCGGTGATCAACCGGGAGCTGGAGCGCTTCCTGCCCTTCCTGGCCACCACGAAGATCCTGGTGGCGGCGGTCCGCCGGGGTGTGGGCCGGGAGGTCGCCCACGAGGTGATCAAGGAGCACGCGGTGGCTGTGGCGCTCGGTATGCGGGAGAAGGGGGCGCTCGAGAACGACCTGTTCGATCGGCTCGCCGCCGACGGCCGGCTCGGGCTTAGCCGCGCCGAGATCGACGAGTTGGTGGCCGACCGGGCCGCCTTCGTCGGCGCCGCGCCCGCCCAGGTCCAGGCGGTCACCCGCCGTATCACCGAGATCGTGACCGCCCACCCCGAGGCGGCGGCCTACAGCCCGCCCCCGATCCTCTGACCCCGCATCCCCAACCGCCCTCCCGCCCCGCCGCGCCGACTTCGTCCCGCTGATCAAGAGCTTTGCGTCAGGTTCGATCTTCAACCTGACACAAACCTCTTGATCACCAGCGTCGGGGCGCCGGGCAGAGGGCGCGGGCGGTGGGGTCAGCCTTCGCGGGTCGGGGTTTCGGCGGCGGTGCGCAGGTTCGGGGCGCTCGCGGGTTCGGCGATGCCGCTCGGGCCGCTGGCGATCTCCGGGTCGTGCGCGGTCTCCGCGGCGACCAGCGGCTGGTCGGACGGCATGACGTCGGGCACCTTGGGTACGACGATCACCGCCGTGCCGTACGCGCAGATCTCCATCCACATCTCGCCGCAGTCCCGGCTGTCGAAGCGCATGCCGATCACGGCGTTCGCGCCGAGCCGCCGGGCCTCCTCCCCGAGGCGCGCCACCGAGTCGGTGCGCCACCGGGTGAGGTTGTCCGGCGCCATCGGGTCGTACGCGCCACCGCGCAGGTTCTTGACGCCCTCGCGGTACGGGTTCCGCGTCCTGGCCATCGATGACACCACCTCACCGAGGATCTGGCGGATCTCGTAGCCGGGCAGTTCGTCCGTCGTCACGACCAGCACACGTCCGATGCTGTCAGGGCGGACGCACCCCTAACGTGTGCATTGTTCACCTGATCGGATGCTGAAAAACGGCGCGGCGCGGACGGCCGGCACTCCGCCGACCATCCGCGCCTGCAGGGCGTTAACCGTCAGACACCGGCCACCGAGGTGATCCAGGAGCGGTTGTACGCCACACTGCCGTAGTTCTGGATGCTCTGGCCGTCGGCGGTCGACGCGACGCCGACCTGCCGGCCGTTGTAGAACTGCGGGCCACCCGAGTCACCCCGCCACGCGTTGCCGTTGATCCGCGTGCTGCGGATGGCCTGCCCGCCGTACGCGTCGGTGACGTTGGTGCTGGTCACCTGGACGTTGGCGGTCTTCAGCGTGGTGGACGCCGAGCAGCCGCTGTAGCAGGTCATGCCCCAGCCGTAGATCGAGTTGGTCGACCCGACGGGCGGGTTGCTGGTGGCCAGCGTGACAGCCGAGGTGCTCACGGCGCTGGAGAGGCGCATGAGGGCCAGGTCGTAGCGGGTGTAGGTGGCGCTGACGGTGCGCGTCACCCCACCGGAGGTGCGGTTGACGCTGCCGACCCGCACCGACATGGTGCCGCTGATGCAGTGCCGGGCGGTGAGCACCCACTGCGGGGCGATCACGCTGCCGGAGCAGGTGAACGACCCGTTGCTCATGACCGCGGCCGCCCACGGGGCGGAGGAGACGGTGCTGCCGCCGATGATCGGCTGCGGGCCTTGCGGGGCGGCGGTGGCGCCCGAGGCGGCGCCGACGACGCCGACCAGCGCGGTGCTGACCGCCACGAGCAGGGAACGGATGCGCATGTGGGGCTCCTTCTGGAGGGTGGGCCCGGGTTCGCCGGGTCGGCTGCCGGTCGTCGGGCAGGGGTGACCCGTCGACCAGGGGCATCCATCGACGCCCGACGATGTACGGTAGGGGCTCTGAGATGTCGTTCACAAGAGTTTCATCGAAGCCCGTAAATGTTATCGGCAGCACGGGACCGCACCGTGGATCTTCCGGCGACGGTACCGGAGAAACCGGACGGATCGCCATGTCCGGCAACGAACGCGCATCGGGAACACAACGACTCCGCATCGGCCGCCCGGCCCCCCGTGCCGTCCATGTCGATCACTGTCTGAACCGGTCCGGCCGGTGCGGGCGAAGCCGTATCTGCCAGGTAGGCTGGCTGCGCTCGCCCCATGTGGGTCGGCACCCAACTGCGTACACAGTCAGGAGTGCCCAGTGCCTCGCGTCGTCGTCGACGTCATGCTCAAGCCCGAGATCCTCGATCCGCAGGGCCAGGCCGTCGCAAACGCGCTGCCGCGGCTCGGCGTCAGCGACGTCGCCTCCGTCCGGATCGGCAGGCGGATCGAGATCGAGTTCACCGGTGAACCGGACCTGGACCGCGCCCGGGAGATCGCCGACAAGCTGCTCGCCAACCCGGTCATCGAGGACTTCACCGTCCGCCTGGTCGAGGCCGACGAGCCCACGGGCGCCCGGTCGTGACCGCGCGGGTCGGAGTCGTCACCTTCCCCGGCTCGCTCGACGACGGGGACGCCGCCCGGGCGGTCCGGATCGCCGGCGCCGAGCCGGTCCGGCTCTGGCACGGTGACCCGTCGCTGCACGGGGTCGAGGCCGTCGTACTGCCCGGGGGCTTCTCGTACGGGGACTACCTGCGCTGCGGCGCCATCGCCCGGTTCGCCCCCGTGATGGAGTCGATCGTCGACGCGGCCCGCGGCGGGCTGCCGGTGCTCGGCATCTGCAACGGCTTCCAGATCCTCTGCGAGGCCCACCTGCTGCCTGGCGCGCTCACCCGCAACCAGCACCTGCACTTCCGCAACCGGGACCAGTTCCTGCGCATCGAGACGGTCGGCACCGCCTGGACCAACGCGTTCCAGCCCGGCCAGGAGGTGCTGATTCCGGTCAAGAACGGCGAGGGCTGCTACGTGGCCGACCCCGCCACGCTCGACCAGCTCGAGGCCGAGGGCCGGGTCGTGGCCCGCTACATCGGCGGCAACCCGAACGGTTCGCAGCGCGACATCGCCGCGATCACCAACGAGGCCGGGAACGTGGTGGGCATCATGCCGCACCCCGAGCACGCGGTGGAGGCACTCACCGGCCCCTCGCTGGACGGCCTCGGCTTCTTCACCTCGGTCCTCAAGCACCTGGTGGGGGCGCCGGCGTGAGCGTGGTGACCGGCGGCGACAGGATCATCGGTCAGCTCGACCGCCCGGCGGGCGGGTGCGAGCGCAGCGAGGAGAGGTCATGACCACCCATCCGGATCCGGTACGGGAGACACCGGAGGCCTTCCCGGCCGCTCCGGCGGAGCCAAGCCCGGCCGCGGCCGTGACGCCGGCTCCCGCGCAGGCGGCCCGGCCCGTCGAGCCGGCCTCCGACACCTGGATCGACGGCGTGGACACCGTGCCGCGCGCCGCCGGCACGCCCGGCGAGCTCCAGCCGTACCCCGAGCTGGGCCTCAAGGACGACGAGTACGACCGGATCCGGCAGATCCTCGGCCGGCGGCCCACCCAGGCCGAACTGGCCATGTACTCGATCATGTGGAGCGAGCACTGCTCCTACAAGTCCAGCAAGGTGCACCTGCGCCAGTTCGGCGAGAAGGCGCCGCCGAGCGACCGGCTGCTCGCCGGCATCGGCGAGAACGCCGGTGTGGTGCGGGTCTCCGACGAGCTCGCCGTGACCTTCAAGGTCGAGTCGCACAACCACCCCAGCTTCGTCGAGCCGTACCAGGGTGCGGCCACCGGCGTGGGCGGCATCGTCCGCGACATCCTCGCGATGGGCGCCCGCCCGGTCGCCGTCATGGACCCGCTGCGCTTCGGCGCCGCGGACCACCCCGACACCGCCCGGGTGCTGCCCGGCGTGGTGGCCGGCGTCGGCGGCTACGGCAACTGCCTCGGCCTGCCCAACATCGGCGGCGAGGTGGTGTTCGACCCCACCTACCAGGGCAACCCGCTGGTCAACGCGCTCTGCCTCGGCGTGCTCCCGGTCGACCGGCTCCAGAAGAAGGAGGCGGCCGGCCCCGGCAACGTGGTCGTGCTCATGGGCGCCAAGACCGGCCGGGACGGCATCGGCGGCGTGTCCGTGCTGGCGAGCGCCACCTTCGACGAGGGCAGCGAGCAGCGCCGCCCGTCGGTGCAGGTCGGCGACCCGTTCATGGAGAAGCTCCTCATCGAGGCGTGCCTCGAGCTGTACGACGCCGAGCTTGTCGTCGGCATCCAGGACCTGGGCGGCGCCGGTCTGACCTGCGCGCTCACCGAGACGGCCGCGGCGGCCGGCACCGGCATGCGGGTCTGGCTGGAGCGGGTCCCGCTGCGTGAGCCCTCGATGGAGCCGCACGAGATCCTGGCCAGCGAGTCGCAGGAGCGGATGCTGCTGGTCGTCGAGCCGGAGAAGCTCGACGCGGTGCTGAAGACCGCCGAGAAGTGGGGCGTCTGGGCCACCGCCATCGGCGAGGTCACCGCGCCCGCGCCGGACGGCCGGCCGGGGCGGCTCGTGATCACGTGGCGTGACCACCTCGTGGTCGACGTGCCGCCGGGCTCGCTGGTCGACGACGGCCCGGTCTACGCCCGCCCGATGCGCGAGCCGGCCGACCTGATCCTGCTCCAGGCCGACCGGGCCGAGACGCTGCCGCGTCCCGCCGATCCGGAGGCGCTGCGCGAGACCGTGCTGCGCATGATCGCCTCGCCGAACCTGGCCGACAAGACCTGGGTCACCGAGCAGTACGACCGGTACGTGCTGGGCAACACCGTGCTCGCCCAGCCGGAGGACTCCGGCGTGATCCGGATCGACGAGCGCACCGGGCTCGGCGTGGCGCTCTCGGTGGACGGCAACGGCCGGTACGCCCGGCTCGACCCGTACCACGGCACGAAGCTGGCGCTGGCCGAGGCGTACCGGAACGTGGCCGTCACCGGCGCGACCCCGATCGCCGTCACCAACTGCCTCAACTTCGGCTCGCCGGAGGATCCGGGCGTCATGTGGCAGTTCGCCGAGGCCGTACGCGGTCTCGCCGACGGCTGCGCCGAGCTGGGCATCCCGGTGACCGGCGGCAACGTGAGCTTCTACAACCAGACGGGCGCCGCGGCGATCCACCCGACCCCGGTGGTCGGCGTGCTCGGCGTGCTGGACAACGTGGCCGAGCGCGTGCCGATGGGCTTCGTGCCGCGGCCGAACGGCGACCACGACCAGCTGTTCCTGCTGGGCGAGACCCACGTCGAGCTGTCCGGCTCCGAGTGGGCGTGGGTGACCCACGAGCACCTCGGCGGCATCCCGCCGCAGGTCGACCTCGCGCGGGAGAAGGCGCTGGGCGACCTGGTCGCGGCGGCGGCCCGGGTCGGCCACCTCAGCTCGGCGCACGACCTCTCCGACGGTGGCCTGGCACAGAGCCTTGTCGAGTCCTGCCTGCGCCGCGGCGTCGGTGCCCGGATCGCGGTGCCGGAGCAGTTCGCGGGCGGCTCGATGCCGTTCGTCTACCTGTTCAGCGAGTCGGCCGGCCGCGCGCTGGTGTCGGTGCCGCGGGGGCACGAGAAGGCGTTCACGGCGCTGTGCGCCGAGCACGGCGTGCCGTACGAGCTGATCGGCGTCACCGACCCGGCCGGCGGCGCGCTCGAGGTGCACGGCCAGTTCCGGATCGGTCTGGACGAGCTGCGCGCCGCGCACACCGCGACCCTGCCGCGGCTCTTCGGCGGTTCGGAGCTGGTCGAGGTGCCGGCTCCGGCGACCGGGGTGGCCGGGGCCGTGGAGGCGGTGCCGCTGCCGGTGGACGAGCCGGCGGCCGAGGTGGCGCCCGTGGACCCGGAGAGCGTCGAGTCGGAGCCCATCGCCTCGGCCGCGCCGGTCGCGCCCGCCGGCCCGGTGACGCCGGTGGACGAGCCGGCGCCGGACGTGGCGGCTCCTCCGCAGGCCGGAGGCGACGGGGCGACCGAGCCCGGGTCCGGTGACACCGAGCAGCCGTCGGCGCCTGACGAGCGCTGAGGCGTTGGCAGCTGCCGTCTACGGCCAACCCGGCTCCGGCGCCCGGTTCGACTGGGGGCTGGCCGGGGCGGCCGAACTGGGCCGGGTCTGCGCCGCGCTGGTGGTGGTGGACGTGCTTTCGTTCACCACCGCCGTCGAGGTCGCCGTGAGCCGGGGGATGCGGGTGCACCCGTTCCCCTGGGGTGAGCAGGCCGCCGACTACGCGAGCCGGGTCGGTGCCACCGTGGCCGTGGGCCGCCGGCAGACCGGCCCGGAGCAGCCGTGGTCGCTGTCGCCGGCGGCGTTGAGCACCGCCCCGGTCGTCGCCGACCTGGTCCTTCCCTCACCCAACGGCTCGGCCATCAGCTCCGCGGCCAGCGCCACCGGCCTGCCGGTGGTGGCGGCCTGCCTGCGCAACGCGGGCGCCGTCGGTCGTTGGCTCCGCGATCAGGGGTACGGCTCGACGGACGCCCCGGTCGGCGTGGTGGCGGCCGGCGAGCGGTGGCCGGACGGCTCGCTGCGGCCGTCGGTCGAGGACCAGCTCGGCGCGGCGAGCGTGCTGGACGCCCTCGCCGGCGTGCCGGGCGGGTTGTCCGTCGAGGCGGCCATGGCGCTCGCCGCGCTGGCCAGCACGCCCGACGTGCCCGCCGCGGTCCGCGGCAGCGTCTCCGGCCGGGAACTCGTCGAGGGCGGCTTCGCCGGGGACGTCGACATCGCGGTACGCCTCGACGTCTCCGACGTGGTCCCGCTGCTGCGCCAGGGCGTCTTCTCCCCCGCCTGATTCCCCTCACCCCGCACTCGTCGCCCGCCGGTCCACCTCCCAGCGTTGATCATGGTTTGCGGCGTCTTCGATCTCCACATCCGCCGTCAAGCTCATGATCATCGCGCAGGGGCGGCCGGGCCGGCGATGGTGAGATGCGGAAGGGGCCGCCCGGCTTGCCGGGCGGCCCCTTCCGTGGTCGTGCGGTGGTTCTCAGTCAGTCGTCCAGCCAGTCAAGGCGGCGACCGCCCCGGTCCTGCTGCGGCCCGGCGCCGTCGCGGCCCCGGCCGCCCTGGTCACCGTAGCCGCCCTGCTGGCCGTACCCGCCCTGGTCGTAGCCACGGTCGTCGTAGCCGCCGCGCTGGGTGGGCTGCTCCTGACCGTAACCGCCCCGCTGGGGGGTGGGTGGCTGCTCCTGGCCGTAGCCGCCCTGCTGACCGTAGCCGCCCTGGTCGTAGCCCTGGTCGTCGTAGCCGCCGCGCTGCGTGGGCGCCTCCTGGCCGTAGCCGCCCGGCTGGCCGTACCCGCCCTGGTCGTAGCCGCCCGGCTGGCCGTAGCCACCGGTCGGCTCCCCGCCCCGGCCGTACGACCCGGGGTCCGGCTGGCCGTAGCCCTGACCCTGGTCCTGCTGGTAGAGCCCGGTGGCGTACGGGTCGGCCGGCGCCGGGTACTGCGTGCTGTCGCCGGTGTACCGGCCGGTCGGCTCGTCGTAGCGCTGCTCGCCGTAGCCCGCGCCGCCCGGGGCCGGCGGGTAGTCCGGCGCCCCGGCCGGGGCGCCGGCGCCGTAGTCGCGGCTGCCGTAACCGCCGCCCGACGACGGAGCGCCGCCGTAACCGCCGCCCGAGGAGGGCGCGCCGCCGTAACCGGCGTCACCGGCGCCGTAGCCGCCGCCCGAGCCCGGAGCGTTCCCGTACCCGCCGTCGGCGCCGTAGCCGCCGCCCGAGGACGGGGAGTTGCCGTAGCCGCCGGCCGCCCCGTAGCCGCCCGGCTCGTCGCCGTAGCCGCCACCGCCGGACCAGCCGCCCGGCCCACCGGCGCCGTACGGCTGCGCGGGCACGCCGTACGGGTCGGGCGGAACGTCGTCGACCACCGGGCGGTGCATCATCGTCGGGGCCTCGCTCAGCGCGGCGCCGCCGACCATCGTCGGGTCGGGCCCGGCACCGGCGCGGTTGACCACGCGGGTCTGGTCGTCGGCGCCCCGGAACGCGCCGCGAGCCCCCGGCACCGCGCCGGCCCCGCCGGCCGGCCCAGCACCCGGAGAGTCGTCACCGGCGTCGTCCGGGCTCTCCTTGCGCTTCATCCAGAGCAGCACGATGGTGCCGACGCCGGCGGCCACGAGCAGGCCGCCGAGCAGGATGATGAGGTACGACCCGAAGCCGCCGCCCGAGTCCTCGCTGGCCGCGTTGGCCGCCGCGGCGCCCTCGGTCGCCTCCGGCGTCTCCTCGGTGGCCTCGTCCTCGGTCGGCTCCTCGCTCGGGAGCGCCTCCTCGGTGGCCGACGGGGTGGCGCTCGGCGTCACCTCGACCTTGATCGCGAGGCTGATCCGCTGGCCCGTGATCGACTGCCCGGCGCTGGCGTTGATCGACTTGGTGGCCACGATGTTGTCGTAGCTCGCGCCGAGGTCGAGCCGTCCGGGTGCGATCGGCTTCTCGGTGGTGCCCGTGAAGCGGAAGTTGCCGCTGCCGTCGCTCGTGGTGCTGAACTGCTTGCCGGTGCTGTCCTGGAGCATCACGACCGCGTTCGGCACGGCCTTGCTGTTCGCCTGGGCGACGACCTTGCCCGAGATCGACCGCACCGTCTGCACCTGCGGCGAGGGAGGCGGCGCCGCCTTGGCGGTGATGTTGACGGTCGTCGAGCCCTGCGCGTCCCCGCCGAGGCCGGGGCCGCTCGCCTTGACGGTGATGCGGGCGGACCCGTTCGACGCGTCGGCGGCCGCCTTGAACTTGGCGGTGTAGGTGCCCTCGGTCACGTTTCCCTGCGAGCATCCTTCGATGCACTGCAGCTTCCCGTTGCTGGAGCTGACGTCGATGTCGACGGGGACCGGCGGGTCGTCCAGTTTGAGGGTGTAGCTGACCCTCGTCTCCCCGCCCGCTTCCACGGTGCCGGGGGAGGCCGAGACGTTGGTGATGCTGGGAGCAGCCAGTGCTGGTGTGGCGGGGAGGGCGAGCAGGGCGCCGGCAACCAGCGCTACGACCACACCGGCCCGCTGCTTCCAGGCACGTCGGTGTGTTGACACGTCCACCGCCTTCCGGGCTGACTTCCCTCACCGGCGGGCGCCGGGCCGGGGATAATCACGGTTCGAATACGCCGTCGGCCACTATGCCTTGTCCGGCTGTCCCTGCGCGACCCAGGGCCAGCGTCGGAGCGCTCCGGCTCGGGTCGTATCGTCCCGTCGTGTCCTCTCCGCACGTAAAGTCCGCCGCCGTCGCGGCGGCGTTGTCGGCGCTCGACGAGGGGCGTACGCCCGATCGTCCGGTCCTCCGGGAGGCGGTCCGGACGCTGTTGGCCGTCCTCGCGGAGCGCGCCCCCGGCCGATCGGTGGAGGTGCGTGTCCCACCATACGGCGCGATCCAGTGCATCCCCGGTCCCCGACACACCCGCGGCACCCCGCCGAATGTGGTGGAAATGGACCCGCAGACGTGGCTCGCGCTGGCCTCGGGACGCCTGGGCTGGGAGGAGGCGGTCACGCAGGGTCGCGTACGGGTGAGTGGTATCCGCGCGGACCTCTCGGCGCATCTTCCGCTCTAGCTGGGCGGACGTCCGCTCGCCGGTAACTACCGGCAGGCGGATCGTGACTTTCTGTATTGACGGGGATTCGCGTACACTGTGAGGCGACAACAGTGGTCCCGGCCGAGACGTGTGGATCCGACCCGTGGTCCCGCCCGGCCAGTCCAGACCCAGCATTGGAGCAGGCAGGTGCCCCGAGGCGACGGCCGGCTGAGCCACGACCTTGATCCCCAGCGACCCGGCCCCCAGGACGCGTGCGGCGTCTTCGGCGTCTGGGCTCCCGGCGAAGAGGTTGCCAATCTGACCTATTTCGGTCTCTACGCACTTCAACACCGGGGCCAGGAGGCCGCCGGGATCGCGGTGAGCGACGGCTCCGGCGTGGTGGTCTACAAGGACCTGGGCCTGGTCGCCCAGGTCTTCGACGAGCCCACCCTCGCCAGCCTGCGCGGGCACGTGGCCATCGGGCACACGCGCTACTCGACGACCGGCGGCTCGACCTGGGAGAACGCCCAGCCGACCCTCCGGTCCACGAGCGCCGGCACGACCATCGCGCTCGCCCACAACGGCAATCTCGTCAACACGGCCGACCTCCAGCGCGAGGTCGCCGAGCGCGGGTTGGCGACCGACGGGGCGACCAACGACACCTCGCTCGTGACCATGCTGCTGGCCAGCCGGCCGGATCTCTCCGTGGAGGCGGCCGCGCTGGAGGTGCTGCCGCAGCTGCGCGGCGCGTTCAGTTTCGTCTTCATGGACGAGTCGACGCTCTACGCGGCGCGGGACGCCCACGGCGTACGCCCGCTGGTGCTCGGCCGGCTCGAGCGCGGGTGGGTCGTCGCGAGCGAGACCGCCGCCCTCGACATCGTGGGCGCGAGCGTGGTCCGCGAGGTCGAGCCGGGCGAGCTCATCGCCATCGACGAGGACGGGCTGCGCTCCACCCGGTTCGTCGTGCCGGAGCCCAAGGGCTGCCTTTTCGAGTACGTCTACATCGCCCGGCCGGACGCCACGATCGCCGGCCGCAACGTCCACGCGGCCCGCGTGCAGATCGGCCGCCAGCTGGCCAAGGAGCACCCCGTCGAGGCCGACCTGGTCATCCCGGTGCCCGAGTCCGGCACCCCGGCGGCGATCGGCTACGCGGAGGAGTCCGGGATCACCTACGGCGCCGGGCTCATGAAGAACCCGTACGTCGGCCGCACCTTCATCCAGCCGTCGCAGACGCTGCGCCAGCTCGGCATCCGGCTGAAGCTCAACCCGCTGCGGGAGAACGTGCGCGGCAAGCGGCTCGTCGTCGTGGACGACTCGATCGTGCGCGGCAACACCCAGCGGGCCATCGTGCGGATGCTGCGCGAGGCGGGCGCCCTCGAGGTGCACGTCCGGATCTCGTCGCCGCCGGTCAAGTGGCCGTGCTTCTACGGCATCGACTTCGCCACCCGGGCGGAACTGCTGGCCAACGGGCTCGACAACGAGGGCGTCCGGCGCTCGATCGGCGCCGACACGCTGGGCTACGTCTCGCTGTCCGGCCTGATCGCCGCGACCGAGCAGCCGAAGACCCGGCTCTGCCGCGCGTGCTTCGATGGGGAGTACCCCATCGAGCTGCCGGCGGGCAACCTGATCGGCAAGCACGTGCTCGAGGGGGTGGGCCGGCGGGTCGCCACCAGCGGCCCGGAGGCCCCGGAGCGCCCCACCCTCCCACTCGTCGCCACTTCGGGCGGCGCGACCGTCCACCGCCCGTAGCACCGCCCCGGGGCGGCCCGGTCACCTCCGGCGCCGCACCCGAGAACCACAAAGGGGAGTACCGTGACGCACGTGTCCGAGCGCAGCGGCGCAGGATCCAGCCCGACCGGCGCCGGCGGTGACCGCCAGCCCTGGACGGCCGGCACCAGTCGCCAGGCGCGCAAACGCTCGGTCTCGTACGCCGACGCCGGGGTGTCCATCGAGGCGGGCGACCGCGCCGTCGAGCTGCTCAAGTCGAAGGTGCGGCAGACCCGGCGCCCGGAGGTGCTCGGCGACCTGGGCGGCTTCGCCGGCCTGTTCCGGCTGGACACGCAGAAGTACAAGAACCCGATCCTCGCGTCCTCGACCGACGGCGTCGGCACCAAGCTGGTGATCGCGCAGCAGATGGACATCCACGACACGGTCGGCATCGACCTGGTCGCCATGGTCGTCGACGACCTGGTGGCGTGTGGCGCGGAGCCGCTGTTCCTGCTCGACTACATCGCCACGGGCGAGGTCGTGCCGGACAAGGTGGCCGAGATCGGCGCGGGCATCGCGGACGGCTGCCGGTACGCCGGCTGCGCGCTGCTCGGTGGCGAGACGGCCGAGCACCCGGGTGTGCTGCGCCCCGACGAGTACGACATCTCGGCGACCGGCGTCGGCGTGGTCGAGGAGAGCGAGATCCTCAGCCCGGAGCGGGTCGAGATCGGCGACGTGGTGATCGCCATGCGCTCCTCGGGCCTGCACTCCAACGGCTACTCGCTGGTCCGGCACGTGCTGCTCGGCGCGGGGCGCATGCGGCTCGACGTGGTGATCGACGACTTCGGCCGGCAGCGCACCCTCGGTGAGGAGCTGCTCACGCCGACGAAGATCTACGCGCAGGACTGCCTCAAGCTGATCGCCGAGGCCGAGGTGCGGGCGCTGGCCCACGTCACCGGCGGCGGCATTCCCGGCAACCTCGTGCGGGTCCTGCCCGAGCACGTCGACGCCGTGGTCAACCGGTCCACCTGGCGGCCGCAGCCGGTCTTCGACCTCATCCAGTCCAAGGGCCGGATCGAGGACCCGGAGATGGAGGCGACGTTCAACATGGGCGTCGGCATGTTCGCCATCGTCTCGGCGGAGGACGCGGACCGCGCGCTGGCCACGCTCACCGGCCGGGGTGTCGAGGCGTGGCAGGCCGGCGAGATCATCGAGGGTTCGGGGAACGTTCAGATGATCGGCCAGCACACCCGCGGCTGATCACGCTGCGCTGATCGTACGAGCACCTGATCGGGGGTTCACCCGAGTAGCCGAAGCCGCCTAGCCTGAAGGGCACCCTCAGGCGCGGCAAGGGAGGGCAATGGCTGCTCGGGGACAGTCGTTCAGCGGGATGCGTGGCGTGGCCGCGGTTCCGTCGTACGTCGTGATGCAGCCCACCACCCTCTGCAACCTCGACTGTGCGTACTGCTATCTGCCGTTGCGGGCCGCGGACCGGCGGATGCCGGTGGCGGTGGCGGAGGCGGTGGCCGCCTCGGTGAACACCTGGGCGGCGTCGGGGCGGTTCTCGGTGGTGTGGCACGGCGGTGAGCCGCTCGCGGCCGGCCGGGAGCACCTGGCCGCCCTGATGGCGCCGTTCGCGCCCGAGGTCGAGCACCACGTGCAGACCAACGCGACGCTCATCGACGACGCGTGGTGCGACTTCTTCGCCGAGCACCGGATGCGGGTGAGCGTGAGCGTGGACGGGCCGCGGGACCGCAACGGTGACCGGGTCACGCGGGCTGGGCGTCCGGCGTACGACCGGATCGTCCGCGGCGTCGCCGCGCTGCGCCGGCGCGAGTTGCCGTTCTCCGCTCTCGCCGTGGTGTCCCGGCCGCGGCCCGGGCTCGCGGCCGAGCTGTACGACTACTTCCTCGACCTGGGGTGCGACGTGCTCGGGGTCAACATCGAGGAGACCGAGGGGGTCAACACCCGCGACAACGCCCACGCTCCGGCCGACGTGACGGCCTTCTGGGCCGAGCTCGTGGCGGCGTGGCGGCGGGATCCCCGGATCCATCTGCGGGAGGTCGAGTGGTCGTTGCGGTACGCCGCGGCGGTCCTCGACGACGTGGCGGACGACGTGCTGCCCCGGCAGCTCGACCCGATCCCCACGATCGGGCACGACGGCTCGGTCACCGTGCTCTCGCCGGAGCTGGCCGGCTTCACCGATCCCCGGTACGGCGACTTCAGCAGCGGCAACGTGCTGGAGTCGCCGCTGGCCGAGATCCTGGCCGGGGCGGCGCGGACGGGCTGGGTGGGCGAGTTCCTGGCCGGGGTCGAGGCGTGCCGGGCGACCTGCCCGTACTTCGGCTTCTGCGGGGGTGGTCACGCCGCCAACCGCTACTTCGAGTTGGGGCGTTTCGACGGTACGGAAACCGAGCACTGCCGCAACAGCAAGATCCGCCTATTGGAGGGAGTGTTGGAGCATGCCCGAGACCACGAGTCACCGGCAGCCTGAGCGCACGGAAGGCATCGCGCCGGCCGCGGTCGCCGAGCGGGTGCGGGACGCCGCCCCGGGGCTTCTCGCTCTGCTGCGCGAGGCCGAGGCCGCGCGCCAGCGCCGGGCGGAGGTCGCGGGCGGAAATGGCGAGGGCGCGGTGTGCGCCTGGAACCACTTCGAGAACATTCCGACGTTCTACAACTGGAACAATCGGCCGCGCTGACGGTGCGGCACCGGGGTCAGGGGTCCTGCGGCGCGTGGCGCCCGGCAGGGCCCCTGACCGTCGGTCGGTAGGCCACTCCCGGCGGGCACATGCGTGAGCACGCGGGACTCACCGCGTGCTCAGATGTGACCGGGGTCAGCGGGTGGGACGGACCCAGGTGTCCGGGTCGTCGTCCGCGTGGTCCTCGTCATCGTCGTCGACATACTCTTTGTAGTCGTCGTCGAAGTCGTGGCTCGACTTGCCGCCTCCGCCGAGTTCTCGCTGCAAGGCGGCGAGGTCGGTGTTCGGGGAGTGGTACTTCAACTCCCGGGCCACCTTTGTCTGCTTGGCCTTAGCACGGCCGCGCCCCATGGCTCGACCCCCTCGCACAGAATGCGGGGCAGCCCGAAGGCGGGCCCCGATGACGTCAGGCATCTCTCGTGGCTCTTACGGTACATGGGGATGCCATCGTTCGGCACCTCGGGTTACCGTCGGCCGCCACCGCGCGTCGCGGTGGTCTGGCCGTCACCCAGTGTACCGGGTAAGGAGCGGAACCGTGAGCACCCGTGACACCGGGCGAAACGGCACGAACTGATCCCATCTCCAGCTTAACGGCCCGTCGACCCGGCGGGCGGGCCCGGGAGCGGATCCGCGCGGACCGCTCCCGGGGTGCCGGATCAGCGCAGGTGGATGGTGCGCAGGCGGCCGACGTCGGCCATCCGCCGCTCGGCCAGCCGGTCGGCGGCCACCGCCGGCGGGACGCCCTCGGCGTCGGCGAGCTGGAGGATCTCGCGGGTCGTGTCGTAGATCTTGGTGGCGCGCAGCTTCGCCCGCTCGAAGTTGAAGCCCTCGATCTCGTCCGCGACCTGGATCACGCCACCGGCGTTCACCACGTAGTCGGGCGCGTAGAGGATGCCCCGGTCGGCCAGCAGCTTCTCGATGCCGGGGTGCGCGAGCTGGTTGTTGGCCGCGCCGGCCACCACCTTCGCCCGCAGCGCGGGCACGCTGTCGTCGTTCAGGGCGCCACCGAGGGCGCAGGGGGCGTACACGTCGATGTCCGAGCCGACCAGCAGGGCGACGTCGTCGACCAGGGAGACCTGCGGGTGGGTCGTACGCGCCCACTCCAGCGCCCGCGGGTCGACGTCCGTGGCCACGACCTCGGCGCCGTCGTCGAGCAGGTGCGCCACCAGGTACTTGCCGACCTTGCCCAGCCCGGCCACACCGACCCGCCGGCCGTGCAGCGTCGGCACGCCCCAGACGTGCTCGGCGGCGGCCCGCATGCCCTGAAACACACCCCAGGCGGTCAGGATCGAGGAGTCGCCCGCGCCGCCGTGCTCCACGCTGCGGCCGGTGACGTAGCTGGTCTCCCGGGCGATCACGTCCATGTCCGCCACGTAGGTGCCGACGTCGCAGGCCGTGTAGTAGCGGCCCGACAGCGACTCCACGAAGCGGCCGTACGCGCGCAGCAGCGCCTCGGTCTTGATCTGCTCCGGGTCGCCCCAGATGACCGCCTTGCCGCCGCCCAGGTCCAGCCCCGCGAGAGCGTTCTTGTACGCCATGCCCCGGGACAGGTCGAGCACGTCGGCGAGCGCCGCCTCCTCGCTGTCGTACGGGTAGAAGCGGGTGCCGCCGAGCGCCGGGCCCAGCGCGGTGGAGTAGATCCCGATGATCGCCTTCAGACCGGTCTGCTTGTCCTGGCAGAAGACGACCTGTTCGTGGCCGGTCGATCCGGGGTCGTCGGTGCTGGCGAATACGCCCATGGCTGGCTCCTGGTGTCGGTGTGTCCTTGTGGGACGAGGCCTGACGGACGCCGGCGGGGATGCTGCCGGTGACGTCGAGCCTAGTATCGGCCGCCGGGAGGCCGCCGACCCCGGCACGCGTGGTGGCGGGCGCTGGCGGCGACGGGCCGGCGTTTCGTGGGAGGATCGCGCCGTGCCGTCGCTCTTCGCTTCATACCTGCGCGTGTACGAGCCGCTGACCGCCTTCGACCGGGAGCGCCAGTCGTACTGGCGGCGCTACGTGTCGGAGGGGCGGGCGGTCGCTCCGATGGAGGGGCCGGGCCGGCAGCGGACGGCGGTGATCGAGGCGCTCGGCGCCGGCTGGACGCGCCTGCCGGACCTGCCGGAGGAGGCGTACGTCCTGGAGACGGACGACACGCTGCTGGTCTGCCCGTGGAACCTGCGGATCCGGGTGGCCGAGGCGGCGTTGAGCGCCCGGGACGGCGTGCCCTCGGTGCTCGCCGACGCCTTCGTGCCCCCGGTGCTCGCCGGCCAGGCCAAGGCGGTCGTCGACGACTGGCGCAGCGGCGCCCGGGTCCTGGAGCACGGCGTTCCCCGGCTGCACGAGCAGATCGCCACGTGGGGCGTCCCGCTGCGCTGGTTCGTCCTCTTCGACCCGGAGGAGCGGGATCTGGTCACCCGGCCGGGGCGGCGGGCGTTGCGCTACCGAACGGAGATCTCGAAGGCCCGGCGGCGCTCCTCCCGGGCGCTCGCGGTGCTGCGCAAGTCGGTCGGCGAGGCGCCGATCACGGAGGCCGTCGAGGAGGCCGCGCGCTGGCTCGAGGAGTTCCACCCGCGGTCGGTGGTCGAACTCGACTACGGGGGCCTGGTGGAGCTGCTGCCTGACGAGACGCTCGCCGCGGACGACTCGCCCGAGCTGGTGGCGACGGGCCTGGCGGGGCTGTCCAACGGGGAGGCCGAGGAGGCGTCGGCCGCGTACGACAAGCTCGTGGCGCGGTGGCGGGCCGTGCAGTTGCTGGAACGCTGCAACTAGGACATTCCGCCCGATCGAGCGCTCCCAAGCCGAGGAGTGCTCGTAGTCGACGCTTCACGAACCGTGATCATGAGTCCGAATAAGGTACTTTCTGCCGTGTAAAAGTCGCATAAATCGGGCATGGTTCATCCGTCCGTCTAGGGACGTTCGGCCGTTCGGCCCATGTCGGACATCGGGGACTAGCCGGACCATGGGAGACGCGTCGGCCGGCGGGACCCCGGCCGATGTCTATACATGTGGAGGAGTGACCGATGGCATCGCGAACGCACGAACCAGAGCCGCTACTCACGCCGGCCGAGGTGGCGTCGATGTTCCGTGTCGACCCGAAGACGGTGACCCGGTGGGCCAAGGCGGGCAAGCTGTCCGCCATCCGCACCCTCGGTGGTCACCGCCGGTACCGCGAGTCGGAGGTCAGGGCCCTGCTGCAGGGGCAGATCCCCCAGCAGCGCCAGGGGGACTGAAAGCCGGCACCACGTTTTTCCGGAAATCAGGGCGGTGGGCTTCGGCCCGCCGCCCTGATTTCATGTCCGCCCCTCCGTCAGCGTGATCCGGATGCCGACCGTGCCGCCCTCGCCCCGCCGCAACCGGCTCCCCAGCAGGGTGAGACGACCGAACACCCGGTACTTGTGTTTGATGAGCCCCCGGATCCGGCGGCTGCCCGCCAGGTCGTACAGCGACGCGCGGGCGGGCAGCGCCGCACCGTGCGGGCGGCCGCGGACGTCGCAGGGCGCGACGGTCACCTCGCCGTTGTTGCGGATCCGCTTCACCTTGCCCGAGTCGGCAGCCGTCCAGACCGCCAGCCCGTCACCGTCGCGGACCGCCCACACGGGCGTCGAAACCGCCCGACCGTCCCTACGGAAGGTCGTCAGCAGGATGTACTTCTCCGCCGACAGGCGGTCCAGCGCGGCCACGCCGCCAGGATACGGCCGCGGGGCTGACTGACCGGCCAGTAGCGCAAACCCCGCACCGGCGTGGCGCGGACGGCGTCTCCGGCGGTTGACCTGCGGCAACGTTTCGCGGCGGCGCAGCGCCGCGGCGCGGGGTCGATGTGGAGGCCCCGCGCCGGGTCGAACACTCCCGTTCCCGTGGGAGCGCCGCTCTCAGACCTGAACGGTCGGCGGAAGCTGCTCGGGGGGCATACCGCCGTCGCCGTCGACCACCTCGTCGGGCGTCCCGT
Organism: Micromonospora sp. URMC 103; assembly: GCF_051386435.1. NCBI lineage: Bacteria > Bacillati > Actinomycetota > Actinomycetes > Micromonosporales > Micromonosporaceae > Micromonospora > Micromonospora sp. URMC 103. The sequence continues at coordinate 243,122 of NZ_JBPQTR010000003.1, read as the reverse complement.
CCTCGTCGAGGTCGACCATCGTGACGTCCACCTTGCCGTCGTGGTCGGTGTCGAACTGGAACAGGTCGGCCTTGCCGTCGCCGTCGGTGTCCACCACCCACACGTCGGTCCGGCCGTCGTTGTTGGTGTCCGCGCGCAGCAGGTCGATCCGCTCGTCGCCGCGGGTCTCCACCGTCTCCGCCTCCGAGACGCTCTCCGGTGCCTGGCTCATGTCGACTGGTCCTTCCCTCGGTTGACCGCCGTCTGTACCCGATCCGCCGCGCCCCCACGCGTGGTGCCGCCGTGGCGGCTCTTAGGGTCGCACCATGAGCGAGTGGAGCGGACCGTCGGGCGCGGGTGACCCCCGCGTCGCGGCCGGGCGCAGCGGGGAGGCGTGGTGAGCGATCGGTTCGTCGTGGTCGGGGCCGGCACGATGGGGCTCGGCATCGCGTACGTGGCGGCGGGCAGCGGGCACGCCGTCGAACTGGTGGAGGTCGACCCGGAGCGGGGCGCCGCGGCGCTGACGCGGCTGGGCGAGCTGTGGGACCGGGCGGTGGGCCGCGGCAAACTGACCGCCGACGAGGCCGCGGCCAGCCGGGAGCGGGTGACGCTCCGCGCTGCGCTGACCGACGTCGCCGCGGGGCCCGACGTCGTGGTGGAGGCGGTGCCGGAGCGGCTCGACCTCAAGCGCGCGGTGCTGCGCGAGGCCGAGGCGCTGGGCCCGACGATGCTGGGCAGCAACACGTCCAGCATCCCGATCGGCGAGCTGGCGGCCGGCCTGGCGCGGCCCGAGCGCTTCCTCGGGCTGCACTTCTTCAACCCCGTGTGGGCGATGGCGCTGCTCGAGATCGTGGTGGGCCCGGCCACCGCCGAGGAGACCACCACGGCGGCCGTCGCGCTCGCGGCCCGTCTCGGCAAGGACCCCGTCGTCGTACGCGACATGCCGGGCTTCGCCACCTCCCGGCTCGGCGTCACGCTCGGACTGGAGGCGATCCGGATGGTCGCCGACGGGGTGGCCAGCCCCGCCGACATCGACAAGGCCATGGTGCTGGGCTACCGGCACCCGGTGGGGCCGCTGGAGCTGACCGACCTCGTGGGACTGGACGTCCGGCTCGACATCGCCCGTACCCTCCAGGCCGCGTACGGCGAGCGTTTCGCGCCGCCGCCGCTGCTCGAGGAGATGGTGGCCGCCGGCCGGCTCGGCAAGAAGTCCGGGCAGGGCTTCTACACCTGGACGGACGGGGTGCGGTCGTGAGCGGACTGCGGGTCGAGGAGCACCCGGACCGGCTCGTGGTCACGCTGGACCGGCCGGAGAAGCGCAACGCCATCGACGCCGACCTGGTCGCCGAGCTGCACGCGGTCTGCGCGGAGCTGGAGGCCCGGCCCCGCCTGCTGCTGCTCACCGGCGGGGCGGACGGCATCTTCGCGGGTGGCGCCGACATCGGTCAGCTCCGCGAGCGGGGTCGCCTGGACGCCCTCGCCGCCATCAACTCGGCCGCGTTCGCGCGGATCCGGGCGCTCCCCATGCCCAGCGTCGCCGCCGTCGACGGCCCGGCGCTCGGCGGTGGCGCCGAGCTGGCGTACGCCTGCGACCTGCGGGTCTGCACGGAGCGCGCGGTGTTCGGCCAGCCCGAGGTGCGGCTGGGCATCCTGGCCGGCGCCGGCGCGACCCACCGGCTTCCCGCGCTCGTCGGCGAGGCCCGCGCCAAGGAGCTGCTGTTCACGGGCCGGCGGGTGGACGCCGCCGAGGCGCTGCGGATCGGGCTCGTCAACCGGGTGGTGGCCGAGCCGGGCGACCTACTGCCGACCGCGCACGGCCTGCTCGACGAGATGGCCAAGGGCTCGGCCCTCGCTCTGCGGCTGACCAAGCTCGCCGTGGACGCCCCGGCGGCCGCCCACCCTCACCTCGACCTGGTCAGCCAGGCGGTGCTCTTCGAGGACGAGGAGAAGCGCCGCCGGATGACCGAGTTCCTCGACCGGCGGCGCAACCGCTGACCCGGGCGGCGCCGCGGACGGAAACGGCCGCACCGGTGTCCCGGTGCGGCCGTTTCCGTCGCTGGCAGCGGCGCTGGGTCAGTGGCGGATCTCCACGCCGGCCTCCGCGAGCGCCCGGATCACCTGGGCCGACTCGGCGAAGCCGATCACCAGGACGGCGTCCGCGCCGAAGTCCTTGATCTCCTTGGCGCCGTCGCCGAAGTCGACAGGCGGGTCCGACGGACCCTCCGGCGGGTCGTAGGTCAGCAGCTTGAGCCGGTCGGCCGTGATGCCGGCCTTCTCCAGCTCGCCCTTCACCACGGCCTGGAGGCCCTCGCCGTAGGAGTCCTTGCGCGCCACGATCGCGATCCGCTGCGAGCCGTCGCGGAGGATCACGTCGGCCAGCGCCCGGCCCTGGAGGCTGTCCGGCGGGGCGGTGCGGAAGTAGAGGCCCTTGTCGTCGGCCGTGGTGAGGCCGTCGTCGGTGTTCGACGGGGAGAAGAGGATCCGGCCCGCCTTCACGACGTCGGGCAGCACCGCGAGGGAGATGCCCGAGCTGGCGGCGCCGATGATGACGTCCACCCCGCCGTCGACCTGCCGCGCGACGGTTGCCTTCGCCACCGCGGGGCTGGTGCCGTCGTCGCCGTCGACCCAGGTCACCGGGTCGCCGAGGACGCCGCCGGCCGCGTTGATCTCCTTGATGGCGAGCGCGGCGCCGGCCGCCATCGGCGGGTACGCGAGGGCCAGGTCACCGGTCTTGGGCAGCAGGCCGCCGATGATCAGCGGCGAGCCGTCCTCGCGGTCGGCGGCGCCGGTGGGCTGCTTCCGCCCCTTCGGCGGGGTCTTCGTGCTCGCGGCGGACTCGTCGCCGGCGCCCACGAACTCGGTCTTGCCGTCGTTGAGCTGCTGGCCGTCGAAATGCAGGGTCGCGTAGCTCGCGGTGGCCGGCTCGCCGGCGTCGGTGAAGCCGGCGCGGGTCAGCGAGACACTGCGGTACTCGATGTCCTGCCCGTTCCGCGCCAGGGTGAGGCAGGTGGCGATGTCCTCGCAGCGCTGCCCGCCGTTGGTCACGCCGACGATCTGCTTGGCGATCGCCGCGGGCTGGGTGTTGCCCGCCAGTTGCGCGGCGAGCGCGCTGATGGCGACGGCGTCGTACGTCTCCGCCGCGTACAGGTAGTCGGTCAGCTTCGCATCGACGGACCGTAGCCGATTCTTGAAGTCCTCGGGCAGCGGCGTCAGCGGCGTCGTGCCCTTCATGCCGTCGACGAGGTCGGCGCGATCCTTCAACTCCGCGGGGAAGGAGTTGAGCATGTTGCCGTCGGTCCCGTAGAGGCGCGCCTGTTGGGCGGTCGCCTCCTCGGGCTTGTCAGTCCCGCAGGCGCTGGTGGCGAGCAGGAACGTGGCGCAGGCGGCCAGTGTGGCCATCCGCGAGCCGCGTGATTCGAGCATGGTCGTCCTTCCATCGGCGAAGGTCCGCTGCGCACGATAGCGTGCCGCCGCCGGGCGCGGGACCGTGGAGCCTGCTCACTCCGCAGGTCGCCCGCATCCGTCACGCTGCGTGGTGGCCGTGCCCGTCGGAAATCGACGCTTGACCGGTCCGCCTACTGTGCGGTGCGTGACGGACCTGCCACAGCAGACATTCGACGACGCGACCGCCGTGCTCCGCTCGGCCCTGGCCGGGGACGGTGACGCCGTGGTCGGCAGGTTCGACGAGGTGGTCGACCGGTCGGGCCTCGCCGGCGCGTACGGGGTGGCCTGGTGTCTCGCCGCCACCATGGTGGGGGACCCGGCCCCGGGCTCGTGCGCCCTCGACTTTCCCGGCATCGAGGAGGCGGGCTACGACGCCCGGTGGGTGGCGCGGTTCGTCAGCGCGTACGCCAACCGCGACGCCGACACCGGGCAGGCGCTGTTCGGCGCGGCGGCGGCCGACGGCCAGCTCCCCGACTGCCTGCTCACCCTGGCCGGCTCGACGATCGCCACGCTGCGCAGCCGCCGCGGGTGACGCCCCAGCCGCGCGCCGGTCGCGTGTGATAGCTCTGGTGGCATGTCCCAGGCCATGCTCAGCAAGGTCCGCAAGCTGCTGGCCCAGGCGGAGGACCCGGCCTGCACCCCCGCCGAGTCGGCGGCGTTCACGGCCAAGGCCACCGAGCTGATCGCCCGTTACGGCGTGGACCGGGCGCTGCTCGCCGCCCGCGACCCGGCCACCGACCCGGTCGGCGACCGGGTGGTCGAGGTGGTCGCCCCGTACGCCCGGGACAAGGCGGGTCTGCTCGCCGCGGTGGCCGACCCGATGCGCTGCCGCTGCGTACGCCGCCAGCACGGCAGCGGCTTCGCGATGCACCTGTTCGGCTTCGCGAGCGACCTCGAACGGGTCGACGTGCTCTTCACCTCCCTGCTCGTGCAGGCGGCGCACGGGCTGGCCGGTACGCCGGTCCCGCCCGGCGAGCAGCCGGGCGCCTTCCGTCGCTCCTGGCTGGCCGGTTTCGCGCAGGTCATCGGGGCGCGACTGCGCACCGCCGAGGCGGAGGCGGTGAGCGGCTCGGGGAAGCCTGGCGTCGGCCTCGTGCTGGCGGATCGTTCCGACCGGGTGCAGCGGCGGCTCGCCGAGGTCTATCCGCGCCTGCGGACGGCACCCCGGCGGCGACTCGCCGGCACCGGGTTCGCTTCCGGCGCCGACGCGGGACGGCGAGCGGACCTGGGCGGTCGGGTGGTCGACACGAGGTCGGGCCCGGAGCGCGGCATCGGGCGCTGAGGCTCCGGCTTCGGCGGGTGCGTGGCCTCCGGCCCGGGGCTCTGGTTTGCGGTCAGCTCAGCGGCGGGTGGTAGCCGTCGAGCGTCGCCACGTAGCGGGAGAGGAGTTCGTGCCAGCCGGCGGTGAGGGCCTGCCGATAGCCCTCGGCGGCGTCGCCGTGCCGGTCGAAGTGGCGGTGTTCCAGGTCGACCCGGGTCTGCTCGGAAGCCTCGGGAAGGAAGACGACCTCGACCTCGCTCGCCCGGGCCGGGTTCGGCACGGGCACCCGGTCGGGGCCGATCTGCCAGGTGAAGACCAGCCGGCGGGGTGGGTCCCAGGTGAGCACGCGGCCCCAGTCGGCACGGAAGCCGTACGGGCCGATCTCGTAGAGCATCCCGCCCGCCCGCGGCTCCATGCCCAACTCGGCGAGCGCCTCCGGCCCGGACCATGTGTACTCCGGCACCCACCAGTCGGTCAGTGCCCCGGTGAAGACCGCGAAGGCCCGGTCGGTGGGGGCGGAGACGAGGAGGCTGCACCGCAGGGAGAACTTCTCGACGTCCTGCCGGATGTCGGCCGGATCCGCCATCTCCTGTCCCATAGGCCCGGACCATACCGGCTGATGCCTCGATGTGCAGCCGGGCGAGGTGCCCGGTTCCGGACAGCCGTCCGACCCGCCCGAGCGCGGGGTCCGGCGTCGGAGCTCGGGTCGCCTGTTCCCGGTGTCGACGAGCCGGACATCGATCAAGGGATGGGGCGGGGGGAATCGGGTAAGCGCGCCCGGTCGTGGGCCGGTGCGAAGCCGGGCAGCCGAGCCGGGAGCGGGGACATGAGCAGCGGAAGCGCGTCGAACCAGCACGATCGGCCGGGCCAGGGCCTGGAACAGCCCGGTCAGGACCGGGAGGGCGGGGCTCAACACGGCCAGGCGCCGAACGGTGGGGGTTCACACGGCGGGCCTCCGCAGGGCGGGCCTCCGCACGGTGGGCCTCCGCAGGGTGGGCCGCCGCGCGGCCGGGACAACGCGCCGGAGCGGCACGTGCGCGGGGGCCGGTGGCCGGCCGAGGGAGACCGGCCGGGTGAGCCGGACGTCATGCTCGACGTGCCCGAGCTGCGTGTCGAGTCCCTCCGGCTGGCCGTCGACGGGCTGGACGCCGACCTCTCCCTCCGGGCGCGACTGGCGAACCTGCTTCAGTTGGACGCGGGCGTGCGCGTACGTCTCGACGCCGTCGAACTGGACATCACGGGCGTACGGGCCGAGGTGCTGCTCAAGGTGCGGCTGGAACGGCTCGTAGAGATCCTCGACCGGGCGCTGGACACCCTCGACCAGAACCCGCAGATCATCGAATCCGTGGCCCGGAACGTTCAGGGCGCGGTGGGTGACGCCGGCCGGGCCGCCCAGCAGGTGACCGGCAGCAGCGAACGGCTCGGCAACATGGTGGACCGGCTCGGGCGCGAGATCGGCTCGATCAGCGCGCGGGCCGAGTGGACCGGAGAGGGGCCGATCGCCAAGAGCGGTGGCCGGCAGGAGGCGGCACAGCAGGGCGGGCATCCGGGCGGACGGGGCGGTGCGGGGCAGCCCGGCCAGGGGCAGGGCCAGGCCGGCCAGGGGCAACCGTCGGGCCAGGGGCAACCGTCGGGCCAGGCTCAGCCCGGTCCGGGCCAGCCGGGTCAGGGGCCGGGCGGCGGTGGCCAGGGTCAGCAGGGCCCGGGCCAGGCCGGCCCGGGGCAACCGTCGGGGCAGGGCCAGCGCTCGGGTCAGGGCCAGCCGGGTCAGGGCCAGCCGTCGGGCCAGGGCCAACCCGGTCAGCCCCAGCCCGGCCAGCAGCCGGGTGGTGGTGGGCCGACGCCCAGCCCGGTGGACCTCGCCGGGCAGGCCGGGGAGGCGCTGCGGCAGGCGGGCCGGAGCGTGTGGGACGCGATCCGGGCCGGGATGGCCCAGCACGGTCCGCAGTCGAAGGGGTAGGCCGAGCGGAGAGGCGCCCGCGGCGTCGTACCGGTGGGGTACGGAAAAGGTGGCTCTCCAGCGTGACGACCGGTCGATCGACGTCTTCGTACGGTCACGGCGTAACCCGAGTCGACCGTCAGGGAGAGAGCCGTGTCCGTCGTATCGAAGTCCCGCTCCGCAGCCGTACGCGAGACCCCGGCCCGGGGCCGGGTCCGCCGCCTCGCGTCGCTGACCGGCCGCAGCCTGGCCTACGGCGCCCTGCTGCTGCCCGTCGCCCTCGCGGCGCTGGCGGCCGTGCTGGTGGGCCGGTCGCACACCGCCGTCGCGATGTGGCGTGCGCTGCGCACCCGGGTCCTGGGCCTGCCACCCGTCGAGGCCCCGCGCCGGGCGGGCCTTCTCGCGGTCGCCGGTCACGGCGTGCTGAGCGTGCTGCTCGGCGTGGCGGCGCTGCCACCGCTCGGCGTCCAACTGCTGCTGGTGCTGCGCGGGGCCCTCTACGGCCTGGTGGTCCCCGGCCCGTACGACACCGCCTGGGGCGGGCCGACCCGTGTCGGCGCCTGGGTGGTGCACTTCCTCGTGGGCGTGCCCATCGCTGCGGCCGGGCTGGCCCTGCTGATCGCCGTCGCCGCTCTGCACCAGCGGTTCACGGCCGCCCTCGACGGCGAGCGTTTGCCGCGGTGGGCCGTTCCGTCCGCACTGGTGATCTGCGCCGCCATGGGGCTCTTCGTCGTAGCCTGGCTCCGGCAGATCTAGGCGCGGGAGAGGGGGCGGCCATGTCGTCCGAGCCGCGGCCGGGCCGCGTGCCCGAGCACCTGCGGATTCGCTACGAGGGTGATCCGGTCCTGCTGACGCTCGACGGGCAGGACTTCCGGGTCCGGGCGCGCGCCGGGCACCCGGGCACGTACGACTTCGACTGGCTCACCGGGCCGCACGACTACGGCTTCGGGCTGAGCAGGTCTGGCGACGCCCCGCTGAGCCGCGCCGAGATGGAGGAGGCGATCCGCGGTTTCCTCGCCCAGATCGACCCGGCGACCGGATACCTGGCGGAATAGTGCCGGCGGCTCGGGAGCGGGAGGTCATGTCCAGGCTTCGATTTCGCGGTCCGGGCCGGGTGCGGGTGCCGACAATGAGGAAATGAGAGCGCAGACGATCCTCCAGAAGACGCAAGAGGCCGCGGCCCGTCGTCGTACTCCGAAGAAGCAACCGGTCAAGAGCCGGCGTGGCCTCCGATGGCCGCTGATGGCGGCGCTGCTCGGGGCGGGCGTGGCCGGCGCCGCGGTGATGCGGCGCCGCAAGAGCGCCGGGCCTGCCGGGCCCGGGGCGACGGGTGACGTCAGCCCGTCCGGTCAGCCCGGCGGTACCGTCCGGCCCATGGGCAGTCCCGAAGGAGTCACCGAGGTCTGGCGACAGGAGAGATGAGGCGGGCTGCTCCCGCCGGCGTCGTACCGGAAGAGCCGCGACTGCGCGGTCCGGCGGCCGGGAGTGGTCGACCACGGCACGGGCGACCGCTGCGGCAGAGGCGCCAAAAGCAAGATCCCCACCGGCGTTTCCGCTGGTGGGGATCTCTGTAGCCCGGCGAAAGGCTATGTGGCCAGGGGCGGGGTCGAACCGCCGACCTTCCGATTTTCAGTCGGACGCTCGTACCAACTGAGCTACCTGGCCTGGTCGCTCGGACCATGCTACCCGCCCGGCGGATGATCCGTCGGCAGGGCGCCGGTCCGATACGCAGAACGCCGCGCAGAAATCGCGCGGCGTCAGCGCTGCGGTCCTGACGGGACTTGAACCCGCGACCTCCGCCTTGACAGGGCGGCGAGCACTCCGACTGCTCCACAGGACCTAGCTGGTGTTGCTCCGGCTTGCGCCGGTCGTGCCCCCAACGGGATTCGAACCCGTGCTACCGCCTTGAAAGGGCGGCGTCCTGGGCCGCTAGACGATGAGGGCGGCCCCGCCATCATTGCACATCTGCAACGTCAAGCGGACTTGCTCCCATCCGGCCCCGCCGGAGGCTTGGAAAGCATACGTGATGCCCCGGCGGTCGACCAAACCGGTATGCCTCGATCGGTGCCGAGCCGCGAAACCGCAGCTCACGGCGGGGCTAGCGGAGGCGCACGATGCCGAAGCGCCGCTTCAGGTCGGCGATCACGCCGGGGCAGGCGGCGAAGGTCGCAGCCCGGTCACCGCCTCCGTCGTGCAGCAGCACGATGGCGCCGGGCCGGACGGCCTTCAGCACCCGCTTCGTGATCGTGCCCGCGGGCGGCTTGTCCCAGTCCTGCGGGTCGACGCTCCAGTGCAGCGGACGCATGCCGAGGTCCTTGGCGACCGCCACCACCTCGGGCGTCCACTGCCCGCCCGGTTGCCGGTAGAAGGCGATCGCCGCGCCGGGGGCGGCCGCCTGGATGGCCTTGTTCGTGCGGGCCAGGTCGGCGCGGATCTCGTTGACGGGCCGCCGGCCCAGGTCGAGGTCGTGCCGCCAGCTGTGGTTGCAGAGCTGGTGCCCCTCGCGGACGATCCGCCGGACCAGCTCCGGGTGGCGCCGGACCTCGGACCCCACGAGGCAGAACGTGGCGGTCACGTGGGCCGCCCGCAGCCGGTCGAGGATCTTCGGCGTCCAGGCCGGGCTGGGACCGTCGTCGAAGGTCAGTGCCACCGGGCGTACGCCGGTGGTGCGGCGCAGGCCGGCGGGCAACGTGGTCGGCTTGGGGCGCAGCGGGGGCTTCGTCGGCGTGGTCCGGCTCGGTTTCGGCGCGGCCGGCGGTTTGGGGCTGGGCGACGGCGCGGAGGTGGCCGGGGTCGGATGGCCAGCGGCGACGACGGCCCGGACCGGGTGGGCGCAACCGGCGAGGGTGAGGACCAGGCCCAGGGCGTACGCCAGCGCGACGCGCGCTTTCATCTGTTCGCTCCCGAAGGGGGTCGGGGTACGCGGACCATCAGACGCTAGTGGACCGTCGCCCGGTTCGACACCCCCGGGTCACCGCTCGGGGGCCGCCTCCAGGGAGTCGCGTACGGCCGTCACCAGGGCGACCGTCTCGGCGAGCTGTGCGGGGCGGACCACTCCGGGTGGCAGGGTCCGCCCCGCCCAGCCCGGGCCGGCGGCGAGCACCAGCAGCGGTCGGCGGGGCGCGGCGAGCAGCGCGTCCAGGTGGGCCGGGTCGGCGGTGGCCGGGGTGTGCGACCACAGGACCACGGCGGCGGGGCCGGTGCGGTTGACCGCCTCCAGCAGTGCCGGAAGGGGTACCCGGGCACCGAGCATCCGGTAGCCGATTCCCGCCTCGGCGAGTGCGGCGGCGAGCGCCTCCAGCGGCAGGGTGTGCTGCTCCTCGTCCGCGCAGGACAGCAGGATCCGCTGGGGCCCGTCCGGTGCGGCGGCGCGGCTGACGGCCGACAGCGCCTCGGAGACGCAGCGGGACACGAGGTGCTCCACCTCGACGAGGCCGGCCGTGGCGGCGTGCCGTTCGCCGATGCCGGCCAGCACCGGCCGGATCAGCGCGTCCCAGGTGGCGACGACCCCGTCGCGGGCGAGGGTACGGGCGATGGTTTCGCTGATCGCCCCGGAGTCCAGCCGCATGGCGGCGCGGGCCAGCCCCCGGGCGGCCGGTCCGGCCCGGCCGACCGGGATGGTCGTGCCGCCTCCGTCCCGGAGGCGGGCCAGGCGCGTGGCGCGGATCTCCTCGGCGCGTACCGAATTGGGGGCCTGGCGGGCCCAGCGAGCCGCTTCGGCGGGGCTGACTCCCTCGGCGGTGAGCCGGCGCATGATTTCCAGCCGGGCCAGGTCGGCCGGCGTGTAGCGGCGGTGCTGGCCCGGTTCGTGCTGGCTGGGCCCGAGCCCGTAGCGCTGGTGCCAGGTGCGCAGCGTGGTGACCGCGACCCCGAGCCGGCGGGCCACCGCGCCCGCGCTCAGCGCCTCATCGGCCACCCGACCGCTCCGGCGCGTCGTCGGTCGGTGCGCCCGACGGGACCGCGGCGGAGCGGGCCGGACCGGTGGGGTGCAGCAGGCGGTTCACCACGCCCCCGAGCCAGGGCGCGTACGCCCGCGGGTCGGCGTCGAGGTCGGTTTCGAGGGCGGCCGGATCGGCCCAGCGCAGCTCGGCCACCTCGGTGGGGTCGGGCAGGAGTGGCGCGCCGGGCCGGAACTCGCCCCGCAGGACGTGGTCGTACTCGAACTCCACGCGGCCGGTCGCCGGGTCCTCGGCGTAGTAGACGTACACACCGACCTCGGTCAGCTCGACCGGACCGGCGCCGAGCTCCTCGCGCAGCCGGCGGTTGGCCGCCTCGTCGAGCGACTCGCCGGGCAGCGGGTGGCCGCAGCAGGAGTTGGCCCAGCGCAGCGGGAAGCGGGTCTTCACGGCGGCCCGGCGCTGGAGGAGCACCTGGCCGTCCGGGTCGACCAGCATGACGGAGAAGGCCCGGTGCAGCCGGCCCGGCGGCTGGTGGGCGGCCGCGACGGTGGTCTCGCCGCAGGGCCGCCCCGCGTCGTCGACCAGTTCCACCAGATGCGCCTCACGCTCGCTCATGCCGGCACCTCCCTCCGGTCGGCGCCGGCATGAGGCCCGACCGCGCTGTGCCGATGATTCGCTCACTGCGTTCGCTCATCGTCCGACTCCCGTCACACGGCCGGCGGCCAGCTTGCCGGAGATCAACACCATCGGCACCCCGACTCCCGGCTGCGTGCCGGAGCCGACGAAGACCACGTTGGAAAGGGTCCGGTGCAGGTTGCCCGGACGGAAGGGCCCGGTCTGGAGGAAGCTGTGCGCGGCCGCGAACGGGGTGCCGGCAGCCATGCCCTGCGCGGCCCAGTCCGCCGGTGTCACGGTGCGCAGCACCTCCACGCCCGCGCCGAAGCCGACGTAGCCGCGCTCCTCGAGGGTGCCGAGGAGCCGGTCGGCGTAGCGGTGGGCGAGGTCGCCCCGCCAGTCGAACGGTGCCCGGTCGAGGTTGGGCACGGGGGCGAGCACGTAGTAGGTGTGCCGTCCCGGTGGCGCCACCGACGGGTCCGTCCGGCTCGGGTTCGTGACCAGAAGTGACGGATCGGACATCAGCTCACCCCGCCGGATGACCTCGTCGAACGTGCCCTTCCACGACCGTCCGAAATGGATGTTGTGGTGGGCGATCCTCCCATACTCCTGCGTCGAACCGACGTGCAGCACGACGCACGAGGGCGAGTAGGTGAGCCGGCGCCGGCGGGCGGGCGGCAGCAGGTCCCGGTACGCGACCGGCAGGTCCGGATTGAGCACCACCACGTCGGCCGGGACGCGCTCGCCGTCCTCGGTGAGCACCCCGGTGGCCCGCCCGTTCGCCGTCTCCACCCGGCTCACCGTGCTGCCGTAGCGGATCTGGACCCCGTGCTTCTCGGCCGCGCCGGCCATGGCCCGGGACACGGCGTGGACGCCGCCGCGGGGGAACCAGACCCCGGCCACCGAGTCGAGGTACGCGATGACCGCGTAGATCGCCAGCGCGTCGTGCGGGGCGAGCCCGGCGTACATGGCCTGGAACGAGAAGATCCGTTGGGTACGCGGGTCGCGGAAGAACTGGCCGATCTTGGTGTGCAGGCGGCGGAAGGCGCCGCCGGCCAGCAGACGCAGCAGGTTGCCGGTCATCAGGTCGAGCGGCGTGTCCAGGTTGCGCTCGATGAAGTCGGCACGTTCGAGCTGCCACAGCCGTCGGGCGTAGTCGACGAAGCGCAGGTAGCCGTCGGCCTCGCGCGGGCCGCAGACCCGGGAGATCTCGGCGGCCATGCGGGTGGTGTCGGTGATGACGTCCAGCGTCGAGCCGTCCGGGTAGTGGGCCCGGTAGGCCGGGTCGAGTGGCGTCAGGTCCAGCCAGTCGTCGAGCTCCTCGCCGACCGCGCCGAGCGCCTCGGCGATCAGCTCCGGCATGGTGAGCACGGTCGGCCCGGTGTCGAACTCGTAGCCGTCCACACCGAGCCGGCCGGCCCGGCCGCCCGGCACCGCCTCGCGTTCGAGCACGGTCACCTGCCGGCCGCTTCCGGCGAGGTGCAGCGCGCAGGCGAGGCCGCCGAGGCCGGCACCCACGACCACCACCCGGTCCGTCCGTCCGTCGACCGTCCGCACGCCACCACCTCCTCGGGGAAGAGCGCCCATCATGCCCGCCGATCCGTCGCCGCGGTGGCCAGGCCGGCCAGCGCCGCGCGGGTGGTGGGATCGAGCTCCGCGCCGTCGAGCGCGGCCAGCGCCTCGGCCACCCGGTCGTCGATCATCCGGCGTACGCGGGCGACGGCGCCCGTGAGCTCGACGACCTCGGCCAACGCCGCGATCTCGCGGTCGCCGGCGACGGCGCCCGCCCGGTCGAGGGCGCGGCGCTGGGCCGGCGTGGCCAGCTGCCGGGCGAGCAGCAGCAGCACGGTCGGCTTTCCCGAGCGCAGGTCGTCGCCGGCCGGTTTCCCCGTGGTCGCGGGGTCGCCGCGGACGCCGAGCAGGTCGTCGCAGAGCTGGAACGCCTCGCCGACCGCGAGGCCGTAGCGGGTGTACGCCGCGATCTGCGGGGCGTCGGCCGTCACGCCCGCGAGGGCCGCGCCGAAGAGCAACGGTCGCTGCACCGTGTAGCTCGCGGTCTTGTAGCGGGCCACGCGCAACGCCCGGTCGACCGACCAGCCGGTGGCCTCGCTCTCGCCGAGCACGTCGAGGAACTGCCCGGCCACCGTCTCCACACGCATCTGGTCGTAGCAGCGGCGCACCTCGAACAGTCGTGTGGCGGGGACGGACGCGTGCGCCATGAGCCGGTCGGCCCAGACGAGGCACAGGTCGCCGGCGAGCACCGCGACGGACTCGCCGAACCGGCGCGGGTCGCCGCGACGACCGGCGGCCGCGTGCCGCGCGGCTAGCGCCACGTGCAGCGTGGGCCGGCCCCGCCGGGTGGCGGCCTCGTCCATGACGTCGTCGTGCACGAGCGCGAAGGTGTGCAGCAGCTCCAGCGCGGCCAGCGCGGGGAGGACCGGCGGCAGTGGCTCCGCCACGCCGACGAGCCCTCGCCAGCCCCAGTGGGCGAACGTCGGCCGGATCCGTTTGCCGCCGCAGAGCACGGCGTCGCGGGTGGTGGTCGCGAAGTCGCCGATCGCGGCGTCGATCTCGGTGAGGGTGGCGACCTCGGCGGCCAGGAAGGCGGCGAGCGTGTCGTCCAGAGCGGTGACCAGGTCACGTGCGTGGGCGGCCAGGACGGCGCCGACCGGATCGCTGTCGCGGGCCGGTTGCGCCGGAACCACCGGGAGAGCGTCCGCCGCAACCGCGTCGTTGGCCATGCGGCCGAGCGTACCCTAGAGTTACGAGTTGCGTCGATTGGTGCGTCGATTAACCGAGGAGGGGCCGGTGGACACGGAACTCGCCGTCGCCTATGACCGGTGCCGTGAGCTGCACAGACGCCACGGCCGCACCTACTATCTCGCCACCCGGCTGCTCCCCGCGTGGAAACGGCGACATGTTCACGCCCTCTACGGATTCACCCGGTACGCCGACGAGATCGTCGACAGCACCGACGACCTGCCACCGGCCGAACGCGCCGTCCGGCTCGACGACTGGGCCGGCCGTTTCCTCGCCGGCCTGCACGGCGAGCGGGTGGACGACCCGCTGCTCCCCGCGGTGCTGCACACCATCGCGGTCTTCGACCTCGACCGGGACGACTTCGCCGCGTTCCTCAAGAGCATGGCGATGGACCTGACCGTCACCTCGTACCCGACCTACGGACACCTGCTCGACTACATGGAGGGGTCGGCGGCGGTCATCGGCACCATGATGCTGCCGGTCCTCGAGAGCTCCGACCCCGTCGCGGCCCGGGAACCGGCCCGCCAGCTCGGCTTCGCCTTCCAGCTCACCAACTTCATCCGCGACGTGGCCGAGGACCTGGACCGGGGCCGCACCTACCTGCCCGACGAGGACCTGGCCCGGTTCGGGGTCACCCGCGACGACCTGACCGAGGCCCGCGCGCGGGGCCGCGCCACGACTGCGATCCGGGCGCTGATCGCGTACGAGGTGACCCGCGCCCAGGCCCACTACGCGGCGGCGGCGCCCGGGATCACCCTGCTCGCGCCCGCGTCACAGGCGTGCATGCGGACCGCGTACTCGCTCTACGGCGGGATCCTCGACGAGGTCGCCGCCCAGGACTACGACGTCTTCGCCCGCCGGGCCGTGGTGCCCCAGCGGCGGCGGGTCGCCGTGGCGGCCCGCGCCCTGCTCGCCCGCACCGGCACGCCGGTGGTCGTCCCCGGCCCCGCGGGCGTTCCTCAAAGGCAGGAGTGCAGGGCGGCCACCAGGTCCTCCACCCGGTCGAAGTCGGCCAGCCGGGCCGTCACGTAGGCGAAGACGTAACCGCGCTCCGGGTCCGCCCAGGCGCAGCTTCCACCGAGCCCGCCCATGCCCCAGCTCCCGTCCTCCTCCCACTGCATGCCCAGCGTCCAGCGGATCCGTCGGCCCAGGAGCAGGTCGTCGCCGTCGTACTGGATCCGGGTCGCCTCGGCGACCAGCTCGGAACCGAACAGCCGGACGCCGTCGAGGACCCCGCCGGCGAGCAGCCCGGCGTAGAGCCGGGCCAGCCCGGTCGCGGTGGCGTGCAGGTTGACGGCGGGTATCTCGGCGCCGCGCCAGAGCGGGCTGTTCAGCACGGCGAGGTCCAGTCCGCCCGCGGGATTGGTCACCGCCCGGTGCCGCAGCGATCCCGGCTCACCGGCCGTCCGTGCCGGCCAGCCCGGGTCGCCGTACGACAGGTCGGCGCAGCGCCGCTGGTCCGCCGCGTCGAGGCCGAAGCCCAGGTCGAGCCCCCATAGTCCGGCGATCTCCTCGGCCAGGAACCGGCCCACCGACCGGCCGTCCACCCGACGGACCAGCTCGCCGACCAGGTGCCCGTACGTCCAGGCGTGCTCGCCCGCGGCGGATCCCGGCGGCCATTCGGGCGCGGCGGCCGCGAGATCGGCGCAGAGCAGGTCCCAGTCGGCGACGGCGCCGGCCGGCCGGGGCACGGGGAACGCCGGGAGGCCCGCCGTGTGCGCCAACACCTGACGGACGGTCGCCGGCGCGCGGAAGCCGGGCCAGCGGCGGGCCACCGGGTCGTCCAGGTCGAGCCGGCCACGGTCGACGAGCGCGAGCAGGCAGAGCGCGGCCACCGGCTTGCCGGTCGAGTAGACGTTCACCAACGTGTCGGGCCGCCAGGGCGAACCCGGCGACCGTTCACCGCCGATTAGGTCCACGACGGGCCGGCCGTCGTACCAGATCGCCAGGCCGGCGCCGCTCTCCCGCCCCTGCGCGAACAGCTCCCGGAAGCAGTCCCGAACGACCCCGAACCGCGCCTCATGCATCCGCCCACGGTAGGCGCACCCCCGCGGTCCCCGGTTGATCATGAAGTTATTGCCGCGACACGCCGTGTCATCGGGCAACAACTTCATGATCACGCCGGGGAGGGCGGGGGGAGAGGGCTGGGGCGGTGAGTCGGGCTGGGGCGGGCTGGGGGATGCTGTGCGGGTGGTGGATCCGCAGCAGGTGGACGTGGTCGTGGTCGGGCTCGGCGTCGGGGGCGAGGAGGTGGCCGGGCGACTCGCCGAGGCCGGCCTCAGCGTGGTCGGCATCGAGCGGGATCTGGTCGGCGGGGAGTGCCCGTACTGGGGCTGCATCCCGAGCAAGATGATGATCAGGGCGGCGAACGCCCTCGCCGAGGCGCGGCGTGTCGACGGGCTCGCCGGCACCGCGCAGGTCCAGCCGGACTGGGCGCCGGTGGCCAAGCGCATCCGCGAGGAGGCCACCGACACCTGGGACGACCGGGTGGCGGTCGACCGGTTCGTCGGCCGCGGCGGCCGGTTCGTCCGGGGCAGCGGGCGGCTCGACGGGCCGGGCCGGGTCCGGGTGGGCGACCAGGTGTTCGAGGCGCGGTACGGCATCGTGTTGGGCACCGGCACCCGCCCCGCGGTGCCGCCGATCGAGGGGCTGGCCGACACTCCGTACTGGACCAACCACCAGGCGATCGAGGTCGAGGAACTGCCGGAGTCGCTGCTGGTGCTGGGCGGTGGGGCCATCGGGCTGGAGCTGTCGCAGGTGTTCGCCCGGTTCGGTGTCCGGGTCACGGTGGTCGAGGCACTGGACCGGGTGCTGGCCGTCGAGGAGCCGGAGGCGTCCGAGGTGGCCGCCGCCGCGTTGCGCGCGGACGGGGTGGAGATCCACACCGGCGTACGCGCCGAGCGGGTCGACCACGACGGGCAGCGGTTCACCGTGCGCGCCGGGGGCGCGGAGTTCGACGCGGAGCGACTGCTCGTGGTGACCGGCCGCCGTGCGCACCTCGACGAGTTGGGCCTCGACACGGTCGGGATCGATTCCGGGCAGCGCTTCCTGACGGTGGACGACCGGATGCACGTGACCGACGACATCTGGGCGGTCGGCGACGTGACCGGCGAGGGCGCGTTCACCCACATGGCCATGTACCAGGCGGCCATCGTCATCGCCGACGTGCTCGACCGCGCCCGGCACGGCCGGGCCGGGGCGGATCCCAGCGGCACGGCGAGCGTGGTCGGCGGCGCCATGGGCGCGGCGAGCGCCCTCAGCACGAGCGGGTCGAGCGGGTCGGCCGGCACCGTGCCGCGCGCCGACTACCGGGCGCTGCCCCGGGTCACGTTCACCGACCCGGAGGTGGGCGCGGTGGGGCTGACCGAGCGGCAGGCGCGGGAGCGGGGCATCAACGTCCAGGTCGGCTTCACGAAGCTGGGCACGTCGACGCGGGGGTGGATCCACCGCGTCGGCGACGAGGGCTTCATCAAGCTGATCGCGGACGCCGACCAGGGCGTGCTCATCGGCGCGACGTCGGTCGGACCGGCCGGCGGCGAGGTGCTGTCCGGCCTGGTCGTCGCGGTGCACGCGGCCGTGCCGCTCAGTCAGCTCCGGCACATGATCTACGCGTACCCGACGTTCCACCGCGCCATCGAGGACGCGCTGCGCGACCTCTCCTGACGGGTGCCCTCCGGTCGCGGGCGTGCCGGGGACCGACAGGAGGATGCACTACCCCGACAGACGGTTGCTCATTTCTTTCAGGGAGATGACGTACGATTGCGGCCGTGACGAAGCGGTTGACCGAGGTTGCCAGAAAGGCCGGCGTCAGCGAGGCCACCGTGAGCCGGGTGCTCAACGGCCGGGACGGGGTCTCCGAGGCGACCCGGACGGCCGTGCTGACCGCGCTCGACGTGCTCGGCTACGAGCGGCCCACCAAGCTGCGCGGTGAGCGTGCCCGGCTGGTCGGGCTCGTGCTCCCGGAGTTGCAGAACCCGATCTTCCCGGCGCTCGCCGAGGTGGTGACGGGGTCCCTCGCCCAGCGCGGGTTCACCCCGGCGCTCTGCGCCCGCACCATCGGGGGCGTCTCCGAGATGGACTACGTGGAGATGCTGCTCGACCACCAGGTCTCTGGGGTGATCTTCGCGGGCGGGTCGTACGCGCTCGCCGACGCCAAGCACGACCACTACCGCCGGTTGACCGACCGGGGTCTGCCGGTGGTGCTGGTCAACGCGGGTGTGGACGAGCTGGGCTTCCCGCGGGTGTCCACGGACGACGCCGTGGCGGTCGAGCAGGCGTACGGGCACCTGCGCTCGCTCGGGCACGAGCGCATCGGGATGGTGCTCGGCCCGGAGGGGCACGTGCCGTCGCGCCGCAAGCTGGGCGCGATGATCCAGGTCGCGGGCTGGACGGACGGCGCCGAGTTCGTCGAGCGCTCCAGCTTCTCGATGGAGGGGGCGCGGGTCGCCGCCACCAGACTGGTCGAGCGCGGCGTCACCGGCATCATCTGCGCGAGCGACGTGCTGGCCCTGGGCACCATCCGGGCCGCCCGGCGGCTCGGGCGTGCGGTGCCGACCGACGTGTCGGTGGTCGGCTTCGACGACTCCGCGTTCATGACGTGCACCGACCCGCCGCTGACCACCGTGCGCCAGCCGATCGAGACGATGGGGCAGGCCGCCGTGGACCTGCTGGTCACGCAGATCGAGGGGGCCGGCGTCCTCAACGACGAGCTGCTGTTCGAACCCGAGCTGGTCGTCCGCGGCTCCACGGGGCCCGCCCCGGGTCGCTGAACCGGCCGGGCACGGCCGGCCCCGCCGGCCGGCCGAGCGGCCCGCGACCACCGCACCAACCAGCCGGGGACCACCGTCCTTCGGCACCGGACCTGACACGAGGCCGTCGACCGCCGCACGCGGTCGGCGGCCTCGTTTCGTGCGCTGACGCGACGCGTTCCGGCCTCACCAAATCCGGGCTAAGGCCGTAAACCGGGCCGCCTGTCGGAATCTCTCGTATCCAAGTCGCAATTTTTCAAAACTAGATCGATACCTTGCCGTCATGAGTACGCCTCGTTACAGTGACTCCACTCACACCGGGCCTCCATCCGACTACCGGGGGTCAGGTGGCATGACGGACACGGATCAGCACGGCAGCACTGCGGTGGGTCACCGCAGGTCAGCGAAGGTCATGGAGACACCCGTTCCCGAAGGGATGGACAGATGTCGGTACCGCAGTACCGGAAGGCTGCGGCGTTAGCGCTCGTGGCCGGCCTGGGGCTCAGCCTCACGGCGTGCTCCACGAAGAGCGACGACGCGACGGACGATGCAAGCGGCAAGGTCACCATCACGGTCGACTGCCAGCCGGTCGGCGCCCAGAAGGAGCTGTTGCAGAACTGGAACGACGATGTCGTCGAGTTCCAGCGGCAGAACCCGAACATCACCATCAAGAGCGTGAGCGTCGGCCAGCAGTGCAACAACCCGCCGGACTTCACCGCCCGCCTCGCCGGCGGCACCATGACCGACGTGTTCTACGGGTACATGACCGATCTCCAGCAGGTGCTCGACTCCGGTCAGGCCATGGACATCACCGAGTACGCCAACAAGGACACGATCCCGACCTGGGACAGCATCGACCCGGCGCTCAAGGAGGTCTTCACCGACGACGGCAAGCTCTACGCCGTTCCCGCGAAGAACTACTCGATGGGCCTCGTCTACAACAAGGTCCTGTTCCAGCGGGCGGGTCTCGACGTGAACAACCCGCCCAAGACGTGGCCCGAGGTCCGGGAGGCGGCCAAGAAGATCTCGGCGCTCGGCGGCGGCATCTCCGGCTACTCGGAGTACAGCGCCGGCGGCACCGGAGGCTGGCACTTCACCTCCCTGCTCTACTCCCAGGGCGGGCAGGTGCTGACCCCGGACGGCAAGAAGGCCGACTTCAACAACCCGATGGGCAGGCAGGTCCTCCAGAACCTCAAGGACATGCGGTACGGGGACAACAGCATGGGCAGCCGCCAGCTGTTGCAGTGGGGCGACCTGCTCACCAACGCCGCCGCCGGCAAGGTGGGCATGTTCATCGGCGCGCCGGACACCACCCAGGCCATCGTCAGCCAGTTCCAGGGCAAGTTCCAGGACTGGGCGCTGGCCCCGCTGCCCGGCCAGGACGGCCCGGCGAAGGCGACGCTCGGCGGTGGTGAGGGGTACTTCTTCAAGAAGGGCCTGAGCCCCGAGCAGGTCAAGGCCGGCCTGAAGTGGGTCGCGTACCAGAAGCTGACCCCGGGCAAGGGCCAGTTCGACTACGTCCGGGCCAAGCCGCAGAACTACCCGGTCGGTCTGCCCCAGCCGCTGCTGTTCGCGAACGGCAGCGAGGCGCAGAAGCAGGAGTTCGAGCTGCGCAAGGCGAACGCGAACGTCGACGTCGCGAACTTCGCGCTCTTCGAGGCCAACCCGATCACGATCAAGGGCGAGCCGCGCAACGCGCAGGCGATCTACGCGGTGCTCGACGCCGCGATGTCCGGGGTGCTCACCAACCCGAACGCGAACATCGACGCGCTCCTCAAGACGGCCGAGGACAAGGTCAACCAGCTCCTCGCCGCCGACAGCTGACCCGAACGGTGTGGGGGCCGCGGCACCGGCCCCCACACCACCCGCGCCGCACCGTCCGGTCACTGACCACCAGGAGTTGCCTTGGCGATCACCTCCGCCCCGGGGACCGTCAGCGAAACACGTCGCCCCGCGCGGCCGGCCCCCGCAGGGCCGCAGCGTACGAGTCTCGGCCGCTGGGTCCGGGACAACCTCACCGGGCACGCGTTCCTGATCGGCGCGGTGCTCTGCTTCGCGGTCTTCTCCTGGTACCCGATGATCCGCGGCATCGTGATGAGCTTCCAGCGCACGCGGCGCGGCGAGACCACCTGGGTGGGCTGGGACAACTACACCCGCATCCTCGACGACCCCAGCTTCTGGACCGCCTGGAAGAACACGCTCTACTTCACGGTCCTGGCGCTCGTCGTCGGGTACGCGGTGCCGTTCTTCGTGGCGATCCTGCTGAACGAGCTGCGCCACGCCAAGGGGTACCTGCGGATCCTGGTCTACCTGCCGGTGATGCTGCCGCCGGCCTCGGCGCTGTTCCTCTTCAAGTTCTACGCGTACGACCCCAGCGACGCGGGTCTGTTCAACGCGGTGCTGAAGGCGCTGCACCTGCCGACGTCGCAGTGGATGCAGTCGCCCGAGATGACCATGCCGGCCATGGTCATCGCGTCGACGTGGATGAACATGGGTAGCGCCGTGCTCATCTACCTGGCGGCGCTGCAGAACATCCCCGGTGAGCTCTACGAGGCCGCCGAGCTGGACGGCGCCGGGATCTGGCGCCGGATCCTGAACGTGACCATCCCGCAGACCCGGCTCATCCTCGCGCTGCTCGCCATGATGCAGATCGTCGCCACCATGCAGCTCTTCATCGAGCCGCTGATCCTGGCCAACGGCGCGGGCGCCGAGGACTCGGCGACCTCTGTCGCGTACCTCATCTACCAGCACGGGTTCTTCCAGAACGACCTCAACGGCGCCGCGGCGCTCGGCGTGATCATGCTCGTGGTGCTGGCCGGCTTCTCCGCCGTCTACGTACGGCTCACGGCGAAACAGGACTAGGACGGACGACCCATGGCACAGGACTCCGGGACCCGGACCCTCATCTCGCACGCCCAGCTCCGGCGGGGGCGCGGCCGGGCGCTCTACTGGACGCTGCTCGCCGTCGTCGTGGTGGTGTTCACGCTCGTCTTCCTCGGCCCGCTCTACTGGATGGTCACCGGCGCCCTCAAGTCGGGCCAGGAGATCGCGCAGACCCCGCCGTCACTGTTTCCCAAGGATCCCCAGCCGCAGAACTACGTCGACGCGTGGCACAACCTGGACCTCGCGAAGCTGCTGTTCAACACGTTCTACTACGCGGCCGGCGCGGTGGTGTTCCAGCTCGTCCTCGACACGGCGGCCGCGTACTCGCTGTCGAAGCTCCGGCCGGTGTTCGGCAACGTGATCCTCGCCCTGATGCTGTCGACGCTGATGATCCCGGCGATGGTCCTCATCGTCCCGCAGTACGTGACCGTGATCGACCTGCCGATCCTGCACATCAACCTGCTCGACTCGCCGTTCGCGATCTGGCTGCCCCTGGTCGCGAACGCGTTCAACATCTTCCTCCTGAAACGGTTCTTCGACTCGATCCCGGAGGACCTGATGGCGGCGGCCCGGATCGACGGGGCGACACCGCTGCGTACGCTCTGGTCGATCATCCTGCCGATGTCGCGCCCCATCCTCGGGGTGGTGTCGATCTTCGCGGTGACGGCGGTGTGGAAGGACTTCCTCTGGCCGAAGCTCGTCATGCCGTCGCCCGAGACCCGGACGGTCAGCGTCGGCATCTACGCCTTCTCGGGCGGCACACCCGAGAACGTGGTGGTCGCCGCGTCGGTCATCGCCGCGATCCCGACCGTCATCGTCTTCCTGATCTTCCAGCGGAACATCATGTCGGGCCTGACCACCGGCAGCCTCAAGGGATGACCGCCCGCGGCGAACGACGGGCTCCGCCCGATACACACCCAGGTCCGGCGAACCCGCCAGACGTACCGACGCAGAAAGCAGGTGCTGGTGTCCACAACAGACAGTAGTCCGTGGTGGCGTGGAGCGGTGATCTACCAGGTCTACCCGCGTAGCTTCGCCGACGACAACGGTGACGGCGTCGGCGACATCGCCGGCATCCGGTCCCGGCTGGACCACCTGTCCGCGCTCGGCGTCGACGCGATCTGGTTCAGCCCCTGGTACCCGTCACCGATGGCCGACGCCGGATACGACGTCTCCGACTACCGCGACATCGACCCCGTCTTCGGCACCCTCCGGGAGGCCGAGGAGCTGATCGGCGAAGCCCACGCGAAGGGGCTGCGGGTCATCATCGACCTGGTGCCGAACCACTGTTCGGACGCGCACCCGTGGTTCCAGGCAGCGCTCGCGAGCCCGGACGCCCCCGAGCGGGAGCTGTTCTGGTTCCGTCCGGGTCGCGGCCCGGACGGGGCCGGCAAGCCGACCGACTGGGTCTCTCCGCTCAACGGCGACACCTGGACGCGCACCACCAACCCGGACGGCACGCCGGGCGAGTGGTACCTGCACCTCTTCGCCCCGCAGCAGCCGGACTTCAACTGGGACCACCCGCGGGTGCGCGCCGAGTTCGAGGACATCCTGCGCTTCTGGCTCGACCGGGGCGTGGACGGCATCCGGATCGACTCGGCGGCGATGCTCGCCAAGGACCCGACGCTCCCGGAGATGTCACCGGACGGGCCGAACCCGTTCGTCGACCTCGACGCGGTGCACGACATCTACCGGAGCTGGCGGCGGATCACCGACAGCTACCCGGGCGAGCGGGCGCTCATCGGCGAGGTGTGGCTGCCCGACCAGCAGCGGTTCGCCAACTACCTGCGCCCGGACGAGCTGCACGCCGCGTTCAACTTCGACTTCCTCGGCTGTGCCTGGGACCCTGCCGCGCTGCGCGCCTGCATCGACGCCACGCTGGCCGCCCACGCCCCGATCGGAGCGCCGGCGACCTGGGTGCTCTCCAACCACGACGTGACCCGCCACGTCACCCGGTACGGCCGCGAGGACACCACGTTCAGCTTCGCGGCCAAGCGGGAGGGGGTCCCGAGCGACCTGGAGCTGGGCACGCGGCGCGCCCGCGCGGCGGCCCTGCTCTCCCTCTCCCTGCCCGGCGCCGCGTACGTCTACCAGGGCGAGGAGCTGGGCCTGTGGGAGGTCGAGGACATCCCGCACGAGCTGCGCCAGGACCCGATGTACCACCGCTCCGGCGGGGTGGACCCGGGCCGGGACGGCTGCCGCGTCCCGATCCCGTGGTCGGGCGAGACGCCGCCGTTCGGCTTCAGCCCGGACGGCGCGACGTCCGCGCCCTGGCTGCCCCAGCCCGCGGACTGGAAGGACCGGACGGTCCGCGCCCAGACCGGTGACGAGCGCTCGATGCTCGAGCTGTACCGGGAGGCGATCCGGATCCGCCGGGCCGAGCCGGGGCTCGGCGACGGGACGATGACCTGGCTGCCCGCCCCGAACGGGGTGCTCGCCTACCGTCGCTCGCCCGCGTTCACCTGCCTCGTGAACCTCTCGACCGGCCCGGTGCCGCTGCCGCCGCACGCCGAGCGGCTGCTCGCCAGCGGGCCGCTGGAGGACGACCTGCTGCCGCCGGACACCGCCGTCTGGCTGCGTACCGCCGGACCGGCCGGACCCGAGACGGCCTGAGTCCGACGCGCGGTGCCGGCGCCCCCGTCCCGGCCGCCGGCACCGCGCCCGCCCCGCCGGCCCCCGCTGGCCGAAAACCAGAGAAGGAGGTGCGTCACCCCAGCGCCACGCCGCAACGCACGGGGGGACCTGGACTACCGATCGAAAGGGAGAGCTCCGCTCATGCCCGACCACACCACCGCAACCCCGCACCCACCCCGAAGGACCCGCGCGGGCATCGCCGCCCTCGCCGGTGCCGCCCTGACCGCCACCTCGCTCACCGTCGTCGCACTGGCCGGCACGGCCACACCGGCCCAGGCGGCCGGGCTCTCCCCGTTCGACATCCCGGGCCGGGGCGCCACCGTCCCGTTCGTGGAGCACGAGGCGGAGGAGGTCGCGCACACCGGCACGAAGATCGGCCCGGACCGGCACTACGGCACGCTGCCGTCCGAGGCGTCCGGCCGGGAGGCGGTCACCCTCGACGCCGTCGGCGAGTACGTCGAGTTCACGCTGACCGCGCCCGCCAACGCCGTCACCTTCCGCTACAGCCTTCCGGACAACTCCGCCGGCACCGGCCGGGACGCCAGCATCGACCTGCGGGCCAACGGCGCCCTCGTGAAGGCGGTGCCCGTGACGTCCCGGTACGGCTGGTACTACGGCGGCTACCCGTTCAACAACAACCCGGGCGACACCAACCCGCACCACTTCTACGACGAGACCCGGGCGATGTTCGGGACCACCTACCCGGCCGGCACGAAGATCCGGCTCCAGGTCTCCTCGACCGCCCAGTCGCCCACCTTCACCATCGACCTGGCCGACTTCGAGCTGGTCGGCAACCCCATCGCGAAGCCCGCCAACGTGCTCGACGTGGTCACCGACTTCGGCGCCGACCCGACGGGCGCCACGGACTCCACGGCGAAGTTCCAGGCCGCGGTCGACGCCGGGAAGGCCCAGGGCCGGGCGGTCTGGATCCCGACCGGCACCTTCACCCTCTGGGACCACGTGGTGGTGGACGGGGTGACGCTGCGCGGCGCCGGGCCGTGGTACTCGGTGCTCGGCGGCCGGCACCCCACCGACCGCAAGCGCGCGGCCGGCATCTACGGCAAGTACGTCCCGGGCGGCGGCTACAGCGGCGGGGTCCGGCCGCACGAGGCCGGCGGCCCCAGCCGCAACGTCACCCTGCGCGACTTCGCGATCATCGGCGACATCCGCGAGCGGGTCGACGAGGACCAGGTCAACGCCATCGGCGGCGCGATGTCGAACTCGGTGGTGGACAACGTCTGGATGCAGCACACCAAGGTCGGCGCCTGGATGGACGGCCCGATGGACAACTTCACGATCCGCAACAGCCGGATCCTGGACCAGACCGCGGACGGGGTGAACTTCCACTGGGGCGTCACCAACTCGACGGTGACCAACACGTTCGTCCGCAACACGGGCGACGACGCCCTGGCCATGTGGGCGCAGAACGTGCCGAACGTCAACAACTCGTTCACGTTCAACACGATCGGCGTGACCATCCTCGCCAACCACCTCGTCACGTACGGCGGGCGGGACATCCGGATCACCGACAACGTGACCGCCGACTCGGTCACCAACGGCGGTGGCATCCACGTCGCCAACCGCTATCCCGGCGTGAACGGCCCGACCGCCGTCGCCGGCACGATCACCGTGGCCCGCAACACGCTGATACGCAACGGCAACTCCGACTACAACTGGCGGTTCGGGGTCGGCGCCATCTGGTTCTCGGCCCTCAACGAACCGATCCAGGGCGCCACGATCAACGTCACCGACACCGACATCCTCGACAGCTCGTACGCGGCGTTGCACTGGATCGAGGGCGCCACCAGCGGCATCCACTTCACCAACGTCCGCATCGACGGCGCCGGCACGTACGCCCTCCAGGTGCAGGCGCCCAGCCAGGTCTCGTTCACCAACGTGCGGGCCACCGGCATCGCCCAGCCGGTCCCCATCCACAACTGCGTGGGCAGCGGCTTCCAGATCACCCAGGGCTCCGGCAACTCCGGTTGGTACACGCCCACGCCGTACTGCGGTCCCTGGCCCGAGCCGCAGTGGGGCGGCGGCCCGACCGACCCGCCGCCCACGGACCCGCCCCCGACCGACCCGCCGCCCACGGACCCGCCGCCCACCGGTGGCAACCTGGCCCGCGGCCGGCCGGTCACCGCGACCAGCGCCAACCAGACCTACACGGCCGCCAACACGGTGGACGGCAACGCGGCCAGCTACTGGGAGAGCGCGAACAACGCCTTCCCCCAGTCGGTCACCGTCGACCTCGGCGCCGCGCGCGCCGTCGACCGGGTCGTGCTCAAGCTGCCGGCCGGCTGGGAGCGGCGTACCGAGACGCTGTCGGTGCTCGGCTCGACCGACGGCTCGTCCTGGGCCACGCTCGCCGGGTCCGCGGGCCGGGTGTTCGACCCGGCCAGCGGCAACACGGTGTCGATCGGGCTGCCGGCGGGTGACCGCCGGTTCGTCCGGGTGACGGTCACCGGCAACACCGGCTGGCCGGCGGCGCAGATCGCCGAGCTCGAGGTGTACGGCGGTACGACCCCGCCCCCCACCGACCCGCCGCCGAGCGGGAACCTGGCGGCCGGCCGGCCGATCGCCGAGACCAGCCACTCGGACGTCTACGTGGCCGGCAACGCGGTCGACGGCAACGCGAACACCTACTGGGAGAGCGCCAACAACGCCTTCCCCCAGTCGGTGACCGTCGACCTGGGCAGCCCCCGCCCGGTGTCCCGGCTCGTGCTGAAGCTGCCGCCCGCCTCGGCCTGGCAGACGCGTACGCAGACGGTGGCCGTCCTCGGCTCGACCGACGGCGCCTCGTTCAGCACGCTGAAGGGCGCCACCGGCTACACCTTCAACCCGGCGTCCGGCAACACCGTGACGATCCCCGTTCCGGCCGGCGACCGCAGGTTCGTCCGGCTGACCGTCACCGCCAACACCGGCTGGCCCGCCGGCCAGCTCGCCGAGTTCGAGGTCTACGCCACCTGACGTGCGCCGGTGGGGCTCCGCACGCCGATCGGGGCCCCACCGGCGTACCCGACCACCATCCCCGCACACGCCTTTCCACCTCCCCCGGGAAAGAAGGTGTCCTCCACCATGTCCAGACTCCGTACCCGAGCCGTCGCGGTGCTCGCCGCGATCGGCCTGGCCGTCACCGCGGCCCCGGCGCCGCCGGCCGCCGCCGCGAACCTCGCCCCCGCCGCGGGCGGCCCCAACCTGGCCGCCGGGCGCAGCGCCTCGGCCAGCAGCACCAACGGGGCGTTCGCCGCCGCCAACCTGACCGACGGCAACCAGGGCAGCTACTGGGAGAGCGGCGGCGCCCTCCCGCAGTGGGCCCAGGTCGACCTCGGCGCCAGCCGGTCCGTCGACCAGGTGACGCTCAAGCTGCCCGGCGCCTGGGAGGCCCGCACCCAGACGCTCTCGGTGCAGGGCAGCGCCGACGGCAGCGGCTTCAGCACGATCGTCTCCTCGGCCGGCCGCTCGTTCAGCCCGGCCAGCGGCAACACCGTGACCATCACCTTCCCGGCCACCAGCACCCGGTTCGTCCGGGTCGCCATCACCGCGAACACCGGCTGGTCCGCCGCGCAGCTCGCCGAGCTGGAGGTGTACGGCGCCGCCACCTCGTCGACCAACCTGGCGCTCGGCAAGACCATGGCGGAGAGCAGCCACTCCGACGTCTACGGGGCGGGCAACGCCAACGACGGCAACGCGGCCACCTACTGGGAGAGCGCGAACAACGCGTTCCCGCAGTGGGTCCAGGTCGACCTGGCCGCCACGGTGAACGTCGACCGGCTCGTGCTCAAGCTGCCCTCCGGCTGGGGCGCGCGCAGCCAGACGATCACCGTGCAGGGCGGCACGAACGGGTCGACGTTCTCGACCCTGGTCGCCTCGGCGTCGTACGCCTTCAACCCGGGCACCGGCAACACGGTGACCGTCACCGTGCCCACGACGGCCACCCGGTACGTCCGGCTGCTGGTCACCGCGAACACCGGTTGGCCCGCCGGGCAGCTCTCCGAACTCGAGGTGTACGGCCCGGCCACCGGTGACACCGCGCCGCCCTCGGCGCCGGGGAACCTGGCCCTCACCCAGCCGGCGCCCGACCAGATCCGGCTGACCTGGAACGCGTCCACCGACAACGTCGGGGTGGCCGGCTACGACGTGTACGCCAACGGCGTGCTCCGCACCAGCGTCGGCGGCTCGACGCTGGCGTACACCGACACGCAGCCGGCGTCGGCCACCGTCTCGTACGTGGTGCGGGCGCGGGACGCGGCGGGCAACGTGTCGGCCAACAGCAACACGGTCACCCGCCCCGGCAGCACGACCGGGGGCACCAACCTCGCGGTCGGCAAGCCGATCACGGCCTCGTCGGTGGTGCACGTCTTCAACGCGGTCAACGCCAACGACGACGACGTGACGACCTACTGGGAGGGCGCGCCCGGCGCCTACCCGAGCACGCTGACCGTCGCCCTGGGCGCGAACGCGAGCATCAGCTCGCTGGTGGTCAAGCTCAACCCCGACCCGGCGTGGGGCCCGCGTACCCAGACGTTCCAGGTGCTCGGCCGCGAGCAGTCCGCGTCCGGGTTCACGACGCTGGTCGGCTCGGCCACGTACTCGTTCAGCCCGGCCGGCGGCAACACCGTGACCATCCCGGTCTCGGCGACCGCCGCCGACGTCCGGCTCCAGTTCACCGCTAACTCCGGCTCGTCCAACGGGCAGGTCGCCGAGTTCCAGGTGATCGGCGTGCCGGCGCCGAACCCGGACCTCACGGTCACCGGCATCACGGCCTCGCCCGCCGCGCCCGTGGAGACCGACGCCATCACCCTGTCGGCGACCGTGCGCAACGCGGGCACGGCGGCCTCCGCGGCCACCGCCGTCGGCCTCTACCTGGGTACGACCAAGGTCGGCACGGCCAACGTCGGCGCCCTGGCCGCCGGCGCGCAGGCCACCGTCTCGGCGAACATCGGGCCGCGTAACGCGGGCAGCTACCAGCTCGTCGCCAAGGTCGACGAGGCCAACACGGTGATCGAGCAGAACGAGGCGAACAACACCTACACGAGCCCGACGGCGCTCACCGTGAGCCCGGTGGCCAGCTCCGACCTGGTCGCCTCGGCCGTCACGTGGTCGCCCGGGACGCCGAGCGCGGGCGCCACGGTCAGCTTCGCGGTGACCATCCGCAACCAGGGCACGGTCGCCTCGGCGAGCGGGGCGCACGGCATCACGCTCACCGTGCTCAACGACACGGGTGGCGTGGTCCGTACGCTGAACGGCTCCTACACCGGCACGATCGCCGCCGGGGCGAGCGCCGGCCCGGTCAACCTGGGCACCTGGACGGCGGCCAACGGCCGGTACACCGTCCGGGTGGTGCTCGCCGACGACGCCAACGAGCTGCCCGTGAAGCGGCAGAACAACACCAGCGACCGCGCGCTCTTCGTGGGCCGCGGCGCGAACCTGCCGTACGACATGTACGAGGCCGAGGACGGCGCGGTCGGCGGCGGCGCGCAGGTGCTCGCTGCCAACCGGACCATCGGTGACCTGGCCGGTGAGGCGTCCGGCCGGCGGGCGGTCACCCTCAACACCACCGGGGCGTACGTCGAGTGGACCACCCGGGCGCCGGCCAACGCCCTCGTGACCCGCTTCTCCATCCCCGACGCGCCGGGCGGCGGCGGGATCACCTCGACGCTGAACATCTACGTCAACGGGGTGCTGCACAAGCCGATCAGCCTCACCTCGAAGCACATCTGGCTGTACGGCGCGGAGGCCGGCCCGAGCGACTCGCCGAGCGCCGGCCCGCCGCGGCACATCTACGACGAGGCGAACGTCCTGCTGGACAGCACCATCCCGGCGGGCAGCCGCATCCGGCTCCAGAAGGACCCGGCCAACAGCACCACCTACGCCATCGACTTCGTCAACCTGGAGCAGGTAGCGCCGCGGGCCAACCCGGACCCGGCCCGGTACCGGGTGCCGAACGGATTCAGTCACCAGGACGTGCAGAACGCCCTGGACGCCGTCCGGATGGACACCACGGGCACCCTCGTCGGGGTGTACCTGCCGGCCGGCACGTACGAGACCGCCCAGAAGTTCCAGGTCTACGGCAAGGCGGTCAAGGTGGTGGGCGCGGGCATGTGGTACACCCGCTTCCAGACGCCGCCGTCGCAGCAGAACACCGACGCCGGCTTCCGGGTCGAGTCCTCGGCCAGCGGCTCGTCCTTCGAGCACCTCGCCTTCTTCGGCAACTACACCAACCGCATCGACGGGCCGGGGAAGGTGTGGGGCGAGCTGAAGGACGTCGACAACATGACCCTCGACAACGTCTGGGTCGAGCACACCGTCTGCGCGTACTGGGGGGTCAGCGTCAGCGGGCTCACCATCACGAACAGCCGGTTCCGGAACACGTTCGCCGACGCCGTGAACATGACCAACGGCAGCACGAACAACCGGGTCGCCAACTCCGAGGGCCGGTCCAACGGTGACGACGCGTTCGCGTTGTTCTCCGCGACCGACCAGGGCGCCGCGACCGGCAACCACGGCAACGTGTTCGAGAACCTCACCGCCACGCTCACCTGGCGGGCGGCGGGCATCGCGGTGTACGGCGGCTACGACAACGTGTTCCGCAACCTCTACATCGCGGACCAGTTGACGTACTCCGGCATCACGATCAGCTCGCTGGACTTCGGCTACCCGTTCATCGGGTTCGGGGCCAGCCCGCCGACCCGGTTCGAGAACATCTCACTGATCCGGTCCGGCGGCCACTTCTGGGGCGCGCAGACGTTCCCGGCGATCTGGCTCTTCTCGGCGTCGAAGGAGTTCCGCGGCATCCGCGTCTCGGACGTGGACATCGTGGACCCCACGTACTCCGGGATCATGTTCCAGACCAAGTACACCGGGGGTCAGCCGGAGAACCCGGTGACCGACACCGTCTTCACCAACGTCTCGATCTCCGGGGCGCGGCGCAGCGGTGACGCCTTCGACGCCAAGTCCGGCATCGGCA
This sequence comes from Micromonospora sp. URMC 103, assembly GCF_051386435.1. Classification (NCBI taxonomy): domain Bacteria; kingdom Bacillati; phylum Actinomycetota; class Actinomycetes; order Micromonosporales; family Micromonosporaceae; genus Micromonospora; species Micromonospora sp. URMC 103. The sequence continues at coordinate 211,990 of NZ_JBPQTR010000003.1, read as the reverse complement.
TCTGGGTCAACGAGATGCCGGAGCCCGGTCAGGGCCCGGCCGTGGGGTCGGCCACGTTCACCAACCTGCGGCTCAGCAACAACGACCAGGACATCCGGAACACGACCTCGACCTTCACCATCGTCCGCAACTGACCGTTCCGCACCCGGACGCCGTCGGGAGGTCCCACCCTCCCGGCGGCGTCCGCCGCGTCGTGCTCCTACGGCGGCGCCCCGGCCTCGGGACCGGGGCATCGCCGCACGGGCGGGTCAGCTCGTGAAGGTGTCCTTCGCGTCCCGCGCGTCCTCCTGGACGTGCTCCCCGGGCCGTTTGCCCCGGATCTCGTCCCGCTGTGCAACCTGTTCCGCCTGTGCCCGCTCGGCACGGGTCATGTCGCCCATCCGGGCCCGGGCCGGGCCGGCCAGCTTCTCGGCGTTCTCGCTCGCCCTTTCGAAGCTCATGTCGCCTCCCTGTACTCGCGTGGGAAACTCTCGCGTCCCCGCCCGCGGCTGCGGAAAACCCGTCGGTCCCGGCTCGATTCCGATTGCTGGTCAGCCAGGTCACCGACGCGGTGACGGAAGCCCGTCGGCCGGTCGCGGTCAGCGCACCGGTGCGCCGTGCCGGCCCGCGCCCGCGGCGAACCGCGCCGCGCCGGCCGCCGCGTCCGCCGCCAGCGACTCCATCCCGTACGCCAGTTCGGTGGCCATCGCCTCCGCCTCGGGCAGCCCGGCGCCGGCCAGCACCGCCGCCCGGTCGTTGCGCAGGCAGGTCCGCGGGTGCCGGGCGATCTCCGCGGCCAGCTCCTCGGCCGCCGTCCGGGCCGTGCCCGGCGGGACCAACCGGTTGGCCAGCCCCATGGCGTACGCCTCCTCGGCCGGCACCGGCCGGCCCGTGAGGATCAGGTCCATGGCCCGGCTCTCGCCGATCAACCGGGGCAGCCGTACGGTGCCCCCGTCGATCAGGGGCACACCCCAGCGCCGGCAGAACACCCCGAACACGGCGTCGGACTCGGCGACCCGCAGGTCGCACCAGAGCGCCAGCTCCAGACCGCCGGCCACCGCGTACCCGGAGACCGCCGCGATCACCGGCTTGGACAGCGCCATCCGGGTGGGACCCATGGGGCCGTCCCCGTCCGGCTCGACCCGGTTGCCGCTCGGCGTGCCGATGGCCTTCAGGTCCGCGCCCGCGCAGAACGTGCCCCCGGCGCCCCAGAGCACGGCCACCGCCGCGTCGGGATCGGCCTCGAAGGCGCGGAACGCGTCGGCCAGCGCCCGGGCCGTCGGCCCGTCGACGGCGTTGCGGGCCGCCGGCCGGTCCAGGATCACGGTGGTCACCGGTCCGTCACGCTCGACCCGTACGCCCATCGGCACAGCATGCCCGCCGTGCCGGCCGGATGCCAGGCCTGGCGCGTGCCGCCCGGTCGGGGCCCGGCTGTCGCTTCGCCCCTCGCCGGCCGGTGTGGGTCACCCGAGCGGGTTATCCACCGTCCGCCCGGTTTGCCGTCGCTCCTGACGGGAAGTCGGTACCCGTGCGAGCACTGTTGACGAAGATCGAGCAGACCTCCCGGCTGGACCGGGTGGGTGACCGGTTGCAGCGCGCCGTCCAGGCGACTTTGCGACCGCAGTGGCTCCGGGACCTGCTGCACGGCGTCCCGCTGGGCCACCCGCTGCACCCCGCGATGGTGCAGGTTCCGGTGGGGTCCTGGATCAGCGCGGCGGTCCTCGACCTGATGCCCGGGCAGCGCCGCGCCGCGACCACGCTCACCGCGGTCGGCACGGTGAGCGCCGTGCCGGCCGCTGTGGCGGGGCTCAACGACTGGGCGGCGTTGGCGCCCGACCAGCGACGGGTCGGCCTGGTGCACGCCGCCGCCAACAGCTTGGCTCTGAGCCTCTACGTCGGTTCGCTGGCCGCGCGCTTCAGCGGGCGGCACAGCCTCGGCCGGACGCTCGGCATGGCGGGGCTCAGCGCCGCCAGCATGGGCGCCTACATCGGCGGGCACCTCGCGTACAAGCAGGGCGCGCAGGTCAACCAGAGCATCTCCGAGATGCACCTCATCAGCGGGGGATGGCACGAGCTGGGCGCGATGTCGACCCTTCCGCAACGCCAGCTCATCACCAAGGAGATCGACGACGTGTCGGTCATCCTCTACCGGCACGGCGACGACGTCACCGTGATGCTGGAGCGCTGCCCGCACCAGAGCGGCCCGCTGGGCCAGGGCGAGGTGCAGGAGATCGACGGGCACGACTGCGTGGTGTGTCCGTGGCACGGCAGCACGTTCCGCCTCAACGGCGGCGAGGTCGTGCACGGGCCGTCCGGCAACGACCAGCAGGTGCTGCTCACGCGGATCCGCAACGGTGTCCTGGAGGCCCGCCTCCCCTGACGGGCGGGGCCCGTGGCTCCGCCGTGGCGGCGCCGTGGCGGCGCTGTGGTCGCGCTGTGGCCGGGCCTTGATCGACTCCGTTTCGCCGATATCGCGGTATCCCCACCGTGCGGATACCGCGATATCGCTGATCTGGTGTGGATCATGCCCGGCGGCTCGCGGGCACGATCGGGGCCACTGCCCAGCCCTGCGCGTGCCTGCCGGGGCCGTGCGGCGGCGCAGTCCGAGCACCGCGCCGATCTGCGCGCCGACGATGCTGGCCACGGCGAGTACGGCGGAGACCGCGAGCGGCCGGTTCACCCCGTCCGGCTCGGTGACCCGGGCCGCACCGACCGAAACCGGCGGCCCCTCGCCGTCCGCCGGCGGGTCGGCGTCCCGCGCCCCGGGCGCGTCGACGTCGCGCGCGTACAAAAGCGAAGTTCGCTGTCGTCCCATCTTCTCGGTGAGGCTTGCGTCACACCCAAGGGGCGAGCATAGGCTGACGTCCGCCGATGCAACAGAGGCAATTCATGTGAATACTCTGTGCGATGACGGGTGGTGGTGGCGGGTGGCCGCGACGAGATCCGGGCCGGGGCGGTGCCGCGGGACGACGGCGGGTCCGTGTGGACGGTCCCGGTCGGGGCGGAGCGGACGCCGTGCTGGCCGGACGACCGAGGCGACTCGACCCGCTCGCGGCATGTGGCCCGATCCGTCCCCCGGTCGGGGTCGCCGTGCGGCAGCGCCGGGTGCGGCGGCCGTGTGCTGTGGGATCGGCGCCGAGGCGCCAGTGTGCCCCATTCCTTTCCGCACCATCCGCTACACCCGAGCGATCGTCAAATTACGCAGTGTGTTCGCTTCCGGCGGTGCGGGACGGCGGCCATGGCGTTGACGGCGCGGGACTCCACCCCGCCCGGCGCCGCCCCGGGCCCGTTCGCCCGAGGCTCTCGACGGGACGCGGGTCGTGCGGCGCGGCTGGCTGCGGTGCTCACGATCACTCCGCTGCTCCGGGCGGCGGTGCTGCGGCACGCCGTACCGGTGGGGGCGTCGCCGCGGACCGCATGCCCCACCTGCGGCGCCGCCCTCGGGCTGCGGCGGCCCTGGCCGGCGCTCGGGCCGATGGCCCGGTGCGGCGGGTGCGGGAGCCGGGTCGGCCCACCGCCGGCCACGATCGAGCTGGCCGTGCTCGCGGCGCTGGCCGTGCTCGTGCTGACCGGGGCACCCCTGGCCGAGCTGGGCGCGACGGCCTGGTGGCTGGGCTGGGCGGTGCCGCTCTGCTTCGTCGACGTGGCCGTGCACCGCCTGCCGGACCGGCTCACCTGGCCGGCGGCAGCCGGGGTCGGGGCACTGCTCGGGCTGGCCGCGCTGGCCGGGGCCGGTACGGGTCCGTGGTTGCGGGCCGGGCTCGGTGCGCTCGGGTTGGCGCTGTTCTTCGCGGCCACCACCCTGCTGCTCGGCGCGCGGGGCTTCGGCCTGGGCGATGCCAAGCTGGCGCTCGGCGTCGGTGCCCTGCTCGCCTGGCACGGCTGGGCGGTCCTCGTGGCCGGGCTGCTGCTCGCCCTCGCGCTCTCGGCGGTGGCGGGGCTCGGGCTGCTGCTCGCCCGCCGGGCGCGGTGGTCGAGCCACGTCCCGTTCGGCCCGTTCCTGGTGCTCGGCACGGTCGCCGCCCTGCTGCTCACCGGGAGGTAGGGGCGGCGCTCGTCTCAGCGGCGGGTGGGGCCGGCCAGCGCGTCCGGCTCGGGCTGGTCGGTCTGCGACCGCCGCCGCAGCAGCTCCGCGGCCGGTCGCGTGAGCAGCGGAAGCAGCAGCAGGACCACGAGCGCCCCGAGCAGCGCTCCGGCGGCCACGTCGTGCGGATAGTGCACCCCGACGAACGTGCGGGAGAACGCGGCGAGCGCGGCCAGCGGAAGCGCGACGAGGCCGACCCGTCGGGACAGCAGCAGGGTGGCGACCGCGAGCGCCCCGGCGATCGTGGCGTGGTTGCTCGGGAAGGACCAGTCGCCCGGCGGCGGGCAGGTGCCCGCGATGATCGCCCGGGTGGCGGCCCGGCACGGCCGGTCCTCGTCCACCACCGTCTTGAGCCACTCGCTGCACCCGTACGCGAGAACCACCGGGACCGGCGAGACCAGCGCGAGCGCCCGGTCCCGGGGGCCACCGCCGAGGCGGGTGACGGCCGCGACCAGCAGGAGCGCACCGAGCAGCAGGATCGCCCCCTCGGTGAAGTGCGCGGCGAACCACTGCACCGGTTGCGGGGTGTCGCCGGCGACCTCGACGATGTCCTCGTACCAGTCCGCGCTGATCCCGGGAACGCCGGTCGTGCCGATCCCCACCATGGCTCACCTCGCCTCTCGTTCATACTCCGTTCATCCGGGGTAAAGGTACGGTTCGCCGGGAATCAACACGGTGGACGAAAGCCAGGAGATTTCCCTGACTTTCGTCCCGGCCGACGGCACTCCTGGTGGGACGGGACCGGACATCGCGACCATGGGAGGCTGCGTGCAGAGCACCGCCACGGCCGACGAGCCGGCCGCGACGGAGTCGGACCGCGACGAGACCTGGCGGATCCGGCGTACGGCGGGGGACCGGGACCGCCTCGCCGAGACGGAATCGATCTTCGCGTTGGGCAACGGCTGGGTCGGCTGGCGGGGCACCCTCGACGAGGGGGAGCCGTACGGGATGCCGGGCACCTACCTCAACGGCTTCCACGAGCGGCGCGACGTCGCCTACCCCGAGGACGGGTACGGGTTCCCGCAGCAGAGCGACAGCGTGGTGAGCGCGCCGAACGCCGCGCTGATCCGGCTCTGGGTCGACGGTGAACCCCTGGACATCCGCACCGGCACGCTGCGCGTCCATGACCGGGTGCTCGACCTGCGGGCCGGCGTGCTGCGCCGCGAGACCGAGTGGATCTCGCCGGGCGCGCACGGCGTACGGATCCGCAGCACGCGGCTCGTGTCGCTGCCCCGGCGCCCGGTGGCGGCCGTGCGGTACGAGGTGGAGCCGCTGGACGCGGCCGTCGAGCTGCGGATCTGCTCGGACCTGCTGGCCAACGAGCACGTCCCCGAACGCTCCGACGACCCGCGCGCCGCGTCGGTGGTCCAGGATCCGCTGACCGCCGAGACCCGCCGCTCGTCGGGGCTCGACGGGGTGCTCGTGCACCGCACCGACCGCAGCGCGCAGCGCGTCGCGGTGGCCGTCGCCCACCTGGTCGACGCGCCACCGACGGTCGCCACCGCCGGTGACTGCACACCGGACCGGCTGCGGCTCACCCTCACCGGCCGGCTTGCGCCGGGCGAGCGGCTGCGGCTCACCAAGTTCGCGGCGTACGAGTGCGCCCCGGTCGACGGCACCCCTCCGGACGAGCTGGCCGACCTGGCCGTCGCCGAGGCGGCGGGCGCCCGCGCGGACGGCTTCGACGCCCTGCTGGCCGACCAGCGGGCGGCCCTGGACGCCGCCTGGCGGGCCGCCGACCTGGAACTGGACGGCGACCCCGAACTCCAGCAGGCCGTCCGGTTCGCGCTCTTCCACCTGCTCCAGGCCGGCCGGCCCGACCGCGACCACACCATCCCGGCGAAGGGGCTGACCGGCAACGGCTACGACGGCCACGTGCTCTGGGACACCGAGGGCTACGTGCTGCCGGTGCTCACGTACCTGGCCCCGGAGATCGCGCGGTCCGCGCTGCGCTGGCGCTCCGCCCACCTGCCCGAGGCGCGGGAGCGCGCGGCGGAGCTGGGGCTTTCCGGTGCGACCTTCCCCTGGCGGACGATCGGCGGCCGGGAGTGCTCCGGCTACTGGCCCGCCGGCACCGCCGGGTTGCACGTGAACGCCGACATCGCGGACGCCGTGCTGCGGTACGTGGCGGCCACCGGCGACGACGAGTTCCTCGCCGAGGCGGGAGTCGAGCTGCTGGTGGAGACCGCGCGGCTCTGGCACGGCTTCGGCCACCGCACGGCGGACGGCGGCTTCCACCTGTACGGGGTGACCGGCCCGGACGAGTACAGCGCCCTGGTCGACGACAACGTCTTCACCAACCTCATGGCCCGGCGCAACCTGCGCGGAGCGGCGGACGCCGCGGAACGCCACCCGGATCGTGCCGAGCGGCTCGGCGTACGGCCCGCCGAGGTGGCCGCCTGGCGGGCCGCGGCCGACGCGATGGCCGTCCCGTACGACGACGAGCGCGGCGTGCACCAGCAGTCGGCCGGGTTCACGACGCGGCCCGAGTGGGACTTCGCGGACACCGACGAGGACGACTACCCCCTGCTGCTGCACCACCCGTATCTCGAGCTGTACCGCCGCCAGGTGGTGAAGCAGGCCGACCTCGTGCTGGCGATGCTGCGCTGCCCGGGCGAGTTCACGGCGGACGAGAAGGCGCGCAACGTCGCCTACTACCAGCCCCGCACGGTCCGCGACTCGTCCCTGTCGGCCGCGCCGCAGGCGGTGCTGGCCGCCGAGGTCGGCCACCTCGATCTGGCGTACGACCTGTTCGCCGAGTCGGCTCTCCAGGATCTGGCCGACCTCGGTGACAAGACCGCCGACGGGCTGCACCTCGCCTCGCTCGCGGGCGCGTGGCTGGCGCTGGTGCAGGGCTTCGGCGGGATGCGCGACGACCGGGGTGTGCTCTCGTTCGACCCGCGGCTGCCGCGCCGGCTCGACCGGCTCGCGTTCCACCTGCGCTGGCACGGCCACCGGCTGCGGGTCACGCTCACCCGCGACGAGGCGTGCTACGAGCTGCCCGACGCCGGGCCGGAGGACGTCGTCGAGCTGTGGCACCACGGCGAGCGGCTCTCCGTGGGCACGACAGCGGTCCGCCGGCCGATGCCTCCGGTGCCCGACCCGGGCCCCGAGCCGCCCTGCCCGCCCGGCCGCCGGCCACCCCGCCGGTCCGCCGGCTGACGGTCACTCCGCCGGTCCGCCGGCTGACGGTCACTCCGCCGGTCCGCCGGCTGGCGGTCACTCCGCGACGAGCCCGCCGGACATCCGTTCGCGGACCTTTTCCAGGTCCTCGAAGGCGTACGCCCAGTTGTGGCACTTGAAGCTACGCAGCCCGTCGATGGCGGTGTGGCAGTCGGCGCAGCGGACGCCGGGGATCGCGTCGGGCACCTCGGTGTTGACGTACTTGCGGTCGCCGAGGATCACCATGGCGATCATCGTGCGGTCGTGCACCCCGTCGAGCGCGGAGGAGACGATGTCGTACCAGGTCAGCCGCCGGCCGCACTTCGGGCAGTCGGGATCGTCGCCGGACACCCAGAGCGGGGCGCCGATGCTGCGCGGCGGGATGCCGAGCAGCTTCTCCAACCGCCGCACGTCGGACTCCGGTGTGGTCCACCGGTGCCGGCCCGGCAGCGCCGCCGGAGAGTCGTAGACGGCGCGGAACAGCTCCGGTTCGACCGGCACGGTCTCCCGCTGACGGGTCATTCGGCGTCCTCCTCGACGGTCGGTGGCCCCCACCGTGGGCCGGGCGGGGCGCGGGGTGCAGCCGGATCAACGACAGGGCCGCCCGCCGGGTCGTCCTGTCCCCGGCGCATCCATCCGCCGTCTTTCGCCGCTGCCGCCGGTCGTCGCGTGGTACGACGTCAGAGAGGCGGCGGAGGAGCGGTGCATGGCGAGCAGGCCGGAACGGCTGCTGCGGCGCCGCGAGGACCCGGTGAGCGCCAGCTTCCTGGAACTCTTCTTCGACCTGGCGTTCGTGCTCGCGCTCAACCAGTTGGCCACCGTCCTGCTGGCGGACCTCACCGTCGCGGGGGCGCTGCGGACCGCGCTGCTGCTCGCCCCGATCTGGTGGTTGTGGGTCACGACGACCTGGACGACCGACTGGTACGCCCCCGAGGCGCCCGTCGTACGGGGGCTGCTGGTCGCCTCGACCCTGGGCGGTCTGCTCATGGGGGTCGCCGTGCCGGCGGCGCTGGGTGAGCGCGCCGGGCTCTTCGTGGGCCCGTACCTCGCGATCAACCTCGGTCGGAGCCTGTTCAGCATGATCCTGCTGCGCGGCCATCCGCGTCGGCAACGCAGCACGCGGATCATCACCTGGTACGCGGTGAGCGCCCCGCTGTGGCTGGCCGGGCTGTTCGTGCCGGCGGCCCGCGTGCCGCTCTGGGTGCTCGCCCTCGTCGTGGAGTACACCGCGCCGACCGTGGGATGGACGGTGCCGGGGCTCGGCCGGGCCCGGCCGGAGGAGCTGCGGCTCACCGGTGGGCACCTGTCCGAGCGACTGCAGCAGGTCTTCATCATCTCGCTCGGCGAGCTGGTCCTGACCGCCGGTCTCGCCTTCACCGACAGCGGGACCGGCGCGGCGCACACCGCCGCCTTCCTGCTCGTCTTCGCGACGGCGGTGCTGCTCGGTCTGCTCTACGTGACGCCGGCGGGCCGCGCCCTGGCGCCCGCGCTCGACCAGGCCGACCCGACGAGGCTGGGCGCGGACTCGGCGTACCTGCACCTCGTGATGATCGGCGGGGTGATGACGACGGCCGCGGGAGCGGAGCTGGTCATCGCCCATCCGGACGAGGCGGGTGCCGCGTTCGTCATCGCGGCCGGGCCGGTGGTGTTTCTGGTGGGGCGGCTGCTGCTCTCCACCGCCATCAACCGCAGGTTCTCCTGGGTCCGGTTGGCCGGGCTGTCGGCGGTGGTCGTCATGGGGCTGGCCACCATGAACCGCCCGCTGATCGTGGTCACCGCCGCCAGCACCGGGATCCTCCTCGTGGTGGCCACGCTGGACCGGACCCGAACCTTCGCCCCGGGCTGACCGTCGGCGCCTACGCCCGCTGGCCGCGCAGCGCCTGCTCGACGGCCTCCTGCACCCGGGCCTCCTCGCGCTGCGTGCGTCGTGCGCGGTTGCGGCGGGAGAGGAGGACCGCCCCGACGACGACCGCGACGAGCACGAGGACCAGCACCGTCAGCGTCCACGGGACGGCCCAGCCGTGCGCCGTGGTCTCGACCCGGTCGAGCGGCGTGACGGAGCCCGACGCGTCGGTGAGCAGGGGCGTGAGCGTCGCGGTGGCGGCCAGCCGGAACGTGGGGGCCACGTGCTGCACGGGCACCGTCACCTTCCAGCTCTCGCCGGGAAGCAGCTCCGGTGACGCGGGGATCCCGCGCGCCGAGGTCCGCAGCGACCCGAACGGGCCGGAGACCGACAGCTTCTGGTTGGCCGACAGGGCGGCGTTGCCGGTGTTGTGGATCGTGTACGTGACGGTGGCGTCGCCCTTGCCGAACGGGTTGGCGGTGCCGTCGTACGCCACGTGCAGGTCCTCGATGGCGAGGGTGGGCTTCAGCTCGCCGCCCACGCGCAGCTTGATCCGGATACCGAGGCGGCGGTCCACGTTGATGCCCTGCGCCTGGTCGGGTTGCGTGAGCGAGGTGAGGATGCCGCCGACGTAGTCGCCGGGCGTGGCGTTGTCGGGGACGTTCACGCGGAAGGGGACCTGGGCGGTCTTGCCCGGCTGGATCGCCACGGTGGCGCGGTCGGCGTGGACCCAGGCGCCGATGCCCACGGACTTGCCGTCCCTGGTGAGCAGGTCGAGCTGGCCGGCGTCGGTCGTGAAGCCGTCGGCTGCGTACACGGAGAGGGTGAGCGGGACCGGGCCGCGGTTGGCCACGACCATGGCGTCGGCCACGGTGCCGCCGGCGTTCACGGAGTAGCTGTAGCTGGACCGCGCGGCGCCGTAGCTGTTCGAGGCCGTCCGGACCGTCCAGGCGACGTCGCCGCCGGCGGCCAGGGCGGGGCCGGCGCCGACGCCGGCGGCCACGACGGCGGCGAGCAGGGAGGCGGCGGCGGTACGGAGGAGGGTGGCGGTTCTGGTCTTCCAGCGCGGTGCGGGCGCGTGCATCTCGGATCCTTGGTGGTGATCTTGGTCGGGTCGGAAGCAGTGGCGGGGTAGGCGCCCGAAGGTGCCTACCCCGCCTGGAACGGCTCCGGTCAGCTGCTCAGAGCAGTGATCGTGAGGGTGGCGCGGTAGCTGCCCTTCTCGATCTCGTTGGGGAACTTGAGATCGAGGTCGGCGCCGAGCTTGGCCGTGCCCTTCGGGTGGCCCTGGTCGGCCGCACCGAGGCCGCGCGAGACGGCAAGGCCCTGGCCCTGGTCGTCGTACGCGGAGAGGACCGGCGAGCCGGCCTTGGCGCCGGCACCCGCCTGGACGACCTGCGGCGTCCAGCCGAGGTACGAGCCGGCGATGGTCTTGTCGCCGTCCTTGAAGTCGCTCACGTTGGCCGAGATCGACCACGGGGCGAGCGTCCGGCGGCTGTCCGACACGAGGATCGGGTTGATCTTGCCGGTGGCCTCGAAGTACTGGCCGTTGTGCTCCTGGGCGGTGCCCAGGTCCACGAGGCCGTTGTAGCCGTCGATGGTCCAGCCGAACTCACCCGGGCCGGCGCTCGGCACGTTGACCTGGATGTCCTGGCCGTCGCCGTGGTACGGGTGCACCGTCACGTTGTCGACGAGCGAGCCGATCGGCTGCCCGTCGGCCGTGTTGGTGCAGGACAGGCCCTTCTCGACCGCCGCGTTCGGGGCGGCGCAGGTGCCGCTGCGGACGTTCTCGACGACGAGCTTGTCGGCCTTCACCTGCACCTTGACGTAGGTGCGGACGTGCTCCTGGTTCTGCACCGAGTTGTACCAGTAGCTGTTCGGGTTCAGCGGGTCGGCACCGTTGCCGGCGCCGCTCGTGCCGCTGCTGTCCGGCTTGGTGATGTCGTAGTACTTCGAGCCGGAGGCCGAGTTCGCCGTCACGTAGATGACGCCGCCCGGACCGGGGTACACGTCGGCGGCACCCGGCTTCTCGTCCGGGTTGGCCTTCGCGCCGTTCTTGATGGCGTAGCTACGGGAGTAGCTGTGATCGTGGCCCTGGAGCACCAGGTCGACGCCGAGCTTCGAGAACGCGTTCGAGAAGTCGACGCGGCGGATCTTGTTGTCGCCGTCCTTGGCGTGGCTGGCCGGCGAGTAGATGGCGTGGTGGTAGACCAGCACCTTCCACTTGGCCTCGGCGCCGTGCTTGTTGATGACGTCGGTGACGTACGCGATGTGCGCCTCGTCGCCGCCGCCACCCTGCGCGGTCGAGTAGCTGTTGCTGTTGATGTCGATGAACAGCGTGTCCTTGTGGATGAACCAGTAGTCACCGCCGGACTTGCTGCCCGCCGGGTTCCCGTTGTCGTAGTACGGGGCCGTACGGTCCGTGTTCGGGGTGAAGTGGTGCTGCTCGTACGCCTTGCCGCCGACGTCGTGGTTGCCGATGGTGGCCACGATCGGGTACTGGCGCAGCTGGTCGGGCGCCAGGAACGACGTCCACATCGACTCGTTGTTGGCGCTCTCGACGTGGTCACCGCCCGACACCAGCAGCTCGGCGTTCGGGTTGGCCCCGGTGGCGACCTTGAGGGTCTCCTCCCAGCCGGCCTGGTCCTTCAGCGTGTCGCCGGAGGAGCCGATCTGCGGGTCGCCGAAGAACAGGAAGTCGTAGTCGCCCTCGAAGTCCTGCGTCTTGAACGCGTACGCCGGGGACCAGTTGCCCTCGGAGCCGACGCGGTACGAGTACCCCGTGTTCTCCTTCAGGTTGGTGATCGTGGCGTGGCGGTTGAAGCCGCCGCTGGTCGCGATGTTCGCGCCACCGACCGCGTCGAAGGTGACGGCGTCGGCGGGGAACTCGCCGTTGACGATCGCGGCGGTCCGGGCGACCTGGACCTTCTGCGCCGTGTCGGCGGAGGAGTACCAGGTGACGATCCGCTGGGTCTCGTTGGCACCCACCCCGAGGATGATGCCGTTGTAGGTGGAGGCGTCGGCGGCGCTGGCGGCGGTCCCCAGACCGCTGCCGAGCGCCAGGCCGAGGCCCAGGAGCGCCGCGGTGGCCCCAGCGGCCGCGCGGCGGCGCGCAAGCCCGGTGGCCCGCGCTGAGGTGCTCAATCTCATCAATGTCCGTCCTTTTCGGATGAGAGGTGGTGCGAGAGCGACCTCAACGTGTCGCCACCGGGTGAACCGATCATGAAGCTGACCAGGCAGGTTCGTTGCTTGTGCCGGAAGACCTGAGCCAACCTCAGGATCCGGACACGCGCTGGACGAACCAGATGAGACCCATAACGGATACGGCTGCCGAAATGAGGCCGGTCGCCCAGCGGCCGACCGTCGGCGCGCGGTGCCGCAGCAGCATGAGCAGCGGGAAGACGAGGGCGATGATCGCCAGCTGGACGACCTCGATGCCGACGTTGAACACCAGCAGGGACCACAGCAGCGTCCACGACCACGCCTCGTCGATCCCCAGCGCTCCCGCGAAGCCCAGGCCGTGCACGAGACCGAAGCAGAACACGACCCCGAGTCGGATCCAGCCGGCACGGTCCAGACTGAAGTGACCATGCCCCGCCGTCTCGAGGTCGCCGGCGTGGTCGCCGCGCCGCCAGAGCCGCCACAGGTGCCAGCCGGCGACCACGGCGATCGACAGGGCGATGACCGGCTCCACGACGGCCGCGGGCACGTCGACCACACCCAGCGCGGCCAGCATGAACGTCACCGAGTGCGCCAGGGTGAAGCTGGTGGCCGCGAGCACGATCTCCCGCAGACGCCGGGACCCGGCGATGAGCGCCAGCAGGAACAGGATGTGGTCGATGCCGCTCAGCAGGTGCTCGGCGCCCAGGCGGAAGAACTCCCAGAACCGCTCGTACCACGACTGCGCCGTCGAGAACGAGGGGCGCGCGGCGTCGAGCGCGGCGCTGCCCGAGCGGCCGTCGAGCTCGTACGTCACGATCGTCTTGGTGCCCTTCACGTAACCCTCGGCGTCCGGGAAGAGGTCCCCCCGCACCGCGTGCGCGGCCCCTCGCTCGGGGCACGCCCAGTCCAGCAGCAGATTGGCGTACGGCACGCCCTCGCGCTCGCCCATCGTGTACGCGCCGACCTGCGTCGGCGTACAGCTCGCACCGTCGGAGGTGACGGAGAGGCGCTTCGCCACGTACCCGACCGTCGACGTCCGGTGGGCGTTCAGGGCCGCGGCCATGCCCTCGGTGTCACGGTCCTCGAAGGCGGGCTGGCCCTGCTGGAAGAGGGGGTCGTCGTCCTCGTTGTCGGCGGCGGACACGACGAACAGGTCGTACTCGAGTTCCAGTTTCGTCCGCACGTGCCCGGCGTCGCCGGCGCTGACGTCGGCGTACACGGTCGAGGTGAACCCGTGGGCGAACGCGGGCGTGGCGGTCAGCGCGGCCAGCACCGCCGCGGCGACGGCGACGACGGCGGCGGCGATGGTGGTGCGGACGCGGTGGTGCGACATGCAGGTTCCTCCCGTTGGCCAGTGCACCGTGCATGGCGCTGGTGAACGGGAACCGGTCGGCCGGCGAACCGCTGACGAACAAAACGCCAGGTCAGGGCCGAGCGACCCGGATGCGCCGCGGACTGGGATAGGAAGGAGCAGCACTACCCGACACACCCTGAGAGGACCATCACCGTGCGCCCCCCGCTTCGGGCCGTTGCCACGCTGGCCACGGTCGCCGCGCTGGTCACCGGATGCAGCTCCGGCGACGACTGGTCGCGGCCGCATCCCAAGCCCGTCCCCGTCGGCGCCCTCGGGCAGGGGTTCGTCGACCCCGCGCGCCCTCCCGCGCCGGAGGCGACGATCACCCCGCGACCCGGCTCCTGGGACCCGGTCCACCCGCCGGAGGACTACCGGGTGCTGTTGCTCACCACGGGCGACGACGCCCCGACGCGGGCGCTCGTGGCGGCGGTGAAGGACTGGGCCGAGGCCGAGGACGTCGACCTCCGCACGATGGTGCCGAAGGACCCGCAGGACTTCGTGCCGAGCATCGACCGGGCCATCCGGATGCGCCCCGACCTGATCGTCAGCGCGGGCAACGACCTGATCGACCCGCTCGCGATGGTCACCCCGAACCACCTGTCGCAGCAGTTCCTCGTGGTGGGCGCCGAACTGGCCGAGCCCACGCACAACGTCACGGCGGCGGACTGGTCGGGCGCGTCGTTCCGCGGCGAAGGGCTCGGCATGTCCTCGACGTACGACGCCGCCTCGTTCACGGCCGAGCGCTGCGCGGCGGCCGTCCGGGCGGGGGTCGCGGCCGTGCTCTCCGACCTGACCGGCATCGTGATCTGGCTCGACCAGCACTAGCGGCCTCCGGGACCCGAGAGGCCGGCGGTCGCGTCAGTATCCGTTCGGCGTCAGCACGTCGACGAAGATCGGGTCCGGTTCCGTGCCGCCGAGGGTGATCGAGTCGTACTTGACGTAGCCGTAGTAGGCGTTGGCGTCGATCACCTGGTTGTTGCCGATGTAGACGCCGGTGTGGTCGAGGTCGCCGCCGTAGCGGATGCCGTCGTTGGGGTCGGTGTCCCAGAAGATGAGGTCCCCGGGGCGGGGAGTGGTGGTCCGACGGCCCTGGTTGATCTGCCCCTGCAACCAGTAGTTGAGCTGGAGGCCCCGACCGGTGGCCGCGTAGGTGCCGTCCCAGATGGCGTGCCGGTTGAGGCACTCGCAGTCGACCGCCGCCGTACCGCACGTCCAGCCGTAGGCCAGCCGGTAGGGCGTGCCGAGGTACGCCTTCGCGGCGCTCACGACCTGCGCGCGTACGCCCGCCGCCTGGGCCGGGCCGGCGGCGGCGAGCGTGAGCCCCGCAGCGGCCAGGACACCGCTCGCTGCCGCCGCGGTCGCCCGTCGGGCCGCGCGCTTCCATCCACTGGTCACTGCTCACCCCTCCTGTCCGGCGGCGATCCACCGTTCGGGACCAGCCAAGAACAGATGGAGACAGACGTCAATGTGGTCACTCCACATGACGCTGGTGGCGGCCAGGTGGGCGATCGGCGACCGGATCGCGCCGCCGGTCAGAGGACGCCGGTGAGCCGCCCCCGCCAGCCGGCGAGGACCGCGCCGGGATCGGTGTCGAGCACCCGCCCCGGAAGCCGGTAAGGGCGCGGTGCGGCGCGCGTGAACCGGCGGGCCCGGCGCTGTCGGTGGATGCCGAGGCGCCGGGCCCGCCGGCCGGTTCACTCGTTGCGGGCCATTTCGGGGCCGGTGATCCGGCGCAGCAGCGGCAGAGTCGAGGCGATGATCCCCAGCGACACCGCGAGCCCGCCGGCGACCATGAGGTAGAACGACGTGTGCGGCGCCAGCAACGTGTAGTCGAGCTGTGCCCGCAGGAACAGGTGCGCCGCCAGGAACCCCATGCCGGTCGCCACCGCCGCGACGAGCAGCAGTGGCACGACGGTCTCCAGCGCGACCACCCGGCGCAGGGTGCGTAGCCGCACCCCGGTGAGCCGCAGCATGCTGAACGGCCGCTTCCGGTCACTCAGCCCCCCGGCCACGCTCACCGCCAGGCTGCACCCCGCGATCGGCAGGCTGGCCAGCATGACCACGTTGGCCAGTTGCTGGAACTGGTTCATGAGCCGTGCCGAGTCCGACTCCCACTCGGCGGTGCTGGCCGGAAACCGCTCCGCCGGAAACGCGTTGATCAGCATCGTGCGGGCCTGCTCGAACGCCGAGCGGCTGGTGGTGTCGACCACCACCGACCGGATCGGCCGCCGGTCGACCTGCGCGGGGTCCATGTCGGCGGCGGGCCAGACGTAGCTGTCGTTGGTCAGGTCCCACGCGCGCTCGCCGATGAGGTCGTCGGCCACGGCCGCGACCTGCGCCCCGGCCGGGCAGCTTCCGTACACGGCCAGACGGTCCAGCTCGGCGCAGGTGATGACGCCGGGCCACCACTGCTGGTACGCCGCGGACGGTGTCGGCTCCGACCCCACCCGAATCGGAGGTGGCTCCTCGACCGGGTTGGCGCGGACCAGGGTCACGCTGCGTACCCCGGGGATCGTCGCGAGCCCGGCCGGAATCTGGTCCGCGGTGGGGGCCGGTCCCTCCTCCTTCGGGAACCACGTCGACAGGGAGGTGGCGGCCACCGAGTCGGTGCGTGGCTCGCCGCGGTTGGCCACGTAGGTGGTGATGATGCCGGTCGCCACGCTCGTGATGAACAGCGCCACGATCAGGCCGCTCACCGACCGGAACCCCGCCTGCGGGTTGTCTGACAACCTCCGCGCGGCGATCAGCGTCGCGGGGCGGCTCGCCCGCCCGGCGAGCAGCCGGGCGGCGATCATCGTGAGCCAGGGCCCGGCCAGCACGAGCCCGACCAGGATCAGCAGGAACCCCGAGAGGTACGCGCTGATCTGGCCGTTCGTCGTAGGTGGACGCCGGCCGATGAAGTACGCCAGCTCGACCAGACCGGCCACCAGGGGAATGACCCGCCAGGCGCGTGGCGGTTTCGGCGTCACCCGCCGGCTCACGCCCAGCGGTGAGATCTGCACGCGTCGCAGGGCCAGCCAGGACGCCACGACGGCCCCGACCGGGATGCCGACCGCGACCAGCAGGACGTTGACCAGGGTGAGCGACAGGTCGGCCGTGAAGAACGGTTCCCCGGTGAACGGGATCGCCGCGAGGCCGGGCCGGACCGCGAGGAACAGGCCGAACCCGACGGCGGTCCCGGCGACGGCGGCGAGCGTGGACTCGACCGCGGAGATCAGTGAGACCTGCTGCGGCGTGGCGCCGACCAGTCGCATCGCGGCGAACCGCTGCTCCCGGCGGGCGGCCGCCAGCCGGGTCGCGGTGCCGATGAACATGAGCACCGGGAAGAGCAGCGCCGTCGCGACCACCGACAGCACGAGCGCCATGCCGTCGTGGTTGATGCCGACGTAGCAGCCGCGGGGGCAGCCGTCCGGTGAGGTGGCCATGATCTGGGTGACCTGCCGGGCGCCCAGGGGCTCCAGCTCCGCGGGCGTGCGGCCGATGACGATCAGCAGAGAGTCGGGCGAGGGGAGCGCCACCTCCCCGATCGTGCCCACCTCGTGGCCGGGGAAGCGGTCACCGAGTTCCGCGGCCGGGGTGGTGCGCAGCAGCTCGCCGAGGGCCGGCGAGACGTAGAACTCGCCCGGTGCGGGCAGCTTCGGGATGCCCGGCGGGACGGGCGCGTCCGGGCCGCTCGCCGCGACCTCGACCCGGCCGATGGACGAGCCGCGGTAGTAGTCCTCGCGGATCAGCCACCACATCGGGTCGACGGACGGGTCGGTCGAGGCGGGTGCGACGGCGGTGTTGAGCCAGGCGTACCGCTGGTTCTGCTCGCCGACCGCGTTCATGCCGGCGAGCGTCGCCAGGAGCATGCCGACACCCAGCGCCACCGCCGTGGCGATGATGACGAGCCGGGTGGCGGCCTCCCGGCTGCCCGCCAGGGACAGGCGCAACGCGAAGCGGATCATGAGTGCACCAGCGCGTTGACCTTGCCGTCGCGCACGATGACCTGCCGGTCCGCGTACGCCGCGACGCGGGCCTCGTGGGTCACGAGAACGACGGTCGTGCCCTGCTCGCGCGCCCACGAGACCAGGAGGTCCATGACCTGCTCGCCGGTCAGCGAGTCGAGCGCCCCGGTCGGCTCGTCGGCGAACAGCGCGCCGGGGCGGGCCACCAGCCCACGGGCCAGCGCGACCCGCTGCGCCTGCCCGCCCGACAGCTCACCGGAGCGGCGGCCTTCCAGGCCGGCCAGGCCGAGCCGCTCGAACCAGGGCCGCGCCTCCTTGAGCGCGGCGGCCCGCTTGACCCCGTTGAGCAGCAGCGGCAGCGCCACGTTCTCCTCCGCCGTCAACTCGGGCACGAGCTGGCCGAACTGGAACACGAACCCGAACTGGTCCCGCCGCAGGGCGCTGCGCTGGCTCTCGCTCAGCGTGTCGATCCGGTGGCCGTCGAAGTGGATCTCGCCGGAGTCCGGTACCAGGATGCCCGCGAGGCAGTGCAGCAGCGTGGACTTGCCCGAGCCGCTCGGACCCATGATGGCGACGATCTCGCCCGGGGCCACCGCGACGCTGGCCCCCCGCAGCGCCGGCGTCTCGCCGAAGTTCAGTGCGACCTCGCGAGCCTCGATCGCCTTCATCTCCCCGCCACCTCCTTCCGGAGGGCGCCCAACCGAGCCACGGTGGTGTCGATCCAGTGGAGATCGGCCTCCAGGTGGAACAGGCCGTGGTCGGCGAGCATGGTGTCGACGAGGTTGCCGCCGCGCTTGACCTCGGTGAGTTGGGTCATCCGCCGCAGGTGCGCGGCGCGCTGCGCGTCGAGGTACTCCTCCGCGGGGCGGCCGAGCATCAGTGCCAGCACGACCTTGCTGAACAGCACCGTCTGGAGGTGCGGTTCCGCATCGACCGGCTCGGCAAGCCACGACTCGAACTCGGTGGCGCCCTGGTCGGTGATGACGTAACGCTTGCGCTCGGGGCCCTCACCCGGCTCCACCTCGCCGACCACGATCTTCCCGTCGCGGACGAGGCGGCCGAGGGTCGCGTAGACCTGGCCGAACGGCAGCGGCTTGCCCCTGCTGAAGAAGGTGTCGTAGTCGCGCTTGAGGTCGTAGCCGTGGCTGGGCTCGCGTTCGAGCAGGCCGAGGAGGGTCATGGGAACGCTCATGCCGGAACCATACCCCGAGGGTATACCTCGCGTATATACCTCGGGCGTACTCGCGTTCCCCGCCATGAGGAAGGGGCCCCGACCGGCGTCCGGTCGGGGCCCCTCCGTTTCGGCCGCGGTCGCTCAAGGGCGACGGGGTGCGGGTCAGCCGACGGCGACGAGCCCGATGTCGAGGACGACCTCGTCGCCCTGGGCGAGGAAGAACGGCTCGCTCTGGGACTCCTGGAAGTCGGGCGAGTCGTACGTGACAGTCACGTCGGAGTCGGTGGCGTCGTCACCCGCGTTCGCCGACGTGAACCGGTGCGTGGTCGAGTAGAGGCCGGCGAGCAGTTGGTAGTCGCCGTCGTGCACCGCCGCCCGGAAGGTGCCGTCGGCGTTCACCGTGACGTTGCGCTGAAAGCTGCCGAGCGGCTGGAGCGCGAGGCTGAGCTCCCCGGTCGGCGCCGCGCCCTCGTCCGCGTCGCGCTGCCCGTCCGCGTCCGCGTCGAGCCACACGCGTCCGCTGACGTACGCCGGCGTGCCATAGAGGAAGCCGCCCTCGAAGACGTTGCCGCGCGGGTCCTCGTCGGGGGTGCTGGTCGAGACGGTGTAGGTCACCGGGATGCGGTCGCCCGGCTGCCCACCGGCCGGAACCGACCCGCTGAAGGAGAGCACGGGCGTCTGCGCGCCGGGCGCCAGCGGCCCGTTCACACACTCCCACTCCTGGCCGGCCACGACCGTGGTGCACTGCCAGGACGGGTCCGACTGGTCGCCGACGCCGCCGAAGATCCCGGTCGGGGCCACGACATGGACCCGGACGTCCTCGGCGGCAGCCGTGCCGAGGTTCGTCACGTGCAGGGGCTGCTTGACCCAGTCGCCCTCGATGACCTCGGAGCCGGGAATGTAGCCGACGTCGGTGATGCGCAGGTTCGGGTAGGTGACGCTCGCGTCGTAGGTCACCGTCTGGGTCGCCGAGTTGTTCCTGGTGGAGGCTTCCCGGCTGGTGGAGCTGACGGACGCGGTGATGGCACCGCTCTGGCCGTCCGTACCCTCGCGGAACTGGATGCCGAACTCCAACGGCGCGGCGCTCTGCCCGGCGGCCAGTGCCGGGTGGTTGCAGACGAGCGCCGGGCTCACCGCCGTGCACTGCCAGGAGTCCGCCACGGGGCCCTCACCGCCGATGTAGGCGCTGGCGGGCAGTGTGACGGTGACGGTGAATCCGTCTGCGGTCGCGACCCCCGCGTTCGCGACGGAGACCCGGGTCTCGACCAGTTCTCCCGCTACGGGGATCCGCGACCGGTCGACGGTGACGTCGGCCGTGAGGTCGGCGCGGGCCGGTGCGGCCAGCGCGGGGGAGGCGGTGCCGAGGGTGGTGCCGAGGACGGCCAGCGCGAGGACCGCGCCGGACCGTGGTGACGAGATGCGCATGCAACTCCTGTCCGAAAGGGCCGTACCCGGTCGGGCACGGGGAGCCCGAGCGACCGAAGATCACCGATGCTCCGGACGTATTGGCGGCGAGCCGCAATCCCGCGTTACACCGCTCGGCGAGACTCTTTTCACGCCTCCGGCCGCCAGCGGAGCCAACGCTCGTCGTGCGCAAAGCCCCGCCGCTCGTAGAAGCGCACCGCCTCCTCGGTGGAGTGGACGGTCACGTGTTCCAGGTCGAGCTGGCGTGCCGTGGCCAGCACGGCCTCCAGCAGGACGGCGCCGATCCCGCCGCCGCGCAGCTCGGGCACCACGTACACCGACTGGACGTCGCCGAACCGCCGGCGTCGCCCCGTGGGGCTCGGCACCCGGTCGGCGACCATCAGCCAGGCCATCCCGACCACCTCCCCGTCGACCTCGGCGAGGAAGGGCAGGTGCGTCGACAGGTGGTCGGCGGTCCAGGTGGTGAACAGCGCGATGAAGTCGTCGCGGTCCGTGCCCGTGTAGCCGCGTTCCTCGGTCAGCCGCCGCCACCGCAGGCCACCCAACGCCGGAGCGTCCTCTGCCGTCGCCGCGCGTACGGTCACCGCCGCACCGGCCGCGTGGGTGGCCCGGGAGGAGGAGTGCGTGTTCGTCATGTCCGTAACGCTAGGGGCCGTGCGGCCGAAGGGTAAGTGTCGATCGCCGTGGCGTGACCCATGACGGTCGTCATGCCTGCGAATCGTGGTTGGTGATGCCGTCCAGGATGGTGACCAGGTTGTGGTGGAAGGCCTCCTCGGCGTCGAGGTGGGCGCCGTCGACGACGAGCCGGGCCACGGTGGGGTAGCGGCCCGTGTCGAGCATGCGCGTCAGGTAGGGCCCGAGGGCGGCCTGCCAGGCGGACTCGTCGGTGCCCGTCGAACGGGCGGTGCGTCGCTCGGTGATCTCCCTGCGGAGCGCTCCGACGATGAACGCGTTGAGCGCGCCCAGGGCCCGCTGGAGATCGTCGATGTCGCGTACGCCCGGGGCCTGGCTGAGCGCAGCCGCGGTCGATTCGCCCACGGCGAGCGCGTGGGGCCCCAGGTGTGGTCTTGCGCCGAGCAGGTCGGCGAACCATTCGTGCTCGAGAGCGGCCTCGCGAGTCCGGCGGAAGATGGCCAGCACCGTGGCGCGCCACTCGGGGTGCTGCCCGGCCTCGGCAACCTGAGCGGCGTCGGCGACCTGGGCGGCCTCGGCGATCTGGGCGTACACGGCGTCGACCATCAGATCGAGCAGTTCGGATCTGTTGGTCACGTAGTCGTAGAGCCGCATCGGGCCGACGCCGAGCTCTTTGGCGATCTTGCGTACCGACAGCCCATCGAGGCCGTGCGTGTCGGCGATCCGGATCGCCGTGGCGGCGATCTTCGCGCGGCTCAGCGGCACTGGCGCCGCCCGCGGCTTAGGCTCGGGCCGTTCCCAGACGGGCAGCGGTGCGCTACCGTACGGCGTATCCACAAGATACATCGTACGGTAACGGGGGATGACGATGCGAATCGCGATCGCCGGCGGTGGCCTCGGCGGCCTGACGCTGGCCCGAATCCTGCACCGGCACGGCATCGGCGCGGTGGTGTATGAGCGCGAGGCGAGCCGATCCGCGCGATCGCAGGGCGGGTCGCTCGACCTGCACCCGGAGTCGGGGCAGCGAGCCCTGGCCGCGGCGGGCCTGGCCGGCCGGTTCCGGTCCGAGGCGCGGCCGGAGGGCGAGGAACATCGCATCCTCGACCCGGCCGGACGCACCCTCGTGCACCACACGCCACAACCGAGCTCGTTCTCCGGACGCCCCGAGATCGACCGCCGCGTACTGCGCAATCTTCTGCTCGACTCCCTTCCCGCCGACACTGTCCGGTGGGGGCACCGGCTCGTCGCGGCGACGCCACGACCCGACGGAAGCTTCGAGCTGACGTTCGACGGCGGCCACCGCGCCGACTGCGACGTCCTCATCGGCGCGGACGGCGCACGCTCGGTCGTCCGGCCGCTGCTGACCGACGCGACACTGACCTCCGTGGCCACCCTGGTCGAACTCAGCATCGGCGACGCGGACCGGCGCCACCCCGATCTCGCCGAGCTGGTCGGCCCCGGAAACCTCTGGTGCGTCGGCGCGAGCCAGATCCTGGCGGCACAACGCCTCGGCGACGGCAGCATCCGAGTCGGGATCTCCCTGCCCCCGGGCGATCGCCCCCTGGACACCAAGCGCGCTCTGCTGGACATCTTCGACGGCTGGAACCCCCGCCTCACCGCACTCATCGAAGCCGGGGACAGCCCGCCGACCGTACGAAGGATCGAGACGATGCCGACCGGCACACGCTGGGCCCACCAGCCCGGCATCACCCTCATCGGTGACGCCGCGCACCTCATGCCGCCGGTCGGCGAGGGCGCCAACCAGGCCATGCTCGACGGCGCCGAACTCGCCGCCGCGCTCGCCGCCAACCCCGCCGAATCCGACGCGGCGATCCGGGCGTACGAGGAGGAGATGTTCACCAGGACCCGCGCGATCGCCGAGATGTCCGCACGGGTCCAGGCGATGATGCTGTCCCCCACCGCGGCCGACGACCTCGTCCGCTTCTTCACGCCGCGGCCCACCGAGCCGGCCCCCACAGCCTGACACGCGCCTCGCCCGTTGGGCGCTGCTGCGCCCGAACGCGTCGTAGGTGGCTGGCAGGCTGAGCACATGATTCGAGGGACGTTGATTGCCGAAAGCCTTCGTCCGTCCACTGACCTGCGGGTTGTGGGGTTCAGCATCGTCCGGCTCCGGCGGCAGGACGTGTCGGACTCGGCCGCGGATGACCAGCCGAAGGTGTGGGCCCTCCTCGACTTCGAGGCGGCGGACGAGGCAGCCGACGAGATCGGACATGCGCTCGCCGAGGCAGTGGCTCCCGACGGTGGCTGGTACGCCGACTTCACCGTCGGCGATGACCGCGTCGTGGTCTTCGCTCACCGGGTGTTCCGCTACCGGCACGGCGATCGAGCCGGACGAGCCGAGGCGAACAAATACGGCAGGACGGTGGGTGTCCCGGAGCGCCAACTGGATTGGGGCGAGTGAGTGGGCCGCGAGGGACTCGAACCCTGAACTGATGATTGCCGACGAGCCAGCCGGATCGGGTGGGGGTGCGAGGTCACCAGCTTGTCTTTGTCGTTGCCGGCTCGGTTCGGGTGGCACGGCTGCTGTACTTCGCTGCTGTACTGGTGGCGTCGGCCGAGCGGCCTCCCTGGCCCCGCCGAGGAACCGGCGGTGCAACACGCCGGCCGGCGTCCACGGCATGTCCTCGGTGGCTTGGACGAGGTAGGAGCCGAGGTAGAGGGCGAGGAAGACCGGGGCGTCGGCATACTCCGTCCGCTTTCGAGTGGGGCAGGGCCAGGGCAGGTCGCAGCCTCCGCAGCTCCAGATCGGCATGACGGGGCCGTGGGTGGTCACCGCACACGATCCAGGAACCGCACGGTGATCGTCCGGGCCTGCCGGCTGGTCGCCCACCCACCTGTCATCTGCGGCTCACCACCGCTCTGTCGCCGAGGAACATCGATCCCGCTCCAGGCCGCGTGCTCGGCGAAGAAGATTAGGTCATGAGACGGATCTTCAGGTCCCGGCCCACGGTGACCGACGAGACCCACCGGGCGACCGCGTTCGAGATCTTCTTCGACCTCGTGTTCATCCTCGCCCTCACCCGGATCATCTCGTTCATGGGGCAGCCGCCCACGCCCCTCACCATGGCGCAGGGGCTCATCCTTCTGCTGCTGCTCTGGATGGCCTGGACGACGTACACCTGGCTGAGCAACCAGGTCCGTGCCGACAGCGGCCTGATCCCCGCCGGCCAGATCGTGGCGATGGCGGCCATCGTCGTGACCGCCCTCGTGATACCGAATGCCTGGCAGCACGGCAACGAGATCCTGGACGCACCACTGATCCTGGTCATGGCCTACCTCGTGCTTCGGGGAGTCGACCTTGCTCTCTACTTCCACGTCGCGGCCGGTGACCGGCAGATGCACACCACGCTGCGCCTCTTCACGACAACGACGATCCTCGCCTCGATACCGCTCGTCATCGGTGCCATCGTTCATGGCACCGCGCAGACCCTGCTCTGGTCGGGCGCGTTCGTCATCGACTTCAGCGGCGGCTTCATCGCCTCGGCTCTCAGCGGGTGGCGATTGCGCAGCCCCACCCACTTCACCGAACGGCACGGCCTGGTGTTGATCATTGCGATCGGCGAGTCGCTGATCTCGGTCGGATCCGGGGCCGGACTGGGGGCGGCGCGCGGGCCGGTGCTGGTGGCGGCACTGCTCGTGTTCACCACGGCGATCTGCCTGTGGTGGCTCTACTTCAAGAACACCGCGATGGCCGCCGCCCAGGCACTCGGAACGGTGCCTGTCGCAAAGCGCGGGCGAGTGGCCAGCAACGCGTACAGCTTCACGCACTTTCCCCTGATCGCCGGCGTCATCTACACCGCGCTGGGTAACGAACAAGTCCTCGCTCGCCTCGCCAACGGCCGACCCCCGCACGTCACGCCACCGTTGAACTGGGCCTCCATCGTTGCGCTGTACGGCGGGATCATCCTCTTCCTCGCCGGCCGAGCGATGTTCCTCCGACTCACCGTCCGGTCCATTCCACGAGTGCAGATCGTCGCCCTCGGCGTGGCGCTGCTGCTGCTACCCGTCGCCCGGATCCTGCCCGCTCTGGCCGCGCTCGGGCTCCTCACCGCATTTCTCGTCGCCCTGGTCGGCTACGAGTGGTTTCGCCGGAGCAGACAAGTGCTGGCAACGGGCAGACCTCAGGAAACGGTGCAACCGGACCGTTGACCGCTTCGGTGGAGGAACCCACGAGCTCGAAGTCCTGTCAGGATGAGTCGCACGAGCTGCGAAAGCCGTCCGGCAACGTCCGCCTCGGGGGCGCGGCGTCGGCCGGTCGTCAAGGCGGTCGGCGTGGTCGCCCGACCGGACAACTCTTCAGGCATCGCCGAGAGAGCTGGAACTGGATCCCGGCCAGTCGCCAGCCCTCAGGCAGCTCAACCCAGGTCTGGCTGACCCGCACTGTCAGCGCCATCTCCTGACCGCGCCAGGTCGAGTGGCTACGCTGGACGCACCGCACGATGGCCGCGTGACGGTAGCAGCATATTTTGACGTCGTTGCTTTCCAAGCTCAGGTAAGAGAACTCGGCAAACTTGCCGAGCCATTGTGCTTTGTCGAGCACGTAGCCCTGCTCGCCCATGGACCTGAGTCCTCCGTCAGCAACGCGTTCAAGGCGTCGACGTCGGCGCGCAACTCGGCCTCGTCGAAGGCGCGCTGGAACCGGTGAACGCCGGAGGTCATGATCAGATCCTGCTCGACCCTGTGTCCGGCCGGGATGCCGGCCCCCGGACGTCGCATGACAGGACGTCTCGTCGGCGCCCAGCCTGCCGCCCTTTAGGCGCGTATCGGGTCGGTTGTGTGCCCACCGCGACGATGCGTCAGAGCACGGCGAGCCGGTCCACCAGCAGCTCCGTCCTCCGCTCGGTGTCCTCCGGCGGCAGCCGTCCCGCCCGGGTCAGCGTCGCCAGACCGTGCAGGGCCGCCCAGAACACCTCGGTGAACAGCCCCGGGTGGACGCCGTCGCCGGTGACCTCTCCGAGGCTCTCCAGCAGGGCGGCGAAGGCGTCCTTCAGAGGTTCTGGGGTGTCCGCCTTCGCGAACGCCAGGCCACCGTCGAGCTGGAACATGGCGTCGTAGACCGCCGGGTTGCGTGCGGCGAAGTCGAGGTAGGCGCGGGCGAGGGCAGTGACCCGGGCGCGCGGGCCGTCTGCGGCGGAGGCCGCGGCCCGCACCGCCGCGGCCATCTCGGCGGCACCTTCGAGGGCGACGGCGCCGATAATCTCGCGCTTACCGCGGAAGTGGCTGTAGAGGACGGGTCGGCTGTATTCAATGCGCTCGGCGAGCCGGCGCGTGGTGACCGCGTCCCAGCCCTGCTGCTCGGCGAGTTCGCGGGCCGTCGCCAAGATGAGGCGTTCGCGGTCCGCCCGTTCGCGCTCTTGCGTTCCTGCACCGACATGATTCGGGTCTCGCGCTGGGTCCCTCCCGTGCCAGCCCACGACCGTTCCCGCCGACGGGGCACCGTCGCCGGCACGCAGTGACAGAGGTATCCGTCGATGACATGGCCAGCGGTGGACACCGAACATGTCATCGACGGACATTGGCACTCCGCTCGCGTCGGCGGCAGCCCCGTGCGTGAGACTCACCCCGGTGGATGGACAAAATGCCAGTAACGCCGGATGCGGCCACGGTGCCGTGACCACGGCACCGTGGCCGCCGGTGTCAATGGCGCAGGGTGTCCGCGCCGCATGGCCAAGTCGAGTGTCACGACCGCGATGGCCGCGTCGGCGAAGGACGTGTCCAGCGTGGCACTGGCACTGCGTCCGGCACTCGTGGCAGGTGTCCGCGAGCATGTCACCGCCCTGTTCAACGGTCCTGCCGGGCAAAATGTCAACGACCGGCGTCGATGACGTGGCTGGTGTTTCGGACACGAGGTCAGGGCGCGCCGGCGCGTGTCACGATCGCTGGCAACCCGTGCCGCGGACACCTTCGCGCGACCGCCGTTGCCGTGTCACGGCCACGGTGTCAGTCGGCGTTCTTCGTTGACATTGGGGGTGCGTGTCCGGACATGCGGCCGGCGAGCTGGGACGGCGGCGGCATGGCCGGCGTTGTCGTGTCATCACGCCCGCGTCAAATCGATGGGCATCTGTGCGGCGGTACCACGTGTCCGGTCACGCCCGCGGCGGTGGCGCTCGGTGCTCCACTGCACGGGAAGGCGCTGACGACGGCACGTCCGCCGCCGTGCCACAGCAGCCGGAGGCAGACGTAGGCGCCACGGCTCGTGCCGCGGGTGCGTTGGCGAGCGTGGCGACATCCAGCACCTTACCGGCGGCGCCACTGCGCATGTCGTTGTCGCTGCCGCCGACCAGGCTGGTGGGCGTGTGAGCCGCTGTGAGTTCCTGTGAGCCGCTGTGGGCGGCTGTGAGCGCCGCGAGGGGCCCGTGTCATTGAGGCCATGCTTGCGTCGGGGATGCCTCCCTGGGTGACGGGGTTCCGCGTCCGCTCGCACTCATAGCCCTGCTCAGGGCGGCGACGGGAGATCCCACTGGCCGCCGCTGGCGCGGCGCGGCAGGCCGCTGTGAGTGGCTGTGAGTTCGGCAGGCGTTCGCCAGAGCACACAAACGACGGTTCATGAATGGGAGCCCGGTAGGGGTGCCTGATGGCGTTTGACCGCCCGTGAGGATCGCCCTTGGCGCCGTCGCCGCCTGGGCAGCGGCGTCGCGCCAGCGCGTCGGCTGACACCCGGTGTCCGCCTACCTCACTGCGCTTGGCCGTCACGCCGTCCCATGAGGCGTTCCTCGCTTGCCTGGAGTGAGGTCGAGCGGCCCGGCGACCTGTGCCCGGGGTCCGTGTTGGCGTCGATGTCGGCCCCCATGTCTGGGTCGCCCTTGCAACTGCCCCCGGAACGGACCCCTGTGTGCCGCTGTCATCGCAGTACACGCCGCCGGTGATCGAATCCGTCCCAACCGACAAAGACTCTCCGGTCTCTCCCTTACCCAAGCGGGAGACCCAGACCAGGTCCAACCATCTGCTTCGCACCCAATCCACACTGGCCGTCCGCGACCACGTCGCTCGGCTGGCTGCCGACCACGGCATGCTGACCGCGCCGTAGATCGCCCACGCCCTGTTCCCGCCACTGGAGTTCACCCAACCCCGGCTCTGCCGGATGTGCTGCTCCGCGCCGTTTATGCCCTGACACCCTCCAAAACGGGCTCTGTCAGCTCTGGCGAACGCTCCCCTGATCTGACAGACCCCTAACAGCGGAGGGGCTGACCTGACAGCCCTGGTAGGAGGCCGTCGCCTCGCGCGCCGGTTTCACCGGTTCGGTGGGCGGGGCGCGCCGGATGTCAGGGCATCGCGGTTGGCCCCTGACGCCACCGCCGGACACCGAGCGTGACGGAAACGCCTGAACGCCGGTGCCGCCTCGCCCAAGCTGCTTGACGTTCGTATGGCGGCTGAGCTGCTCTGTCAGACCCGGCGCTGCCTTGTCGAGCCGTGTCAGATCGTTGTTAGACGCCCAGGGCGTTCGCTAGAGCTGACAGGAGCCGGTTTGAGGGCGTAGGAGTTTCCACGCGGTGTCCGCAACGCCGGAATCGGACCCACGCGGGTCGACTGAGCCCGGGAGGTCGGCGTCGGGCTGGGCGATGACCGTCTACACAACGGCAGCGCTCTACGGCTGGGGCAGGTGAGGGGTGCGGAGAGATCGTCAACGAGCGGCCATTTCGCGACTCGTTCTGGGGCTTCGGTGACCCCTTCGTCTGGGGCTTCACCGTGCTTTCACCACCCGCATACGACCACCGCACCCCGCGCAACGGCCGGATGCGGCTGTCAGCGCAGCACACCGCCGGTGACCGGCCCTCGTCGCCGGCGGTGGCAGTTCCAGACTCCCTCCCAAAGGAGGGAGTCTCCTTCCGCTTCCTCCCCAGGAGGCCGCTGACATCCCGCCACGGCAGGGTCGAGAAGGTCCCACGTGGTGACCAATGATCAGGCTGCCGCCCCGTGGACCGGGCCGGATCTGGTCAGCCGCAACGGGCGTGGCCGCCAGGACGACAACGACGTTCGCCAGACACCACCGTGAAGGTGACCGGCGCAAGCCGTTGACTTTCCGTCGGACCAGAGCGATCGTCGAAAACCACCCACTCTCAGGTGATCAGCAACAACTCCCCGCCCGCCGGCAGCTCGGCGTCGCCCGCGTCACCACGCCCACCCGCCCTCGCGGCCGGTCGGCCGGTTGCCGCCCCTCGCCACCACGCTGCTCGGCCGGCCCTGGAGCCCCGAACGTGGACCTGGTGATCCTAGCCGGCCACGACGAAATGATGAGCACATCAACCTCTGCCGGTGCGACGGCCCGCCGGATGTCGAACGCCGCCGTCGGATGCGGCCCAGGCCCGTGCCCCGTGACGTAGACGATGCCCAAGAAGCGACGTACCCGCCTGGCCTGGGGCGCGGGCAGCAACGTCACGGAACACGACTGGAACCCGCCAACTGCCCAACACTGACGGCCGCAGCGCCGCGCCGGGCGAAGTGGTGCCGCCGCCGGAACGGCGGTCAGCCTCGACCTACCGGCACGCTGTGGCACCGCTTCACGCCCCTGAGCGAGGGTTCCCGTCACCCTGCCGGCCTGCGGTTGTCCAGCGCACGTCGAACGGCCCCGCCCCGCCATTGGCGGTCCTGCCCTGCCGCCGGCCCCGTGCGCCCGAGCCCAGCTGAGGCACGGGAAGGCAGCATCGCGGTCCTCACCCGGCCCAGCGAGAGGTAGCTTGTCGCCGAGCGCCCCAGGCCGGGGCACACGATCAGAGCCTGCCGGCGAACAGGCTGCCCTTTCCCTCTTCCGGCCGGTCATCTCGTCGATCACAAGCCCGTAGCACGACCTCGCTCATCCAGAGGCAGGTCAGCACGCCAGAGCGCGCGCCGTCCGGCGCCGTCCGGGACCGCTACTGTCCGCGTTGGCGAGGTCCCCACCACGGCAGCAGCGGCGGAAGCTCGGCAAGCGGTCGCCGCGGCGGTTTCGGCGGGAGCGTCTCGCCGTCGTCGCCGTCCCAACGCCGTCCGTACTGATCGGGCAGGTCACCCCACCCGAAGTACGGCATCGGCTCGGCGGGCAGACCGCCGAGCGTCTCCAGCGGGTCGATGCGGGACTCGGCGACCCTGCACAGGTGCGCCCAGTCGTCGCCGAAGTCGAACACGTACGCGAACTGCTCACCGCCACCCAGGCGACTCAGCTTGGTCCGGTCGCTGTCGACGCTGCCCTCGGGGGCCTCGCCGTCCCACAGCTCAAGCGGCGTGATCTGGGTCTGGTCGGCCAGCGTGAACATGTGCATGTGGGCCAGGTCCCAACGGGCGAACGCCAAGTCGATCGCGTCAGCGAGCTGGGCGAACGTATGCGACCGGCTCGCCGCGAAGACCCTGCCCGGCCGAGGCCACAGGTCGACGCCGCGACCGGAGACCAACTCGACCCGTACGGACAGCCAGGTACGCGTCACCGCTCACCCTCCCACCGAGAACCGTCGCCACCACCGCCTGAACACTACGAAACGTCACCGGCGCGCTGGCCTCGGCCGTGCCCTCGCCGGTCGGGCCTGATTGGTCGGCGGACATTTCATCAGCGTGCCCTTGAGGGGCCATGATCGGCGGCGCCAACGACAGGCCGAAGCGAGATCACGCTGCGGCACTCACAGGCGTCACCAACGGCGGGAGCGACCGCGTCGTGGTGGGCGCCGCCAGCCTGACAAGCTCCGCGCCGTATCAGCCCGCGCAGCGTCTCGTCGACCAGCGTCACCGAATCTTGCCGTCGGCGATCGAGGGACTGCTCGAACCGCCGCCACGCCCCTCCGCACACCAACGAACAGCGGATTCTCGGCCACGCGTGTCTCCACGCCGCCAGCCCCGGACAGCCGCCAGGCGAGACGACTTGACCTTCCGCCAAAGGTGAGCGTCGATCGTGTCCGTTGTCCATCCACCCTCCTCGGCGGAGGACATGACCCATCGACGAAGGGCTCCCGCCATGCCTGGTGAACGCCTCAGCAAGCTCGCCGTGATCCCCGACGATGTGACCGACCCACTCCTGTGGCGGCTCGCCCTCGACGTCATCGGCGCGCACCAGCCCGACAACCGCGGCAACTGCCGCAACCTACAGTGCGCCGGCCAACGCGGCATGTGCGACGCCGCCCGCACCGCCCACCGAGCCATGGACCTAGCCAGGCGGGCGCGGCCAGCCGTCACCCCAGCCACGACCCGGCAAGCGCATGGACACGCCGCTGTGGTCGCACCCCGGTCGTCGGCGTTTCGCGGCTGGTTCACCACCTCACCCGCGCGGCCCCCGGCATCCCCACTCTGGCGGCGGTCACCCCGGCCCGCCTCTCTGAAGGCTGCGGCCGCATAGACCGAGATGACAAGACGATCAACGGCCGAGTGCCCACGCCACGCATGGCTACGGCGGCATCAGCGACGTCGCCGCGCTGTCCGGCGGGCGGCGAGCATGGCGTCCCGGCACCCTCTACGGCGCGCACTCGACCGGCTCACCGACGAGGGACTGGTCGAGCCAGACCACGAGGAGATTGTCGAGGGACGACTGCGCCGCTACTACCGCCCCACAGAGGCGGGGCAGGTCCGTGCTCGCCGCTGAGACCGATTAGCTGCGCCCAAGCGTCGAGGCCGCCAGCCAGCGGTTGGGGGCCCACCCCGCAGGTCTCAACCACGTCGGCGGTACGCCGCGCGGCTCCGCCAGCCACCCCCTCAAGGACAAGACGGCCGCTGGGTACACGGTCGAACTCAGGCACCGGGGCCCACGGTTTCCGCTTCCTGCGCCGCTCCTCGTCATCGGTGAGGACGTGTGGCACCTTGTCGTGCTCCTCGCTGATCCTCACCGCGCGCTGGGACTTCTCCAACCGCAGCGACAGTGTGGGCCGCGCGCCCTTGGTGTTGACGACCAGGCGGTGCCCGCGGTTACGAGCTGCCGCCGAAGCTCGTGTCCGTCCGGAATCAGCTTGTGCTGCTTCGCCGCATGGATGGCCCGCCGGTAACGCGCCCGCGTCTGCTCATCCGGCTCCTCAATACGTACGACCCCGTCGCCTTGTGCCAGCTGGTCGAGCAGTTGCTGCGCCAGGGCAATGGTCGCCGACGCTGTGCCACCGGTGCTCGCCGCCGCCGATCGCTGTCCGGGGACGCTTGCCGGCTCGCTTTTCGGCCGGGTCGTCGGTGGGTTGGCCACGTGGGCAGGGTCCTCGGGGTGGAACCCGTGCTGAAGGTAGAAGCGGCCCGCCTCCGTGACAGTCGCCCGCCACGTCCCGTCCATGCGGGTGATGTGCAGCAAACGGCGGGTCTGCAGCGCACGGGCGGAGGTTCGGTGAGCGACGCCCTCTGGCGTACTGAGGTCATCGCCGTCGGCGATCCGACGCAAGAAGTCCATTTGGCGACCGTTGAGCCGGTCCCAGCGCTGCATCAGATAACCGTGCCTGGTGGAGACAACCAGCGCAACGACGAACACCCGCAGTCGCCAGGCGTATAGCGGCTCACCTACTGCTGGCCAGCCTGGCGCACGGAACTTATCGCGCATTTCCTCGGACGAACAGCACAGCTCGTACCCGCTCGACTGCGACCTCCTTATGTGCCGACGCCCGGCACCGTGTCCGTCCTAGAACTCGTACGCGCCGAGGCACCCTTCCGATCGCCGAACCACACCCGGTCGGCGGGAGCCGCATTGTGATGCTGCCCTCGACCGAATCGTTACGGTCCAATTCCCACTGGTGACTCTGAAGGTGGTTTGGATGACACAGCTGCGCCTCATCGCCTCGATGGTGGCCTCGCTGAACCAGAAGCGGGTGAAGGTCTTGCGGCTCGACCGCAACGTGGACAGGTTCACGTAGGCGCCGGTCCAGTCGGCGAAGCAGATGCAGCGCCATTGGTGACGGGAGGCAGGGTGCGCGAGGCGCAGGACGGTTCGAAGGGGCGTGTAGCCGATGACGGACTCCTATTCGCCCGCCTGGCCCCGATTCTTGCCCTGCCTCGTCCAGCGAAGGAACCTTCCGAACAGGAGAACGTGATCTGGCCCAGGCTCGGGATTGAGCTTGCGTAGGTCGTCGGCCGCCTCGCCGAGCATTGACGCCAAGTACACGCTCAGCGCTACTTGATCGTTCACGTACTCCCGAGAAAGTCTCAGCCGAGCCTCCCCGCACGGCCAGGGTTGCCCGCAGACTCGACACAACCATATGGGGCGGATGGGTAGGTGCTCACGCATGCCTGCCGCCGTTCGCGCGGTACGCCTGGCCTCTCGTGAGTAGGTTTCCGACCCACACGATTTCGGTCTGCTGGTTCCAGTGGGGTGGCTCGGTCCGCCTGGGCGGCTCGACCCGCCGAGGCTCAACGGGTACGGCCAGCCGCTTGTCGGGGCATGTCTTCCACCTCAGTCCGCAGGAGCAATCTCGGCGGAACCAGCGCCGCCGCACGGGCCGATGGATGGGTGCGAGCGGTACTGGTTTAGGTGCTCGGCGCATGGGCATGCGCCGACTCTCGCCGATGTGTTGACGACTCGTCAAGGGGGTAGGGTGACGTGTCGTAAATGCCCCCGGTCGGATGGTCGGCACCGATGACCGGGGACGTTATGGCCATGGCCGAGATAGCGGCCTTCCTCGGTGTGTCCAGGCAGCGAGCGAACACGCTCGCTGACCGACCCGACTTTCCTGAGCCGATCGCGCACCTGACCGTGGGACGGGTGTGGGCGACGGCCGACATCCGCGTCTGGGCAGAGAAGCGCCGCAGGGAGCTCGAGGGCGAAGCCGGCTAGATCAAGCCCTCTTCGGCCGTAGCCGGCAGGTCCAGCTCCAGTTCAGCACGTGCCGAGCGCGATGCTTCCACATGTCAAGGGTCTGGACCGGTGGGTATCCGTCCGCACACCCACCTACCAGGCCGTACAGGCGAACGCCCTGCGGCTCCATTGGTCATACCAGCCGGCCGCTACGGGTGCAGCAGACCAGACTGGGCCAGAAGTCGCCTACCTCTCGCAACCCGGCGCTGACTGAATTCTCAGCGGTAAGGCAACCAGCCCCACCTGTGCGCCGAGCCGGGAGCCCTGCCCTGGCGGGCCGTTAGTTGCCTGCCGGGGGTAGATCAGCATCGCTCATGTAGACCGGGGGCGGACATCAACCGGGACCTAGGTGGTCGGGTAGCCTGACAGCGCAGAGGGCCGTTAGCTCAATGGCAGAGCTGAGGACTTTTAATCCTTAGGTTCTGGGTTCGAGTCCCAGGCGGCCCACAATCATCGTCGGCGACCTGGGCGAGGAACGCGCGTCAGGCTGCGGGCACGAACGTGAGGGCCGGCCTGGACGGGTCCTTCGAGTCGCGTACGGCCACGATGCCGGGCGGGTTGTCAGCAACCTCGACGCAGTTGCCGCCACTCGCGCCGCTTCGGGTGGACTTCCGCCACCGGGCGATACTGAGGTACGGCTCTCCACTTCCTTCAACAGATCGATGGACTGCCGACGAGGCAGGGCCTCGTTACGCTCGCTCTCCCACCTGGCCTGAAGCGGTGGCGACTCCGCGGAGGCGATCAGGCGGCCACCTGCTCCTTCATGAGCCCGCCGAAGTCGTCGCCGCTCCTCCGGAGAGCTGCCTCGTCGAGCACGGCACGAACAGGGGCGCCTGGTCTCCGCCGAGGATCTTCTGCCGCTCCATCCGTGCGGCGACCCGTTTCTCCACCTCGTCGTCGGTGAGCGTGTCGATCGTGCGCAGGACGGCGCGGACGTAGTTCTCGATCTAAAGCAGGCCCGGAACCAGAACCGGTTCGAAGTACCGGAGTTGGCTCGCTGAGCATTCCGCGTCGAGCCAGGGCAGGAACCGCGACGGCGCTCCCCCCGTGGCAACGAGTCGTTCGAACAGGCCGCCGGTCTTCAAGCCCCGGCCGGCGTCTTCGCGGCCGAGGCCGGCAGCAGCTCGCCGAGGCGCCCGGCAGTGTGCCCGACCTGGCCGAGCGGTTCACCGGGTGGGCCCGCCCGCGCGGGTAGGCGACACCGGCCACCGTCCCCGGTACGGCCAGGCATGGACCCCGGCGGGGCGGGGAACTGGTTCGGCATGCGGTTGACCAGCACTCCGGCTGTGGCGGCGTCGAGTGAGGAGACCGGCCCCGACGGGTCGCGGGCGCCCGGCGGCGAGGTGCACGCCTGGCTGCCGGGTCAGAACCAGACCGTCTGCGGCCTGCCGCTGAGCCGTACCCGGCTGCGGCGTTTCCCGCACGTACGGTTCGACTACTCCTCGACCGACGTGCTCACCTCGGCCGACGCGGTGGGCTGGATCTGCCCGCGCTGCCTCGCGGCCACCGAGGGTCGCCGCCGGGACGAGAAGCACCGCTGGGTGCGCCACGCGCCGCGCCCCTGACCAGCGCACGAGCGCTGGTGCGCGTGACGCGGCCCGCGCACGTATAGGGGCGTTCTGGGTGGGTACGGGGCGAGCATGCGGATCGTGGTGGTCGGGGCGAGCGGCAACGCCGGTACGGCCCTGCTGCGCCGGCTGCGGCGGGAGCGGGGCGTCGAGCTGGCCGGGGTGGTCCGCCGGATTCCCGGCGTGGAGGCCGGTGAGCCGTACGACCAGGTGGAGTGGCACTCGTGCGACGTCGGCCTGCCGGGCGCGGCCGACCAGTTGGCCGAGGTCTTCGCGGGTGCCGAAGCCGTGGTGCACCTGGCCTGGCAGATCCAGCCCAGCCACGACCAGCGCGTGCTGCACCGGACCAACGTCGGGGGCAGCCACGCGGTGATCGACGCGGTGGTCCGGGCCAAGGTCCCGGCCCTGGTGTACGCCTCGTCGGTCGGCACCTACGCGGCCGGCCCCAAGGACCACCCGGTCAGCGAGCGCTGGCCGGCGACCGGGGTGTCCGCGTCGTCGTACAGCCGGGACAAGGCCGAGGTGGAGACGCTGCTCGACCGGGCGGAGCGGGAGCACCCCGAGCTTCGTGTGGTGCGGATGCGGCCCGGCCTCAACTTCCAGCGCGACGCCGCCACCGAGATCAGCCGCTACTTCCTGGGGCCGTTCGCACCGGTCCGCCTGCTCCGGTACGGCCGGATTCCGCTGGTGCCCACCCACCGCCGGCTGCGGATGCAGGCCGTGCACACCGACGACGTGGCGGAGGCGTACGCCCGGGCGGTTCTCGGGGACGCGCGCGGCGCGTTCAACCTGGCCGCGGACCCGGTGCTGACCCCGGAGCTGGTGGCCCGGCACTTCCACGGCTGGACCGTGCCGGTCGCCGCGCCGCTGCTGCGCGCCGCGGCGGCGCTCACCTGGCGCGCCCGGTTGCAGCCGGTCGACGGGGGCTGGGTGGAGCTGGCGTTGAACGTGCCGCTGCTGTCCAGCGAGCGGGCCGAGACCGAGCTGGGCTGGCGGCCGCGCGTCGATGCCCTCAGCGCCCTGAAGGAACTCTTCGCGGGCATGGCCGACCGTGCGCACACACCGAGCCCGCCCATGTCCGGCGCGCCCACCCTGCCCGGCCGCCCCGGTGCCCTCCTGAAAGGCCACCCCGCCGGCCACAAGAACCCCTACTGACCACCCACGCCCCGAACCCCACCGCCGGACCCCCACTCACCCCGGCCCGCGACCGGTGATCATGAAGTTATTGCCGCGACACGCCGAGGCGGCGGGCAATAACTTCATGATCAACCGGGCCGCCCACCCCCGCGCAGGCCGCACGGACCGCGGTCAGCTCAGGCGGGAGCCCGGTGTCGAGGGGTTGCGGGCGCCGAGGAAGAAGATTCCGGGGTAGCCGCGCGTCTCGAACTGGCCGCTGCGGTTGCGCCGCAGCGTGGAGTTCTCGATCGTCATGGTGCCGGTGCGGTCGTTGCTCACGAAGAAGATCGCACCGCCGCCCTCGTTGGCCCGGTTGTTCTCGATCACCGTGCCCGCAATCTTGACGGTGAACAGGTTGCCGTCGCAGTAGATCGCGCCGCCGCTGCCGCCGCCCGGCGTGCCGGCCTTCGCCGGGTTGGCGCCGCTGCCGATCGCCTCGTTGCCGGTGAACAGGCTGTTCAGCACGATCCACGACACGCCGATGCTGCTCAGCGCCCCGCCGTTGGAGCAGGAGCCCGTCTCGAAGGTGCTGTTCACGACGTACACCGGCTTGTTCTCGTACTGGCTCAGCACCCGCAGCGCCGCGCCGCCCAGGTCCGGCCCCGTCCGGTCGCAGCGGTTGCGGACGAAGCGGGTGTTGACCACCTTGACCCGGCCGCCCCGGACGAAGATCGCCCCACCGCCGCCACCCTCCGCCTCGTCACCCGTCGAGTTGCCGTCGGCGAACGTGATGTTCTGGACGGTGAGCAGCGGGTGGTCCTGGTTTTGGCAGTGCGAGGTGGTCCAGCCCTGCGCCTCGTCGCACGTGTTCATGTAGAGGATCCGGCGCTTCCCCTGCCCGCTCAGGGTGACCTTGCCGCCGCCGTCCAGCACGACCTTCGGTCCGTTCGCGTTGCGTACCTTGGCCGTGGCCGTCATCCGGATCGTCACCGGGTCCGGCCCGCAGTCGAACGTGATGACGCCGCCGGCCGCCACCGCCTTCACCACGGCCGCCGAGGTGCAGCTCGCCGGGGTGCCCGTGCCGACGGTCCGCGTCGGCCGGGAGGTGTCCACCGCCCGCGCGTCGGCCGGCACCGACGCGCGCCCCGCCGGATTGCCCACCCGGAACGTGGTCGACGGTCGGCGCGACGGCGACGGGCTCGCGCCCGGGCCGCCGAGACCGGCACGGGCGGCCGGGGCCGCCGGTTGGTCGCCCGTGGGCAGACCGGCGGTGGCCGAGGGCGCACCGGACGGGGCCGGGGCGGGACCGCCGCCGCCTTCGTCGCCCGAGCCGCAGGCGGGCAGGGTGGCGGCGACGACGCCGAGGGCCAGCAGGACGAGGACGGGCTTCGCACGCACGCCCCGATGCTAGGAGCGGACCCGCCGCCGGAGCGGCACGCCGGGCCGGCTTAACCCGCAACTAAGCCGAATGCGGCCGGATCGATGCCGAACGGATGACGGGCTCAGGCGTGCGAGAGGCCGTACGCCAGCAGGAACCCGGCCACCGTGATGAGACCGACGAGCAGGTGGGCGTCCTCGAACGCCTCGGGAACCATCGTGTCGGTGATCATCGCGAGGATCGCGCCGGCGGCGAGCGCGGTGATCGCGGCCAGCACCGCGGGTGGCGCGTCGCCGAGCGCGGCCCGGCCGACCAGCGCCGACACGGCGCTGACCAGCGCGATCCCGGTCCAGAGCAGGAAGACGAACTGCCCGCTGCGGCCCGCCTTCCGCATGCCCGCCGCGCTGGACAGCCCCTCCGGCACGTTGCTGAGGAAGACGGCGACCACCGTCACCAGGCTGACGCCGCCGCCGGTCAGCAGGCTCGCGCCGATGACCACCGACTCGGGTACGCCGTCGAGCACCGCGCCCACCGCGATGGCCGACCCCGACCCCGGCAGCTCCTTCTCGGACGGCTGCCGCGCGCCGGAGCGCTTCCGGTGCCGCGCGCCGCGCCGGGCCAGAGCCAGGTTGGCGAGCGTGTACGCGATCGCGCCGCCGGCCGCCCCGAGGGCCGTCGGCAGGATCCCGCCCCGCTCGTGCGCCTCGGCGATCAACTCGAACGAGACGGCGGAGAGCAGCACGCCGGCCCCGAACGCCATGATGGACGCGTTAATCTGCTGCGGCACCCGGGCGTACCACCCGACCACCGCCCCGAGCAGCAGGGCCGACCCGGCCAGCAGCCCCCAGCCCCCCGCCTGCAACCATTCCGGCACCCCGACGACCTACCCCTCCCTCGCTCCACCGCAAACCGGCAGTGGCGCCGGCCTCAGAAATCGGCGAAGAGGTACGGGACCCGGCGCGGGAAGATCCGGCGCAGCTCGGCGGCGGCGTCCGCCGGCACGTCACCGAGCCCACGCAGGTGCACCTCGACCGGGTCGAGCACCCCGTACGCCAGGGCGGACAGCCCGGCGGCCGTGAGCGTTGCGCCCGGCGTGGCGGTGCCCGCCGTCGCGGCACGCAGCTCCAGCGAGCCGGTGGTGCCGTCCAGCAGGTGCGCGCCGGCCAGCCAGCGGTCGCCGGTCAGCTCGACGCGTACCCGGCCGGGGCCGGCGGGCAGCCCGGTCAACGCGTCCAGCGCGAGCAGCCGCGCCATGGGCGCCGACGAGCCGGGCCGGGCCACCCGCGCCTCGACGTGCACGGCCAGGTCGGTGAGCCACAGCTCGGGCAGTTCGTCGGCGGCCACCCGGACGCTGATCCGCTCCACCTGGTCGACGTGCCGGGCGAGGAACTGCAAGAGCAGCGACCGGGCGTACGGATCGACGGCGAGCAGATCGTCGCCGACCAGCTCGCCGCCGTGGTCGTCGATCCGGTACGTGAGCGCGCCGGTCACCACACCGTCGACGCGCGCCGTGAGCAGCCAGCGTTCGTCCAGGTCGCGTAGCTGGACGTCCCGATAGTCGGGGAAGAGCGCGAAGCCGTGCCGGTCGCGCAGGCAGCGCTCGGTGAACTCGCGCCAGGCGGGGTAGCCGCCGCCGATCCGCTCCCAGCCCACCTCGCCGGGAAGGTCGGCGCCGAGCAGCGGATGCAGGTCGGCCGGGGAGAAGGTCACCGTACGCGGCTTGGGCAGCCCGACGTAACCGAACCGGGCGTAGAAGCTGGGCCGGAACGGGTAGAGCGCGGTGAGCGAGTGCCCCTCGTCGCGCATCTCGTCGAGGAGCTGGTGCAGCACCGTCCGGACGTGCCCCCGCCGGCGGGCCAGCGGATGACTGGCCACACCGGCCACACCGGCCATGGGCAGCACGGCGCCGCGCAGGTTCTGCCGCATCGGGATCGCCGACGCCGCGGCCAGCGTGGCGCCGTCCTCCTCGACGATGAGCGTCCGGTTGCCCTCGTTGTAGGGCAGGTACGCCCGGAACTCCTCCGCGCGGCGGGCGCTGCGCGGCGACGGCTCGAAGGCGTACGCCCCGAGCACGAAGCTCGTGGTGAGGCGTTCCTCCGAGCTGATCCGGCGGACGGCCACCGTCACGCCACCAGCGTGACGTCGGAGACCACCACGGTCACGTTGTCCGGCGCGCCGGCCTGGTGGGCGAGCTTGACGAGCTGTTCGCCGCAGAGCTGCCGGTCGCCGTACGCGCCGAGCGTCACGGCGATCGCCTCGTTCTCCACGTAGTCGGAGAGACCGTCGCTGCACAGGAGCAGCCGGTCACCGGCCTGGACGGTGAGCGTGCCGATCGTGGGCGGGCTGTCCGACCCCTGCACGGCGCGGGTCACGAGAGAGCGCTGCGGATGGTGGCGCGCCTGCTCGGGGGTGAGCGCGCCCTGGTCGACGAGCGCCTGCACGAACGTGTCGTCCCGGGTCAGCTGGGTCAGCTTGGTGTCCCGCAGCAGGTAGCAGCGCGAGTCGCCCACCTGGGCGAGCACCAGCGTCTCGCCAGCGAGCAGGGCGGCCGTCAGCGTCGTACCCATGCCTTCGCGGGCCGGGTCGACGGCGATGGCGGCGTGGATGCGCTGGTTGGCGGCGCTCACGACGGCGCGCAGCGCGTCGGCGGCGGCCTCCGGGTCGGTGGGCGGGGTCAGCTCGTCGAGGATCCGGATGGCGATCTCGCTGGCCACCTCTCCCGCGGGCAGGCCGCCCATGCCGTCGGCGACGGCGACCAGCCGGTCGCCGGCGAGGGCGGAGTCCTCGTTGTTGGTCCGCACCAGACCGATGTCGTTGAGGATTGCCGAGCGGAGGATCAACGTCATGCGCCTAGCTTGCCAAGAACACCCCACCCGCGTCTCTACGCACTACTACGTAGGGTTGGGGAATGATGCCGGTGTCCATGGTCGGGCGCGCCCGTGAGCTGGCTGAGCTCGACCGGGCGTGGTCCACGGTGGTGGCCGGCCGCCGGTCGGCGCCGAGCGTCGCGGTGATTACCGGCGCTGCCGGCGTGGGCAAGAGTCTGCTGGTGGCCGCCGCCCTGGACGCCTTCGCCCCGCGCCCGGCCGTGGTGCTCTCCGGCGCGGCCCGGGTGCACAGCCCCGCCCCCTACGACTGGCTCGCGGCCGTGCTCAGCGGGCGGGACACCGCCCGGCTCGACCTGCCGCCGGACGCGCTCGCGTGGTTGGCCCAGCATCCGACCTCGCCCCGTGAACGGTACGCGCCGGGCGCCCTGCTGCGTCTCGCCGTACGGACCGTCCGCCTGCTGGTCGGCGTCGGCCCGGCCGTGCTGGTGGTCGAGGACCTGCACGCGCTCGACCCGGCGAGCCTGAACCTGATCGGCGAACTGGCCACCGCGGCCGAGCTGCCCGTGCTGCTGGTGGTGGCCACCCGGCCCGCCGCGGAGGCGCTGGCTCCGGACCTCGCGGTCCGCGCGCTGTCGCGACTCTGCGGCGTACGCGGCGCGGTGCGCCAGCACCTCGGGCCGCTGCGTCCGGCCGACGTCGCCGAGGTGCTGGCCCAGGTGTACGCCGGCCCGCCCCCGCCCGCCCGGGTGGTGAGCGCTGTCTGGCGGCGTACCGGCGGGAACCCGTTCGCGTTGACCGAGCTTCTCGCGGCGCACGCCGGTCAGGAACCCGAGGCCCTGCTCCGGCCGCCGTCGGTGCCCCGGCCGGCATCGTCCCCGGGTTCCTCCGGCCCGGCGGGTTCCTCCGGCCCGGCGGGTTCCTCCGGCCCGGCGGGCTCCTCCGGTCCGGCGGCGGTCGTCCGGCCGACCGGGCCGGAGGAGGCCGAGCTGACCGGCCGGGAGATCGAGGTGCTCGGCTGCCTGGTCGCCGGCATGTCGAACAAGCAGGCCGCGAAGGCGCTCGGCATCTCGGTGCGGACGGTCACCGTGCACGTGTCGAACCTCCTGCGCAAGACCGGGTCGGCGTCCCGCACCGAGGTCGCGCTCTGGGCCGTGCAGCACCGACTCCCGGCGCCCGCGCCCGTCGAGGGCTGAGCCGGACGTCAGCGGCGCGGGTAGCGCAGCAGCAGGCTGGCGGCAACCTCCTCGTCACCGATCGCCGCGTAGCTGTGCGGCACATCCGAGGTCCAGCGCAGGTACCCACCGGCCGCGGCCGTCGACGGGGCGTCGACCGGCCCCGCCCGCAGCACCCCGGAGAACACCGTGACGTGCTCGGTGACGCCGGGCTGGTGCGCCGGAGAGAGCTGCCCGGCGCCCGGAGCGACCCGCATCCGGTACAGCTCGTAGGTCGCGTCGGCGTCGGCGAACACCTCGAGCAGGGTGGCGTGCACCGCCGCGCCGTGCACGGACGGGGTGGCGGCCGGCTCGGCGAGCACCGCGGCGAGCGGCACGCCGAGTTGGGCCGTGACGGCGTAGAGCGTCTCGAGCGTCGGGTTGCGGGTGCCGTTCTCCAGGCCGGAGAGGGTCGCCTTCCCGATGCCGGCCCGTCGGGCCAGGGCCGAGAGCGAGATGCCCCGCTCCTCGCGCAGGC
The DNA here is from genome assembly GCF_051386435.1 of Micromonospora sp. URMC 103. Taxonomy (NCBI): domain Bacteria; kingdom Bacillati; phylum Actinomycetota; class Actinomycetes; order Micromonosporales; family Micromonosporaceae; genus Micromonospora; species Micromonospora sp. URMC 103. The sequence goes on along the minus strand of NZ_JBPQTR010000003.1, from coordinate 169,909 downwards.
CGCGTACGCGCCCACCGATCACGGTCGGATCGGCGTCGAGCGCACGACGGTCTGGTGGTGACTGGGGCACCTCGCTATGGTGCTACACGTCTGCGTTCCGTAAACGGAACAGATGGAGGTGGACGTGACCGGGCGGATCCAACCGGTGCTGGCCGGCGTGGTGACCGCGCTGGTCGGCTTCGCGAGTTCGTTCACCGTCGTCCTGGCCGGGCTCCGGGCCGCCGGGGCCGATGCGGGGCAGGCCGCCTCCGGGCTGTTGGCGCTCTGCGTGGCGTCCGGGCTCGCCGCCGCCTGGCTGGGCCTGCGCCACCGGCTGCCGATGAGCGTCGCCTGGTCCACCCCGGGCGCGGCGCTGCTGGTCGCCACCGGGCCGCTGCCCGGCGGCTGGCCGGTGGCGGTCGGGGCGTTTCTCGTCTCGGGTCTGCTCGTCGTGGCGGCCGGGCTGGTCGCGCCGCTCGGCCGGGCGGTGGCGGCCATCCCGAAGCCGGTCGCGGGCGCGATGCTCGCCGGTGTGCTGCTGCCGCTCTGCACCGCCCCGGTGCGCGCCCTCGTCGAGGTGCCCCGGTTGGCCGGCCCGGTGGTGGTCGCCTGGCTGCTGCTGCACCGGTACGCCCGCCGCTGGGCGGTGCCGGGAGCGCTGGTGGTCGCCGTGGTGGCGATTTCGGCGACCTCGACCGGCGCCGGCCCGGGCACGGCGGGGCTGCGCCCGGCGGTCGAGCTGACCGCGCCGGCCTGGAACGCGTCCGCCCTCGTAGGGCTCGCGTTGCCGCTGTTCCTGGTCACGATGGCCGCGCAGAACGTGCCCGGGATGGCGGTGCTGGTCGGCTACGGCTACCGGCCGCCGTTCACCGCCGCCCTGCGGGCCACCGGCCTGGCGAGCCTGCTGGCGGCGCCGGCCGGCGGGCACGCGGTGAACCTCGCCGCGATCACCGCCGCCCTGGCCGCCGGCCCGGACGCGCACCCGGACCCGGACCGCCGGTGGGTCGCGTCGGTGACCGCCGGAGCCGGACTCGCCCTGCTCGGGCTCGGCGCCGGGGTGGCCACCGCGCTCGTGGCGACGGCGCCGCCGGTGCTCATCGAGGCGGTCGCCGGGCTCGCGCTGCTCGGCGCGCTCGCCGCTGCGCTCGCGTCGGCGGTGGCCGACCCGGAGGGCCGCGAGGCGGCCGTGGTCACGTTCGTGGTCACCGCCTCCGGGGTCACCCTCGTCGGCGTGGGCGGCGCGTTCTGGGGACTCATGGCGGGGTGCCTGATGCTCCTGCTCTTCCGCCGTCGCCGGACCGCCGCGCCCGCGGAGCCTGACGAGTCCCCGGAGCCTGACGAGTCCGCGGAGCCTGGGGTGTCCGCGGAGCCTGGGGTGTCCGCGGAGCCCGCCCCGTCCTACTCCTCGCCACGGACGCTTTCGAGCTGAGTCGCCGACGACATCGACGCCGAGAGGGCCGCCGGGCGACACGGCTGGGGAAAGGCCTGGCCACGTCCAGTGCCCCGAGCACTGTCGAGCTGCCCCAGATATGGGGCGGTGGCCGTGGGGCGGGCACGGGTGGGTTGCGGGTGGGGCGCGGGGCCGGGTGCGGCACGGATGGGGCGCGGTGGGGTGCGGGTGGGGCGCGCGGTGGGGTGCTGGTGCGGCACGGGTGGGGTGCGGTGGGGTGCGTGGCCGGTGCGGCACGGGTGAAGGTGCGGGTGGTGCGCGCGGTGGTGCGCGCGGTGGGGCGCGCGGTGGGGCGCGTGGTGGGGTGCCGGTGCGGCACGGGTGGGGCGCGCGGTGGGGTGCCGGTACGGCACGGTGGGGCGGGGGTGGGGTGCCGGTGGGGGACGGGCGGGGTGGTGCGCGAGCGGTGCTCTTCCCCAGTGGACGCTCCGCATTGTCTAGGAGTCCACCGGGTCGGGTGCGCGTCCGTCCGCGAAGCCGCCGTCCTCTCCCGCGGCGCCGATCGCCATGATTCGCCCGCCGAGCCGCAGCGCGTACGGGCCGACGCCGCGCTGGCGTCTACGACATCAGCTCCGGGGAGCCGAGAGACATCCGGTTCGGCGGGCGGCCCTTGGCGAGGGGCGTGGACGATGGTCGGCTGCCCCAGATCTGGGGCAGCTCGACAGTGTCCGAGGTTGCATCGCGGCTCCGGTCCGAGGGACAGGCGCTGCCCTGCGGGAGCGCCGGCCCGGAGAGGGCGGCCGGCACGGGAGCGCCGGCGCGGCGCGTCACTCCTCCTCGGGCAGGTTGGCGACGGGGACCTCGAGGCGTACGCGGCCGTCGGTGACCGTGGCGATCCAGTCGGCCGGCACGTAGACCGCGCCCGTGTCACTCAGCTCGGTGGTGACCTTGAGGTAGCCGCCGTGCATCAGTCGGGCCGCCACGTCGGCCGGCACGTCGGGTTCCTCGACCGCGGTCGACTCGATCAGCTCGTCGAGGCTGCTGCCCGGGTCGGTGGTCGGCGCCTGCACGGTCACCGCGTTCGGGTCGCCTCGCTGGACGAGATCCACCGTGCCGACCTCGGTGCCGTCGACATCGATCACCGGCATGCCGGTGGTGATCCGGGAGATGGTCGTCTGCTGGTCGCCCTGCTGCTTCATTCAGCGCCGGTTCCCGGGGCAGCGCGCCGCTAAACGCCGCCCCGGCGCGCCCCGCCGCCGGAGGGTCAGAGAGCCGGCGGTGCCCAGCCGCCCGGCGGGCGGGGCGACAACTCGCGCCAGGTGTCCGTGCCCTCGAGCAGCGCCCGGACCGTCTCCTCGGCCTCGTCCGCACTGCCGTGCTCGTAGAAACGGGAGACCCCTTCGGCCCCGCCGGCCCGCTGCTCGACGTGCCACCGGTCGCCGTCGACGCGGAGGAACACGTCCCGCCGCGCGAGCCGCCCCCATTTCCCGTTCCACCAGTGCTTTCGCTGCTCCATGCGCGGACTCTATCGAACACACGTACGAGAATGTGCGGCCCCTGCGGGAATCCCACAGGGGCCGGTGTGCCGATGCCGGGTTCAGCGCGGCGTGGGCGGTTCGTTCCGTCGGCCGAGCACGTCGTCGAGCGCGCCGCGCTGCTGACCGGGCGTGCGGTGGCCGGCCGCGACGAGCGCGTCCCGGATCTCGGTGAGCAGCTTGACCTCCTCGCTGGGCGCCTTCGGCGGGGGCTCCTCGCCCCGGCGCCGACGCTCGGCCAGCCGGTTCATCGGGTAGACCACGAGGAAGTAGAGGGCCGCCGCCGTGAGCAGGAAGGTGATCACGGCGTTGACGAACGCCACCCAGTCGAATGCGACGCCGCGGAACTTCGGCGCCGTGCCGGCGATGCCCTTGTCGCTGCCGGTCACGAGCAGCACGAAGACCCGGATCAGCGGGTCCAGGAACGACTTGGTGAGCTGGGTGACCACGCCCGTGAACGCGGCACCGATGACGACGCCGACCGCCAGGTCGACGACGTTTCCGCGCATGATGAAGTCTTTGAAGCCCTTGAGCATCCGCACTCCCGTGCTGTCCGGTTTCCGTCCGGGACAACCTATGCCCCGGCCGGAGGCTCCAGGAAAGCCCCGGCCTCGCGGGCCGCGCGGTCCGGATCGCCGGCCCGGATCGCGTCGACCATCCGGGAGTGGTCGATGTGCTGCTCCGGCGCCATCCCCTCACCCATGACCTGGGTGAGGCTGCTGCGCAGCGCGGTGCCGACCGAGGCGTACAGATCGGCGAGCATGCGGTTGTGCGCGGCGGCGACCACCGTCATGTGCAGGGCGACGTCGGCCTCCACGAACTCCTCGGCCCGGCCGCCGCGCCACGCCGCCTCGCGCGCCGTCAGCGCGTCGTCGAGGGCGACCAGATCCTCCGGCGTACGCCGCAGGGCAGCGAGCCGGGCCGCCTCGACCTCGAAGGCACGGCGTACCTCGATCACCTCGGTCATCCGGTCGTCGCTGATCCGGCGAGCCACCACGGGGGCCAGCTCGTCGGTCGACACCACGTACGTCCCGGAGCCCTGCCGGCACTCGAGCACGCCCGAGTGCTGGAGCGCCCGGACCGCCTCACGGACCGTGTTGCGCCCCACGCCGAGCGCGGCGACCAGTTGCGGCTCGGTGGGGATCCGGGACCCGACCGGCCACTCGCCGGCCAGGATCCGCTCCCTGAGCTGGGCGATCGTCTCGCGTATCCGCTGCCCGCGCGGCGGCGCCGAGGGGGAATCGGTCGACCGTGGCACTGGTTACATCACCGGCCCGAAATTCATCCCATGATTGTAGGTTCAACGGTATGACTCCGCCACCCACCGGCACCGCCGACCCGATACTCGTCCCCGCCGGCGGCCCGGCGACCGGATCCGCTCCGAGCGCCGCGAGCAGCCCGAACGCGCCGACGAGTCCGGTGACGGGCACCGCCCTGGTGCTGGTCGGGATGCTGCTCGTCGCGCTCAACCTGCGCGCCGCGATCACCAGCCTCGGTGCCCTGCTCGACGAGGTCCGCGACGGGATGGGGCTCTCCGGGGCGATGGCCGGGGTCATCACCACCCTGCCCGCCGTGGCCTTCGGCGTGTTCGGCGCGCTCACCCCCCGGCTCGTCCGTCGGTACTCGCCCGCCCGGGTGCTGGTGGTGGCGATGGTCCTGCTCGCCGCCGGGCAGCTGGTCCGGGTCGGCACCGGCTCGACGGCGGTCTTCCTCGCCGCGAGCGCCGTGGCGCTCGCCGGGGTGGCGGTGGCGAACGTCCTGCTGCCGCTGCTGGTCAAGCAGTACTTCCCGCACCGGATCGGGCTCGTCACCGGGGCGTACTCCATGACCCTCACGGCCGGGGCGGCGACCGCGGCCGCCACGACCGTGCCGATCGCCCACCTGCTCGGCTCCTGGCGGGCCGGGCTCGCCGTGTGGGCCGGGCTCGCGACGGTGGCCGTACTGCCGTGGCTGCCGCTGGCGCTGCGGGGCGGCACCGCCCGGCGGGCCGCCACCGCGACGGCGACCGGGCCCGCCCGCCCACCGATCCGACCGGCGCGGACCCGGCTCGGCTGGGCCATGGCGATCTACTTCGGGACCCAGTCGCTCAGCGCGTACGCGATCATGGGCTGGCTGGCCCAGCTCTTCCGCGACGCCGGTTACCGGCCGGAGCAGGCCGGTCTGCTGCTCGCCGGCGTGACCGCGCTCGGTGTGCCCATCGCGCTGCTGATGCCGACCTTCGCCGCCCGGCTCCGCTCACTGCGCCCGCTGATGCTGACGCTCTCCGCCGCGATGGCGCTCGCGTACCTCGGGATGGTGCTCGCGCCGCACGGCGGGGCGCTGCTCTGGGTGGTGCTGCTGGCGATCGGGCAGAGCGCGTTCCCGCTGGCGCTGGCGGTCATCGGGATGCGGGCCCGGACGACGGAGGGAACGGTGGCGCTCTCCGCGTTCACCCAGAGCACCGGCTACCTGATCGCGGCGGTCGGCCCGCTGCTGGTGGGCATCCTCTACCAGGCGACCGGGGGCTGGAACGTGCCGATCGGCTTCCTTGCGGTCGCGCTCGCCGCGCAGACGATGGCGGGCATGGTGATCGCCCGTCCCCGGCACATCGAGGACGAGCGGTGAGCGGAAACGGTCAGGAGGACGCCGGGGTGGGATCACCCGCGACGGCCTGCTCGACCGTCGGGTACGTCTGCAGCACCTCGACCAGGCCGCTGACCTCGAGGATGCGCAGCACCCCCCGCTGCGGGGCGGCCAACCGGACCACGCCGCCCGCCTCGTCACAGCTGTTCTTGGCCCGTACGAACACCGACAGCCCCGTGGAGTCGCAGAAGGAGACCTCCGCCAGGTCGAACACCAGGCGGTTGCGGCCCTTGTCGAGCAGGTCGGTGATTTGGTCCTGCAGCTGGGGTGCGGTCGCCATGTCCAGCTCGCCCGCGACCGACACGACGACCACGTCGCCGCGTTGTTCCGTGTGCACCGTCAAGGACATTCGCCAGACCTCCTGCTGTTATCGGTGGAACGGTATCCCACGATCGGGGTCGAACGCAGAACGGGAGTGGTGGTCCGGTGGCCATCGTCATTCCGTTGCCTTGTGGCAAGTAGTTGGCCAGGCCCCGGTGATAGAGTCCGCCCGGTCCGGGGTCGAGGGGGTTTGGTGATGGCGTTGAACGCCGAGGAGAGCGGCCGGCTCGTGGCACTGCTGGGTGAGCATGCCGAGCAGGTCACGCAGCGTTGGACCGAGATCGTCGCGGCGTCTCTGCGCGGCCGGCTCAGCCAGGCCGAGCTGCGCCGGCAGCTCGACGAGCTGCGCCGCGCCCTGGTCACCACGGGCGAGCAGGGGATCGTCGACCTGGAGGCCGAGCACGCGGCCGAGCTGCGGGCCGTCCTGGGCGAGCTGTCCCGGGGCCGGGCCCGCCAGGGCTTCTCCGCCACCGAGACCGCTATCAGCATCTTCGCCCTGAAGGACGTGTTCCTGGAGGTGCTGGAGACCCGGGCGAGCGAGGGCACGCTCCGGGACTACGTGGCGTTCTCCGGCCTCGTCGACCAGATGGGCCTGTTCACGTTCGAGAGCTTCGTCCGCACCCGGGAGAGCCTGATCGCCGACCAGGCCGAGCAGTTGCTCGAGCTCTCCACGCCGGTGGTCAAGCTCTGGGAGGGCGTTGTCGCCGTGCCGCTGGTCGGCACGCTCGACTCGGCCCGGGCCCAGGTGGTCATGGAGCGGCTGCTGGAGACCCTGGTCGACACCAGCTCGCCGTACGCGATCATCGACATCACCGGCGTCCCGGCGGTGGACACCCAGGTCGCCCAGCACATCCTCAAGACCGTGGTGGCCGCCCGGCTGATGGGCGCCGACTGCATCATCTCGGGCATCCGGCCCCAGATCGCGCAGACGATCGTGGCTCTCGGCATCGAGTTCGGTGACATCGCCACGAAGGCGAGCCTCGCCGACGCGCTCCGCCACGTGCTGCGACTCAACGGCGTCGAGACGTCCCGCCGCCAGCCGCGTCGGGAGTCCTGATGGACCGGGTGCCGATCCTCAAGATCGGCGACATCCTGCTGGTCTCCATCCAACTCGACATGTCCGACCAGACGGCGCTCCAGCTCCAGGAGGACCTCGCCGAGCGGATCGTGGCGACGGGCAGCCACGGCGTGATCATCGACATCACGGCGCTGGACATCGTCGACTCGTTCGTCGGCCGGATGCTCTCCACCATCGCGTCGATCTCCAAGGTCCTCGATGCCGAGACGGTCGTGGTCGGTATGCGCCCGGCGGTCGCCATCACCCTGGTCGAGCTGGGCCTGTCGCTCAACGGGATCCGGACGGCGCTCAACGTGGAACGGGGCATGGAGTTGATCGCGATCGCGCGCGCCGACGAGCTCGTGCAGGACGACGAGTTCGACGACGAGACGGGCGCGGAAACGACGGCATCGCCGTGACCGCCGGCGTCGACGTGGGCCACCCGCAGGCGCAGGCGATCGAGAGCGACGAGGACGTCGTACGCGTCCGGCAGTTGGTGCGGACGGTGGCCGTGGCCGCGAAGCTGTCGCTCGTCGACCAGACCAAACTGGTCACGGCGGCCAGCGAGCTGGCCCGCAACACCCTCGTGTACGGCGGCGGCGGTTCCGTCGAGGTGACGACCGTGGACAACGGCCTGCGCCGGGGCGTACGGATCGTCTTCGCCGACTCCGGGCCGGGAATCGCCGACCTGGACCTGGCGCTCACCGACGGCTACACCACCGGCGGCGGCCTGGGGCTGGGTCTGAGCGGCGCGCGCCGGCTGGTCGACGAGTTCGACATCGACACCGGTGCGGGCCGGGGCACCAGGGTGACCGTCACCAAGTGGGCCCGGTGAACGAGGACGCGGTCGGTGACCGCGGGATCTGGTTCCGGATGGAGACGGGCAGCACGGGCAGCGTGGTGCGGCGGGTCGCCGAGCGGCTCGGCCAGCAGCTCGAACTGGGTGCGACGCGCACGGCCGACCTGGCCATCGTCGCCGCCGAGCTGACCAGCAACCTGGCGAAGCACGCCGTCGACGGCGCGCTGCTGCTCCGCCCGGTACGCCGGCAGCGCGAGGCGGGCGTGGAGCTGGTGGCCGTCGACTCGGGGCCGGGCATGGCGGACCTCAGCGTCTCCTCCCGGGACGGGCACTCGACCGTCGGCACCCTCGGCATCGGCCTCGGCGCGATCGTCCGCCAGGCCAGCTGGTTCGATGGCTACTCGTTGCCCGGCCGGGGCACCGTCCTCGCGGTCCAGGTGTGGCCGTCCGGGCCCGACGAGACGCCCTGGGCGGGCGGCCTGACCCGGCCGCTCGGCGGGGAGTCGGTCAGCGGCGACGGCTACGCCGTCCGGGTCGCCGAGGGACGCCGTCAGGTGCTCGTCGCCGACGGGCTGGGACACGGCCCGTTGGCCTCCGCCGCCAGCGACGCGGCGATCACGGCGTTCCACAACGCGCCGGCGGGCTCGCCGGCGGTGGTCGTCCAGCACCTGCACCGGGCGATGTCGCACACCCGGGGCGCGGCCCTCGCCGTGGCCGAGCCGGATCCGGCGGCCGGGGTGCTGCGCTACGCGGGTCTCGGCAACATCACCGGGCAGCTCGTGGGCCCGGGCGGCCGGCGCCGCGGGCTGGTCTCGCTGCCCGGCATCGCGGGGCACCAGCGTCCGACGGTACGGGAGTACGACTACCCGTTCGCGGCGGACGACCTGCTGGTGATGCACAGCGACGGCGTGGTGGACCGGTGGCAGCTCGACGACTACCCGGGGCTCGCCGAGCGGTCCCCGCTGGTGGTCGCGGGGACGCTGCTGCGCGATGCCGGCACCCGCCGCGACGACGCCTGTGTGCTGGTCGCGAGAGCGTGGGCATGACCGGGCCACCGGACCGCCCGCCGCTGCTCCGGATGGCGCTGCGGGTCGAGCACGACATCTTCCTGTTGCGGCAGCGCGGCCGGGAGGTCGCCGCCGCCGTGGGGCTGGAGCACCAGGACCAGGTGCGGGTGGCCACCGCGCTCAGCGAGGTGGCCCGTGACCTGCTGGGCTCGGCGGGCGGCGCGGACGTGACCTTCCACGTCGACGACGCCGCGGACGGCCGGCAGCACCTGCGCGTGGATCTCGCCCCGATCCGCCCGCTGCCGGGCGGCCGTTACGACCCGCAGTCCGGCGCGGTGGCGCGGCTGGTGGACAGCCTGGGCGTGATCGGGTCCGGACGGGATACGGTCGTGCGGATGTCCCGACGGGTCCCGTCCGCCGCGCAGGCGCTGACCCCGGAGCGGCTCGCCGAGCTTCGTGCTGAACTCGGCCGGAGCGCTCCGGGCAGCGCCCTGGACGAGTTGGCGGCCCAGAACCAGCAGCTCATCGCGGCGCTCGACGAGGTACGCAGCCAGCGGGACGAGCTCGCCGTGCTGAACGAGGAACTCCAGGAGACGAACCGGGGCGTGATGGCGCTCTACGGGCAGCTCTCCGAGGAGCTGGAGGAGACCAACCGCGGCGTGGTGGCGCTCTACGCCGAGCTGGACGAGAAGTCGGCGCAGCTGCGGGCGGCGAGCGAGTCCAAGAGTCGCTTCCTGGCCAACGTGAGCCACGAGCTGCGGGCCCCGGTCACCGCGATCATCGGTCTGGGCCGGCTCCTCACCGACTCGGCGTCCGACCCGCTCACCGAGGAGCAGGCTCGGCAGGTCGAGTTGATCCGCTCGTCCGCGGCCGACCTGCTCGCCCTGGTCAACGAGCTGCTCGATCTCGCGAAGGCCGAGTCGGGCCGGATCGAGCCGGAATGGGCCGACGTGGACCTGCGGCCGGTCTTCGGGCAGCTCCGCGGCACGCTGCGCGCGCTCGCCACCCGTCCCGGGGTGGAGCTGGTCGTGGAGGAGCCGCCGAGCCCCGCGACGCTGCGCACCGACGAGGTGCTGCTCGGCCAGGTGCTGCGCAACCTGCTGCACAACGGCCTGAAGTTCACCGAACGCGGTGAGGTGCGCCTGCGCGCGCAGCGGCAGGGCGACACCTGGTCGCTCGAGGTCACCGACACCGGCCCGGGTATCGCGCCGGAGCTGCACGAGCGGATCTTCGAGGAGTTCTACCAGGTGCCGGGCGTCACCCGGGTCGGTGGGACGGGCCTCGGCCTGCCGTACGCGCGGCGGCTCGTGACCCTGCTCGGCGGCAGCCTGGAGCTGGCCAGCGAACCGGGCCGGGGCAGCACCTTCACCGTCACCCTGCCCGTGGGCGGAGCCTGACGTGCCCGGCCGGTCGACGGTGCTGGTGGTCGACGACAACGAGACCAAGCGGTACCTGCTGGTCAGTTGGCTGACCCGCGCCGGGTTCCGCGTCCTCGAGGCGCAGAACGGCGCCGAGGCGCTGGCCCGGGTCGACATCGACCCGATCGACCTGGTGGTGCTCGACGTCCGCCTGCCCGACCTCAGCGGCTTCGAGGTCTGCGAGCGGATCAAGAACGCTCACCCGGTCATGCCGGTGATCCACGTGTCGGCGCACGCGGTGGACGTCGTGGACCGCGCCCAGGGCTTGACGCGGGGCGCGGACGCGTACCTCGCGGAGCCGATCGAGCCGGACGAGCTGGTCGCCACCGTGAACGCGGTGCTGCGCTACTACCAGGCCCGGCAGCGCGCCGAGTTCCTCGCCGAGCGGCTGCTCGCGCTGGCCGACACGACCGTCGCGGTCCACACGGCGTCGACGTTCACCCGCCTCATCCAGGAGGCGGCCGCCGGCGCCGCGCGGATCTTCAAGAGCCCCGCTGCGGTCGTGGTGGAGACCTCGGACGGTGACTGCCTCGCGGGCGTCGTGACGGGCCCGGACGCGGACGTCGCGATCGTGCCGTGGGTGGTCGACGACAGCGGCGTCCCGATCGGCGCCACGGTGCGGGTCACCGATCCGGCCGGGTGGGCACTGCTCGACTGGCCGGTGGACGACACGGTGACGGTGGCCGCGGCCCGGCTGCGCGAGGACCGGCCGCCGCTCTACGTCGTGGTGCCCACGAGCACGCAGACGCACCGTACGCCGGTGCTCGTGCAGCTCGCCCAGGCCGTGGCGGCGGCCGTGGAGGCGCAGCGCTCCTTCGACGAGGAGCACCGCATCGCCGTCACCCTCCAACGCAGCCTGCTGCCCCGCCGGATCCCCGAGATCAACGGCCTGGACCTCGCGGTGCGGTACGAGCCGGCCAGCGCCCGGACCGAGGTGGGCGGCGACTTCTACGAGCTCGTGATGCTGGACGGGCACCTGCTGCTCGCCATCGGCGACGTGGCGGGGCACTCGCTGCACGCGGCGACCGTGATGGCCGAGCTGCGGCACGCGGTCCGGGCGTACGCCGTGGAGGGGCACCAGCCCGGCGCGATCCTGCACCGGGTCAACGAGCTGATGCGTACGCTGCTCCCGGCCGAGCTGGCCACGATCTGCGTGGTGCTCATGGAGCCCGCCACCGGGCGGGTCCGGCTGGCCAGCGCCGGCCACCTGCCGCCGGCGCTCAGCCTCGACGGCAAGGTGGAGTACGTCCAGCATCCGGCGCCCCTGCTCGGGGTGCGCGCCGAGCGCCCGCAGGACCTGGAGTTCGTGCTGCCGCCCGGGGCGACGCTGGTGTTCTACACCGACGGTCTGATCGAGCGGCGGGACGCCACCATCGACGACGGGCTGGCCGCGCTGGCCGCCGCGGCCGCGCAGGTCGACGACGACCTCGACCGGTTCTGCGAACGCCTGCTGGTGGAACTCGCTCCGGCCGAGATCCAGGACGACGTCGCGGTGGTCGCCCTCCGGCGCAGGTGAGCGGCGCCGCGACCGCCCGTGCGGCTCAGGCGAGGGAGCGGGCGTACGCGCCGGGGGAGGTGCCGGTGACGGCCGTGAACTCGCGGACGAGGTGCGCCTGGTCGCTGTAGCCGAGGTCGACGGCGAGCCGGGCCCAGTCGGGCGGCGGTCCGCCGGCCGCCTGCTCGATGGCCTCCTGGAGCCGGTAACGGCGGATCACCCACTTCGGACCGACGCCGACCCGGCTCAGGAAGAGGCGCTGCAACCGCCGGGTCGAGAGCCCGTGCCGACGGGCGAACGCGTCCACCCGCAGCACCGTGCGGTCCGTGCGGATCTCCTCGACGAGCCGGATCACCTCGTCCGTCACCGGGTCGGCCTCGGGCCCCCACCCGGTGAGCAGGCTGTCCAGGAGGCGGCAGCGCTCGGCGTCCGTACCGTCGCAGGCGCCGCCGGTGTGGTCGCGCGCCGGCGGCCAGCGGCCGGCGAGGTCGGCGAGCGGCCAGCGGCGGCCGGTCAGCTCGGCGACCGACCCGCGCCAGTACGGGTGGAAGCCGCCCGGCCGGAACTGCACGCCGCTGACCCGGCCGGTGCCGGCCAGGGTGATCGAGAAGAGGGCCAACCCGACGCCGGCCACCTCGCCGCGCTCCGGGCCGTCGCCGTCGCGTTGGAACACCACGTTGACCGCCGGGTGCGGCACGACATGCTGCTCCAGGGGCTCGGACAGATCCCAGTCGACGAGCCAGTAGTGCTCGACCCAGGGCCGCAGGGCCGGTGCCGGGAGGTGCCGGCGGAACCGGACCTGCCGCCGCAGCCGGCCCGGGTCCAGGATTCCCCGGCTGTCGCCACGCGGCTGGTGTCGCATTTCTTCAAGACCACCCTCATACGCTGGCCCTATGGCCACTCAGACTAGCGATCTGCTGGCGACGGCGGCGGCACCGACGGTCGCGGTGGTGCGCGGCATCGCCGACGACCAGCTCGCCCTGCCGACCCCCTGCCAGGACTACTCCGTACGCGATCTGCTCAACCACCTCTTCCAGGTGGTGGTCAACTTCCAGGACCTGGCCGTCAAGCGGTCGGTGGAGTGGGCGGACAAGCCCGACTTCCTCACCGACGCCTGGCGGGACCGCTTCGAGGTCGAGACCGAGCGGCTCGTCACGGCCTGGGCCGACCCGGCCAGCCTGGAGGGCGTCTCGCCCGGGATGGGCATGCCGCAGACCACCGTGGGCGGCATGGTGCTGCTGGACCTGGTCGTGCACGGCTGGGACCTCGCCGTCGCCACCGGTCAGCCGTACGCCCCGCCGCCCGAGGCGACCACCGTGCTGCGCGAACTGGCCGATCAACTCGGCCCCACGGCCCGCAAGATGGGCGTCTTCGGCGAGCCGGTCCCCACCGACCCGGCCGTGCCCGACCTGGACCACCTGCTCGGTCTGACCGGGCGCCACCCCGCCTGGCCCGCCGCCCGCTGAACGGGAAATCGACGGACGACGCCACTTGACGGCCACTATTCATCGAATGAATAGTGGCCGGGTGTCCACACCGCACGTCCTGCTCGGGCTGCTCGCCACCGGCCGCAAGCACGGCTACGAGCTCAAGCGTGCCCACGACGAGCGGTTGCCGCGGGCCCGCCCCCTCGCGTTCGGCCAGGTCTACGCCACGCTCGGGCGGCTCGAACGCGACGGCCTGGTGGCCGCCGCCGGCCAGGACCGCGACGGCGGACCGGAACGCACCTCGTACGCGCTCACCGAGGACGGTCACGCGGCGCTGGACCGGTGGCTCACCACCGTCGAGCCCCCGATGCCGTACGTGGCCAGCACCCTCTTCGCCAAGGTCGTGGTGGCGTTGCTGGTCGCCGACGTGGACCGCGCCCGGTCCTATCTGGTCGCCCAGCGCGGTGCGCACACCGCGCGGCTGCGCGAGCTGACCGCCGTGAAGAACGCCCCGTCGGCCACCCTCGACGACGTCGTGGCGGCCGACTTCGCCATCGCTCACCTCGACGCCGACCTGCGGTGGCTGCACACCACCCTGGCCCGGGTCGCCGACTGGCACCGGGAGGTGCACGCATGACCCTTCAGGCTCGCGGCGTGGTCAGGTCGTACGGGCGGACGCCCGCGTTGCGCGGCGTCACCGTCGACATCGGCGAGGGCGAGATCGTCGCGGTGACCGGGCCGAGCGGCTGCGGCAAGTCCACCCTGCTGCACTGCCTCGCCGGCATCCTGCGCCCGGACGCCGGCGAGGTGACGTGGCGCGGCCACCGGATCGACACCTGGTCCGAGGCCGCGCGCTCGCGTCTGCGCCGCACCGAGTTCGGCGTGCTGTTCCAGTTCGGGCAGCTCGTGGCCGAGCTCACCGCGGCGGAGAACGTCGCGCTTCCGCTGCTTCTCGCCGGCACGGGGCGGCGAGAGGCGCGGACCGCGGCGTTGACCTGGCTGGAGCGGTTCGGGGTGGTGGAGCTGGCCGACGTCCGGCCGGGGGAGATGTCCGGCGGGCAGCAGCAACGCTGCGCCACGGCCCGGGCGCTGGTCACCGAGCCTCGGGTGCTCTTCGCGGACGAGCCGACCGGCGCGCTCGACACGCTCACGGGCGAGCAGGTGCTCACCACGCTCGTCCGGCTCGCCCGTGAGCAGCGCACCTCGGTCGTGCTCGTCACCCACGAACCACGGATCGCCGCGTACGCGGACCGGGAGGTGGTCCTCCGCGACGGCATGGTCGACCACAGTGGTCTCGGCCTGGACACGCCGCTCGCCGGCGGTCACCGGTGAAGCCGGCCGCGCTGGTCCGGCTCGCCCTGGCCGGCACGCGCACCGACACCGCCCGGGTGCTGCTCACCGCGTCCAGCGCCGCGCTCGCCACCCTGGCCGCGCTCGCGGCGCTCACCGTGCTCGCCATTCCGGAACCGGTCGGCGACCCACGGGCCGAGGCGGAGCAGTACGCGAACGCGCTGCTCCGGGAGCCGGGGCTGCGCGGCGGCACGGCGTTCGCGCTGCTGCTGCTCGTTGTCCCGGTGTTGGCGCTGGCCGGGCAGTGCGCCCGGCTCGGCGCCCCGGCGCGGGACCGCCGGCTGGCCGCGCTCCGGCTCGCGGGCGCCACGCCCGGGCAGGTGACCCGGCTCGTCATGCTGGAGACCGGCGTCGCCAGCCTCCTCGGCACGCTCGCCGGCCTCGGAGTCCATCTCGGCGCCCGGGAGCTGCTCGACCGCCCCGACGGGCGGGGGCAGCTCGCCCTCCCCACCGACGTGTTGCCGCCGCCCGGGGCGCTGGCCGCCGTCGTGCTCGGGCTGCCGCTGGTCGCCGCGCTGGCCACCGCGCTCATGCTGCGTCGGGTGGCCACCAGCCCGCTCGGCGTGACCCGGCGGGCCGCCCGCGAGCGGGGCCCGGGCCCCGCGGCGGGCGTGCTGATCGTGGCCGGTCTCGTCGCGTTCGCCGCCGGTCCACAGGTGCTGGGCTCGTCCGGCGGGTCGGCCGCGTGGCTGCTGTTCCTGCTCTTCGGGGGCGGCGGGTTGGCCGCCATGGTCGGGACCGTGACGGGCACCGGCTGGATCTCGTACCACACGGGCCGGCTGCTGCATCGGTACGCCCGACGGCCCGCGGCGCTGCTCGCCGCCGGCCGCCTCATGGCCGATCCCTGGGCCGGCAGCCGGACCTTCGCCGCCCTGCTGGCCGCCGTGATCTTCGGTGCCGGGGCGGCCGGCGCGCGGGCCTACTTCGTGACGCAGGACCACCTGACCCGTGAACAGAACCGGCTCGCCGGCATCGACGCGGGTGACGACCCGTTCTACCTGGCCACCATGAGCCTGGTGGACCTCGCGGTCGCGGTGGCCGTGGTGATCGCCGCAACGGGGATGCTCGTGGCCGTGGTCGAGGGCATCGTGGCCCGGCGGCGGGCGTACGCGGCTCTCGTGGCGACCGGCGTGCCCCGGGCCACGATCGCGCGGTCGATCGCCTGGCAGTCGGTGCTGCCCGCCGTCCCCGCGATCCTCGCGGCCCTCACGGTCGGCACGTTCCTGGCCCGAGGGCTCTTCGGCGAGGTCGACCGGGGGACCACCTCCACCGAGGTCTGCGACGCCAGTGCCCCGATCTGCGCCGACCCGGTGGCCCGGCAGCAGTACGTCCGGATCGAGTACGGGCCGGCGGTGCGCCGGGTGCCCGACGTGCCGCTGGAGCACCTGGCGCTGCTCGGGGCCGGCGCCCTGGCCGCGGTCCTCCTCACGGTCGCGGTCGGTCTGCTCTTCCTGCGGGCGAGCACCGCGGTCGAGGAGCTTAGGACGACCTGAAGCATGTAACGGACCGGTTGGCGGGGGCGCTGTGCACGTCGGGGTCCGGACGGTCGGGCTCCCCGCCGAGTCCGGAGGGGCCTCGGTGGCCTCGGTCCGTGGGAGTCACCTGATGCACAACCAGCTCGGCGACGCGCCGCCGGTTTTCGTCGACCGGACCGGTCGCCGACGTCGGCTCACGGCGATCGCCGGCACCGCCATGGGCCTGGGCCTGCTCACCGGTCTCGTGTTGATCCTGGCCGGCCTCTTCTTCGAGGCCCCCGTGCGGGTGCCGGGCTGGCCGAACTCCCGGCCGGCGCAGCCGATCGAGGCGGGCCTCGACGGCCGGGACGGCATCGGCGCCTCACCGTCGGCGGCTTCCGTGCCTGTCACCCCGAGCACCTCGCATGCCCCGGCGCCCTCCCGGTCGGCGAGCCCGAGCGCCGTCCGCACCACGCCGGTCCGGCCGCCTTCCGCCAGGCCGACCGGCTCCGACCGCCCCGGCCAGGGTGACGAGCGGCGTGGCAACCCCAAGCCGAGCAGGTCACCGGGCAAGCCGCAGTGATGAACGCCCGGCACGCCGCCCGCCGCGACCCGCGGGCGCACTGGTTCCTGCTCCTGCTGGGCCTGGCCCTGCTGCTCGCCACGCTGACCGCGCACGGCCTGGTGAGCCGGCTCGGCGGCGGCAGCGGACCGGCCGACGCCACCTCCGCCCCGCACGCGGCGGACCTGCCCAAGAGTGTCGCCGCCGGCGGACCGGTGCTCCGGCTCGACGGGCCCCGGCCGGTGACCCGGGCGATGCCGGACCGGACCATCGCGCTCACCTTCGACGACGGACCGGACCCGCGCTGGACCCCGCAGGTGCTCGACGTGCTGGGGCGGCACCACGTCCACGCCACCTTCTTCGTGGTCGGCGCGCGGGTCAACGAGCACCCCGACCTGGTCCGGCGGATCCTCGCCGAGGGGCACGAGATCGGCTCGCACACCTTCACGCACTCCGACCTCGCCGCCGTTCCCGCCTGGCGGCGAGATCTGGAGCTGTCGCTGACCCGCAAGGCGGTCGCCGGGGCGACCGGGCGTGAGGTCACCCTGCTGCGGCCGCCGTTCTCGTCCCTGCCGTCCGCGTTGGGCGGGCCCGGGTACGACGCGCTGCGCGCCGCGGCCGGCAGCGGCCACGTCGCCGTGCTGGCCGACCGGGACACCCGGGACTGGCAGCGGCCGGGCGTCGACGCGATCGTCAAGGCCGCCACTCCGCCCCGCGCAGAGGGCGGGGTGGTGCTCATGCACGACGGGGGCGGTGACCGTGCCCAGACGGTCGCCGCGCTGGACCGGCTGCTGCCCGACCTGACCCGGCAGGGTTACCGGTTCACCACGGTGTCGGAGGGTATCGGCGCGCCGGCGTCGATGGTCCCGGCGAGCACCGGAGCCCGGCTCAGCGGCACCGCGCTGCGCTGGACCCAGGCCGTCGCGGGCTGGGTGGCCGGCGGGATGAACGTGCTGCTGGGAATCGCTCTGGTGCTCGGCGTGGTCCGGCTCGCGGTCCAGGTCGTCTGCGCGCAGCGGCACGTCCGCCGGGTCCGTCGGCGCGCTGGGCACCGGCCGGAGGTCCGCGCGCCGGTCTCGGTGATCGTGCCGGCGTACAACGAGGCGGCGAACATCGCGGCGACGGTCCGCTCGCTGGCGGCGAGCGCGTACCCGGCGCTGGAGGTGATCGTGGTGGACGACGGGTCGACCGACGGCACGGCCGACATCGTGGAACGGCTGCGGCTGCGCGGCGTGCGCGTTCTCCGCCAGGCGAACGGGGGCAAGCCGGCGGCGTTGAACACCGGTATCCGGGCAGCCCGGGGCGAGCTGCTGGTGCTGGTGGACGGGGACACGGTGTTCCAGCCCGACACGGTGTACCGGCTGGTGCAGGGCTTCTCCGACCGTTCCGTGGGCGCGATCTCCGGAAACACGAAGGTGGCGAACCGGCGCCGCCTGCTCGGTCGTTGGCAGCATCTCGAGTACGTCATCGGGTTCAACCTCGACCGGCGCATGTACGACGTGCTGGAGTGCATGCCGACCATCCCGGGCGCGATCGGCGCGTTCCGCCGCGAGGCGCTGCTCGCCGTGGGCGGGGTGCCGGCGGACACCCTCGCGGAGGACACCGACCTCACCATGAAGGTGCAGCGCGCCGGCTGGCGCGTGGTGTACGAGGAGTCGGCCATCGCCTGGACCGAGGCGCCGTCGACGTTGCGGCAGCTCTGGCGGCAGCGCTACCGCTGGTGCTACGGCACGATGCAGGCGATGTGGAAGCACCGGCACACGCTGCGCGAGTCGGGCGCGGGCGGCAGGCTCGGGCGCCGCAGCCTGCCGTACCTCACGATCTTCCAGATCCTGCTGCCGCTGACCGCGCCCGCGGTCGACGTGTTCGCCCTGTACGGCCTGCTCTTCCTGCCCTGGTCGACGCTCGCGCTGGCGTGGTTCGGGCTGCTGCTGCTCCAGGCGCTGACGGCCGGGTACGCGCTGCACCTGGACCGGGAGCGCCTCGGCCCGCTCTGGGCGCTGCCGTTGCAGCAGGTGGTCTACCGCCAGGTGATGTACCTCGTCGTGGTCCAGTCGGTGGTCACCGCTCTCATCGGCAACCGGCTGCGCTGGCACCGGATGGTCCGTACCGGTGAGGCGGCCGCGCTGATGACCGCAGGCCGGGCCGGCTGAGAACCGGATCGCACCGCTCAGACCGGCGTGGTCACGCCCCCGGGTGGAAGAGGCCCGCGGACCAGGAGATCAGCAGGCCGACCGCCGCCGAGCAGCAGCACACGAGCAGGGCGGCCACCACGACGCCGACGATGACGAGCGCCGGGCGGCGGCGGGGCTCGTCGTCGCGCGGCCGGTCCCCGGCGTCCGGCTGCTCGTCGGCCTCGCTCACCCGCGCAGTCTAGGTGCCGCATCTGGGGCCGAGGCAGGATGGGGCGATGGATCTGGTCTCGATCGAGGATGTCCGGGCCGCCGCCGAAGACGTCGCCGGGACGGTGGTGCGTACGCCGCTGCTGCCGGCGCCGTGGGACGGCGGGCTGTGGGTGAAGCCGGAGAGCCTGCAGCCGGTGGGGTCGTTCAAACTGCGCGGCGCGACCCACGCCGTGACCCGGCTCGACCCGGCGGCCCGCGCCCGTGGCGTGGTGACCCACTCGTCCGGCAACCACGGGCAGGCGCTCGCGTACGCGGCCCGCGCGGCCGGTGTGCCGTGCACCGTCGTGGTCCCCGAGGGGGCGCCGCAGGTCAAGGTGGACCGCATGGTCGCGCTCGGGGCCGACGTGCGGCTCGTCCCGCCGGCCCGCCGGCTCGTCGAGGCGGAGCGGATCGTCGCGGAGACCGGCGCCGCGCTGGTGCCGCCGTTCGACGACCGCCGGATCATCGCGGGCCAGGGGACGGTCGGACTGGAGATCGTCGCCGACCTGCCCGACGTGGACGTGGTCCTCGTGCCGGTTGGGGGCGGCGGGCTCGCCTCCGGCGTCGCCACGGCGGTCAAGGCGCTGCGCCCGTCCGCCGCCGTCGTCGGGGTGGAGCCGGCGCTCGCCGCCGACGCCCGGGACTCCCTGGCCGCCGGCGAGGTGGTGGTCTGGGACGTCGCGCGCACCTACCGGACCAGCGCGGACGGACTGCGGACCACGGTGTCCGAGCTGACCCTCGCGCACCTGCGGGAACGCCTCGACGGCATCGTCACGGTGACCGAGGAGGAGATCGCGCTGGCCATGGCGCGGCTCGTCCGCGAGGCCCGACTGGTGGTCGAGCCGAGCGGCGCCGTGGCCACCGCCGCGCGCCTGTTCCACGGCGGTGAACTGCCGTCGGGGCGTACCGTCGCCGTGGTCACCGGCGGCAACGTCGACCCCGCGGTGCTGGCGTCCGCGCTCCGCTGAGCGCCGGGCGCGTCCGCGCGTCGGTCGGGGTGCCGGGCGTCCGCGCCGGGCGCGTCCGCGCGTCGGTCGGGGTGCCGCCGGCGGAGGGGCCGCGTGGCCCCTCCGCCGGCAGGTCAGGCGCGGCCCAGGCGGTCGAGGATCCAGGCGTTGATGAACGCCTCCTCGCGCCAGGAGTCGTACCGGCCGCTGGGGCCGCCGTGGCCGGCGCCCATCTCGATCTTCAGCAGGTAGTCGCCCTGCGGCGCCGTGGCGCGCAGCCGCGCGATCCACTTCGCCGGCTCGTGGTAGAGCACGCGGGTGTCGTTGAGGCTGGTCACCGCGAGGATGGCGGGGTAGTCCCGCGCCGCGACGTTCTCGTACGGCGTGTAGGACTTCATGTACGCGTACACGTCGGGGTCGTCGAGCGGGTTGCCCCACTCCTCCCACTCGGTGACGGTGAGCGGCAGCGACGGGTCGAGGATCGAGGTGAGCGCGTCCACGAACGGCACCTGCGCCACGATCCCGGCGAAGGCGTCCGGGGCGATGTTGGCCACCGCGCCCATGAGCAGCCCGCCCGCCGAGGCGCCCCGGGCCACGAGTCGGTCGCTGGCCGTCCAGCCGGCCTTCACGAGATGCCGGGCGCAGGCCACGAAGTCCGTGAACGTGTTCTTCTTGGCCAGCAGCTTGCCCTGCTCGTACCAGCGCCGGCCAAGCTCGCCGCCGCCCCGGGTGTGCGCCACCGCGAAGATCACGCCCCGGTCCAGCAGGGAGAGCCGGGCCACCGAGAACCACGGGTCCATGCTCGCCTCGTACGAGCCGTAGCCGTACAGCTCGCAGGGTGCGGAGCCGTCCCGCGGCGTGTCCTTGCGGCAGACCAGCGAGATGGGCACCCGGGTGCCGTCGTCGGCGAGCGCCCAGTCGCGGTGCTGCTCGTACTCGGCCGGGTCGTACGGCCGTCCGTCCGGCCCGGGCAGCACCGGCTTCCGCTTGCGCAGCACCATCCGACGGGTCACGAGGTCGTAGTCGTAGACCGAGTCCGGGGTCACGAGCGAGGTGTAGCGGAACCGGATCTGCCCGGTCCGGTACTCCGGGTTGGCGTCCAGCCCGACGCTGTAGAGCGGCTCCGGGAAGTCGATGTCGTGCGGGTCGCCGCCCCCGATGGGCAGCACGCGCAGCCCGGTCAGCCCGTTGGTGCGCAGCGACACGACCAGGTGGTTCTCGAACGCGTCCACCGCCTCGAGCCGGGTGCCGGGGGAGTGCGCGATGAGCGGCACCCAGTCGCCCGGCGCGTCCGCCGAGGTGTACGCGAGCGCGAAGTCCTCCGCGCCGTCGTTGTGCAGGATCAGGAAGCGGTGGCCGTGGTGCTCCACCGTGTACTCGACGCCCTGCCGTCGGGGCGCCACCACGGCGGGCACGCCCGTCGGGTTGCCGGCCGGGATGACCCGCACCTCGCTGGTGATCTTGCTGTGGATGTCGATGACGATGAACTTCTCCGAGCGGGTCAACTCGACCCCGACCCAGAAGCGCTCGTCGTCCTCCTGGTGCACCACGACGTCCTCGGCGGCGGGCGAGCCGATGACGTGCCGCCAGACCCGGTACGGCCGCCAGGCGTCGTCCACGGTGACGTAGAAGAGCACCGACGCGTCGCCGGACCAGGCGGTGCCGTAGAAGGTGCCGGGCACCTCGTCCGGGAGCAGTTCGCCCGTGGTCAGATCCTTGACCCGCAGGGTGAAGCGCTCGTCGCCGGAGAAGTCGGTGGAGTAGGCCAGCCAGCGCCCGTCGGGGCTCACGTCGAACGCGCCGAGCGAGAAGAAGTCGTGCCCCTCGGCCAGCAGGTTGCCGTCGAGCAGCACCTCCTCGCCGTCCAGCGGCGCGCCGTCGCTGCTCACCGGCGGCTCGGTCTCGCCGTCGCGGACCGCCCGCCGGCAGTGGACGCCGTACTGCTGCCCCTCGACCGTGCGGGTGTAGTACCAGTAACCGTCCTTGCGGCTCGGCACCGACAGGTCGGTCTCCTGCGTACGCCGGCGGGTCTCCTCGAACAACCGCTCGCGCAGCTCGGTCAGGTGCGCCGTGCGCGCCTCGGTGTACGCGTTCTCCGCCGTCAGGTAGCCGATCGTCTCCGGGTCGTCCTTGACGGCGAGCCAGGCGTACTCGTCGACGACGGTGTCGCCGTGGTGGGAGCGCTCGGTGGGCACCCGCTTGGCGGTGGGCGGGGAAGTGTCGGTGGTCACGGCGCCACGTTACCGGCCCGGGGCCGCCCGCCGCGGGCACGCGACCCGGCGCCGTGGAACTCGCCACCACGGGCTTTAGAACACATGTACGATAGCCGGCATGGCGGCTGCAGCGAGTTCGATCGACCGGTCCGGAGCCCTCGAGATCACCCAACGGTTGACGGAGATCTGCGGTCCGCCCTTCGCCCGCTTCGCCGGCCCGGCCGACGAGGTGGCCGGCCGGGCCGCCCGCTGGGTCGCGGTGCCCGGCGGCCCGCGGGCGGCCGCCGAGGTGCTGCGGTTGGCGGCCGCGCACGACCTCACCGTGGTTCCCCGCGGCGCCGGCACCAAAATCGACTGGGGCGCGGCGCCGGAACAGGTCGACATCATGCTCGACACCGGCCGGCTCGCCGGGATCGGCCACGAGCCGGTCGGCTCGTCGGCGGCCGAGGTGGGCGCCGGCACCCCGCTCCGGGCCGTGCAGGCCACACTGGAGCGCACCGGCCAACGCCTCGCCGTCGACGCCCCGTCGCCGGGGGCCACCCTCGGTGGCGTGCTCGCCGCCGGCGAGGCCGGCCCGCTGCGGCACCGGCACGGCACCCCCTGCGACCAGCTCGTCGGCGTCCGCTACCTGACCGCCGAGGGCGAGCTGGTGAACGCCGGCGGAGGTGCGCCGGGGCTCGAGCTGGCGCGGCTGCTGTGCGGGTCGCAGGGTGCGCTCGGCGTCCTGGTCGCCGCCACGCTGCGGGTCCAACCCGTGCCGGCCATGCGGCTCTGGGTCTCCCGTCCGGTGTGGACGCCGCTGGAGGTTCACGACCTCGTGCGGTCCGTCCTCGCGGCACACCTCGACCCGGCGGCCGTCGAGCTGGACCTCGCCGCCTCGGGGCCACGGCCGCGCCGGCCCATCGACCCCACCGACCCGACCGCCGCCGCCCGGGCGCGCCACCCGTCCATGGCCGGCCGGTCCCGCGTGCCGTCGCGGGCGGGCAGCCTCGTGGTGCTGCTCGAAGGCGGCCCGGCCGACGTCGTCGAGCGGGCCGAGCGGCTGGTGTCGGTCCTCGACGGCGACGCCACCGTCACCCACTCGCCGCCGACCTGGTGGCGGCGCTACCCGTTCGGGCCGGGCGACACCGCCCTGCGCATCGAGGTGCCGATCACCGACCTGCACGCGGCCGTCTACGCGCTGCGCGACGCGGCCGGCGGCCCCGTCCCCGTCCGGGGCTCCGCGGGTCTGGGCGTGGTGCACGCCGCGCTGCCCGGCACGCTGCCCGCCGACCGGGTCGCCTCGATCGTCGCCGCGGTACGCGGGGTGTTGCTGGCCCGCAAGGGCCGCTGCGTGGTCCTCTCCGCGCCGCCGCCGGTGCGCCGGGCCGTCGACCTGTGGGGCGAGCTGACCGGGCTGCCCCGGCTGCGGGCCGCCAAGGAACACCTCGATCCGCACCACCGGCTGGCTCCTGGCCGCCTGCCGGGTGGCGGCTGACGGGCGCGGGCTGCCCGGGCGGCGGCCGACCCAGCCCGCCGGGGTGGGGCCCGTCGTGCTCCGGTCAAGCCTGGCCGGGCTCGTCCCGGTCGGGTGGCGGCTGGTCGGGCTCGTCCCGGTCGGGTGGCGGCTGGTCGGGTTCGGCCCGGTGGTGTCTGGCGGGCTCGCGCGGCCCGCGGTGGCTCGTTGGGTTGTCGCCGATGCTGGTGGTTGGCCAGGTCCGGCTCGCCCGGGGGCGTCCGGCCGGGATCCTACGGCCGGTGGCTGAGCGATCTGTCCCGGTAGGCGGCTCGTCGGTTGGTAGCTGATCGGGCCCGTCCTGCTCGGATGATCCCACCTGGGCCGCCACCCTTCCTTGCGACGGTCTGATCAACACCAGATCCTTGAAGTCGCGGTGTCGGACCCGGTAGGACACCGCAGTTTCCAGGAAGTCGAGTCGATCAAGCCGCACGAGCGCCGAAGCCGAACTCGATCTCGCCACGAGAGCGCCGCCGCTCCGGGCCGGCCACGGGAGGGCGGCCACGAAAGCGTCGCCGTGAGATCGCCGCCGCCCCGGCAACGCCGCCGACCGGGTGTCAGGTCGCGTCGTTGCGCAGCACGAGGATCGCGATGTCGTCGCGGGGCGCCTCGACCGAGAAGCCCAGCGCGGTGGTCCGCAGCCGCGCGGCTATCACGTCGGCCGAGTAGCCGGCCAGCGGCGCGGCGGCCTCGCGGAGCCGGTCGGTGCCGAACAACTCGCGGCCGCGCCGGCGTTCGGTGACCCCGTCGGTGTAGAACACGAGCGCGTCGCCGGGTGCGAGCGGCACGTCGGCGGTGGGCGTGGCGATGGTGTCGAGCAGGCCGAGCGCCGTGCCTCCGGTGCCGACGAACCCGCCTCCGCCCGCGCTGCGGAGCAGCACCGGCCGGTCGTGCCCGGCGAGGTGCAGGGAGACGTCCAACCGGTCGCCGTCGCCGGGGCCGACGGCCGCGAGCGCAAGCGTGCAGTACCGGCCGCCGCCCCGCTCGACCAGCGTCTCGTTGAGCCGGGTCAGCACCTCCGGCAGCGGCTTGCCGTCGCCCACGAGCACCCGGATCACGTCGCGGACCAGCCCGGTGACCGCCGCCGCCTGCACACCCTTGCCCGAGACGTCGCCGATCACCACGAGCCACCGACCGTCCGGCAGCGGCACGACGTCGTAGAAGTCGCCGCCCACCTCGGCGTCGCCTCCGGTGGGGACGTACTCGGCGGCGAAGCCGATCCCGTCCACGACGGGCAGCACGGGCGGCAGCAGCGACTGCTGGAGCGTCTGCGCCACCCGGCGCCGCTCGGCGTGGATCCGGGCGTTCTCGATGGCGAGCGCGGCCCGGCGTGCCACGTCCTCCAGCACGGCGACCTCGTCCGGGTCGTGCCGGTGTCGCTGGTGCCGGCCCACGGCGAGGGTGCCGAGCCGCTGACCCCGGGCGATCAGCGGGACGGCGAAGCCCTCCATGGGCCCGCCGAGCGGCACCTGCGCGGCGCTGCGGGAGGCCTCGCGCAGCCGGGCCTGGATCGAGTCGGGCCCGGTCTCGGCGAGCACCTTGTGCAGCTGCGGCAGCATCGACTCGTCGGCGTGGCTGGCCGCCGCGAGCCGCAGCCGCCCCCACTCGTCGGCGGTGTGCACGGCGCACCACTGCCCGAGCCGCGGCACCACGAGCTGCGGGACGAGCGCCATGGTCAACTCGACGTCGAGCGACTGGGCGAGCAGTTCGCTCGCCTCGGCCAGGAACGTCAGCCAGGCCTGCCGCCGGACGTCGGCCCGGCGCAGCCGGTCGTTCTCCAGGTGCAGCGACAGCCGCTCGGCGGCCAGCACGGCCAGCGGCCGGGCGTACGCGGACGGCGCGGCGTCCAGCTCCAGCTCACCGCTGTACGGGCGGTGCACGCTCAGCGACACGTGGAGGAGCTCGTTGCCGGCGCGGGGCTGCCGGCCGTAGCGGGCGAGCACCTGCGGGCCGGTGCCGTCACCCCGGTCCAGCCGGATGAGGCCGCCGGCCGCGCCGACCATCTCGGCGACCCGGCCCAGGAGGTTGGCGGCGAAGTCCGGCAACGGGTCGTCGGCGTACGGGTCGGGGCTGATCTGCATCAGCTCGCTCACCGCCGCGGCGCTCGGCGCGGAGCCGGAGCCCGACTCGTGGGCGCCGCCCGCCGTGGCGCCGGGCGTGCCGCGGGCGACGCCGGTCTCCGAGGGCGTCGCGCCGGTGGCGCCCGACCGGTCGAGGCGGAACCAGACGCCCTTGCCGCTGGGCAGGTACGTGGTGCCCCAGCGGCTCGAGAAGTGGTCGACGAGCAGCAGGCCACGGCCCCGCTCGGCGACCTCGGTGATCTCGCTGGCCTCGTTGCGTACGCCGACGATCAGCTCCTCGACGGGCCCGGAGGCGAAGTCGGAGACGGTGACGGTCAGGCCGACGCCGTCCGCGACGACCTCGATGTCCAGTTCGGTGCCGGCGTGCTCCACGGCGTTGGTGGTGAGTTCCGTGGTGAGCAGCAACGCCTCGTTGAGCAGCTCGTCCAGGTGCGCCTCGGCCAGCACCGAGCGGACGAGGGCGCGGGCCGCCGCGGGCGTACGCCGGTCGGCGGGTAGGCGGACGCGCCGGACGTGCCCGTCCGGGCCCCCGGCCGTCGCGGGCCTCGTCTCCGCCGACACCCTCGTATCCTCCACCGCCAACCCGGCGGGTGCCAAGCCGGTCCCGGCCCTACCGCGTCCCGCGTCGGGCCGCCCGGTCTGCGACCGCCTGTACCGTCCGTCGCCGTTCGTTCCGATTGAGGGCGTGGCGGACGGTCGCGCGGCCTGGCATCGGCGGGACCGCGGGCACAATATTGGATGGCCGGCAGTCGGCACGAGCCGGTGGCCCCCGAGCTGAGACGAGGAAGAATGACCACGGCGAAGCAGGCGGTGGCGGATCCGTCCGCGCCCGACAACGAGGCGCTCCTCGATGAACTGACCGAGGCGCTGCGGCGGGTCCGCCGCGGCGACCTCAAGGTGCGGCTGCCCCGGCGCGCGGGGCGGGCCGGGGAGGTCGCGGACGCGTTCAACGAGGTCGCGTCACTCCAGGAGCGGCAGTACCTCGACCTGCGCCGGATCAGCCGGGTGGTGGGTCGGGACGGCCGGCTCACCGAGCGGCTGGACGAGGAGGGGCTGGACGGCTCGTGGGCCGAAGGGAACCGGGCGGTCAACTCGCTCATCGACGACCTCGGCCGGCCGACCACCGAGATCGCCCGGGTCATCGTGGCGGTGGCCGACGGCGACCTCTCGCAGCACATGGCGTTGGAGATCGACGGGCGGCCGCTGCGCGGTGAGTACCTGCGCATCGGGCGCACGGTGAACACGATGGTGGACCAGCTGTCGTCGTTCGCCGACGAGGTGACGCGGGTGGCCCGCGAGGTGGGCACCGAGGGCAAGCTGGGTGGCCAGGCCGACGTGCGGGGCGTGGCCGGCACCTGGAAGGACCTCACCGACTCGGTGAACACCATGGCCTCGAACCTGACCGGCCAGGTGCGGTCGATCTCCCAGGTGGCGCGGGCCGTCGCCAAGGGTGACCTCTCCCAGAAGATCACGGTCGGGGCGCGGGGCGAGGTCGCCGAGCTGGCCGACACCATGAACTCGCTCACCGACACGCTGCGGCTCTTCGCCGAACAGGTCACGCGGGTGGCCCGCGAGGTGGGCACCGAGGGCAAGCTGGGTGGCCAGGCGGAGGTGCCGAACGTCGCGGGCACCTGGAAGGACCTGACCGACAGCGTCAACTCGATGGCGTCGAACCTCACGGCCCAGGTGCGCAACATCGCCCAGGTCTCGACCGCGGTGGCGCGGGGCGACCTGTCGCAGAAGATCACGGTCGCCGCCCAGGGCGAGATCCTCGAACTCAAGGACACCGTCAACACGATGGTGGACCAGCTGTCGTCGTTCGCCGACGAGGTGACGCGGGTGGCCCGCGAGGTGGGCATCGAGGGGAAGCTGGGCGGCCAGGCCCAGGTGCGTGGCGTCTCCGGCACCTGGCGGGACCTCACGGAGAACGTGAACCAGCTCGCTGGCAACCTGACCAGCCAGGTCCGGAACATCTCCCAGGTCTCCACGGCGGTCGCGAAGGGTGACCTGTCGCAGAAGATCACGGTGGACGCCCAGGGCGAGATTCTGGAGCTGAAGAACACCGTGAACACGATGGTGGACCAGCTCTCGTCGTTCGCCGACGAGGTGACGCGGGTGGCCCGCGAGGTGGGCACCGAGGGCAAGCTGGGCGGTCAGGCCCAGGTCAAGGGCGTCAGCGGTACGTGGCGGGACCTGACCGACAACGTGAACTCGATGGCGTCGAACCTCACGAGCCAGGTGCGCAACATCGCCTCGGTCACGACGGCGGTCGCTAAGGGTGACCTGTCGCAGAAGATCACGGTGGACGCCCGGGGGGAGATTCTGGAGCTGAAGTCGACGGTGAACACGATGGTGGACCAGCTGTCGTCGTTCGCCGACGAGGTGACGCGGGTGGCCCGCGAGGTGGGCACCGAGGGCAAGCTGGGCGGTCAGGCCCAGGTACGCGGGGTCGCCGGTACGTGGCGGGACCTCACGGACAACGTGAACTCGATGGCCTCGAACCTGACGGCCCAGGTGCGCAACATCGCCCAGGTCTCCACGGCGGTCGCGAAGGGCGACCTGTCGCAGAAGATTACGGTCGACGCGCAGGGCGAGATCCTGGAGCTGAAGTCGACGGTGAACACGATGGTGGACCAGCTGTCGTCGTTCGCCGACGAGGTGACCCGGGTGGCCCGCGAGGTGGGCACCGAGGGCAAGCTCGGCGGCCAGGCCCAGGTGAAGGGGGTCTCCGGCACGTGGCGGGACCTCACGGACAACGTGAACTCGATGGCCTCGAACCTGACGGCCCAGGTGCGCAACATCGCCTCGGTCACGACGGCCGTCGCGAAGGGCGACCTGTCGCAGAAGATCACCGTCGACGCCCAGGGCGAGATCCTGGAGCTGAAGAACACCATCAACACGATGGTGGACCAGCTCTCCTCGTTCGCCGACGAGGTCACCCGCGTCGGCTTCGAGGTCGGCATCGAGGGCAAGCTCGGTGGTCAGGCGCAGGTGAAGGGCGTCTCCGGCACGTGGCGCGACCTCACCGAGAACGTCAACCAGCTGGCGTCCACCCTGACCACCCAGCTGCGGGCGATCGCCCAGGTCTCCACGTCGGTGACCCGCGGTGACCTGACCCAGCGGATCAACGTCAAGGCGCAGGGCGAGATCGCCGACCTGAAGGACAACATCAACCAGATGATCGTTACCCTCCGGGAGACGACCAAGAAGAACGCCGAGCAGGGCTGGCTGGACTCCAACCTCGCGCGGATCAGCGGCCTGCTCCAGGGCCAGCGGGACCTCGGCGAGGTCTGCCGCATGATCATGACGGAGGTCACCCCGCTGGTCGACGCCCAGCTCGGCGCGTTCTTCCTGGCGGACACCTCCGAGGGGAGCATGCGGCTGCGGCTCACGTCCTCCTACGGGTACGTGGCGCGCGGGCGCGACGTCACGTTCGGCCCCGGCGAGGGACTCGTCGGCCAGACCGCCCTCTCCCGCCGGACGATCCGCGTCAGCGCCACGCCGGACCGGACGCTCACGCTCCGCTCGGGCCTGGCCGACACGCCCCCGGCCGACCTCGTGGTGCTTCCCGTCCTGTTCGAGGGCGAGCTGCTCGGGGTGATCGAGTTCGCGAGCGTCGTCCCCTTCAGCGAGCTGCACCTGTCGTTCCTGGAGCGGCTGGTGCTCACCATCGGCATCGCCGTCAACACGATCCAGGCCAACCGGCGTACGGAGGAACTGCTGGCCCAGTCGCAGCGGCTGGCGCACGAGCTTCAGGAGCAGTCGGCGGAGCTGCAGCGGACCAACGCCGAGTTGGAGGAGAAGGCCACCCTGCTCTCCGAGCAGAAGGGCAACATCGAGACGAAGAACCGGGAGATCGAGCTGGCCCGCCTCGGCCTCGAGGAGAAGGCGCAGCAGCTCACCCGAGCCTCGGCGTACAAGTCGGAGTTCCTCGCCAACATGAGCCACGAGTTGCGTACGCCGCTGAACTCGCTGCTCCTGCTGGCCCGGCTGCTGGCCGAGAACTCGGAGCAGAACCTCACGCCGAAGCAGATCGAGTTCGCCCGGACGATCCACAGCGCCGGGTCCGACCTGCTCTCGCTGATCGACGACATCCTCGACCTGTCCAAAATCGAGGCGGGGCGGATGGACGTCGAGCCCACGGAGGTCCGGTTCGCCGAGATCCGCGGGTACGTGGAGCAGGCGTTCGCGCCGCAGGCCGAGGACAAGGGCCTCGACTTCCAGGTGCGGATCAGCAAGGACCTGCCGGCGTCGGTGGTCACCGACGCGCAGCGGTTGCAGCAGATCCTGCGCAACCTGCTCTCCAACGCGGTGAAGTTCACCGACAACGGGGCGGTGACGTTGCGGATCGCCCCGGCGGCCGAGAGCGCGGTCTTCGACGTGCCCACGCTCACCAACGCCCAGCAGGTGATCGCGTTCACCGTGATAGACACGGGCATCGGCATCTCCGACGACAAGCTGTCGATCATCTTCGAGGCGTTCCAGCAGGCCGACGGCACCACGAGCCGGCGGTACGGCGGCACGGGTCTCGGCCTGTCGATCAGCCGGGACCTGGCGCGGCTCCTCGGCGGCACCATCACCGTCAGCTCGGCGCCCGGTCAGGGTTCGACGTTCACGCTGTTCGTACCGGACGTGCTCGCGCCGGACGCGGTGGTCGCGCCGCTGCCGCCGTCGCCGGCCCGGGCGGGCCTGCCGTCGTCGCTGCTCATGCCGCCGCTGGAGCTGCCCGAGCCGCCGGCCGCGCCGACCAGCCGCCAGCTCGACGGGGCGACCGTGCTGATCGTCGACGACGACGTGCGGAACGTGTTCGCCCTCACCAGCGCGTTGGAACTGCACGGGATGACCGTGTTGTACTCGGACAACGGGGCGGACGGCGTCCGCCTGCTCGCCGAGCACCCGGAGGTGGACATCGTCCTGATGGACGCCATGATGCCGGACCAGGACGGGTACGAGACGACCCGCCAGATCCGGCGTAACCACCGCTTCGCGGACCTGCCCATCGTCTTCCTGACGGCGAAGGCCATGCCGGGTGACCGCGAGTCCGCGCTGGCCGCCGGGGGCAGCGACTACATCACGAAGCCGGTCGACCTGGACGAGCTGATCGAGCTGATGTCGTCCTGGATGAGCGGCACCCGGATCGAGGAGAACTCGTGACCCAGATGGCCAAGGCGCTGCTCGTGGACGACCGTCGGGAGAACCTGATGGCCCTGGAGGCGATCCTCCAGGGCCTGCCGGTCCAGGCGGTGGCCGTGGAGAGCGGCGAGGCGGCGCTCAAGCAGTTGCTGGTGGACGACTTCGCGGTGATCCTGCTCGACGCCCAGATGCCGGACATGGACGGCTTCGAGACGGCCGGTCACATCAAGCGCCGGGAGCGGACCCGGCACGTGCCGATCATCTTCCTCACCGCTGCCGACCGGGACGCCCAGTTGGCGCTGCGTGGCTACCAGGTCGGCGCCGTCGACTACCTCACGAAGCCGTTCGACCCGTGGGTGCTGCGGGCCAAGGTCTCCGTCTTCGTGGAGCTGTGGGTGAAGACCCGGCAGTTGGCCGCCCAGTCGGACCTGGTGCGCGAGCGCGACGCCCAGTGGCGGATGCTCACCGACGCGGTGGACGAGGCCACGACCCTGCTGCGCGGCGACGACCCGTCCGGCCGCGACCGGGCCGTGGAACTCCTGGAACAGGCCCGCTGGGGCACCCCGTCCTGACCGACCCACCCCCGGCCCCCACCCCCCGGCCCCGGGCGGGCCTCCCGGCCGGGTCCGTCCCGCTGATCATGAAGTTGTTGCCGACAAATCGGGCGCCAGGAGGCAACAACTTCATGATCGCCGCGCGAGGGCGGGCCACCGCACGCGAGGGCCCGCGCGGGCGTCAGCTTGCGGGCTGGTCGTTGCGGATCATCAGGGCGGAGCGCAGGCCCGTGATGTCCAGGACGCGGAGCAGGAATTCACCCACGTGGGTGAGGATCAGGAGACTCTGGGCGTGGCTCGCCTTACGGCTCAGCACGACGAGAGTGCCCAACCCCTGCGAGTCGCAGAAGGTGACCCCGCCGAGGTCGAGCACGATCCGCGGCGGCGGGTCGGTGAGCACCTCGTTGACGACGGTCGAGAGCTGGGCGGCCGTGAGCATGTCGATCTCGCCGGCCAGGCGCAGCACGGCTTCCTCGCCCGTCCGGTGTAGCGTGATGGACAGTTCGGCACGATCCACCCGGTCAGCCTAACGCGATCCAGCCGCCCCGGCCCGCCGAGGAGCGCAGCCCCGGGTGAGCCGGGTTACCCGGAGCCGGGGTGCCTGCCGGTTCGCCCGTCCCCGCTGACACAATGGCGGCATCGTGACCGATACCTTTTCCGCCGGATCCGGCCGCTACCCGGCCGACGCGCCGGCCTCCGAGGCCCTGTTCGACCGCGCCCGCGCTCTCGTGCCGGGCGGGGTGAACTCGCCCGTGCGCGCCTTCCGCGCGGTCGGCGGCACCCCCCGCTTCATGGTCCGCGGCGAGGGCCCCTGGCTCTACGACGCCGACGACCGGCGCTACGTCGACCTGGTCTGCTCCTGGGGCCCGCTGATCCTCGGTCACGCCCATCCGCAGGTGGTGGAAGCCGTGCAGGCCGCCGCCGCGCGGGGCACGAGCTTCGGCACGCCGACCCCGGGCGAGGTGGAGCTGGCCGCCGAGATCGTCGACCGCACCCCGGTCGAGCAGGTCCGGCTCGTCAACTCCGGCACCGAGGCCACCATGTCGGCGATCCGGCTGGCCCGGGGCTTCACCGGCCGCTCCAAGATCGTGAAGTTCGCGGGCTGCTACCACGGCCACGTGGACGCGCTGCTCGCCGCCGCGGGTTCGGGCGTGGCCACGCTCGGCCTGCCCGACTCGCCGGGCGTCACGGGCGCCGCCGCGAGCGAGACGATCGTGCTGCCGTACAACGACCTGCGTGCGGTGGAGGAGGCGTTCGCGGCCGAGGGGCAGCACATCGCCGCGATCATCACCGAGGCGGCCGCCGGCAACATGGGCGTCGTCGCGCCCCGTGGCGGCTTCAACCAGGAGCTGGCGCGGATCGCGCACGCGCACGGCGCGCTGCTCATCGTCGACGAGGTGATGACCGGGTTCCGGGTGTCCCGCTCGGGTTGGCACGGCCTCGACGCATCCGACGCGGACCTGTGGACGTACGGCAAGGTCATGGGTGGCGGCCTGCCCGCCGCGGCGTTCGGCGGGCGCGCGGAGGTCATGGCCCGGCTCGCCCCGGCCGGCCCGGTCTACCAGGCCGGCACGCTGTCCGGTAACCCGCTGGCCTGCGCCGCCGGCCTGGCCACGCTGCGGCTGGCCGACGACGCGCTGTACCGGCGGCTCGACGACACGGCCGCCGCCGTGGGCAAGCTGGCGTCGGACGCGCTGGCCGCCGCGGGGGTGCCGCACCGGCTGTCGTACGCGGGCAACATGTTCTCGATCTTCTTCACCGACGCCGACGTGGTGGACTACGACAGCGCCCGCACGCAGCAGGTGCCGGCGTTCAAGGCGTTCTTCCACGCGATGCTCGCCGCCGGCGTCTACCTGCCGCCGAGCGCGTTCGAGTCCTGGTTCGTCTCGGCGGCGCTGGACGACGCCGCCCTGGAGCAGATCGCCGCCGCGTTGCCGACGGCGGCGCGGGCAGCGGCAGCGGCTGGTCACGGGGGGTAGGCGCGGTGAGCAAGACGGTGGTCCACGTGCTGCGGCACGGCGAGGTGTACAACCCGGACAAGATCCTTTACGGGCGGCTGCCCGGGTTCCGCCTCTCCGAACTCGGTGTGCAGATGGCGAAGGCCGCCGCGCAGGGGCTCGCCGACCGCGAGGTGGTGCACGTGGTCGCCAGTCCGCTCGAGCGCGCCCAGCAGACCGCCGAGCCGATCGCCGCGCAGTTCGGCCTGCCCGTCGGGGTGGACGAGCGGCTGATCGAGAGCGCCAACTGGTTCGAGGGCAAGCGCGTCTCGCCCGGCGACGGCTCGTTCCGCGACCCGCGCAACTGGTGGGTGCTGCGGGACCCGGTCACGCCGTCCTGGGGTGAGGCGTACCGGGCGATCGCCGAGCGGATGTTCGCGGCGCTGCACGCCGCGCGGATCGCCGCCGAGGGGCGCGAGGCGGTGCTGGTCTCGCACCAGTTGCCGATCTGGACGCTGCGCCGGTACGTCGAGCGCAAGCGGCTCTGGCACGACCCGCGCCGGCGGCAGTGCGGCCTGGCCAGTCTCACCTCCTTCCACTTCGACGGTGCGAAGGTGGTCGGCATCGGCTACAGCGAGCCCGCCGCCCACCTGGTGGCCATGTCGCCGACAGCCCGGACGGCCAAGGGGGCCTGATATGCGCGCCCGGAGGTGGACCGCCGGTCTGCTCGCCACCGTCGCCGCGGTGGCGCTGGCGGGCTGCACGTCGCAGAGCCAGGAGAAGGCCTGCGCCACCACCTCCGACGGCGTCATCGAGTGCGCGCCGGACGAGCGGTCGGCGCCCCCGAAGATCTCCGGTGACCTGCTCACGGGCGGCGGCTACGACGTCTCGCAGGCGCGCGGTCAAGTGGTCGTCGTCAACTTCTGGGGCTCCTGGTGCGCGCCGTGCCGTGCCGAGGCGGACGACCTGGAGGCCACCTACCAGGCGACCAAGGGCTCCGGGGTGACGTTCCTCGGCATCAACATCCAGGACAGCAGGGACAAGGCGCTCGCCTTCGAGGAGGGCCGGGTGACCTATCCGAGCCTCTTCGACCCGCCGAGCCGGCTCGCGCTCGCCCTGGACATCCCGCCGAACACCATCCCCGCCACCGTGGTGCTCGACCGGGAGGGCCGGGTCGCCGTGGTCATTCGCGCCGCGGTCAAGCAGGAGGGCCTGCAACCCATCGTCGAGCGGATCGCCGCCGAGCGGTCCTCGTCCGGTTCCCGCTGATGGGCGAGACGTTCCGGCAGGTCGCCCTCTCCGGCCCGCTGCTGCTCGCCATCGGCGCGGCGGCCCTCGCCGGCCTCGTGAGCTTCCTGTCCCCGTGCGTGCTGCCCCTGGTCCCCGGCTACCTGTCGTACGTCACCGGGCTGGCCGGCGCCGACCTGGAGGGCCGGGAGCGCGGCAACCCCACGGGCGGGGCCCCGGTCGGCCCGGGCGGCGGCGTGGCCGTCGCCGTACGCCAGGAGAAGGCGGGGCGTGTCACGGCGGCCGTGAAGGGCCGGGTGCTCGCCGGGACGCTGCTCTTCATCGCCGGCTTCACCGTCGTCTTCACCGCCACGGCGATCCTCTTCGCCAGCGTGGGCAAGGTCTTCTTCGCCTACGAGCGGACGCTGGAGATCGTCATCGGCGCGCTGATCATCGTGCTGGGGCTGGCCTTCGTGGGCCTGGTCCCCGGGATGGAGCGCGAGTTCCGCATCCACCGGCTGCCGGCCGCCGGCCTGCTCGGCGCGCCCGTCTTCGGCGCGGTGTTCGCGCTCAGTTGGGTGCCGTGCGTGGGGCCCACGTTGAGCGCGGTGATCGGCATGGCCGCCGTGGGCGGGCAGATCGACCGGGCCGTGGTGCTCGCCGTGGCGTACTGCCTCGGGCTGGGGGTACCGTTCGTCGTCTTCGGGCTGGGCTTCCAGCGCCTGCTCGGGGTCTTCCGCGCCATCCGCCGCAACAGCCGCTGGGTCACCCGCGTCGGCGGCGCCCTGCTGATCGTGATCGGGCTCGCGTTGGTGACGGGCGGGTGGACGAACGTCGTGATCTGGCTGCAGACCACCGTCGGGGTGGGTGAGGTGAGCATCTGATGACCGTCGTGGACGAGCGGCCGGCCCCGCAGGCCGAGGCGCCCCGCCGCCGGCCCAACCGGGTGCTGGCCCTGCTGCGCAACTCCTGGCGGCAGCTCACCAGCATGCGTACGGCCCTGGTGCTGCTCTTCCTGCTGGCGGTCGCGGCCATCCCCGGCTCGGTGCTGCCGCAGCGCAACATCAGCCCGGAGAAGGTCACCGACTACTTCACCGAGCACCCCGACCTGGCTCCCCGGCTGGACCGGATCGGCGGGTTCGACGTCTTCGGCTCGGTCTGGTTCTCCGCCATCTACCTGCTGCTGTTCACCTCGCTGATCGGCTGCATCACGCCGCGCCTGCGCGACCACGTCCGGGCGCTGCGGGCGCAGCCGCCGGCCGCCCCGAAGCGGCTGGACCGGCTGCCGCAGCACACGGTGCTCACCGGCCCGCCCGGTGGCGCCGCGGCGATCGCCGAGGTGCTGCGCCGGCGGCGGTGGCGGGTGACGGTCCGGGGCGACGAGGTCTCCGCCGAGAAGGGCTACCTCAAGGAGACCGGGAACCTGATCTTCCATTCCACGCTGGTGCTCGTGCTGGCCGGCGTGGCGCTCGGGCACTGGTACGGCTGGAGCGGCAACCGGCTCCTCGTGGCCGGCGGCGAGAACGCGTTCTGCAACACCCGCCAGCAGTACGCCGAGGCGAAACTCGGCCCGCGCGTCGACAGCGCCGACCTGCCCCCCTTCTGCCTGACCCTGGACCGGTTCGACGCCCAGTTCCTCGAGTCCGGGCAGCCGAAGTCGTTCAACGCCACGGTGACCGTGGAGGAGGCCGGCAAGGCCAACCGGACCGCGGACTTCTCGGTGAACGCGCCGCTGCGGTTGGACGGCTCCAGCGTCTACCTGCTCGGCCACGGGTACGCCCCGGTCATCCGCTACACCGACCGGTACGGGCGCAGCCAGGTCAGCAACCTGCCGTTCCTCACGACCGGCGACATGGGGCTCACGGGCGAGGGGATGGCCGCGTTCCCGGACGCCAACGTCGACCCGAAGACGCGCAAGCGGGACCCGGACCTCCAGGTGGCTTTCACGGGGCTCTACCTGCCGACGGCGCCGGACTCCCCGCCGTACGTGCGCTCGGACTACCCGACCGAGCGCAACCCGCTGCTCAACCTGGTCGCCTACCGCGGCAACCTCGGGCTGGACGCCGGCATCCCCGGCTCGGTCTACGAGCTGGACCAGCGGCAGATCCGTACGGGCAAGGTGAAGCAGGTCGGCGACAAGGTGCTCAAGCCGGGTGAGAGCTGGAAGCTCGACGACGGCACCACCGTCGAGTTCCTCGGCACCCGGCCGTACGTCACCCTGTCGGTGCGGCACGACCCCGGCTCGGACCTGCTGCTCGTGAGCTGTGGGTTCCTGCTCGTGGGGCTCATGGGGTCACTCTTCGGCCGTCGCCGCCGCGTGTTCTTCCGGGTGACGCCTGCGGAATCCGCGGACCCCACGGCACAAACTCCGACGAGCGGTAGTAGTTTGGTCGAGGCCGGTGGGTTGCCGCGCACCGACTATCCAGGGTTCGCCGACGAGTTCACGCAGCTCGCCGCCGCGGTGAGCGGTGACGGGCGGCCGGACGAGCGGGGCGGCACGGATCGCGACCGGAGCGACCGGGAAGGGACCGAGTGATGTCCGCACTCTCCGACCAGCTGGTGACGTTCGCGATCCTGGCGTACCTGGTCGCGATGATCAGCCACGCGGTCGAGTACGCGCTCGGCAACGTCCGGGTCCGGGCCGCCGCCGCGGCGCCCGTCCGGGAACGGGAACTCGTGGGAGCCGGCGCGGGCGCGCCCGGCGGGACGATCGCCGCGCCGGCCGGTCCGACGCCGCCGGTGACCACCGCGGCCGGCCGCACCGCCGGCCGGGCCCGGCTGGCCGGACGCGTCGCCGTCGGCGCCACGGTGGTCGCCGCGCTGCTGCACCTCGTCGCGCTGGTCACCCGCGGGGTCGCGGCCGACCGCATGCCGTGGGGCAACATGTACGAGTTCGTGCTCACGGTGACCTTCATCGGCGTGGCGGCCTGGCTCGTGGTGCTCGCGAAGCGGCCGTCCCTGCGCAAGCT
Source organism: Micromonospora sp. URMC 103 (assembly GCF_051386435.1). Taxonomy (NCBI): domain Bacteria; kingdom Bacillati; phylum Actinomycetota; class Actinomycetes; order Micromonosporales; family Micromonosporaceae; genus Micromonospora; species Micromonospora sp. URMC 103. Next base: position 132,553 of record NZ_JBPQTR010000003.1, on the reverse strand, counting down.
GGGGCTGTTCCTCACCCTCGTGATGGTGCTTCTGGTGGCCACCGCCGAGCTGGTGCTCTACGTGCCGGTGGTGCCGCTCGTGCCGGCGCTCAACTCGTACTGGTTCGTCATCCACGTCTCGACGATCGTCTTCTCGTCGGGCATCTTCCTGCTCGGCGTGGTGCCCGCCGTGGCGTTCCTCATGCGCCGCGGCTACGAGGCCGGGCGGACGAGCTTCCCGTACACCCTGGCCAAGCGGCTGCCCGCGGCGGCTGCGCTGGAGCGGCTGACCTTCGTGCTGCACGCCTTCTCGTTCCCGATCTTCACCTTCGCGGTGATCGCGGGCGCGATCTGGGCCGAGGCGGCCTGGGGCCGGCCGTGGGGCTGGGACCCGAAGGAGACCTGGGCGTTCATCTCGTGGGTGGTCTACGCCGGCTACCTGCACGCCCGGGCCACGCCGAGCGTCAAGCGGAACGTGGCGACCTGGGTCGCCGTGCTCGGCTTCCTCACCATGCTCATGAACCTGTTCGGCGTGAACATCTTCTTCACGGGCCTGCACTCGTACGGCGGCCTGAGCTGACGCCACAATCTGTAGAACTACGGTTCTAAGAACTGTGGTTCTACACGCGGCGTTGGCTGAGCAGCTCGTCGATCCGCAGCGTGACCTGGTAGGCCGCCTCCGGCACGTCGGCCAGCTCGATGCGTTCCGCGCGCAGCGCGAGCTGGGCGTGCAGCTCCCGCGCGACCGCGTCGCGCAGTTCGGTGAGCAGCGGCGACAGCCCGTCCGGATCCCCAACGACGTACACGTCCGACATGCCTCTCAGGCTCCGCCCAGGGAACGTCGGACGCCAGGGCCGGTGACAATTGTCGCGCGCCGACCAACCGACGTCAGGCGCCGAAGAACCCGGGCACGTCGAGGCGGAACCAGTTCGCGGGCGTGACGGTGCGCAGGTCGTCCTCGATGGCGGCGACCCGTTCCGGCCCGAGCGTGGCCGTCCACCGCTGCCGGAGCTGGTCGAAGATGACGGCCGAGCGGCGCAGCCCGTCGTACCCGCGCTCGGTCATGCGGACCAGCTTGCGCCGGGCGTCACGCGGGTCGTCGGCGCGCTCCAGGTAGCCGAGGGCGACCAGCCGGTCCACCGTCTTGCCGGCGGCCTGCTTCGAGACGCCCAGGCGCTGGCCCAGCTCGCCGGCCGTGGTGCCGTCCGGGCCGACGGCCTGGAGCACGAAGCCGTGCAGCGGTCGCATCTCCGGGTGGCCCTGCCGGGCCAGCTCGGCGTGCAGGTCGTCGATGAGCGTACGGAAGCCCGCCAGCAACAGCAGGGGCAGCAGGAAGCCGGGTCGGTCGGGATCAGCCGTTGCCACGTTCGACAACCACATTTACTATTTCGTCAACCACGTTGACGATCCTACGTCACGGTCGGACGAAGGGGCTTGCCATGCCCGTGTTCACCCCGCACACCACCGACACCGCCCCCGCCGCCGCGCGACCCACGATGGAAGGGGTGCGCCGGAAGCTCGGCCAGCTACCCGCCGCCGTCGGCCTCCTGGCCGAGTCCCCGGAACTGCTCAAGGGGTTCCTCACCGTCAACGGCATCTTCGAGAGCTGCGCCCTCGACCCGGTCGAGCGGGAGGTCGTCGTGCTGACGGTGGCCACCCGCAACGAGTGCCACCTCTGCGTCGCCATGCACACCGCCACCCTGACCCGGCACGGCGCCGCACCCGAGCTGATCGCCGCGCTGCGCGCCGGCACGCCCCTGCCCGACGACCGGCTGGAGGCGCTGCGGCGCTTCACGCTCGCCGTGCTCGACGAGCGGGGCGCCGTGCCCGAGGAGGACCTGACCGCCTTCCTGGCCGCCGGCTACCTGCCCCGGCACGCCCTGGACGTGGTGCTCGGCGTCGGCACGTACACCATCTCCACCTTCGCCAACCGGCTCACCCGCGCCCCGCTCGACCCGCACCTGGCCCCGTACTCCTGGGAACCGGCCGCCTGACGACGCCGGCCCGGGGCGCTCGGCGCCCGGCCCGGGCCGATCAGGCGTGCTGTGGCGGAACGCACACGGGTCGACGACATCACCCCACCCGGCTGGGGTGCCCGGAGCGCCGGTGCGGGAGACTGGCGGACATGGCGGCTCACGGCTTCCCGTACACCGATCTCAAGGACTTCGTCGCGGCGCTCGAACGCGCGGGCGAACTGCGGCGGGTGACCGTCCCCGTGGACCCGACCCTGGAGATCAGCGAGGTCGTCACCCGGACGGTCCGCGCGGGCGGCCCGGCGCTGCTCTTCGAGCGGCCGACCCGTGGTGAGATGCCGGTCGCCATCAACCTGTTCGGCACCGAGAAGCGGATGGCCATGGCGCTCGGCGTCGAGTCGCTCGACGAGGTGGGCGCCCGGATCGGCGAGCTGATCAAGCCGGAGCTGCCGGTCGGCTGGTCGGGCATCCGCGAGGGGCTCGGCAAGGTCATGCAGCTCAAGTCGCTGCCGCCCCGCAAGGTCAAGACCGCGCCCTGCCAGCAGGTGGTCTACCGCGGCGACGACGTCGACCTGAACCGGCTGCCCGGCCTCCAGGTCTGGCCGGGCGACGGCGGGATCTTCCATAACTTCGGGCTCACCCACACGAAGCACCCGGAGACCGGCAAGCGCAACCTCGGCCTCTACCGCCTCCAGCAGCACACGCACAACACCCTCGGCATGCACTGGCAGATCCACAAGGACTCCACGGCCCACCACGCGGTGGCCGAACGGCTCGGCCAGCGGCTGCCCGTCGCCGTGGCGATCGGCTGCGACCCCGTGGTGTCGTACGCCGCCTCGGCGCCGCTGCCCAGCGACATCGACGAGTACCTGTTCGCGGGCTTCCTGCGCGGCGAGCGGGTCGAAATGGTGGACTGCCTCACCGTGCCGCTCCAGGTGCCGGCGCACGCCCAGGTGGTGCTCGAGGGCTACCTCGAGCCCGGCGAGCGGATGCCGGAGGGCCCGTTCGGCGACCACACCGGCTTCTACACGCCCGTCGAGCCGTTCCCGGTGCTGCACGTCGAGGCGATGACCATGCAGCGGAACCCGGTCTACCACTCGATCATCACGTCGAAGCCGCCGCAGGAGGACCACGGCCTCGGCAAGGCCACCGAGCGGATCTTCCAGCCGCTGCTCAAGATGCTGATCCCGGACATCGTCGACTACGACCTCCCGGCCGCCGGCGTCTTCCACAACTGCGCCATCGTGTCGATCCGCAAGCGCTACCCCAAGCACGCGCAGAAGGTGATGAACGCGATCTGGGGCGCGCACCTGATGTCGCTCACCAAGCTGATCGTGATCGTCGACGAGGACTGCGACGTGCACGACTACAACGAGGTCGCCTTCCGGGCCTTCGGCAACGTCGACTACGCCCGGGACCTGCTCCTCACCGAGGGGCCCGTCGACCACCTCGACCACTCGTCGTACCAGCAGTTTTGGGGCGGCAAGGCGGGCATCGACGCGACCCGCAAGCTGCCCGAGGAGGGCTACACCCGGGGCTGGCCGGAGGAGATGCGGATGGCGCCCGAGGTGGTCTCGCTGGTCGACAAGCGCTGGAAGGAGTACGGGATCTGATGGCGGTTCTCGACGCGCCGGCGGAACGGCCGGGCCGGGTGAAGTCCTTCCTCCGGCTGGTCACCATCGAGCACTCGGTCTTCGCGCTGCCCTTCGCGTACCTGTCCGCGCTCACCGCCATGCAGCTCAACGGCGGCCACGTGCGCTGGCTCGACCTGCTGCTCATCACCGTCGCCATGGTCGGCGCGCGGACGTTCGCGATGGCCGCGAACCGGATCCTCGACCGGCGGATCGACGCCCGGAACCCGCGTACCGCCGGGCGGGAGCTGGTCACCGGGGCGGTGAGCGTACGGACGGCGTGGACCGGTGCGCTCGTCGCGATCGTGGTCTTCCTGGCCGCCGCCGCGCTGCTCAACCCGCTCTGCCTGGCGCTCGCCCCGCTCGCCGTGGTGCCGCTGGTCGTCTACCCGTACGGCAAGCGGTTCACGAACTGGCCGCACGCGATCCTCGCGATCGCCCAGGCGGTCGGGCCGGTGGGCGCCTGGCTGGCGGTCACCGGCACGCTCGACGGCTCCGGGCCGGCCTGGCTGCTCGGCGCGGCCGTCGGCCTGTGGATCGGCGGCTTCGACCTCATCTACGCATGCCAGGACGTTGACGTCGACCGGCGGATCGGCGTGCACAGCGTCCCCGCCCGGTACGGCCCGCGCTTCGCGCTGCACGCCTCGACGGTCGCGCACGTGGTGACCTTCGGGCTCTTCGGGTGGTTCGGCGCGCTGGTCGGCTTCGGCTGGCTCTGGTGGATCGGGCTGGCGCTCACGGCGGTCGCCTTCGCGTACCAGCACCTCGTGGTCAGCCCCACCGACCTCAGCAAGGTCAACCGGGCGTTCTTCACGGCCAACGGCTTCGTGGGCATCGCCCTCTTCGCCTTCGCCCTGCTCGACCTGGTGATCCGGCTCGGCCTGCGGGCCTGACCGGGAGGCTGGACGCCATGCGCGAACCGTGGGTGGTCGGGGTCTCCGGCGCGTCCGGCACGCCGTACGCGGCGGCCGTCGTACGCGGGCTGCTCGACGCCGGGGAACCGGTGGACCTCGTGGTGTCCCGGGCCGCCCGGCTCACCCTGCTCGACGAGACCGGCCGCCCGTTCCGGGACGCGCACTGGATTGAGGACCTGGCCGCCTGGCTCGGCCGGGACGTGACCGGCGCCGACGTGCGGCACTGGCCGGCCGGTGACCTCGCGGCGGGGCCGAGCAGCGGCTCCTACCGGGCGCGCGGCATGGTGGTGGTGCCGGCGAGCACGGCGGCATGCGCCGGCATCGCCATCGGGCTCTCCAAGGACCTGCTGCAACGGGCCGCGGAGGTCAACCTGAAGGAACGGCGGCCGGTGGTGTTGGTGCCCCGGGAGACGCCGGTGACCCGCAGCCATCTCGAGCACCTGATCGCGTTGCACGACGCCGGCGCGGTCGTGCTGCCGGCGAGCCCGGGCTTCTACGGCGCCGGCGCGTCGGCGACGGCCCAGCAACTCGTCGACTTCGTCGCCGGCAAGGTGCTGGACGCTCTCGATGTGCCGCACACGCTGTTCCGGCGGTGGTCGGGCGCGCTCGGCACGGACCGAGCCTGAGGAAACCGGCCGCGCCGAGGAAACCGGCCGCGCTGAGGTAGCCGGCCGCGCCGAGGAAGCCGGCCGCGCTGAGGTAGCCGGCAGCGCCGAGGAAACCGGCCGCGCTGAGGAAACCGGCCGCATGCCGGCGGCCGGGACGCGGACCGGACGCTCCGGCCCGGTCCGTGGACCTCAGTACATGCCGGCGTTTGCCGGACCGGGGCCGGTCGAGGCCGCCGGGCCGGTGTTTCGTGGTCTTCCCATGTCGTCGGTCTCGTCCAGCATGCCCTCCCCCTCCAGCAGGGCCCGCACCTCGGATTCCCGAAACCGGCGATGCCCGCCTGGAGTCCGGATGCTGCCGATCCGACCCGCCGCCGCCCAACGCGTCACAGTCTTCGGGTCCACCCGAAACAGCGCGGCGACCTCACCCGGTGTCAGCAGGCGATCTCCAGTGTCCACAGCCCCCTCCTCGCGTCGACGAAGCCCCCGGCTGAACACACTGCCCCCGGCCGGTGCGAGCCCAGAGCCGTCATGAGGGACGTATGGCAATTACAGCACCAGCGACCTGGCCTGTCCGCCAAACGCGAAAAACGCACTGAGTGGGAAGTTAGTCAATGGTACCGGCGTCGCGCTCCCTTGACTCTGTGTACGCGAACTGTCACCTGCTGTCATGTGCAACGGATGCCGGAGTCCGGCCGTTACGGCCGAGGGGCTAGGGTCACAGTCCGTGGACGCCATCGACCTCAGCATCGTGGAGCTGCTGCGAAGCAACGCCCGCCTCTCGTACGCCGAACTGGCCCGCCAGGTCGGCCTCTCCGCGCCCGCCGTGCACGAGCGGGTCGGCAAGCTGGAGGCCGGCGGCGTCCTGCGGGGCTACCGGGCCGACGTCGCGCCGGAGGCGGTGGGGCTCGGTGTCACGGCGTTGATCGGCATCGTCGAGGACTCCGGCGCCGACACCGACGACGTCCTCGGGGCGTTCCGGGCCATGCCCGAGATCGAGTCCTGCTACTTCATGGCCGGGGTCGAGTCGTTCCTGCTCAAGGCCCGCGTCGGCACCATCGCCGAGCTGGAGCAGCTCATCGTACGGCTGAACCGGACCCCCGGGGTGGCCTCCACCCGCACCGGGATCGCGCTCTCCACGAAGTGGGAGAACCGGCCGCAACCGCTCCCCGCGCCGCAGGCCTGACCGCCGGCCGCCGGGTGGCCGGGGCTTGATCGACACCGGATCGCGACGTCGCGGCATCCGGCACCGCGCGACACCGCCGGATCGGCGGAACGGAGTGGATCGGTCGACCCTGGCGCCGTCCCCGCCGCCGGCGGTACGTTGCGCCGATGATCTCGCCAGCGCGCGGCGCGGCCGTCGTGACCGGCGCCGCGGGCGGCCTGGGCCGGGCCGTCGCCGCCGCACTGCACGCCGACGGCTGGCCGGTCCTGCTCACCGACCTGGACGCACGCGCCGTCGCCGCCGCGGCCGCCCCGCTGGGCGGCTGGTCCCGGCCGCTCGACGTACGCGACGAGACGGGCTGTGCCGAGGTGGCCGCCGCGGCGGCCGAGCGTGGCGGCGGCCTCGGCCTCTGGGTGAACAACGCCGGGATCCTCGTCACCGGCCCGGCCTGGAAGCAGGACGCGTCGACCCGGCGTCGGCTGATCGAGGTCAACGCGCTCGGCGCCATGAACGGCACCCTCGCCGCTCTGGCCCTCATGCGCGCCCGGGGCCGCGGGCACGTGCTCAACGTCGTCTCGCTGGCCGGGCTCGTGGCGGCGCCCGGCGAGACGGTCTACGCGGCCAGCAAGCACGCGCTGCTCGCGTTCAGCCTCGGCACGCTGGCCGACCTGCGGATGGCCGGCCACCGGGACGTACACGTGTCGTGCCTGTGCCCGGACGGGATCTGGACGCCGATGCTGCACGACCGGCTGGACGACCCCGGCGCGCTGGCCTCCTTCACGGGCTCGATGCTCAGCGCGGAGCGCGTCGCGGCGCGGGCGGCCCGGCTGGCCCGCCGGCCCCGCCCGGTGGTCACCATGCCGCGGTGGCGTGGTGCGCAGGTCCGGTTGCTGGACGCGGCGCCCCGGCTCGCGCTCGCGCTGACCCCGGTGGTGCGCGCCGTGGGGCGGGCCGGGCAGCGCCGGCAACGGCGTCGCGCGGAAGCCGACGGAACGTGACCCGGCCTGTTACGTTTCCGGCGTGACCCACCTGGACCGGTGCGACGAGGCCAGCCGTACGTGGGTGACCGACGCGATCGGGGCCGTGGAGGCGGACGCCAACCGCTCGGCCGACACCCACCTGCTGCCCTTCCCGCTGCCGGGAGAGTGGGGGATCGACCTCTACCTCAAGGACGAGTCGGTGCACCCCACCGGGTCGCTGAAGCATCGGCTCGCCCGCTCGCTCTTCCTCTACGGGCTCTGCAACGGCTGGATCGGGTCACGCACGACCATCGTCGAGGCGTCCTCCGGCTCGACGGCGGTCTCCGAGGCGTACTTCGCGCGGATGCTGGGGCTGCCGTTCATCGCCGTGATGCCCGCCTCCACCTCCGCCGAGAAGGTTGCCAAGATCGAGTTCCAGGACGGGCGCTGCCACCTCGTCGACGACCCCGCCCGGGTCGCCGTCGAGGCCCGGCGGCTCGCCGCCGACCTCGGTGGGCACTTCATGGACCAGTTCACCTACGCCGAGCGGGCCACCGACTGGCGGGGCAACAACAACATCGCCGAGTCGATCCACTCCCAGCTCGCCCGGGAGCGGCACCCCGTGCCCGCCTGGATCGTCGTGGGCGCCGGCACCGGCGGCACCGGCGCCACCATCGGCCGGTACGCCCGCTACCGCCGGCTACCCACGAAACTCTGCGTGGTCGACCCGGAGAACTCGGCGTTCTACCCCGCCTGGGTCGCCGCCGACTGGTCGTACCGCACCGGAAAGGGCTCCCGGATCGAGGGGATCGGCCGACCGGCCGTCGAGGCGTCCTTCCTGCCGTCCGTCGTGGACCGGATGGTGCAGGTGCCAGACGCCGCCTCGCTGGCCGCCATGCGGGCCGCGTCGACGCTGCTCGGGCGGCGGGTGGGCGGCTCGACCGGCACCAACCTGTGGGGCGCCTTCGGCCTGATCGCCGAGATGCTCGCCGAGGGCCGCACCGGCTCGGTGGTCACCCTCATCTGCGACGCGGGCGACCGCTACGCCGACACGTACTACGCCGACGACTGGGTGAGCGCGCAGGGCCTCGACCTCACCCCGCACCTGGCCAGCATCGACCGCTTCCTCAGCAGCGGCGCCTGGCCAGCCTGAGCGGCCGGGCTCAGCGGCCGTCGGCCGGGCTCAGCGGGACGCGGGCCGCTCGGCGAGCCCGGGATAGCGCACCACGTACCCCTCGGCGTCCAGGTCGATGTCGGCCGAGAAGGTGTCGGTGCTGAAGCGGACCCGGCCCGACCCCAACGACGTGTAGATCTGCTCCGCGGGCACGACCACGAGGCTCGGCACCAGCACCCAGGCCACCGTGATCCGGTACGCCGTGTCGGCCGGCCGAGCCGCGAGACCGAGCCGGTGCACCGGCAGCGCGTTGAACAACGGGGAGCCGCCGAGGTCGACGTCGAGCGCCTCGCCGAGCCGGTCCGGGTCGTCGGTGCCGGGCAGCCCCGCCGGTCGCTGCCCGGCCGCCGCGAGCGCCGCGTCCAGGTCGCCCTGCTCGGCGGTGGTCACCCGCCACCGGTCGGCGGCCCGTTCCAGCCGTACGCTGCGCAGCCAGCCGGACCCCTCCACCTCCACCTCGACGCGCGTGGTGGTCCAGTCCGGTGTGGTGGTGACCTGGTAGCGACCCGTCCACGGGATCGGGTCGACGGCGAGCAGGGTGCCCCGGGCCGCCAACCCCTGACTGTCGTCGAGGAGGGCGTGCTCGGCGCCGGCGGTGTCGGTCCTGGTCCAGAAGAGCGACTTCGGCATGCTCGGCATGAGCCGGACGTTACGCGACCGAACCGACAACGGCTGGAGATCTTGGTAGGAAACGGACCCCGGAAGGACCGGAACCTACCAAGATCTCTCGTCGTGCCTCAGCGGGTACGGGCCGGGGCACGGCCGAAACGCTCGTCGCGCGGCCGGTCGTCGCGACCGCGACCCTCCGTGCGGAAGCCCACCCGCCGGTCGCGCCCGTCAGCGCCGCGCCCGTCCCGGTCTGCGTACCGCCGCTCGCCGCTCGGGCGGTCACCGTGGCGGCGCTCGTCGTGCTGGCCGAAGCGCCGCTCGCCGTGCGGGCGGTCCGCCGGCCGGTACCCGGGACGGTCGTCCCGGCCGTCGACGCGCTCGCCGCGCGGGCGGTCGCCGTACCGCCGGTCGCCGGCCGGCCGGTCGCCGTACCGCCGGTCGTCCCGCTCGCCGAAACGCCGCTCGCCGTGGGCGCGGTCGCGGTCGCCGAAGCGGCGCTCGCCCGTGCCACGCTCGCCGGGGCCGCGGTCGCCGTAGCGGCGCTCGGCCCGGTCGCCGAAGCGGCGGGGGCCGCCGGCCCGGTCGCCGTGCCGGCGGGGCGCCTCCGGCTCGTCCCGCACCGGGACGCCGCTCGGCTCGCGGGCGCCGGTCAGCTCGGCGAGCGCCGGGTCACCGGCCCGCACACGGGTCTCCGCCGGCTCGACGCCCGCCTTCTCCAGCATGGCCAGCGTGGTCCGGCGCTGCTTCGGCAGCACCAGCGTGGCCACCGCGCCGGACTCACCGGCGCGTGCCGTACGCCCGGCGCGGTGCAGGTAGTCCTTCGGGTCCTTCGGCGGGTCGACGTGCAGCACCAGCGAGACACCGTCGACGTGGATGCCGCGGGCCGCCACGTCGGTGGCGACCAGCACGTTCGTCCGGCCCTCGCGGAACTCGGCGAGGGTGCGCGTACGCATCCGCTGCGTCTTGCCCCCGTGCAGCCCACCCGCCCGTACGCCCACCGCGGCGAGCTGGTTGACCAGCCGGTCCACGCCGAGCTGGGTGCGGGCGAAGACCATCGTCCGGCCGTCGCGGGCCGCGATCGACGCCACCACGGGGAACTTGTCCTGCGGCGGGATGAGCAGCATGTGGTGGTCCATGGTGGAGACCGCGGCGGTCGGCGGGGCGGTGGAGTGCGTGACCGGATCGGTCATGAAACGCTTCACGAGGGCGTCCACGTCACCGTCCAGAGTGGCCGAGAACAGCAGCCGCTGCCCGCCGGCCGGCGTCTTCGCGAGAAGCTCGGTGACCTCGGGCAGGAAGCCCATGTCGGCCATCTGGTCGGCCTCGTCGAGCACGGTCGTCTCGACGTCGTCGAGGTGGCACACGCCCCGCTCGATCAGGTCGGCGAGCCGGCCCGGCGTGGCCACCACGACCTCCACGCCGCGGCGCAGCGCGTCGATCTGCCGGTCGTACGGCACCCCGCCGACGGCGGTCTTGAGGAACACGCCCACCGCCTTGCCGAGCGGCAACAGGGCGTCGTTGACCTGCATGGCCAGCTCCCGGGTCGGGACCAGGACCAGCGCGCGCGGGCGCAGGGGGCGGGCCCGCTCGCCGGCCGCGACGCGGGCGAGCAGCGGCAGGCCGAACGCGAGGGTCTTGCCGGAGCCGGTCTGCCCCCGGCCGAGCACGTCCCGCCCGGCGAGCGCGTCCGGCACGGTGGCGCGCTGGATCTCGAACGGGCTGGTGATGCCCTGCCGGGCGAGGGCGCGGACCAGCGGCTGGGGCAGGCCGAGGTCGGCGAAGTCCCGCGTGTCGGCGGCCGGCGCGGCGTCGGGCTGCTGCTCCGGGGCCGGGGCGCCGTGCTCCGGGGCGGGGTCGAAGGCGGACGGAAACGTGCTGGGGTCAGCAGAGATGGTCAAGAAGTGCCTTTCAAGCGGGGCGCATCTTCGCGATGGCCCGCCGCGGCGCAACGCCGCGGGAATCGCCCGCAAGACCGCCCATGGGCGCGCGGGAGGCGCGCCAGGTCAATGATCGTTACCAGTGTACGGCGATTGCGGCGCGCCGCCATCCGGCCGCGCGCCGTAGTGTGCGGCCTCACCACCCGCCCCGGCCCGCCCCCGCCCGGCTCAGCCCGGTGATCAAGAGGTTTGCGTCGATCCGGCCCCGAATTCCGACGCAAATCTCTTGATCACCGAGGCGACCCCCGGCCGCGGCTGGGGCCGGGGGTCGGCGGGGTGGGCTGGGCGGGGTGGGCTGGGCGGGGTCGGCTGGGTGAGCGGGTCAGCTGTCGAGCACTTTGCCGACCAGGCCGCTCACGGCGTCGTCGGCGAGGAGGACGAGCAGCACGCTGATCACCACGAGCAGGCCGAGGGAGGCGGCCAACACGATCATCACGCGGGCCGTGCGGGACCGCTCGGCGGCGGGGGTCTCGGACCACCCTTGGGCGAGGATGTGCCCGGTCAGCGAGCCGGAGGTCTCCACCGGGTTCGGCAGGGCGACGGTCGCGAAGCCCGGGCCGTCCGGATTCGCGCCGTAGACCGTGCCGGCCGGCTCCGGGCTGCCGCCGTACCGGCCGGTCGTTGCCGGGGCGGGCGTTCCGCCGGTCGTCGGGGCAGCAGGTAAAGCGCTGGTGTGCGAGGCGCCCGCCCGGGTGCCGCCGACCGTGCCTCCACCCGGAGCGCCACCCGAGGCCGATTCGGGACGGGCCGCCTGCGCCCACCCCGGCAGCGTGGGCTCGGGCCGCGCCGACGCGTCGGCGGAGTCGCGTGCCGGCGGGCCGGAGACGGGTGCGGCCGTGCGGGCGGACGGCGGCCCGAACGACGTGGCGGCCGACGAGAACGGCGTCGCGGGGGGCGGGGGGAACGGCGGCGCCGGCATCGGGCCGGGAGGCGGCGGGGGCGGCGGTACCGGTGGACCCGGCGGCGGTGCCGGGGGGCCCGGTGGGGGCGGCACCGGGCCGGGAGGCGGCGTGGGGCGCGGCCCGGGACCCGGGGGCGGGGTGGGACGCGGGTACGGGCCGGGCGTCGGCGGAGTCGGCTCGGGCACCGGCGGCGCGGGTGACGGCGGGGTGGGCCCCGGCACGGGAGGCGTGGGCGCGGGGGCGGGCTCCGGTTCCGGTACGGGAGGCTTCGGCGGCTGCGCCGGCTCCGGGGGCTGTGCGGGCTCCGGCGGGTCGCGGTCCACCGGGCCGGACCGGTAGACGGCCGGCGCGCCGGACCGCGTCGCAGCGGCCTGCGCCTCGTCGGCGGTCGCCCGGCTCGTGCTCGACACGGCGACGCTGGCCCGGGCGGCCAGCTCGTCGGCGGTCGCCCGGCTGGGGCCGGGCACGGTGACGCTGGCCCGGGCGACGGGTGCGCTGGCGGCGCGGTGGGCGGTGGTGCTCGCGCGGGCGCCGGCGGCCGCCTCGTCGGCCGTGACGGGGGCCGCTCCGGGGACGGACGCGCTGGCCCGGGCCGGGGCGGCCGAGCCGTCCCGCTGGCTCGGCAGGCCGGACGCGCCACCGCCCGAACCCGCCGCCACGTCGGGACGGGGTCTGATGCCCGGTTCGTCGGCGTTTTCCGCCTCGGCGCCGGTCGCCTCGGCGTTCGTGGCCTGCCGGTCGGACGCCGCCTCACCGCCGGATCCGTCGGCGTCCACCGCTTCCGGGGGCGCTCCCTTCGCGGCGACGTCGGGCTCGGCGACATCCGTGGCGGGCGGCTCGCCCGTGGCTCCGGCGGTGTCCGTGGCCTGGGCGGTGTCCGGTCGGTCGACGGGCGTGCTGTCGGAGTCGACCGTCTCCGCCGGAACCTTCTGCTCGGCCATGTCCGCCCTCCGCACCACGCCGTCACACCCCTACCCGGCCGCGGGCCGGGCGTGCCTGGGTGTCACGGTGCCACATTCCGCCCCGGCGGCACAGCCGGAGTGCACGCTTGCGGCTCAGTTGCCGGCGCTCACGCTCGCCGAGCCGCTCGCCGACGGGGTCTTGGTCACCTCCGCACTGCTGGTGGCCGAGGGGGACGCCTTCGTCGGCGACGTGCTCGGGCTGCTGGGCGGCGGGTCGGACGGCGGTGCCGAGCTGCTCGGCGGCGGGTCCGTCGGCGTGGTCGGCGGAGGGTCCGTCGGCGTGGTCGGCGGAGGGTCCGTCGGCGTGGTGGGTGGGGTGGTCGGGGGCTTCGACGGCGGCTTCGTCGGGGGCTTCGTCGGGGGCTTCGTGCTCTGCGTCGGCTTCGGGGTCGGCGAGCCCGTGGGCTTCGGGGGAACGCTGGGGGTCGTCACGGGCCCCGGCACCGCCCCGACGACGCGGGTGGCGGCGTAAAGCCGGGACCAGGACACCGTAGAGATCTTGACGACGTCGCCCGTGGTCGGGGCGTGGACCATCTTGCCGTTGCCGATGTACATCCCGACGTGGTGGATCGACGTCCAGCTGCTGCCCGATGCGAAGAAGAGCAGGTCACCGGGGAGGAGCGCGCTGCGGTCCACGGTGCGGGAGCGGGTCGCGTAGTACTGGTCGCGGGAGACGCGCGGGAGATCGAAGTAGTCGGCGCCCTTGGACCGGTAGGCCGCCCACATGAGACCGGAGCAGTCGAACCGGTCGGGGCCCTCGGCCGCCCAGAGGTACGGGTCGCCGAGCTGGGCGAGGGCGTAGTTGACGGCGGCCATCGCCCGCGGGTGGGCGGCCAGACCGTTGGCGCTCTGCCCCTGCACGTAGCCGGCGCCGAGCCGCTGTTCGGCGGCCTCCTGCTGACGCTCGATCTCGACGAGCTGCGCCGCGTTGTTCCGGCGCAGCTCGAGAAGCTTCGCCTCCTCGGCGTGCAGCGCCTTCTCACCGGCGTCGAACTGCTCCCGCGCCGTGCGGAGCGCCGTCTCGGCCTCCGCGTACGCCTTGTAGGCGGCCTGCTCGGCGGTGCGGGCGCGGGACAGCTCACCGGCCGCGGCCGTGGTGAAGCCCTCGACCTTCTGGCCGCGCGTGATCCGCTGGAGCCGGCTCAGCCCCTGGATGTCGTCGGCCAGCTCGCCGGGCGGCAGCGCGGCGGCGGCCTTGATCTCGTCGGCGGCGGCCCGGTCGGCCTGCTCCTGCGCGCGGACCAGCGCGTCCTGGGCGACCTTGAGGCTCTGGTCGGCCTTTCCGAGCTGGGCTTCCGCCTCGGTGCGTTTCTGGCGTAGCTCGAGCAGCGTGTCGCCGAGCAGGCCGATCTGGGTCTCGGCCGCGTAGATCTGGCTGGCCAGCGGACCGTTGCCCAGGTTGCCGACCGGGACGCCCGGCGTCGGCGTGACGCCGGTGACGGGCACGCCCGGCAGCGTGAGCGTGCCGGTGACGGTGGGCCGGGCGCCGCTGTCCGGCACGGCGGCCGGCGGTGCGGGATCGGCGTACACCGGCGTGGCCATCACCGCGGCGGCGATGGCGCCGAGCAGAGCGGCCCAGAGCTTCGGACGCAGCACCGGGGAGATCACCGGACTCCGTCGTCGATGCCGTCGCCCGCGCCCGCTGTAGACCATTCCGCTCCCCGCCCTGGCCGTGCAGTCGCCGCGCCCGGTGGACGCGGCCCGGGGGACGCTACCAGTGTGTCGTCCCCCACCCTGTCTTACCTCAGCCGGGGCAACGTTGTCGATGCGTGGCCGGGTAACGGCTGGCTGAGAATGTGGTGAACCGGGTCGCGGCCGTGGACGTGCCGGCGGCGGCGTCGGCCGTCCGACGTACGCTCGACCGGGACCGCAGGTGGAAGGGACGTGCCATGGACGCCGGACTCAAACGCGAGCTCGAAGCGAAGGTGTACGCCGGTGAACGGCTGAGCCGGGAGGACGGGATCGCGCTGTACGAGAGCGACGACCTGGCCTGGCTGGGCCGCCTGGCACACCACCGCCGCACGGAGCTCAACGGCGACCGGGTGATGTTCAACGTCAACCGGCACCTCAACCTGACCAACGTGTGCTCCGCGTCGTGCGCGTACTGCTCGTTCCAGCGCAAGCCGGGCGAGAAGGACGCCTACACGATGCGGATCGACGAGGCGGTGCGCAAGGCGAAGGAGATGGAGGACGAGCAGCTCACCGAGCTGCACATCGTCAACGGCCTGCACCCCACGCTGCCCTGGCGCTACTACCCGAAGGTGCTGCGCGAGCTGAAGGCGGCGCTGCCGAACGTCAAGCTCAAGTGCTTCACGGCGACCGAGGTGCAGTGGTTCGAGAAGATCAGTGGGCTGAGCGCCGACGAGATCCTCGACGAGCTGATGGACGCCGGCCTGGAGTCGCTGACCGGCGGCGGCGCGGAGATCTTCGACTGGGAGGTCCGCCAGCACATCGTCGACCACGAGTGCCACTGGGAGGACTGGTCGCGCATCCACGCGCTGGCTCACCGCAAGGGCATGAAGACCCCGGCGACCATGCTGTACGGCCACATCGAGGAGCCGCGGCACCGGGTCGACCATGTGCTGCGCCTGCGCGAGCTGCAGGACGAGACGGGTGGCTTCGCGGTGTTCATCCCGCTGCGCTACCAGCACGACTTCGTCGACTCGGCGGACGGCAAGATCCGTAACCGCATCCAGGCGCGCACCACGATGGCCTCGCCGGCCGAGTCGCTGAAGACCTTCGCGGTGTCCCGGCTGCTCTTCGACAACGTGCCGCACGTCAAGTGCTTCTGGGTGATGCACGGCCTCTCGGTAGCCCAGCTCTCGCTGAACTTCGGCGCGGACGACCTGGACGGCTCGGTCGTCGAATACAAGATCACGCACGACGCCGACTCGTACGGCACGCCCAGCACCATGCACCGCGAGGACCTGCTGCACCTGATCTGGGACGCCGGCTTCCGCCCCGTCGAGCGGGACACGCGCTACACCGTCGTCCGCGAGTACGACCCGGCGCCGTCCCTGGCGGAGCGGCGCGCCGAGCCGCAGCAGGTGTGGGCCTGACGGCCACGTACCCTTTCAGGCGATGACGGAGCAGCAGAGCGGCTTTCCCCGGCGCGACGCCGACGGGCGGGTGCGTTTCCTGGGCGACCTGCTCGGGGTGAGCCTCGCCGGCTGGGTGATCGGCGTCCTCGCCGTGGTGCTGTTCGACTGGGCGTTCGCCTCGTTCGGGGCGGGCGACTTCGGGCGGTCGAACGGCTGGCTCGCGGTGATCCTTCCGGCGTGGCTCTTCTGGGAGGATTTCCGGGCCTGGGAGTTCGGCGCGGCCCGGGTGGTGGCGGCGCTGTTCGCCGCCGCGGTCGCCGTGGTCACCGGGCTGCTGGTGGCCGGCCTGGCCGCGGGCCTACCGTCGCTGTTGACGGGAGCGTTGGCGGCGGCCGCCCTCACGGTGGTGTACGCAATGGTGTGGTTTCCCGGCGTCCGCTGGCTGGCCCGGCGGACGGGCTGAGATGTCCCGCCGAACGGGCTGGAACGTCCTGCCCGGCGGCTGCAAGGCCCGCCGGGCAGGTGGTGAGGGGCGCGCCGGACCGACCGGTGGTCCGAGAACGGAGTGGTGCAGGTGAGCGCGGCGGTCAAGTACACGCTGGGGCGGCTCGGGCTGTTCGTCCTCGTGCTGGCGGCCCTCTGGCTGATCGACATGAACGTGTTCCTGAAGCTGATGCTGGCGCTGGTGTTCTCCGCGGCGCTCTCCTTCTTCCTGCTCAAGGGCTGGCGGGACGAGATGGCCGAGGAGATGGCCGGTGCCGCGCAGCGGCGTCGCGCCGAGAAGGAGCGCCTGCGCTCGGCGCTGGCCGGCGAGGACCAGGCCGCCGAGGACCGGGCCGGCGAGGACCGGGCCGGCGGCGACCGGGCCGGCGGCGACCGGGCCGGCGGGGGCGAGGCCCCGCGCGATTCCGACGCCCCGCGCTGACGCTCTGCCCCCACGCACGACGACGCCCCGGCCGTCTTCCCGACGGCCGGGGCGTCGTGTCGTTCAGCTCACCAGTTGGTCGAGCCGGGCACGTGCGGCCACGGCTTGTTGACCGGCTTGATGAGGTACGCGACACCGCCGGAGCCGCCCGAGACCCCGCCGCTCGCGTTGATGCGCTTGGTGCGCAGCCAGATCTGCTCGAACTGCTCGCGCTGGTAGACGTTGCGCACGACGTCGTTGCTCGACGAGGCGGGGTCGTTGACGATGACGTCCCCCTCGGCGGTGAAGCCGACGATCACGAACAGGTGCCCGGAGGTGCCGTAGTTCGCGCCGTCCAGCTCGCTGGCGAGGAAGGACTGGCTGGTCACCACCGGGATGCCGGCGGCGATGAAGCGTTCCACCTCGTCGAGGGAGTGCAGCCGGGTGACCCGCCCCTCGAGCCCGGGGAAGCTGGCCGCGTACGCGGTGTTGAACGGCCAGTTGCCCGCGCCGTCGTAGGCGTAGTCGTACGTCATCCGCGCCGCGTGGTTGACCGTCGGGTCCGGGTAGGTCGGGTCCACCCAGGCGGTGTCCGCGGC
This sequence comes from Micromonospora sp. URMC 103, assembly GCF_051386435.1. Lineage (NCBI taxonomy): Bacteria > Bacillati > Actinomycetota > Actinomycetes > Micromonosporales > Micromonosporaceae > Micromonospora > Micromonospora sp. URMC 103. The sequence goes on along the minus strand of NZ_JBPQTR010000003.1, from coordinate 115,199 downwards.
CGAGGGCTGCCGTCCCCAGTACTCGACGACCATCTCGGTGGACGTCGGCGAGCACCAGGCCTCGCCGCCGCCGTCGTACTCCGGGTAGTGCCCGGCGTGGACGTTCTGCGAGTAGCGCGGCACCGGCAGCTCGACGCCCCACGCGATGTGCCCGGCGCTCGGCGTGACGGTGAACCGGTCCGGCACGTTCGAACTCATGGCGCCGACCATGTGCACCACGGGCGCGGCGGCCTGCCCGGGCGCGCGGTAGAGGGTCACCCGCAGCTGGTACGACCGCAGCAGCACCCCGACGCTCGCGTCGTCGATGCTGAAGGTGTCGGTCAGGATCGTCGACCACGGGTCGCCCTGCCGGTTGACGCTGGTGCGCTTGATGTCGGCGTCACCGGACGCCCAGCGGCCCATCACGTACCACTTGGTCATGGTGCCGTTGTTGTAGGTGCCCTGGAGTTCGACCTGGATCCAGGTGCCCGCGGGGGTCTCGGCGTTCCACGACGCGACCAGCTCCGTCGCGTCGAAGCCGACCGCGGTGACCGGCGAGGTCCATCTGGCGTACTCCCAGGTGCGGGTGACCCCGGTGTGCGGGTCGGTGTAGTCGGTGGTGCCGATGGGCCGGGCCAGCGTGAGGCCGGGTCGGGCGCCGGGGAGCGCGCGGGTGCCGTCGTGGCTGCCCCGGCGCCAGTCCGGGTACCGCGACCACTCCTGGAAGGTGATCTGCTCGTCGTGCTGGACGGACCGGGCGGTGGCGGCCCGGTCGGCCGCGACCGGCGCGGCCGCGTTCGCGGGTAGCGCGGTGGTGAGGAGGGTGAGCGCGGTGACGCCGGCGAGGGCGGCCACGCTCAGGCGTGATCTGGCCATGGATGCTCCGCAGGTCTGGAGGTGGGGCGTTTGCCGGTCAGTCTCTCGCTCGGAGAGAAGTTTCGCCATATCTACATGGATGGAAAATCCTTGCCGGCATGATGATCCGCCTGGCATGGAGAAGACAGCGATCCATATTGATATGACCATGTGACGGGTGGTGGAGTGTCCTCCACCGAGCGGGATCTCCCGCCCCCCGAGGAGGTTGTCCATGGCCCTCCGCACACCCGTCCGTCTCCGTCGCACCCTCGCCCTGGCCCTCGCGGCCGGGCTGGGGCTCGTCACCGTCGCCACCGGGCCGGTCTCCGCACGGCCGGCCCCGGAACCCGGCGCGTCGGCCGCCGCCGAGTACCGCGTCCTGAGTCCCCGTACGCTCGCCGACCGCAACGCGGTGGCCCGCACCGGCGCCGCCATCGATTACGCCGAGCACGGCGTGCTGCACGTCTCGGCCACCCCGGTCGAGGCCGCGGCCATCGCCCGGCTCGGATACCGGCTGGAGCGGGTCGCCGCGCCGCCGTCCAGCCCGGACGCCGCGGGCGACGTGGGCACCTACGCGTTCCCGCCCGCCGACTCGAACTACCACGGCTACGCCGAGCTGACCGCCGTGGTCAACCAGGTCGTCTCGGACCACCCGAGCATCGCCCGCAAGCTCAGCATCGGCAGCTCGTACGAGGGCCGCGACCTCATGGCCGTGAAGATCTCCGACAACGTGGGCACCGACGAGAACGAGCCGGAGATCCTCATCAACGCCCAGCAGCACGCCCGCGAGCACCTCACCGTGGAGATGGCGATCTACCTGCTGAACCTCTTCACGGACGGCTACGGCAGCGACTCCCGGATCACCAACATCGTCAACGGCCGGGAGATCTGGATCGTGCCGACGGTGAACCCCGACGGCAGCGAGTACGACATCGCCACCGGGTCGTACCGGTCCTGGCGGAAGAACCGGCAGCCGAACAGCGGCTCGTCGAACGTCGGCACCGACCTCAACCGGAACTGGGGCTACCAGTGGGGCTGCTGCGGCGGCTCGTCCGGCTCCACCTCGTCGGAGACCTACCGCGGCCCGTCGGCCTTCTCGGCGACGGAGACGCAGGCGCTGCGCAACTTCGTGAACAGCCGGGTGGTCGGTGGCGTCCAGCAGATCAAGGCCAACATCGACTTCCACACGTACTCGCAGCTCGTGCTCTGGCCCTTCGGCTACACGACCGCCAACACGCCGACCGGGATGAGCGCCGACCAGTACAACACCTTCGCCACCATCGGCCAGCAGATGGCGGCCACCAACGGCTACACCCCGGAACAGTCCAGCGACCTCTACATCGCCGACGGGACCAGCATCGACTGGATGTGGGCGGCGCACGGCATCTGGGCGTACACCTTCGAGATGTACCCGGGCTCGGCCAGCGGCGGCGGCTTCTACCCGCCCGACGAGGTGATCCCCGCGCAGACCTCCCGCAACCGGGAGGCGGTGCTCATGCTCAGCGAGTACGCCGACTGCCCGTACCGGGCGATCGGCAAGCAGGCGCAGTACTGCGGCGGTGGTGGCGGCGGCGCCACGGTCTGGTCGGACACCTTCGAGACGGCGACCGGGTGGACCGTCAACCCGTCCGGCACCGACACGGCCACCCTCGGGGCGTTCGAGCGGGGTGCGGCCCAGGCGACCACGTCCAGCGGGGCGAAGCAGCTCACCCCGTACGGCGGCAGCAACGACCTCGTGACCGGCCGGCTGGCCGGCGCCGCGGCGGGCGACTACGACCTCGACGGCGGCGTGACGACGGCACAGTCGCCGGCGGTGACGCTGCCGGCGAGCGGCACGCTCACGCTCTCGCTGGCCTGGTACCTGGCGCACGGCTCGAACGCGTCCTCGGCCGACTACTTCCGGGTCAGCGTCGTGCACGGCGGGGGCACCACCACGCTGCTCAACCAGGCCGGCGCGGCCACCAACCGCAACGGCGCCTGGACGGTGTCGAACCTCAACCTCACCCCGTACGCCGGGCAGTCGGTCCGGATCCTCGTGCAGGCGGCGGACGCCTCCGGCGCCAGCCTCGTCGAGGCGGCTGTGGACAACGTCACCATCACCTCCTCCTGAGCGGGTGGGGCCCCGTCCCGCCCCCCAGCGGGGCCCCGCCACCCGCCTGGACCGGACATACCGGCAGCAACGAGTGATCCGGCCCGCGCCGCCGCGGGCCGGATCATCGTCGGCGCTCGATGGGCTCTTTCGTCGCTCGGTCCCGGCCAGGTGGTGCGCTACCGTCTTACCGATCGTTCCGCAGCGAAGCCGGTGTGATCCCGGCGCTGTCCCGCAACTGTGATGCCCCACCGCCTCGTCGGCGGGGACGAGCCAGGTCGCCTGCGGTCGGTCGCGACCCGCGCTCTCGAGGAAGGGCGCCTCGCGGACGGGCGCAGTGTTCCTGTCGGCGAAGCACCACGCTCCTCGACCGACAGGAGGACCGATGTCCAGACGCACCCCCCGGCTGTTCGCCGCGACCCTCGCGGTCGCCGCGCTCGCCCTCGGCGCCTGCGCCGACAAGGCCGGCGACACACCCTCGGCCGGCAGCGGCTCCTCGGCGGCGGCCTTCCCGGCCACCGTCGGCGCCGTCACCCTCGACAAGCGCCCCGAGAAGATCGTCGCGCTGTCGCCGAGCGCGACGGAGATGCTCTTCGCGATCGGCGCCGGTCCGCAGGTCGTGGCGGTCGACGACAACTCGAACTACCCGGCCGAGGCGCCGAAGAGCGACCTCTCCGGCTTCCAGCCGAACGCCGAGGCGATCGCCGCCAAGAACCCCGACCTCGTGGTGATCTCCGACGACCGCAACAAGATCGTGGACCAGCTCGGCAAGCTGAAGATCCCCGTGTACCTCACGCCCGCGGCGAAGACGTTGGACGACTCGTACCAGCAGATCACCGACCTGGGCACGCTCACCGGCCACCCCACTGAGGCGGCCGACGTGACCCGGCGGATGCGCGACGACATCGCCAAGCTCGTGAAGGACCTGCCGCAGCGGCCCGAGAAGCTCACCTACTACCACGAGCTGGGCCCCGAGCTGTACAGCGCGACCAGCAAGACCTTCATCGGCTCGCTCTACGCGCTGGCCGGTTTGGAGAACATCGCCGACGCGGCGGACACCGAGGGGAAGAACGGCGGCTACCCGCAGCTCTCGCAGGAGGTCATCGTCAAGGCCGACCCGGACTTCGTCTTCCTGGCCGACACGAAGTGCTGCCAGCAGAGCGCCGAAACGGTCAAGGCCCGCAGCGGCTGGTCCGGGATCAGCGCCGTGAAGAACAACCAGGTCGTGGCGCTGGACGACGACATCGCCTCCCGCTGGGGGCCGCGCGTGGTCGACCTGCTGCGGGCCATCGTGGACGCGGTCGCGAAGGTGCCCGCGTGACGGACCGTCGGTGACCAGGCTCCTTCCCGTGCGACCGCCGGCGCAGGCCCGGCCGGCCGGGACGCTCCCCGCGTCCCGCCCGGCCGGCCTGCGCCCGCTCTGGCTGGTCGGCGGCGTGGCCGCCGTGCTCGTCGCGCTCGTGGTCGGGGTGTCGCTCGGCCCGGTCACCCTTCCACCCGGCAGTGTGGCCGCCGAGCTGCTCAACCTGCTGCCCGGCGTCCACCTGGACAGCGGGCTCAGCGAGCGGGAGGTCGCCATCGTGGTCGAGCTGCGACTCCCGCGCGTGGTGCTCGGCCTGCTGGTCGGTGGCCTGCTGGCGCTGGCCGGTGGCTGTTACCAGGGCGTCTTCCGCAACCCGCTCGCCGACCCGTACCTGCTGGGCGTCGCCGCCGGCGCGGGCCTGGCCGTGACCGCCGTGATCGCCCTCGGCGGCGCCGGCACCGAAGGCGCCCTCACCGGGCTGCCGGTGACCATCCCGCTCGCCGCGTTCGTCGGCTCGCTCGGCGCGGTCGCCATGACCTACGCGCTGGGCGCGGCGGGCGGCCGAGGACGCTCACCGGCGATGCTCATCCTCGCCGGGGTCGCGGTCTCCGCGTTCCTCTCCGCCGGGCAGACCTACCTGCTGCAACGCCACTCCGACAGCATCCAGGCGGTGTACTCCTGGCTGCTCGGTCGGCTGGCCACGGCCGGCTGGCACGACGTGCTGCTGGTCCTGCCGTACGCCGTCCTCACCGCCGTCGTCGTACTGCTGCACGGCCGGGAACTGGACGTGCTGTCCGTCGGCGACGACGAGGCGGCCAGCCTCGGCCTGCACCCGCAGCGCTCCCGCTACCTGCTGATCGCCGCCGCCTCGCTGGGCACGGCCGCCGCGGTCTCCGCTACCGGGCTCATCGGTTTCGTGGGCATCATCGTGCCGCACACCGTACGGCTGCTCGCCGGCGGCAGCTACCGGGTGATCCTGCCGCTGTCCCTGCTCTTCGGCGCCGCGTTCCTGGCGCTCACCGATGTCGTGGCGCGCACCGCCGCCGCCCCCGCGGAGATCCCCATCGGCGTGGTGACGGCGCTGCTCGGCGGCCCGTTCTTCATCCTCGTCCTGCGCACCGCGCGGCGGGTGCTCACGTGAGCGCCGCGCCCGCCGTCGAGGTGCGCGACCTGCGCGTCGCGCTCGGCGGTACGCCGATCCTGGCCGGTGTCGACCTCACCGTGACGGCCGGCGAGTGGGTCACCGTGATCGGCCCGAACGGCGCCGGCAAGTCGACGCTGCTGCGCGCCGTCGGCGGCCTGCTGCCCGCGCCGGGCGCCGTCACCCTCTTCGGTACGCCGATCGGCTCGCTGCCCCGCCGGGAGCGGGCGCGGGTGGTGGCCACGGTCGCGCAGTCCCCGGTGGTGCCGGCCGGCATGTCCGTGCTGGACTACGTGCTGCTCGGGCGGACCCCGTACATTCCGCCACTGGGCCGGGAGTCGGCCGCCGACCTGGCGGTCGTGCACGAGGTGCTGGACCGGCTCGACCTTGCCGGCTTCTCCCGGCGGGAGCTGGCCACCCTCTCCGGTGGCGAGCGGCAGCGGGTGTTCCTCGCGCGGGCGCTCGCCCAGGGCGCCACGCTGCTGCTGCTCGACGAGCCGACCAGCGCGCTCGACATCGGCCATCAGCAGGAGGTGCTGGACCTCGTCGACCAGCTGCGCCGCGAGCACGGGCTGACCGTGCTCGCCACCATGCACGACCTCTCCATCGCGGGCGAGTACGCCGACCGCATGGTGCTGCTGGCCGCCGGCCGGGTGGCCGCCGCCGGGACGCCCCGGGAGGTGCTCACCGAGGGGCTGCTCGCCGAGCACTACCGGGCCAGCGTCCGGGTCGTCGACGGCGAGCACGGTCCGCTGGTAGTCCCGGTCCGCCGCACCCGCTGACCCCGCGCTCTACTCGGCGGCGCCCATGTCGATCACCGAGAAGAGGGCGCCCTGCGGGTCACGGAGGGCGGCGAACCGGCCCGCCGGCACGTTCCGGGGCGGCACGAGGATGGTCCCGCCCAGCGCGGCGGCGCGGGCCGCCGTCGCGTCCGCGTCCTCCACCGCGAAGTAGACCGTCCAGTAGGCCGGCAGGTCGTCCGGGAAGTCGTCGGCGAGCGGAGGCATCATCCCGGCCACGATCTGGGCGCCCAACCGCCAGCCCGTGTAGGTCATCGACCCGACGGCCTGGTCGTCCGGCTGCCAACCGAAGACCAGCTCGTAGAAGACCTTGGCCCCCTCCGGGTCGGGGGTGACCAGCTCGTTCCAGCCCATGGCCCCCGGGACGTTGAACACCTCGCCGCCGGCCATGCCCATCGGCTGCCACACGCTGAACGAGGCGCCCGCCGGGTCGGCGAAGACCGCCATCCGTCCCCTGTCGAAGACCTCGAACGGCGGCACCACGACCTGCCCGCCGGCCCGCTCGACCCGGCTGGCGACCAGGTCGGCGTCGTCGGTCGCCATGTACGTCGACCAGATCGGCACCTGGTCGGGGATGGCCGGCGGGCCGGCGCCGGCCACCGCGCGCCCGCCCAGCAGGAAGACCGTGTAGCCGCCCGCCTCCGGTTCCGCGGCCACCCGACCCGTCCAGCCGAACAGCTCCGGATAGAAGCGTCGGGCGTCGTCGAGGTTCGGGGTGGCCAGGTCGGCCCAGCAGGGCGTACCGGGCGGGACGGTCACGTCGACCCCTCTCGGTCGGGGGTGGCCACGATCCGGCCCCCTGCCGGAATCCTGGCACCGACCCGTCGACGTACGAGGTAAAAACGGACTAATCGTCAGCTAAAGCGGCGGCCCTCGTCGCGCCGGTACGCCCAGGCGGCGACCGTCGCGAGCACCACGATCCAGACGACCAGCATGGCGAGCGAGAGCGGCCGCACCGGGTAGTCGCCCACGGCCGCCCACATGAGCTCGACGGCGCCGCGGGTGGGCAGGTAGGGCGCGACCACCTCGATGAACCCGGGCGCCTCGTCCGGGGCGGAGAGCAGGCCGCCGCCGAACGCGAGCGGGAAGAAGACGATCTGCGCGACCACGATGGCCGCCTTGCTCGGCAGCGCGTATCCGATGGCGAGCCCCATGAGCGTGAATGGCACCGACACCACGGCGACGGTGGCGGCGGCCAGGACGAACGCGGCCGGGGTGATCGTCGCGGCGGTCAGCGTCGCGCCGATGACCACCACGGGAACCAGCGAGAGGTACGTGAGCACGAGGCCGGCCAGCACCCGACCGGCGAACCGGGGCGCCGGCCCGGCCGGCAGGGTCCGGGTGTACGGGTTCCAGGGCTGGTCGCGATCCTCGGCGACCCCGATGCCGTACTGGAAGATGTTGGCGCTCATCACCGAGAACGTCACCATCGCGGCGGTGGCGAACGTGGCGCCGACCGGGTCCTTGCCCGCGAAGGGCACCACGAAGAAGAGCATCGCGGCGGCCGGGAAGAACGCGCTGCCCACGACGGCGATCGGAATCCGGATGATCTCCAGCAACTGGTAGCGGGTGTGGACCAGGGCGAGCTGCACGGGCGTCCCCTTCTCAGGCGGTGGTCGGTCGGCCGGCGGCGGCGAGGGTGTCGCCGGCGCCGAGCGGCTGCCCCTCCGCCGTGATGGCGAGGAACGCCTCCTCCAGCGACGTGGGGCGCACCTCCAGGTCGGCGAAGGGCACGCCGGCCCCGACCAGGTCCCGGACGAGCTGGTCGGCGTCGGTGGTGAGCAGGTGCGTACGCCCGTCGACCCGCTCGGTGCGCACCACACCGGGCAGCGCGGGCAGGTCGTCGGCCACGAGACTGACCCGGCGGACGCCCACCACGGCCCGGATCGCGTCCACCGTGTCGTCGGCGAGCACCCGACCCTGCCCGATCACCACGACCCGCTCGGCGAGCGCCTCGACCTCCTCCAGGTAGTGGCTGCTCAGCAGCACCGTCCCGCCGTCGGCGTGGAAGGCGCGGATCGCCTCCCAGAGCGTGTGGCGCGCCTCCACGTCCAGGCCCGTGGTCGGCTCGTCGAGCAGCACGAGCCGGGGCCGGCCCACGAAGGCAAGCGCCACCGCGAGCCGCCGACGCTGACCGCCGGAGAGGCCGCCGGTCTGCCGGCGGGCCTGGTCGGCCAGGCCGAACCGGTCGAGCAGCTCGGCCCGGGGGACCGGGTCGGCGTAGTGGGCGGAGACGAAGTCGACGACCTCGCCGACCCGCAGCGTGCCGGGCAGGCCGGTCTCCTGCGGGGTGACGCCGATCGCGCGGCGGGACGCCGGGTCACGCGGGTCGCCGTCGAACAGCTCGACCCGGCCCGAGGTGGGGCGGCGCAGCCCGACGAGCAGGTTCATGAGCGTGCTCTTGCCGGCGCCGTTCGGCCCGAGCAGGCCGACCAGCTCACCGGCCCGCACCTCCAGGTCGACCCGGTCGAGGGCGAGGACGTCGCCGTACCGGCGGCTGGCCTCGACGGCACGCGCGAGGATCATGGCTGCTCCTTTGGGGGAGTGGCTGCCGGCAACGGTGGTGCCGGGACCACGGTAGGACACCGTGCCAATCCCGGTGGTCCCACGCAGCGGCCGACGACGGTGACCGCCCGGTCGGTCCGGCCGGGCGGTCGTCCGGGGTGGAGAGTCAGGCGAGCGGCGCGGGCAGCGGCGCCGTGTGCAGCACGGCGAGGCGCGACACCGCCCGGGTGAGCACCACGTAGAGCCGGTGCAGGCCGCGCGGCTCGGCGGCCACGATGGCGGCCGGCTCGACCACCACGACGTGGTCGTATTCCAGGCCCTTGACCAGCGTCGCCGGGACCACGGTGACACGCGCCGCGGCGGCCACGTCGTCGGCCGTCGCGGTCTCGACCCCGGCGGCGGCGAGCGCCGCGCGCAGCCCCTCCACCGCGTCGTCCGCCGCGATCACACCGACCGAGCCGTCGTGCGCGAGCGCCGCGCGGACCTCGGCCACCGTCGCGGCGGTCAGGTCGGTCACCGTACGCACGTCCAGGCCGCCGTCGTGGCGCAGTGACTCGGCCGGCGGTACGTCGACGGCGAGCGCGGGCAGCAGCCGGTTGGCGAACGCCACCACCGCGGCGGGCACCCGGAAGCCGACGGTCAGCGGGACCACGGCGGCGTCCGGCTTGCCCAGGTGGGCCAGGGTCTTCCGCCAGTCGGTGGCCGCCCACGGCGCGGTGCCCTGGGCGAGGTCGCCGAGGAGGGTGATGGACCCGTGCTCGCTGCGACGCGCGATGGCCCGGCACTGCATGGCGGAGAGGTCCTGCGCCTCGTCGATCACCACGTGGCCGAACCCGGCCGGCCGCTCGACGAGCCCGTACGCCTCGTCGACGAGCACCGCGTCGGCCGCCGTCCACCGGGTGGCCTTCGGCGTACGGCCGAGCTTCGTGCCGGTCGCGCCCCGGCCCGCTGCACCGGCGGCCCCCCGGAGCAATGCCTGCTCCTCGGCGCTGAGCAGCCCGTCGGCCGCCGCGGCCAGCACCGCCGGGTCGCTCAGCAGCGTGTGCACCAGCCCCTCCGGGGTGAGCGCCGGCCAGACGGCGTCGAGGAAGTCGGTCACCGGCCGGCACTTCGCCATCCGGCGCAGCCAGGCGTCGCTCGGCGACTCGGCGCGGCGCGCCTCGGCCTGCCGTTGCAGCAGGCTCACCACCCGCGCCCGGACCCGCTCCCGGCCGACGCCGTACGGCAGACCCTCCCGGCGGGTCTCCTCGACGACCCGGTGCAGCGGCTCCAGGCCGATGCGCCAGCGGAACGAGCCGTCGGACACGGTGATCGGCTCGGTCGGTTCGCCGATGTGCGCCTCGAGCGCGCGGCGCAGCACCTCGGCCATCCGCACGTCGTGCTTCAGCGTGGCGGTGGCCGGGTCGTCGACGGCGCGTACCGGCACCCGGGCGACCAGGTCCTCGACGGTGGCCTGCTCGACCTCGACCTCGCCGAGGGCCGGCAGCACGGCCGCGATGTACGACAGGAACGCGCGGTTCGGCCCGACGATCAGCACGCCGGCCCTGCGCAGGCGCTCCCGGTGCAGGTAGAGCAGGAACGCGGCCCGGTGCAGCCCGACGGCCGTCTTACCGGTGCCCGGCGCCCCCTGTACGCAGATCGAGTCCGCGAGGTCGGCACGGACCAGCTCGTCCTGCTCCGGCTGGATGGTGGCGACGATGTCCCGCATCGGCCCGACGCGGGGGCGCTCGATCTCGGCGGTCAGGATGCGGCTCGTGGTGCCCAGTTCCTCGCCGCGGTCCAGGTGCTCGTCCTCGAAGCTGGTCAGGACCCCGGCGCTGAACCCGAACCGGCGGCGTACCGCGACACCCTGCGGGTCCCGTGCGCTGGCCCGGTAGAACGACCGGGAGATCGGTGCCCGCCAGTCCAGCACCATGGGCTCACCGGCCTCGTCGGTGACGTGCCGCCGCCCGACGTGGTACCGGCGGCCCGCGTGGTCCGGGTCGGCGTCGCCGAAGTCGAGCCGGCCGAAGAAGAGGGGCGTGGTCGGGTCGTCGGCCAGCTCCTTGACCCGCCGCGCCATGTGGCGACCCAGTTGCTCGGCGGTGTAGGCGTCACCGGCGACCTTGTCGCCGGTCGCGAAGAGGGCCTGGGCGCGCTCGCGCATCACGCGCAGGGCGGCCCGGGACGATTCGAGGTGGGCGCGTTCGGCGGCGAGTTCCGCGTCGAGCGCGACCGGTTCGCCGGGATCGTGTGAGGTGTGGGCAGCAAGGGTCATCCGAGGCGACCTTCCGGTGCGTTTCGTGTGATCGGTTGACCTGGGCCGCCCGGCGCTCCGTCGACGCGGTGTCGGCTGTGCCCGTAGGCAGGATGGCGCGGCGACGCGCGCGGTCGTCCACCCTACGCCCCGGCGCCGTCCGCCGCGACGGCATTTCCACAGCCCCCGCGCGCCGCTCCCGCTCGCCCCCCGCGCCCACCCCGCCCGCCCCCCCCCGCGCCCCGCCCCCCTTCCCGCGATCTTGCACTTTCGGCCCAGGCGAAACGGGCGAGCCGGTCATATCGAGGGCCACAAGTGCAAGATCGCCGAGGCGAGGCGAGGCGAGGTGAGGTGAGGTGAGGTGGGCGAGGCGGGGCGAGGCGCGGGCGCGGCGCGGGCGCGGCGCGGGGCGGGGCGAGGCGGGGTGGCGTGGGGCGCGGGCGTGGGGTGGGTGACGGGGTGGGGTGGGGGACGGGATCATGGGGGGATGACCGAGCCGCGTGCCGAGCGGCGTGGGGTGAGGATCAGCGACCCGCAGGTGATGCGGGCGCTGGCTCATCCGGCCCGACTCACGATCATGGAATATCTGAGTTCGCTTCCGCAGGGTGCGACGGCCACCGAGTGCGCCGAGATCGTCGGCCAGTCGCCGAGCGCCACGAGCTACCACCTGCGGGAGCTGGCCAAGGCCGGCCTCGTCGAGCCGGCGCCGACCCGGGGCGACGCCCGGGAGCGGATCTGGCGGGCGGTCGGTTCGGGCTGGACGGTCGACGCGGGGCGGGGCGCGGAACCCGAAGCGAGGGCGGCGGAGCGGGCGCTGGTCGAGGCGTGGCTGGCCCGTGAGATGGAGCGCAGCCGGGACTGGCTGCGGCGCGCGCCCGACGAGCCCGCCGAGTGGTACGACGCCGCCCGGCTCTCGGACAGCCAACTCCTGCTGACGGCGGAGGAGCTGACCGAGCTGAACGAGGCGATGGACCGGCTGATCGAGCCGTACCGCAAGCGGACGCGGGTGGACCCGCCCCCGGGCGCGCGCACCGTCTCCATCCACCTCAAGGCGCTGCCCCTGGAGTGAGGGGTTGCCCTGGACAAGTGTGAAGGATTATTTTCGAAACATGTCCTTCACACCTGCTCCGTCGCGCTGGTCGGACGTCTGGCTCGTCACCGTCAGTCGGGGCGTCTCCAGCTGCGGGGACTTCCTCGCGGCGAGTGCCCTGACGCTCGCCCTGCAGAGCGCCGGCGCGGGCGGGCTGGCCGTCTCCGGCCTGCTGCTGGCCGCCACGCTGCCGCTCGTGGCGCTGGCCCCGCTGACCGGGCGGCTCGCCGACCGCGTCGACAGCCGGACGCTGCTCGTCGTGGCGGGCGTGCTCCAGGCCGCCATCTGCCTCGCGCTGGCGTACGCCACCTCCCCGGCGCTCGTCATCGTCCTCGTGGGACTGCTCGCGGCGGGCCTGGCCGTGACGCAGCCGGTGCTCACCGCGCTGGTCCCCGCCATGGTCCGGCCGGCGGACCTGCCCCGGGCCAGCGCGCTGCACCAGTCGGCCGGCACGCTCGGCGCGCTCGCCGGGCCCGCGCTCGCCGGGGTGCTGGTCGGCACCTTCGGAGCCCGGCTCCCGCTGCTCGTCGACGCGGCCAGCTACCTCGCCCTGGTGGCTGCCGGGCTGCTGATCCGTACCCGGCGGGGTGGCCGCCGGACGGTCGAGCCGGCGGCGAGCACCCACACGCCGGCGCCCGCGTGGCGGCTGCGCGGCGACCCGCTGCTGTTCGCCACGGTCACGGCCGTGGCGGGCGTGGTGGGCGCGGTGGGCGCCATCAACGTGGTGGAGGTGTTCTTCATCCGCGAGACGTTGCACAGCACCACGACCATGTACGGGCTGGTCACCGGCGCCTGGACGCTGGGCGTCCTGGTCGGCGGATGGATCTTCGTACGAGCGGTGGCGCGCTTCCACCGCGACGGCCCGCTGGCCGGGTGGGGCCTCACCCTGCTGGGCGGGTGCTGCCTCGCCGTGCTCGTCTCGGCGGCCGTGCCGTCCGCGCTCCTGCTGGTGCCGATCTGGCTGCTCGGCGGCATCTGCAACGGCGGCAACAACGTGTTCGGCAACGTGCTGCTGGCCCGCCGGGTGCCGGAGGCGGCCCGCGGTCGTGCCTTCGCCGTGTACGGGGCGGCGGTGCAGGGCGCGTCGATGGTGGGCTACCTGCTCGGCGGTTTCCTGCTCGAACTGGTCGACCCCCGACCGCTGGTCGCCGCCGCCGGGGTCGCGGGGCTGGTTGCCGTCGCCGTGCTGGCGCTGCCCGTCCGCCGTGGGGTGGCCGCGGAGCGGGCTGCCACGCCGGGCCCGGCCGAGCGGGGGACGACGCGGGCTCCGGATGCGGGGTTGGCCACTCCCACACCGGGCCGCTGAGCCGGCACCCGCGGGCGGGGATACGGTCGGGGCATGGCTGCTGATCGCATCGCCCGCCCTCGGGTCGGGCACATCCAGTTCCTGAACTGCCTCCCGATCTACTGGGGGCTGATGCGATCCGGAGCGCTGATCGACGTGGACCTGCACAAGGACACGCCGGACCGGCTGAACTCCGCGCTCGTGGCCGGCGATCTGGACATCGGGCCGATCTCGCAGCTCGAGTACCTGCGGCACGCCGACGAGCTGCTGCTCCTGCCGGACCTGGCGGTGGGCAGCGACGGACCGGTGCTCTCGGTCAACATCGTCTCCACCCGGCCGCTGACCGAGCTGGACCACGCCCGGGTCGCGCTCGGCTCGACCTCGCGGACCGGGGTGCTGCTCGCGCAGCTGCTGCTCAAGGAGCGGTACGGGGTGAACCCGGAGTACTTCCGCTGCCCGCCGGAGCTGAGCCAGATGCTGCTGGAGGCGGACGCCGCGGTGGTCATCGGCGACGTGGCGCTGCGCGCCCTGTACGAGGCGCCGCGCCAGGGCCTCGAGGTCACCGACCTGGGGCAGGCGTGGCGGGACTGGACCGGTCTGCCGATGGTCTTCGCCGTCTGGGCGGTACGCCGCGACTTCGCCGCCGCCCATCCCGGCGTCGTGAAGGAGGTGCACGAGGCGTTCCTGCGCTCGCGCGACCTCTCCCTCGCCGAGCTGGACCAGGTGGCCGAGGCGGGTGCCCGGTGGGAGCCGTTCGACGCCGCGACGCTCGCCACGTACTTCCGGACCCTGGACTTCTCCCTCGGCGAGCGGCAGGTCGCCGGCCTGCGGGAGTTCGCCCGCCGGGCGGCCGCCCTCGGCGAGGCCCCGGCCCTGCCGGACGGTGGCCCGGAGTTCTTCGCCGGCTGAGCCGCCCGGCCGGGCCCGCCGGCTGAGCCCGCCCCGGCCGGGCCCGCCGGCGTGGGCCGGCCCAGCCCGGCCCATCCGCCGTCGGTAGACCAGCCACAGTCGCCGCCGGCCGAGCCCTTCCGGGCTCGGCATCGGCTTGATCGACTCGGGTTCCCTGAAGTCGCGGTATCCCTCGCTATCGGACACCGCGACTTCAACGAAACCGAGTCGATCAAGCGACTGGTACGTCCCGGCGACCGGCGCCGGGAGGAGGCACGGTCGCGGAGACCTCGAGCAGCCGGTTGGGCGCGGCGGCTGGACTTGCCGGGGCCGAGTGCGGGAAAGATCCACACCGGTTCGCCGGAATGGCGGTGTCCCCACGCCCCGGACCCCGCCACATCGCCGATCTGGCGCCGCGCCATCGAGCGGCTGAACGGCCGCCGGCCAGGATCAGACCCCGGGCCGGATCAGACCCCGGGCCGGATCAGACCCCGGGCCGGAGCAGGGCCTCGGTGATCTTCTGGCAGTTCTTCATGCCGTAGTCGTAGCCCATGTCGATCGGGTAGCGGACCATCACGCCCATCGTCCAGGTGTCGCCGATGGCCAGGCAGTTGATGTGCATCTCCTGCTCCTTGGTCCGGTCGATCCACCCGTTCTTGATGGCGATCTTCTTCTGCTCGGCGGCCGGGAACGCCTTCCGGATGCCGAAGTCGCCCGCGCCCCGCACCAGGCGCATCTCGTTGAGCAGCCACTTCGTCCACGTCGGGCCGGCTGCCTTGCCCTCGGCGATGCAGTTGCCCATGCGGGCGGTGTCGCGGGGCGAGAGGGCAGTGCGGCTCCAGCCGCCGTCGGGCGCGACGCTGCTGTCGGTGAGGCCGCACATCGAGATGAGCCGCTTGATCGAGGCGGAGCGGCCCACGTTGTCGTAGAACTGCTCGGCCCGCGTGTTGTCGCTGTCCCGGATGATCCGGGTGGCGTCGGCCAGCTTGGCGTCGCTCGGCGTCTGGCCGTTCTCGTCGGCGCGGCGCAGGTAGTCGGCGACGATCCAGGACTTGATCAGCGAGGCGGTGGTGCTCGTCTCGTCCATGTTCTTCGAGCCGATAATCTTGCCAGTGCGCCGGTCCAGCACGGACCAGCTGTACCACCCCTCGATGTCCAGGTCGAGGTCCTTCGCCACGAAGGGCAGCGGCTCGAGTGACGGGCTGGGGCTGGGCCGCGCCGAGGGCCGGCTGCTGCGGTCGCCGGGAGCGGTCGTGGACCTGTCCTCCTGGCCGGCGCCACCGCCCGCGCCCCACTTCGCCGCGGCATCGGAGCCGAACGGCGACCCGGGCACCAGGCGCAGGGACACGAGGACCAGCCCGATGAGGACCACGGCCACGGCGATCAGGCGAAGCGGCGAGGCCTCGCCGTTGCGGCGTTTTCCGGCCATCAGAGCTTGCCGACCGGCTGCTGCGGCACCTTGAGCGCGGCGCCCGGCTGCGGGGTCACCAACTGGGTGGCCACGCTCGCGCAGACCTTCGCCCCGTAGGAAAGCCCGTTCTTCACCGGGTAGCGCATCATCACGGCGAGGCTCCACTTGCCCGTGACGGCGAGGCAGTTGACGTGCCAGTTGCCGTCGTACGCGAGCGGGGTCCACCCGTTCTTGATGCTGACCGGTCCCTGCGCCTTGATCGACGCCGGCAGGCCGTCGACGATGCCCCACTTGCCGCCGCCGTACGTGTCGTGCTGGTCCTTCACGCTGCCGCGGACCTTGCTCATCTCGTCCAGCACCCACTTGGTCCACTTCGGGCCGGCCGCCTTGCCATCGGCAATGCAGTCGCCGAGCCGGACCGCGTCCCGGGGGGACATCCGGGTGAAGCTCCAGAAGCCCTCGTACTTCGGCACGTTGCCGCGCTTGGTGTCGGTGAGGCCGCAGATCGTGATGGCACGCTTGATCACCGGGCTCGGCTGGCCGTTGGGGTAGATCTTGTACGAGCCGCCGGCCGCCGTGTTGACCGCGTTGGCCGCGTCGTCGTTGCTGTCCCGGATGGCCTTGCTGGCCAGCTTCAGCATCTCGGCGGGCGGCTCCCTGTCGCGAAGCTGGCGCAGGTAGTCGCTCACGATCCAGGCCTTGATCATCGACTCGGTCGAGCTGGTCGAGGCCATGTTCTTCGCCCCGGAGATCGCGCCGGTCTTGCGGTCCAGAAGAGCCCACGAGAAGAACTCACCGTTGAAGTTCACCGAGACCGGGCCTGCGGCCAGGGTGGGCGGTGGCGGCGGGGTGGGTGCGGGCGCGGCGACGCTTCCGCCGCCGCCGCCGCTGCTCTCCGCGTCGCCACCGGCGGAGAGCCGGGCGTACGCGGTGGGGACGAGCAGGACGCCACCGAGGACGACCGCCACGACGGCGAGCACCATGGTCACGCGGGAACGCATGAGTGGGTGAACTCCAGATGTCAGGGCCGGGGGGACCGGCTTCTTGCCAGGAACGGACCGGCTCGACGCCAGGGCCGGGGGTCGACGGCCCGAGTGGTGGCGGCGATCGTTGGCAGCCGATCGGTGTGACGCGGAAAGTCTACGTCCGGATGGGGCGTACGCCAGAACCCACCTGCTGGCAAGTTGCCATGAAGGCGGGATATCGAACCGTTATGCGGCTTCTGGTCCCATTCATCTTTGTGTCGTGACTCAGGTCATACCAGCCCCGGGAGGGGCCGAGCGCGGCGAATCGGCGATCCGGTATGGAAGGCGACGTCGCATTCCTGTTACACCCTCTGGTTTCTTGGGGTGCAAGCTGTAACACTTGACCTCATGTATGGCAACGACTTCGGCGCCCCGGAGGAGGCACCCGGCGGCGGCCTGCTCGGCGAGGTCGAGGCGGCGGAGGCCGCACTGCGGGAGGCGGCGGCCCGACAGCGCCGCGGCGGGCCCGCGCCGGACGACGACCTGGCGGGATACTTCGCCGGGGTCGTCGAGGCCGACCAGAAGATCGAGCCGCGCGACTGGATGCCGGAGGCGTACCGCAAGACGCTGATCCGGCAGATCGCCCAGCACGCCCACTCCGAGATCATCGGCATGCAACCGGAGGGCAACTGGATCAGCCGGGCGCCCTCGCTCAAGCGCAAGGCGATCCTGCTCGCCAAGGTCCAGGACGAGGCGGGCCACGGCCTCTACCTCTACGCGGCCGCCGAGACCCTCGGGGCGAGCCGCGACGAGCTCGTCGACCTTCTGCTCAGCGGCCGGCAGAAGTACAGCTCGATCTTCAACTACCCCACGCTCACATGGGCGGACGTCGGCGCCATCGGCTGGCTGGTCGACGGCGCGGCGATCGTCAACCAGGTCCCGCTGTGCCGCTGCTCGTACGGGCCGTACGCCCGAGCCATGATCCGGGTCTGCAAGGAGGAGTCGTTCCACCAGCGGCAGGGCTACGAGATCCTGCACACGCTGTCGCACGGCACCCCCGCGCAGAAGGCGATGGCGCAGGACGCCGTCGACCGCTGGTGGTACCCGTCGCTCGCCATGTTCGGGCCGCCGGACGGCGAGTCCACGCACTCCGCGCAGTCCATGGCCTGGAAGATCAAGCGCTTCTCCAACGACGAGCTGCGCCAGCGCTTCGTCGACATGTGCGTGCAGCAGGCCGAGGTGCTCGGCCTCACCATCCCCGACCCGGACCTGCGCTGGAACGAGGAGCGGCAGGCGTACGACTACACCCAGCCCGACTACGACGAGCTGATGCGGGTGATCTCCGGCGACGGGCCGTGCAACCGGCAGCGGATGGAGCACCGGCGCCGCGCCCACGCCGAGGGCGCCTGGGTGCGGGAGGCCGCCGCGGCGTACGCCGCCAAGCGGGCGGAGCAGAGGGAGAAGGTGGCAGCGTGAGCACGGAACACACTCCGCTGTGGGAGGTCTTCGTCCGGGCGCGGCGCGGGTTGTCGCACACGCACGTCGGGAGCCTGCACGCCCCCGACGCCGAACTGGCCCTGCGCAACGCCCGGGACCTCTACACCCGCCGCCAGGAGGGCGTCTCCATCTGGGTGGTGCCGGCCAGCGCGATCACGGCGTCCAGCCCGGACGAGAAGGACGCCTTCTTCGACCCGGCGGCCGACAAGGTCTACCGCCACCCGACCTTCTACGAGGTGCCGGACGGGGTGGCGCACCTGTGAACGGGCCGTACGAGTTCACGCTCCGGATCGGCGACGACGCGCTCGTCGCAGCCCAGCGGCTCGCCGAGTGGACCACGCGCGCGCCGGAGATGGAGGAGGACATCGCCCTGGCGAACATCGCCCTCGACCAGCTCGGCGCGGCCCGGCT
Organism: Micromonospora sp. URMC 103; assembly: GCF_051386435.1. Lineage (NCBI taxonomy): Bacteria > Bacillati > Actinomycetota > Actinomycetes > Micromonosporales > Micromonosporaceae > Micromonospora > Micromonospora sp. URMC 103. The sequence continues at coordinate 96,744 of NZ_JBPQTR010000003.1, read as the reverse complement.
GCTGCTCACGTACGCGGGTGAGCTGGAGGGCGCGGGCCGGGACGAGGACGCGCTCGCGTACCTGCGCGACGACCGCGAGTTCCGGAACTGTCTCCTGGTCGAGCTGCCCAACGGCGACTTCGCCGTGACCATGGCGAAGCTGCTGTTCCTGTCGGCGTACCAACTGCCGCTCTACACGGCGTTGGCCGGCTGCGCCGACGAGCGGCTGGCCGCCATCGGCGCCAAGGCGCGTAAGGAGTCGGCGTACCACCTGGACCACAGCTCGCTCTGGGTGCGGCGGCTCGGTGACGGCACCGAGGAGTCGCACCGGCGGATGCAGGCGGCGGTCGACCAGGTGTGGCCGTACACGGCCGAGCTCTTCGCGCCCGACCCGGCCGCGCCGGTCGACCCGGCGACGCTGCGGGCGGAGTTCGACGCCACGGTGGCGAGCGTGCTCGACGAGGCCACGCTCACCCGCCCCGAGACGGGCTGGGCGCCCGGCGGCGGCCGGGACGGTGTGCACACCGAGCACCTGTCGTACCTGCTGGCCGAGATGCAGGTGCTGCACCGCGCCCACCCCGGAGCGACGTGGTGAATCCCCGGGAGGCCGTCGCCGCCGTGGTGGACCCGGAGATCCGGGTGCTCACCATCGACGAGCTGGGCATCCTGCGGGCGGTCGACGAGGATCCGGCGAGCGGCCGGGTCGTCGTGACCATCACCCCCACCTACACGGGCTGCCCGGCCATGGACGTGATCCGCGCCGACATCCGCCGGGCGCTGGCCGCGGTCGGCCATCCGGACGCCGAGGTCCGCACCGTCCACCACCCGGCCTGGAGCACGGACTGGATCTCCGAGTCCGGGCGGGCCAAGCTCGCGGACGCGGGCATCGCCCCGCCGACGCCCGTCCGCGCGCCCGGCGCCGTGCCGCTGACCCTCACCGTGCGCTGCCCGCGGTGCGGCTCGCCGGAGACGGAGCGGCTCAGCCGGTTCGGCTCCACCGCGTGCAAGGCGCTCTGGCGGTGCCGCTCCTGCTCCGAACCCTTCGACCACCTGAAGGCGCTGTGACAGTCACCATCAAGCGGCCGGTCCGTCGCCGGCCGATCTTCCACCCGCTGCCCGTCGCCGCCGTCGACCGGCTCACCGACGACGCGGTGGCCATCACGTTCGCGGTGCCCGACGACCTGCGGGAGACGTTCGCGTTCCGCGCCGGGCAGCACCTCACCGTCCGCCGCGTCGGCGAGGACGGCGCGGACGTGCGCCGGTCGTACTCCATCTGCTCCACCCCGGACGAGCTGGCCCGGCACGGCCGGCTGCGGATCGGCGTGCGGGAGGTGCCCGGCGGCGCCTTCTCCGCGTTCGCCTGCGGCGCGCTGCGCGACGGCGACACCGTCGAGGTGCTGCCGCCGCTCGGGCACTTCACGACGGCCTTCGACCCGGCCCGGGCCCGCCACTACGGCGCGGTGGTCGCCGGGTCCGGCATCACCCCGGTGCTCGCGCTGGTCGCGACCGCGCTGGCCGTCGAGCCGGCCAGCACCTTCACCCTGGTGTACGGCAACCGGCGGGCCAACACGGTGATGTTCGCCGAGGAGCTGGCCGACCTGAAGGACCGGTACCCGGCCCGGCTGCACCTCGTGCACGTGCTCTCCCGGGAGCAGGGCGAGTCGCCGCTGCTCTCGGGGCGGATCGACGCCGACCGGCTGACCCGGCTGCTCGACACCATCGTGCCGGGGGAGCACATCGAGGAGTGGTTCCTCTGCGGCCCGTACGGCATGGTGCTGGACGTCCGTGAGGTGCTCGGCGCGCGCGGCCTGCCGGAGGGGGCGGTGCACACCGAGCTCTTCCACGTCGACGCGCCGCCCGAGCCGCCGCGCCGGGCGACCGAGGACACCGGGGCCGGCGCCGACGTGACGATCCTGCTCGACGGCCGGTCGACGAGCTTCACGATGCGGCGGGACGAGCGGGTGCTCGACGCCGCGCTCAAGGTCCGCGGCGAGCTGCCGTACGCCTGCAAGGGCGGCGTGTGCTCGACCTGCAGGGCGAAGGTGGTGGAGGGCGAGGTCACCATGGCCCGCAACTACGCGCTGGAGCCGGACGAGGTGGCGGCGGGCTACGTCCTCACCTGCCAGTCCAGCCCGACCACGGACAAGCTCGTCGTCGACTACGACGCGTGACGTGTAGAACGAACGACCGGGACAGCCGGTCGCTGGTCGCCTCCGCTCTGGTGGAGTTCGAGGTGCCGCGGGCGCTCCGGCGCTCGGCACCGCAGGCGTTGGTGGGTGTCCCCGGCAGCCCTGTCCCGGCTGTACCGCGTCGAGATCGACGCCGCGAAGGCGGTCGGGCTGCCGGTTGCCAGCCCGGGCCTGGACTGACGGCGTCGGCGTCCTCCGGCTGGACGCCTCCGGTGCCGGCCGCCGACGTCACACCCGGGTGGCCACGCGCCACCGCCGGCGGCCGGGCGACGTAGGCTCGGAGGCGTGACGGTGAGCCGGGAGATCGACGACATCCTGCAGCGCGGCGCGGACGGCGGGCGGATCACGCCCGAGGAGGCCCTGCTGCTCTACACCGAGGCGCCCTTCCACGCGCTGGGCGAGGCGGCCGACGCGGTACGCCGCCGCCGCTACCCGGACAACATCGTCACGTACCTGATCGACCGCAACATCAACTACACGAACGTCTGCGTGACGGCGTGCAAGTTCTGCGCCTTCTACCGGGCGCCGAAGCACCGCGAGGGCTGGACGCACCCGACCGAGGAGATCCTGCGCCGCTGCGGCGAGGCGGTCGAGCTGGGCGCCACCCAGGTGATGCTCCAGGGTGGGCACCACCCCGACTACGGCGTCGAGTACTACGAGGAGCTGTTCTCCTCGGTGAAGAAGGCCTACCCCCAGCTCGCCATCCACTCCATCGGCCCGAGCGAGATCCTGCACATGGCGAAGGTCTCGGGCGTGAGCCTCGACGAGGCCATCGCCCGGATCAAGGCGGCCGGCCTGGACTCGATCGCCGGGGCCGGCGCCGAGATGCTGCCCGAGCGGCCGCGCCGGGCCATCGCCCCGCTCAAGGAGTCCGGCGAGCGGTGGCTGGAGGTCATGGAGCTGGCGCACCGGCAGGGCGTCGAGTCGACCGTCACGATGATGATGGGCACCGGCGAGACCAACGCCGAGCGGATCGAGCACCTGCGGATGATCCGCGACGTGCAGGACCGCACAGCCGGCTTCCGGGCCTTCATCCCGTGGACGTACCAGCCGGAGAACAACCACCTCAAGGGGCGCACCCAGGCGACCACGATGGAGTACCTGCGGCTGATCGCGGTGGCCCGGCTCTTCTTCGAGACCGTGCCGCACCTGCAGGCGTCCTGGCTGACCACCGGCAAGGACGTGGGCCAGCTCGCCCTGCACATGGGTGTGGACGACCTCGGATCGATCATGCTGGAGGAGAACGTCATCTCCTCGGCGGGCGCCCGCCACCGGTCCAACCTGCACGAGCTGATCGGGATGATCCGCACGGCCGGCCGGATCCCGGCCCAGCGGGACACCCTCTACAACCGGCTCGCCGTGCACTGGACGCCGGAGGACGACCCGACCGACGAGCGGGTGGTGTCGCACTTCTCCTCGATCGCGCTCCCGAACGGCGGCGTCGGCCGTTCGCTGCCGCTCGTCGAGGCGAACTGAACCGGTCGCGGCACCCGGTGACCGTACGGGGGTTGTCGCGCGTGAGCGCCGGCCGCTAGATTGCCGGCTCGTCGTCCGTCCGCGCGGGAGCTCCGCTGACCGATCGCCTTCTGCGATCCGGGCCGATCGGGGTCGCGGTGCCGGCCGCGGGTGGTGTGATGGTGCTGGTCGCGCGGCGTCCGGGCTCCTCGTGACCTCCCGACGCGGCTGACGGTCCGGCGACGTCCTCCATCGGCCCATGAGGGCCGTTCACATAACGCAGGGCAGTACGGGCGGGATGGGCAACCATCCCGCCCGCACTGTCCATACGGTCCGGTACGAAGGGACGAAACTCACGCCCGCCGCTGGCGCCGGGTCATCGACCTCCGCTAACGTCCGGCCGGTCCGTGAACGCATTCTTCCTTTCCCTACCCCGGGGGACCGATGAGACCGTTCCACCGCTCCACCCTCGCCCGCGCCGGCGCCGTGGCCCTGCTCGCGACCGTCGGCCTGACCACGGTGGCCGGCCCGGCGCACGCGGAGGACCAGGCGGAGCTGGCGTTGACCCCGTTGAGCTACGAGCTGGCCAAGGGCGTCAAGCAGGCCACGGCCAAGCCGTTCAAGTTCCAGGTCGGCAACACCAGCGGTGTCGACGCCGAGGCCGTGACCGTCACGGTCAACACGAAGGACCTCGACCTCGACCTGGTCGGTGTCGTCGTGCCCGACGGCTGCGAGGCGAAGAAGAAGAGCTTCACCTGCCTCCTCGGCGACCTGGCCGCCGGCACCACGGAGGACTTCGGCATCCCGGTCTTCGCCAAGGGACAGCGCGGCGAGGCCGGCACGATGAAGGTCACGATCAGCGCGGCCAACGCCAAGCGTCGTTCGGTCGACCACGCCATCACCGTCGCGAAGCGCGGTTACGACCTGACGACCTGGGTGCAGGACGTGCAGGCCAACGTCGTCGTCAACGGTGGGGTCATCGACGAGCCGGATCTGAAGCCGGTCCCGCGCGGCGAGACCGTGCCGCTCGACTGGGCGATCTACAACGACGGCAGCCGCAAGGCGACCGGTATCGCGTACGGCATCACTCTGCCGCCTGGCGTGACGTTCGCCCACCTGCCGGTGAGCTGCGTCGAGGCCGACCCGGAACTCCAAGACGGTCCGGCCGAGGCGTACTGCGAGGACCCCGGCGCGGTGCTGTCGCCGGGGCAGTACTACACCGACGACGTGCGTGTGACGATCGGCGCGGACGTCACCGAGCCGGTGCTCCGCCCGGGCTTCGTCTGGGCCGCCGGGCTCGAGAGCGCCGACGGGCCGGCGAAGCAGGCGCCGCGGATCGCCAGCGGCGCGCAGCGCAAGGCTTTCACCGAGGTCGACCCGGGCGACAACATCGCCCAGTTCGACGTCTTCGTGGACCTGTCGGCGCAGCCTTCGCCCACCCCCACCCCCACGCCCACGGGGACGCCGACCGCGACGCCGACTCCCGGTGGCACGGCGACCCCGACCGCGTCGGCCACCCCGGGCGCGGGCGGTGGCGGCGCCGGTGAGGGGGGCCTCCCGGTGACCGGCGTGCAGGTCGGCCTGATCGGCGGCATCGGCGCGGCCGTCCTGCTGGCCGGCGGCGCGCTGTTGCTGGTGTCGCGGCGGCGCAAGGTCGTGCTGGTGGCGCCGGGCGACGAGCAGTCGACCGACTGAGCAAATCTGGTGAGGGGGCGAGACGGCGTCGGCCGTCCCGCCCCCTCAATCTGTGTCGACGTCCCCCACCGCCTGTCGGGCGGCGGACGGCTGGCAGAGTGGAGGGGTGAGTCGCACCCCGCAGGGCCAGCGCGCCAGCCTGGACAAGCAGCCGCACGAGGTCGCCGCGATGTTCGATGGCGTGGCGGCGCGTTACGACCTGACGAACACCGTGCTCTCCTTCGGGCAGGACCGCCCCTGGCGGCGGGCCACCCGAGCCGCCCTCGGCCTGAGGCCCGGCGAGCGGGTGCTCGACGTGGGTGCGGGCACGGGGGTCTCCACGGAGGAGCTGGCCCAGTCGGGGGCGTACGCGGTCGGCGCCGACCTGTCGCTCGGGATGCTGTACGCCGGCAAACGCAGCCGCCCGAGGGTGCCGCTGCTGGCCGGGGACGCGCTGCGGCTGCCGTTCGCCGACGCCAGTTTCGACGCGGTCACCATCTCCTTCGCGCTGCGCAACGTGACCGACCCGGACGCGGCGCTGCGGGAACTGGCCCGGGTCACCCGGCCGGGCGGCCGGCTCGTGGTGTGCGAGTTCAGCACCCCGGTCAACCCGGCGTTCCGCACGGTCTACCTGTCGTACCTCATGCGCTCGCTGCCGGTCGTGGCCCGGGCGGTCTCCAGCAACCCGGAGGCGTACGTCTATCTCGCCGAGTCGATCCGGGCCTGGCCCGACCAGCCGGCGCTCGCGGGGCGGATCGGCGCGGCGGGCTGGCGGAGTGTCGCCTGGCGGAACCTCACCGGTGGGGTCGTGGCCCTGCACCGGGCGGTCCGTGAGTGAGGATGGCGCGAGCTCGCCGAGTACCGACCCACCCTATTTCGTGAATTTCCGTTCTTAGTCCACTTTGCGCCGTAGGCTCGCCCCCATGACGGGACGAGAGCCGGCGGACCGGGTGGACGCCACCGACGACGACGCGGCCGAACTCATCGCGCAGCTGCGGGAGCTGGCCGGCGCCGATCCCGCCGACGTCCGTCAGGTCGTCGCCGAGGTGCTCGCGGCGCTGGACCGCGCGGCCGGCGGCGCGCTGCGCGAACACCTGCCCGAGACGATCCGTGTCGACGCGGGCCTCGACGCCCCGAGCCGGGCCTGACGCCGAGCGTCCGCACGCGACTGACACAAGCGCCCGCACGCCTGACACAAGCGCCCGCAGGCGCCTGACACCAAGCGCCCCGAACAGGCCCCCAAGCGTCACATGCGCAACTTAGGCCCCCCTGGTCGGGCACCCTTGAGACGTCGGTCATAGACTCCCAGCGTCTGGCTTGTGAAGCATTTCACGAGCATGCGGGAGGAGGCGCGGATGACCGCGGTGGAGCACGACGCCGACGTGATCGTCGTGGGCGCCGGTCCCGGTGGCTCGGCGACGGCGTACCACCTTGCGCGGCACGGGCTGCGGGTGTTGCTGCTGGAGAAGACCGAGTTCCCGCGGGAGAAGGTCTGCGGCGACGGGCTGACCCCGCGCGCCGTGCGTCAGCTCGTCCGGATGGGCGTGGACACCTCGCCCGAGGCGGGCTGGCTGCACAACCGGGGGCTGCGCGTCATCGGTGGTGGCGTCCGCCTGGAGCTGGACTGGCCCGACCTCGCGAGCTTCCCCAACTACGGCCTGGTCCGCACCCGCATGGACTTCGACCAGTTGCTCGCCGAGCGGGCCGTCGCGGCCGGCGCCGTGCTGCGCACCGGCGTGAACGTCACCGGGCCGGTGCTCGACGCGGACGACCGGGTGACCGGCGTCCAGGCCGAGGTCGGGCCGGAGAAGTCCCCCGCGAGCTTCCACGCCCCGCTGGTCGTCGCCGCCGACGGCGTGTCCGGCCGCTTCCCGCTCGCGCTCGGCCTCACGAAGCGGGAGGACCGGCCGATCGGCGTGGCCGTGCGGCGCTACTACCACTCACCGGCCAAGCACGACGACGACTACCTGGAGTCCTGGCTCGAGCTGCGCAGCAAGGAGGGCGGCGACAACCTGCTGCCCGGGTACGGCTGGATCTTCGGGCTCGGCGACGGCCGGGTGAACGTCGGCCTCGGCGTCCTCAACTCGTCGTCCGCCTTCGGCAAGACCAACTACCGGCGGCTGCTCACCGACTGGCTCGCCAACACCCCGGCGGACTGGGGGATGACCGACGAGACGAACGCCGACGGCCCGATCCTCGGCGCCGCGCTGCCCATGGGCTTCAACCGGGTCCCGCACTACACCCGCGGCGTGCTGCTGGTCGGCGACTCGGGCGGCATGGTCAACCCGTTCAACGGCGAGGGCATCGCGTACGCCATGGAGTCGGGCGAGCTGGCCGCCGAGATCGCCGTGCAGGCGCTGGCCCGGCCGGCCGGCCCCGAGCGGGAGCGGGCGCTGCAGGCGTACCCGGCCGAGCTGAAGGCGCGGTTCGGTGGCTACTACCGGCTCGGCGGGATCTTCGTGAAGCTGATCGGCCGTCCCGAGGTCATGCGGATGGCGACCAAGCACGGCATGCCGCACCCGACGCTCATGCGCTTTGTGCTCAAGCTGCTGGCCAACCTGACCGACCCGCGCGGCGGGGACGCGATGGACCGGGTCATCAACGCGATGACGAAGGTGGCGCCAGCCGTGTGAGCACGTGGCCCGCGACCGGTGACGGGAGCGGACCGACCGACAGACCCGCCCCCGGCGGCAGCCACCGCGGGGGACGTGAATAGTGTGATTTTCGTCAAGCACGAGGGCAGGGAAGGACGAGCAGGAGAAGAAGATGTCGCTCTCGCCTTACGCACCCATCATCGGGCTGTTCGCCCTCGCCGCGGCGTTCGCGCTGTTCTCCGTGGCCGGTGCCCGCTTCGCCGGTCCCCGGCGTTACAACAAGGCCAAACTCGAGGCGTACGAGTGCGGCATCGAGCCCAGCCCCCAGCCGGTCGGCGGCGGGCGGTTCCCGATCAAGTTCTACCTGACGGCGATGCTCTTCATCGTCTTCGACATCGAGATCATCTTCCTGTACCCCTGGGCGGTCTCGTTCGACGCACTGCCGATCTTCGGGTTCGTGGAGATGGTCCTGTTCATCGTCGCGGTCTTCGTCGCGTACGCCTACGTGTGGCGGCGCGGCGGCCTGGACTGGGACTGAGGAAGGAACGTCAGATGGGCATCGAGGAGAAGCTCCCCGCCGGCGTCCTGCTCACCTCGGTGGAGAAGCTGGTCAACTGGTCCCGGAAGTCGTCCGTCTGGGGCGCCACCTTCGGCCTGGCCTGCTGCGCCATCGAGATGATGGCGGCCGGTGGTCCGCACTACGACATGGGCCGCTGGGGCATGGAGGTCTTCCGGGCCTCGCCCCGCCAGGCGGACCTGATGATCGTCGCGGGCCGGGTCAGCCAGAAGATGGCTCCGGTGCTGCGCCAGATCTACGACCAGATGGCCGAGCCGCGCTGGGTCATCTCGATGGGCGTCTGCGCCAGCAGCGGTGGCATGTTCAACAACTACGCGATCGTGCAGGGCGTCGACCACATCGTGCCGGTCGACATGTACCTGCCCGGCTGCCCGCCCCGTCCGGAGATGCTCATCGACGCGGTGCTGAAGCTCCGCGAGAAGATCATGCACGAGCCGCTCGGGCCGACCGGGCGCAAGATGCACGAGGCGCGCAAGGAGCGCGGCGACGTTCCGGTCGTCCCCTACGGCTCGATGCCGTCGTCGTACCGCAGCGACAAGGCCCGGCGGGCCGAGTGGACGAAGGCCGTCCGCGAGGGCCGCGAGGAGCAGTTGCGGATCGAGAACTGGATGAAGGCCCAGAACCATCTTCAGCAGTACGGGGGCATGAAGAAGTGAGCGCGAGGAGTGCAGCGGAGCGCAGCCCCGCAGTCGCGAACGGAGGTCGGGCACGATGACCGCACCTCACGACAAGCCGAACGACGGCGGCGTCGCGGTTCCGGTGACCCCGGCCGGGGCCAGCAGCACCGCGCCCGCCGAGTACCCGCCGTCGAGCCCGGCCGGGCGAGGCATGTTCGGCAACCAGGGTTCCGGCGACGTCTCCGGCTACGGCGGTCTCGTCCGGCAGCGCCGGCCGATCGAGGCGGCGGCCCGGCCGTTCGGGAGCTACTTCGACGAGGTCTACGACGCGCTGGAGGAGGCGTACCCGGGGTTCGCCGACGCCATCGAGAAGGTCGTGGTCGACCGCGGGGAGCTGACCCTGCACATCCGTCCGGAGCGGATCGCCGAGGTCTGCCAGGTGATGCGCGACGACCTCGCGCTCCGGTTCGAGCTGTGCTCCTCGCTGTCCGGCGTGGACTACCTGGGCGCGGAGGAGCGCCGGCTGCACGTCGTCTACCACCTCACGTCGATGACGTACCGCCGCCGCGTGCGCCTCGAGGTCGCGGTCTCCGCCGAGGCCCCGCACCTGCCCAGCGTCACGGCCGTCTACCCGACCGCCGACTGGCAGGAGCGCGAGACGTACGACATGTTCGGGATCGTCTTCGACGGCCACCCCAACCTGACCCGGATCCTCATGCCGGACGACTGGGAGGGGCACCCGCAGCGCAAGGACTACCCGCTCGGCGGCGTGCCCGTCGAGTACAAGGGTGCGGAAATCCCCCCGCCGGACCGTAGGAGGTCCTACCAGTGAGCGCGAGGAGTGAGCTTGCGAGCCCCGCAGTCGTGAACGGAGGGCCGGCACAGTGACGACGTCCAACTACGCGACCGAGCGCGAGACCACCGAGGGCAAGGTCTTCACCGTCACGGGTGGCGACTGGGACACGGTCGTCTCCGGCACCGACCCGATCAACGACGAGCGGATCGTCGTCAACATGGGTCCGCAGCACCCGTCCACCCACGGCGTGCTGCGGCTGATCCTGGAGCTGGAGGGCGAGACGGTCCGCGAGGCCCGCTCGGTCATCGGCTACCTGCACACCGGCATCGAGAAGAACCTCGAGTACCGCAACTGGGTCCAGGGCAGCACGTTCGTGACCCGGATGGACTACCTCTCGCCGCTGTTCAACGAGACCGCGTACTCGCTGGCCGTGGAGAAGCTGCTCGGCATCACCGACGAGGTGACCGAGCGGGCCACCACGATCCGGGTGCTCATGATGGAGCTGAACCGGATCTCCTCGCACCTGGTCTGGCTCGCCACCACAGGCATGGAGCTCGGCGCGATCAACATGATGCTGTACGGCTTCCGCGAGCGGGAGTTCATCCTCGAGATCTTCGAGCTGATCACCGGCCTGCGGATGAACCACGCGTACGTCCGCCCGGGCGGCGTGGCGCAGGACGTGCCGGACGACGCGATCGTCAAGATCCGTGAGTTCCTTGCCCTGATGCCGAAGCGGCTCAAGGAGTACGAGGACCTCCTCTCCGGCCAGCCGATCTGGATCGAGCGGACCAAGAACGTGGCCGTGCTCGACGTGACCGGGTGCTTGGCGCTCGGCGTGACCGGCCCGGTGCTGCGGTCCGCGGGCCTCGCGTGGGACCTGCGCAAGACCATGCCGTACTGCGGCTACGAGACGTACGAGTTCGACGTCCCCACGCACACCGACGGCGACGTGTGGGGCCGCTACCTGGTCCGGCTCGCCGAGATCCGCGAGTCGCTGAAGCTCGTCGAGCAGGCGCTCGACCGCCTCGGCAAGCCCGGCCCCGTCATGGTGGCCGACCGGAAGATCGCCTGGCCGGCCCAGCTGGCCATCGGCATCGACGGCATGGGCAACTCGCTGGAGCACGTCGCCAAGATCATGGGTCAGTCGATGGAGTCGCTGATCCACCACTTCAAGCTGGTCACCGAGGGCTTCCGGGTCCCGCCGGGCCAGGTGTACGTCGGCATCGAGTCCCCGCGCGGCGAGCTGGGCGTGCACGCGGTCTCCGACGGCGGCACCCGCCCCTACCGGGTGCACTACCGGGAGCCGAGCTTCATCAACCTCCAGGCACTCCCGGCCATGGCCGAGGGCGGCCTGATCGCCGACGTCATCGCCGGCGGCGCCTCGCTGGACCCCGTGATGGGTGGTTGTGACCGGTGAGCGCGAGGAGTGAGCTTGCGAGCCCCGCAGTCGCGAATGGAAGGCGGCTCTGATGACGACGACTTTCAGTGACGAGACGCGCGCCCGGGCACGGGAGATCATCGCCCGTTACCCGGCGGACCGGTCCCGCTCGGCGCTGCTGCCGCTGCTGCACCTCGTGCAGTCCGAGGAGGGTTACGTCTCCCCGGCCGGGGTCGAGTTCTGCGCCGAGGTGCTGGGGCTGAACAAGGCGCAGGTCGGCGCCGTGGCCACCTTCTACACCATGTACAAGCGCAAGCCGACCGGCGACTTCCTGGTCAGCGTCTGCACCAACACGATGTGCAACGTGCTCGGCGGTCAGGAGGTCTACGACACCCTCGCCGAGCACCTCGGCGTCGGGCACGACGAGACCACCGCCGACGGGAAGATCACCCTTGAGCACGCCGAGTGCCTCGCGGCGTGCGACTACGGCCCGGTCATGACGGTCAACTACGACTTCTTCGACAACGTCGACCCGCAGGCCGCCGTCGGCGTGGTGGACGAGCTGCGCGCCGGTGGCCGGCCGATGCCGACCCGCGGGGCCCGGCTCTGCACCCTCAAGGAGATGGCCGTCCAGCTCGCCGGCTTCGCCGACGAGCGGGAGGGCGCCGTCGCCGACGGCGGGCCGGGCGAGCCGAGCCTCCGCGGCCTGCTCCTCGCGCAGCAGCACAACATCTCGGTGCCGGGCTTCGACCCCAACACCCCGATCCGGAGCAAGGCGGAGGCCGACAGGGCCGCCGCCGAGGCGAAGGCCAAGGCGGAGGCGGCCGAGAAGGCGAAGGCCGACGCCGCCGCGAAGCAGGCCCCCGACGCCCCGGTGAAGGGCGGCGACGGCGCGTCCGCACCGACGGGCACGCCGGCCGGTGTCGAGCCGGCCCGGCCGGAGGAGGTCACCGGCAGCACCGCGCCGGACGTGAAGGCCCCGGACGACAAGTCGCCGCAGGTGCGTACCGCCGAGACCCGGCAGCCGGACGCCGCGACGGCCGTGCCGGACGCGCCCGGCACGAAGGTGCCGTCGGACGCCGTGCCGCCCGCGCCCCGCGACGCGCAGGAGGCGGAGGCCGCCGGCGCGGCCGCGAACCCGCCGGCCGGCGACGGCAAGCCCGCCGGCGACGAGGCCGGCGCGCAGGAGCGCAACCTCAAGGAAGCGGAGGCCGGGGCGGGCGCCAACGGCGCGGGCCCGGCGGGCGCGAACGAAACGGGGGTCCAGAAGTGACCACTCCTCGGCCGGAGACGCTGGCCAAGCTCACCCCGGTGCTCACCAAGCGCTGGCTCTCGGCGGACGCCTGGCGGATCGGCACCTACGAGAAGCTCGACGGCTACGCGGCGCTGCGCAAGGCGCTCAAGGCCCACCCGGACGACCTGATCCAGCTCGTCAAGGACTCCGGGCTGCGCGGCCGTGGCGGCGCCGGCTTCCCGACGGGTCTCAAGTGGGGGTTCATCCCGCAGGGCGACGGCAAGCCGCACTACCTCGTCGTCAACGCCGACGAGGGCGAGCCGGGCACCTGCAAGGACCTGCCGCTCATGACGCACGACCCGCACTCGCTGGTCGAAGGCGTCATCATCGCCTCGTACGCGATCCGGGCCAACCGCGCGTACATCTACATCCGCGGCGAGGCCGTGCACGCGGCCCGGCGGCTGCGCAACGCGGTGCAGGAGGCGTACGCCAAGGGTTACCTCGGCCGCAACATCCTCGGCTCCGGCTTCGACTTGGACCTGGTGGTGCACTCGGGCGCCGGGGCGTACATCTGCGGCGAGGAGACCGCGCTGCTGGACTCGCTGGAGGGCTTCCGCGGCCAGCCGCGGCTCCGCCCGCCCTTCCCGGCGACCCACGGCCTGTACGCGAGCCCCACGGTGGTCAACAACGTGGGCACCATCGCGAGCGTGCCGTACATCGTGCTGGGCGGCGCGGCCTGGTGGAAGACGATGGGCACGGAGAAGTCCTCCGGGCCGATGATCTACTCGTTGTCCGGCCGGATCGCGAACCCGGGCCAGTACGAGTGCTCGTTGGGCATCACGCTGCGGGAGCTGATCGAGCTGGCCGGTGGGATGCAGCCCGGCCACAACCTGAAGTTCTGGACCCCGGGCGGCTCGTCGACCCCGCTGCTCACGGCCGAGCACCTGGACGTGCCGCTCGACTTCGAGTCGGTGGCCGCCGCGGGCTCGATCCTCGGCACCACGGCCACCCAGATCTTCTCCGACCAGGACTGCCCGGTCTACGCGACCTACCGCTGGCTGGAGTTCTACCACCACGAGTCGTGCGGCAAGTGCACCCCGTGCCGGGAGGGCAACTACTGGATGGTCCGGGTGTACCGGCGGATCCTCTCCGGCCAGGGCACCTACGAGGACCTGGACACCCTGCTCGACACCTGCGACAACGTCCTGGGCCGGTCGTTCTGCGGCCTGGGCGACGGCGCGACCAGCCCGGTGACCTCCTCGCTGCAGTACTTCAAGCAGGACTACCTCGACTACATCGAGGGGCGCACCGCGCCGAAGCTGTCGGAGAAGACCCTGGTGGGGGCGCACTGATGACCGACGTAGCCAAGAAGACCGAAACCGTCACGCTCACCATCGACGGCATCGAGGTCAGCGCCCCGAAGGGGACTCTGCTGATCCGGGTCGCCGAGCAGATGGGCATCGAGATCCCCCGGTTCTGCGACCACCCGCTGCTGGCCCCGGCCGGCGCGTGCCGCCAGTGCCTCGTCGAGGTGGAGGGGCAGCGCAAGCCGGTCGCCTCCTGCACCCAGGCGGTCGCCGACGGCATGGTGGTCCGCACGCAGCTCACCTCCCCGGTCGCCAAGAAGGCGCAGGAGGGGGTGATGGAGCTGCTGCTCCTCAACCACCCGCTCGACTGCCCGATGTGCGACAAGGGCGGCGAGTGCCCGCTGCAGAACCAGGCCATGTCCACCGGGCGGACCGACTCCCGGTTCCACGAGCACAAGCGGGAGTACCCCAAGCCGCTGCCGATCAGCAGCCAGGTGCTGCTGGACCGGGAGCGGTGCGTGCTCTGCCAGCGCTGCACCCGGTTCTCCGAGGAGATCGCCGGCGACAAGTTCATCGACCTGATGGGCCGGTCGTCCGCCGAGGAGATCAACATCTACCGGGACGACGCGTACGGCGAGGAGGGCGACGCGGGTGACGTCCCGTTCAACTCCTACTTCTCCGGCAACACCGTGCAGATCTGCCCGGTCGGCGCGCTGACCGGCGCCCAGTACCGGTTCCGGGCCCGCCCGTTCGACCTGGTCTCCAGCCCGAGCGTCTGCGAGCACTGCTCGGCCGGCTGCGCGCAGCGCACCGACTGGCGGCGGGGCAAGGTGCTGCGCCGGCTGGCCGGTGACGAGCCCGCCGTGAACGAGGAGTGGAACTGCGACAAGGGGCGGTGGGGCTTCCAGTACACCCGCGCCTTCGACCGGCTCACCACGCCGCTGGTCCGCGACCGGAGCACCGGTGAGCTGCGGGAGGCGTCCTGGAGCGAGGCGCTCACCACGGCTGCCGAGGGGCTGCGGGCCGCCCGGGACAGCGGGCAGGGCGCCGCGGTGCTCACCGGCGGCCGGCTGACCGTGGAGGACGCCTACGCATACGCGAAGTTCGCCCGCGTCGCCCTCAACACCAACGACATCGACTTCCGGGCCCGGCCGGTCTCCCGCGAGGAGTCCGACTTCCTGGCCAGCACGGTGGCCGGGGTCACCGGCGTGACGTACGCGGACGTCGAGAAGGCGCCGGCGGTCGTGCTGGTCGGGCTGGAGCCGGAGGAGGAGTGCCCGATCCTCTTCCTGCGCCTTCGCAAGGCGTACCTGAAGAAGACCCTCACCGTGTACGCGATCGCCCCGTTCGCCACCCGCGGCCTCGAGAAGCTGGGCGCGAAGCTGGCCCGGGTCGTGCCGGGCGAGGAGGCGAGCGTGCTGGCCGAGCACGCCACGGTCGCCGAGGCGCTGAGCGCCGAGGGCGCCATCCTCATCGTCGGGGAGCGCCTCGCCGAGGTGCCGGGCGGCCTCTCCGCCGCCGCGGACGTGGCCCGGCGTACGGGGGCGAAGCTGGCCTGGGTGCCGCGGCGCGCGGGTGACCGCGGCGCCGTCGACGCCGGCTGCCTGCCGAACCTGCTGCCCGGCGGCCGCCTGGTCACCGAGCCGGCCGCCCGCGCCGAGCTGGGCGAGGCGTGGGACATCGCGGCCGGGGTGATCCCGAGCCAGGCCGGCCGGGACACCGACGGCATCGTCGCGGCGGCCGCCGCCGGTCAGCTCGGCGCGCTGGTCGTGGCGGGCGTCGACCCGGCCGACCTGGCCGATCCCCGGCTCGCCGAGAAGGCACTGGACACCGTCCCGTTCCTGGTGAGCATCGAGCTGCGCAACAGCGCGGTCGCCCGCCGGGCGGACGTGGTCTTCCCGATCGCCCCGGTGGTCGAGAAGGCCGGCAGCTTCCTGGACTGGGAGGGGCGGCTGCGCACCTTCGAGGCGGTGCTGACGACCGGCGCGATGACCGACGGCCGGGTGCTGGACGCGCTCGCCGCGCAGCTCGACGTGCGGCTCGGCACCGCCGACGTGCTGAGCGTCCGCCGTGAGCTGGGCGCGCTGCCGCCCACCCGGACGACCCGTCCGGCCGCTCCCGCCGTCGAGCCGGCCGCGGCCCCGCAGCCGGGCGCCGGCGAGGCGGTGCTGTCGACCTGGCACCAGCTCATCGACCTGGGCAGCCTCACCGACGGCGACGAGCACCTCGGCGGGACGGCCCGCCCGCCGGTGGTCCGGCTGGGCAAGGGGACGGCCGAGGCGCTCGGTGTCGCCGACGGCGACCCGGTGACGGTGGGCACCGACCGCGGCGCGGTCACCCTGCCCGCGGCCATCACCGAGATGCCGGACGGCGTCGTCTGGCTGCCGACCAACTCGCCCGGTTCGACCGTCCGGCGCAGCCTCGGCGCGACCTCCGGCACGGTGGTGCGGATCTCGGCTGCTCCGGTGGCCGCCGACGCCGCCGGACGCCCTGGCCCGCTCCTCAACACTGGGGGTGTCCAGTGATCTACCTGGCCCAGGACCCGACGCTGGCCGACTTCGGAAAGGACCCGTGGTGGCTGGTGGTCGGCAAGGTGCTCTTCGCCTTCGTCCTCGCCGTGCTCGCCACGCTGCTCGGCGTCTGGTTCGAGCGCCGGGTCGTGGGCCGCATGGCGGTGCGGCCCGGCCCCAACCAGGTCGGCCCGCTGGGTCTGCTGCAGACCCTGGCCGACGGTCTGAAGATGGCCTTCAAGGAGGACATCCTCCCGCGCACCGCCGACAAGGTGGTCTACTTCTTCGCCCCGACCATCTCGGTGATCTGCGCGGTCACCGCCCTGTCGGTGGTGCCGTTCGGTCCGATGGTGAGCATCTTCGGCCACCACACGCCGCTGCAGGTCACCGACGTGCCGGTGGCGGTGCTGGTGCTGCTCGCCTGCTCGTCGATGGGCATCTACGGCATCGTGCTCGGCGGTTGGGCGTCCGGCTCGACCTACCCGCTGCTGGGCGGTCTCCGCTCCAGCGCCCAGATGATCTCGTACGAGGTCGCCATGGGGCTGAGCATCGTGGCGGTCTTCATGACGGCCGGCACGATGAGCACCAGCGGGATCGTCGCCGCGCAGGGCGACGGCACCCGGATCACCGTGTTCGGCACGGCGATCCCGACGCCCGGCTGGTACGCCATCCTGCTGCTGCCGAGCTTCGTCATCTTCTTCATCGCCATCGTCGGTGAGACCAACCGGGCGCCGTTCGACCTGCCCGAGGCCGAGTCCGAGCTGGTGGCGGGCTTCATGACCGAGTACAGCTCGCTGAAGTTCGCGCTCTTCATGCTCTCCGAGTACGTGTCCATGGTGACCATGTCCGCGGTCACCACGACGCTGTTCCTCGGCGGCTGGCGGGCGCCCTGGCCGATCACCCTCTGGGAGGGCGCCAACTCCGGTTGGTGGCCGATGCTCTGGTTCTTCGCCAAGGTGATCGTGCTGGTCTTCGTCTTCGTCTGGCTGCGCGGCACGCTGCCCCGGCTGCGGTACGACCAGTTCATGCGGTTCGGCTGGAAGGTCCTGCTGCCGATCAACCTGGTCTGGATCCTCGTGCTGAGCGGCCTGCGCTCGATCGAGGACTGGGACACCCGGGGCAAGCTGATCGCGGTCGGCGTCCCGGCCGGCCTGCTGCTGATCGCCACGCTGTTCTGGCCGAGCCGCCGGCCGGAGCCGAAGCCGACCCTCCAGGAGCAGGTCAACAACCGTCCGCACGGCAGCTTCCCGCTGCCGCCGATGGACCTTCAGGTTCCACCGAGCCCGCGCATCACGCGCGTGGTCGCCGAGCGGGAGCCGGCCAACATCGCCGCCGGCTCGGACTCCAGGGAGGTGTGACGTGGGCGCGATCACCGGAACGTTCAAGGGCTTCGGGGTCACCTTCTCGCACATGTTCAGGAAGGTCGTCACCACCGACTACCCGTTCAAGCCGCCGGTTTCGGCGCCGCGCTACCACGGGCGGCACATCCTCAACCGGCACCCGGACGGGCTGGAGAAGTGCATCGGCTGCGAGCTGTGCGCCTGGGCCTGCCCGGCGGACGCGATCTACGTCGAGGGCGGCGACAACACCGACGAGCAGCGCTTCTCGCCGGGTGAGCGGTACGCCAGCACCTACCAGATCAACTACGCGCGGTGCATCTTCTGCGGGCTCTGCATCGAGGCCTGCCCGACCCGTTCGCTCACCATGAGCAACGAGTACGAGCTGGCCCGCGACAGCCGGCAGGACCTGATCTTCACGAAGGAGCAGCTGCTCGCGCCGCTGCTGCCGGGCATGGAGCAGCCGCCGCACCCGATGCGGCTGGGTGACAGCGAGAAGGACTACTACGTCGGCGCGCTCACCAACCCGGGCACCTCGGCCGGCGCGGAGCACGCGGCCAACAGCCCGGGCCGGTACCAGGTGGAGGAGCACCCCGGCGTGACCTTCCCCGGCGCCGAGCAGCACGCGCAGCGGGCCGCGGCCGGCAAGGGGGACGGAGCATGACCACGCAGACCGTGCTGGCCGCGGCGGGCGGGGTGTCCGGCGGCGAACAGGTCACCTTCTGGATCCTGGCCCCGCTCGCGCTGATCGGCGCGATCGGGATGGTGGCCGCCCGCAACGCCGTGCACTCGGCCCTCTGGCTGGTGCTCACCATGCTCTGCCTGGGCGTGTTCTACGTGCTCCAGGCCGGGCCGTTCATCGGCATGGTGCAGATCATCGTCTACACCGGCGCCATCATGATGCTGTTCCTGTTCGTGCTGATGCTGGTCGGCCGGGACGCGTCCGACTCGCTGATCGAGACGCTGCGCGGCCAGCGGGCCGCCGCCGTGCTGCTCGGCCTCGGCTTCGCCGGCCTCGTCGGCGGCGGCATCTACCGCGCGCTGGAGGGCACCACGGCGGCCGGCCTCGACCAGGCCAACGCCGAGGGGAACGTCCAGGGCATCGCCCGGCTGTTGTTCACCAAGTACGTCTTCGCCTTCGAGCTCACCTCGGCGCTGCTGATCACGGCGGCCGTCGGCGCGATGGTGCTGGCGCACATCGAGCGGCGCAAGCAGGACAAGCTCGACCAGCCCGCCACCATGCGGGCCCGCTTCCAGCCCGGGAACTACCCCGGCCCGAAGCCCGGCCCGGGCGTCTTTGCCACCTCCAGTTCGGTGGCCACGCCCGCCCGGCTGCCGGACGGCCGGCTCACCGAGCGCAGCACTCCCGAGATCCTGCCGGTCCGCGAGCTGACCGCGCAGGAAATCTCCCCGAAGGGGACGGACAAGTGAGCGCGAGGAGTGCAGCGAAGCGGAGTCCCGCAGTCGCGAACGAAAGGTTGGCTGAGCATGACTCCTGACTACTACCTCGTCCTCGCGGCGGTGCTGTTCACCATCGGCGCGTCCGGGGTGCTCATCCGTCGCAACGCGATCGTGCTGTTCATGTGCGTCGAGCTGATGCTCAACGCGGCCAACCTGGCGCTGGTCACCTTCAGCCGGATCAACGGTGACCTCAACGGCCAGATCATGGCGTTCTTCGTGATGGTGGTGGCCGCGGCCGAGGTCGTGGTCGGGCTCGCCATCATCATGGCGATCTTCCGGACCCGGCGTTCGGCGAGCGTCGACGACGCCAACCTGCTCAAGTACTAAGAGGGGCCTGCGGTGGGAGAGATTCTGACGAACGCCCCGGCGGAGCCGGCGGGGGCCGTCACCTACGCGGCGGCGGACGGGCTGCTCGGCAGCGTCTGGCTGCTGGTGGCGATCCCGCTGGTCAGCGCGGCGATCCTGCTGCTGCTCGGCCGGCGGGCCGACCGCTGGGGGCACTGGCTCGGGGTGGCCGCGATCGGCGCGTCGTTCGTGCTCGGCCTCACCTCGTTCTTTTCGCTCCGGGGGCTGGAGAACAAGTCCGTCGAGCTGAGCCTGTGGGACTTCATCGCGGTCGGCGGCCTGCGGGTGGACTTCGGGCTGCTCTTCGACCCGCTGGCCGCCGTCTTCGTCCTGCTGATCACCGGGGTGGGTTTCCTGATCCACCTGTACGCGGTCGAGTACATGGCGCACGACGGGGGTCGTCGGCGGTTCTTCGCCTACTTCAACCTGTTCGTCGCCGCCATGCTGCTGCTGGTGCTCGGCAACAACTACGTGATGCTCTACGTCGGCTGGGAGGGCGTCGGTCTGGCGTCGTACCTGCTGATCTCCTTCTGGTACGAGCGGCCGAGCGCCGCCACGGCCGGCAAGAAGGCGTTCCTCATGAACCGGGTCGGTGACGCCGGCCTGGCCATCGCGATCTTCATCATGTTCGCGACGCTCGGCACCACCCAGTACGACGAGGTCTTCTCCGGCGTCGGCGGGCTCACCGAGGCCACCGTGCTGGTGCTCGGCCTGCTCCTGCTGCTCGGCGCGACCGGCAAGTCGGGCCAGTTCCCGCTCCAGGCGTGGCTGCCGGACGCGATGGAGGGCCCGACTCCCGTGTCGGCGCTCATCCA
Source organism: Micromonospora sp. URMC 103 (assembly GCF_051386435.1). Lineage (NCBI taxonomy): Bacteria > Bacillati > Actinomycetota > Actinomycetes > Micromonosporales > Micromonosporaceae > Micromonospora > Micromonospora sp. URMC 103. The sequence goes on along the minus strand of NZ_JBPQTR010000003.1, from coordinate 76,476 downwards.
CGCGGCCACCATGGTCACCGCGGGCGTCTATCTGATCGCCCGGTCGAACCCGATCTTCTCGGCCAACACGACGCTCCAGCTCGTGGTGGTCAGCGTCGGTGCGCTGACCCTGCTGATCGGCTGCATCATCGGCGCGGCCAAGGACGACATCAAGCGCGTCCTCGCCTGGTCTACGGTGAGCCAGATCGGCTACATGTTCCTCGGCGTCGGCCTCGGCGGGGCGGCGTACGCGCTGGCCATCGTGCACCTGCTGGCCCACGGCTTCTTCAAGGCCAACATGTTCCTCGGCGCCGGCTCGGTCATGCACGGCATGCACGACCAGGTCGACATCCGCCGCTTCGGCGGGCTCTCGAAGTACATGAAGGTCACCTGGCTCACGTTCATGATGGGCTGGCTCGCCATCATCGGCATGTTCCCGTTCTCCGGCTTCTTCTCGAAGGAGCCGATCATCGTGGCCGCGTTCGAGCGGGACGACTGGACGGCCTGGATCTTCGGCGGGGCCGCGCTGGTCGGCGCCGGGCTCACCGCGTTCTACATGACCCGCCTCTTCGTGCTGACCTTCCACGGGCCGAAGCGGTGGACGGAGGACATCGAGCACCCGCACGAGTCGCCGGCCCTCATGACCATCCCGCTGATCCTGCTGGCGATCGGCTCGGTCGGGGCGGGCTTCCTGCTCTCCACCTCCGTGCCGGACTGGCTGGAGGCCACCGCAGGCCTGGGCGGTCAGGAGGAGGGGCACGAGGCGGTCCTGTCGCACGGAGTCATCACCACGCTGTCGCTGGCGGTCACCGTGCTCGGCGCCGGCCTGGCCTGGTTCCTGTTCCGGGGTGGCACGGCCACCGCGCCGCAGCCGGCCGGCGTGGTCGTCACCGCGGCCCGCCGCAACCTCTACACGGACGCCTTCAACGAGGCGGTCTTCGAGAAGCCGGGCATCTTCCTCACCCGGGCGCTGGTCTTCCTCGACAACCGGGGCGTCGACGGGCTGGTCAACGGCATGGCCGCCGCGGTCGGCGGAGGCTCGGGCCGGCTCCGGCGGCTGCAGACCGGCTTCGTCCGGTCGTACGCGACCTCGATCCTGACCGGCGCGCTGCTCGTGGTGGCGGCGTTCCTGGCCGTACAGGCGGGGTGGCTGGCGTGATCGACCTCTTCCCGGCCGCCCCCGCCGGCGGACCACGCAGTGACGACGGAGGTAAGGCCGCATAATGTCCAACTTCCCGTTCCTCTCGGTGCTGACCGTGGCGCCGCTGGTGGGTGCCCTTGTGGTGGCCCTCGTGCCGCGCCACCGGCCGGAGCTGGCCAAGCAGGTGGCGTTCGTCTGGTCGCTGCTCGTGCTGGTGCTCTCGGTGCTGATGTGGATCACCTTCCAGGTCGGCGGTGACCGCTTCCAGTTCCGCGAGTCGTACCCCTGGATCCCGAACTGGGGCGTCCACTTCACGTTCGCGGCCGACGGCATCGCGCTGGTCATGCTGATGCTGATCGCGGTGCTGGTGCCGCTCGTGATCCTGGCGTCCTGGCACGACGCCGAGTCGTCGAAGCGGTCGGTGCCGGTCTACTTCGCGCTGCTGCTCGTCCTCGAGTGCACGATGATCGGCGTCTTCGCGGCCGCCGACGTGTTCCTCTTCTACGTGTTCTTCGAGGTCATGCTGGTGCCGATGTACTTCCTCATCGGCAGCTACGGCGGCCACCAGCGGCAGTACGCGGCTGTCAAGTTCTTCCTCTACTCCCTGGTGGGCGGGCTCTTCATGCTCGCCGCGGTGATCGGCCTCTGGGTGGTCGGCGGAAAGACCTTCGACTGGCAGGCGCTCTCCCAGGTGGACATCTCCACCGGCACCGAGCGCTGGCTCTTCCTCGGCTTCTTCCTCGCCTTCGCGATCAAGGCGCCGTTCTTCCCGTTCCACACCTGGCTGCCGGACGCCGGTGGCGCGGCGCCGGCCGGCGCGGCCGCGCTGCTCGTGGGCGTGCTCGACAAGGTGGGCACGTTCGGCATCCTGCGGTACTGCCTGCCGCTGTTCCCGGACGCGGCCAAGTGGTTCGCGCCGTGGGCGCTGGCGCTCGGGCTCATCGGCATCATCTACGCCGCGCTGCTGGCGGTCGGCCAGAACGACCTGAAGCGGCTGGTGTCGTACACCTCGATCGCGCACTTCGGCTTCATCGGCGTCGGCATCTTCGCCTTCACCACCCAGGCCGGCACCGGGGCCGTTCTCTACATGGTCAACCACGGCCTCGCCACCGGCCTGCTGTTCCTGGTGGTGGGCATGCTGATCGCGCGGCGCGGCTCGGCGCTCATCACCGACTTCGGCGGGGCCGGCAAGCTGGTCCCGGTGCTGGCGGGCGTGCTCTTCTTCGCCGGTCTCGCCTCCCTGGCGCTGCCCGGCACCGCGCCGTTCGTCTCCGAGTTCCTGGTGCTGATCGGCTCCTTCACGGTGAACAAGCCGGTCGCCGTGATCGCCACCGTGGGCATCATCCTGGCCGCCGCGTACGTGCTGTGGATGGTGCAGCGCACCACCCAGGGCACGGTCAACCCGGCGCTCACCGAGGTCGACGGGATGCGCCGTGACCTGAACCTGCGCGAGAAGGTCGTGGTCGCGCCACTGATCGCGCTGATCGTGCTGCTCGGCTTCTACCCGAAGCCGGTCACCGACGTGATCAACCCCGCCGTCCAGGCGACCATGGACGACATGGGCAAGACCGACCCCGCCCCGTCGGTGGGCACCACAGTCCAGGAGGCCAGCCGGTGAGCGCGAGGAGTGAACGAGCGGAGCGAGTGAGCCCCGCAGTCGCGAACGGAAGGTCGGTACAGTGAGTGAGCTCAAGCTGCCGTCGATCGACTACGCGGCGCTCGCGCCCATCCTCATCATGTTGGGCGCCGCGCTGATCGGGGTGCTCGTCGAGGCCTTCGTGCCGCGGCGTTCGCGCCACCTCGTCCAGCTCTCGCTGGCGCTGCTCGCGGTGCTCGTGGCGCTCACCATGGTGGTGCTCAACGCCGACGACCGGCTGCTGACCGCCGGCTCGGCGATCGCCGTGGACGGTCCCACGCTCTTCCTCCAGGGCGCGATCCTGGTGCTGGCCGCGATGGCGCTGCTGCTCATCGGCGAGCGCGCGGTGGAGCGCGGCGGGGCGTTCGTCGCCCAGGCCGCGGTCACCGCCGAGTCGGTCGACGACCGGCGGCAGGCCGAGAGCGCGGGCGGCGCCACCGAGGTCTACCCGCTGGCCACGTTCGCGATCGGCGGCATGCTGATCTTCGTGGCGGCGAACGACCTGCTCACCATGTTCATCGCGCTCGAGGTCTTCTCGCTGCCGCTGTACCTGCTCTGCGCGCTGGCCCGCCGCCGGCGGCTGCTCAGCCAGGAGGCGGCCCTGAAGTACTTCATGCTCGGGGCGTACGCCTCGGCGTTCTTCCTGTTCGGCGTGGCGCTGATCTACGGTTTCACCTCCGGTGTCCCGGGCCGGTCGGCCGGGGTCGACTTCGCCACCATCAACGCGGCGGTCGGCGAGTCGCCGGCCAGTCGGGTGCTGCTGTTCGCCGGGATGGCGCTGCTCGCCATCGGCCTGCTGTTCAAGGCGGCCGCGGCGCCGTTCCACGTGTGGACGCCGGACGTCTACCAGGGCGCTCCCACGCCGATCACCGGCTTCATGGCGGCGTGCACGAAGGTCGCCGCGTTCGGCGCCCTGCTCCGCGTCTTCCACGTGGCCTTCGCCGGCGCGAGCTGGGATTTCACCCCGGTGCTCGGCGTCGTGGCGGTGCTCACCATGCTCGTCGGCGCGGTGCTGGCGGTCACCCAGACCGACATCAAGCGGCTGCTGGCGTACTCGTCGATCGCGAACGCCGGCTACCTGCTCGTGGGCGTGCTCGCCCCGTCGCAGGACGGGCTCTCCGGCACGATGTTCTACCTCGTGGCGTACGGCTTCTCGGTGCTCGCCGCGTTCGCCGTGGTGACCCTCGTCCGGGACGGCGACGGGGAGGCCACGCACCTGTCCCGCTGGGCGGGGCTGGGCCGGCGGTCGCCGTTCTACGCCTCGCTGTTCACGTTCATCCTGCTGGCCTTCGCCGGCATCCCGCTGACCAGCGGCTTCACCAGCAAGTTCGCGGTGTTCGGCCCGGCGCTGGCCGAGGGTCGGGCATGGCTGGTGGTCGCCGGTGTGCTGACCAGCATGGTGCTGGCCTTCCCGTACCTGCGGGTCGTGGTGATGATGTGGCTGTCGGAGCCGGGCGAGTCGACGCCGACCGTGGCCGTGCCGGGCGCGCTCACCTCGGCCGCGCTGATGATCGGGGTGGTGGCCACCCTGGTCCTCGGTGTGGCCCCGGCCCCGCTGCTGGACCTGGCGACGGGAGCCGCCGAATTCGTCAGATGACGGTTCCGGGTCGACGGGGGCCGGTACGCCTTGGGCGTGCCGGCCCTCCGGCGTATCCGCCCCGCTCGATCGGAGCGTGTCGGCGGTGGCCGGCACGTATCCCCCGCCCGGGGCAGGTCGAACGGGTGTGGCATGGTTGAGGCGTGGTGAATCCTGCTGGCGAACGTACAGGTGCCACCGGCTCCGGCGGCCGTCGGAGCCGGCAGCACACGGGTCAGTTCGAGGCGCTCGGTCTCTACCTCGCCGATCCCCGCCTCGAAGCCTCCGTGCTGGCCGTCCTCGACGGGGTCGAGGTCGAGCTGCGCGGCAGCGTGGCCAGCGCCGACCCGCTCGTCACCGAGGCCGCCCGGCATCTCGTCGAGGCCGGTGGCAAGCGGTTCCGGCCGCTGCTGGTGGCCCTCGGCGCGCAGTTCGGCGACCCGACGAACGCCCAGGTCGTGCCCGCCGCCGTGGTGATGGAGCTCACCCACCTGGCGACGCTCTACCACGACGACGTCATGGACGAGGCGGCCGTCCGCCGGGGCGCCCCGAGCGCCAACTCCCGGTGGACCAACTCGGTGGCCATCCTGGTCGGTGACTACCTCTTCGCGCGGGCCGCCGACATCGCGGCCGACCTCGGCACCGAAGCCGTACGCCTGCAGGCGCGCACGTTCTCCCGGCTGGTGCACGGCCAGATCGCCGAGACCGTCGGCCCGCGTCCCGGCGAGGACCCGGTGGCGCACTACCTCCAGGTGATCGCCGGCAAGACCGGCTCGCTGATCGCCACGTCGGCACGGTTCGGCGGCATGTTCGGCGGCGCGTCGCCGGAGCACGTCGAGGCGCTGCAGGGCTACGGCGAGACGATCGGCGTCGCGTTCCAGCTCTCCGACGACCTGCTGGACATCGCCAGCGAGTCGGCCCAGTCGGGCAAGACGCCCGGCACCGACCTGCGCGAGGGCGTGCCGACCCTGCCGGTGCTCTACGCCCAGGCCGGTGACGACTCCGACGCGGCGTCCGTACGGCTGCGCGAGATCCTCGCGGCGGGCGCCGTGACCGACGACGACCTGCACGCCGAGGCGCTCGGTCTGCTGCGGGAGAGCCCGGCCCTCAAGCGGGCGCGGGAGACCGTCCGCAGCTACGCCGAGGAGGCCCGCTCCCAGCTGGCGCCGCTGCCGCCGAACCCGGCGCGCCGCGCGCTGGAATCCCTCTGCGACTACATCGCCGACCGCACCAGCTAACCCACCCCGCTCCACCCCCCGGGGGGGCTCCGCCTGATGATCAAGAGGTTTGCGTCAGGAATCCGCCCTGCGCTGACGCAAACCTCTTGATCAAGAGGGTCGACGCCGGGGTCGGCGCAGGTCAGACCGGAGGGACGCCGGTCAGGGGCGGGTCAGGAGGCGGCTGCCGGTCAGCATGAGGGCGGCGGCCAGGAGCATCGAGAGTGCCGCCGTCGTCCACATCGCCGGGTAGCCGGCCCGCGCGGCGACCGTGCCGAGGCCGAGCGGGCCGAGGCAGCCGCCGGCGTACACCCCGGTCTGGGTGATCGAGGTGGCGGCGGCCGGGGCCTGCGGGTGCAGCCGGACCACCGCGAAGTTCATGAGCCCCGGCCAGGCCCAGCCGAGACCGAAACCGAGCACCACGCCGGCCACCAGGGGCACCGGCCCGGCCACCGCGAGCAGCCCGAGCCCGGCCGCGCCGACCAGCAGCATTCCGGCGATGACGGCCACGTGCCCGCCGGACCGCCGGTCGGCGAGCCACCCGGAACCGACCCGCGCCAGCACGCAGACGGCGCTGCCGAGGGTCAGCGTGAGGCCGGCCAGCCCCGGCGCGAGCCCCCGTCCCACGGCCGCGTCGACCACGAAGGTGCCCAACGCGTTGGCGGCGCCCGCGGCCAGCGTCGCGGCCACGCCGATGACGACCAGCGGACCGGTGCCCCGGCTGGCCCGCGAGCCCCCCGCCCGGCGCGCCGGCCGGGCCTCGCGCCGCGGTACGGCGGGCAGCGTGGCCAGCGCCGCGCCGGCGGCGGCCACGAACGCCCAGCGCCACCCGGCGGTGAGGGCGATGGTCGGCACTGCGGCGCCGGCGAGCAGCGTGGACACCGGGATGGCCGCCTGCTTGACCCCGAACGAGAGCCCCTGCCGGTGCGGCGGCACGTGCCGGGCCAGGGCGGCGTTGCTCGCGAGCTGGCCGAGGGCGTTCGCGACGCCGCCGGCCGCGAGCAGCCCGAGCAGGACGGGGTACGAGCGGGCCAGCCCGGCCACGGCGAGGAGGCAGGCGGCGGAGAGCAGGACGCCGGCGCGGGCCACGACAGCCGGACCGTACCGCTCGGCGAGGGCGCCGGACGGCACCGAGGCCAGGGCGCCCACGCCGAAGTAGAGCGACACGGCGAGGCCGAGCCCGGCGGGGGAGAAGCCGAGGTCGTCGCCGAGCTGGACGGCGAGACCACCGACCAGGAACACCGGCAGGACGCAGGCGATCGTGACGGCGATGGCGCTCGCGCTGGCGCGCACCGGTCGCGCGCGGGTGGTGTCGGCGGCGGGGGTGGTGGCGGTGTCGGTCATCGTTCCGCAAACCTACGCCAGCCGCCGGTGGAGCACGGATCGTGTCCGTCGGTGCACGAACCGTCGAGGACGATCTGGCATCCTCGACCCGAACAGGCGTTTCGGACCGGCTCTGGATTTCATATGGTGTAAGTCCCCGGCGGCGGAGGTGGTTGTGCGCGACCCCCTGGCGGAACCTTCGGATCTGATCCGCAGCGTCTCCCGCGCCTTACGAGTGCTCGAGTCGGTCGGTCGTGCCCCGAAGGGGCTCACCGTCAAGCAGATCGCCCGGCGGTGCGAGCTGACCGTCGCCACCACCTACCACCTGGTGCGCACGCTGGCGTACGAGGGCTACGTGATCCGCCGTGAGGACGGCACGTACATCGTGGGACTGGAGGTCGCCGACCGTTACCGGGAGCTGGTGACCGCGTTCCGCGGGCCGCCCGCGGTCGGGGAGAGCCTGCGACGGGCCGCCACCGACACCGGCTACAGCCACTACCTCGGCCGGTTCGTCGGCGGCCAGGTGGCGGTCACCGCGGTCGCCGAGGGCCCCCGCTCGCCGTACCTGGAGGACCTGGTCCCCGGCTTCGACGAGGGGGCACACGCGACGGCGCTCGGCAAGAGCCTGCTCGCCACGCTCACGGCCGAGCAACGCTTCCGCTACCTGCGGGAGTACGGCATGCGCCCGTTCACGAGCGCCACGCTCACGAGCCCCGAGACGTTCGAGGCCGACCTGGCCGCCGGCGACCGGCGTGGCATGCAGCTGGAGCTGGGGCAGTTCCGGCAGGGGGTGGCCTGCGCCGCCGTGCTTGTCAGCCCCGACAAGGACATGGAGCGCCGCGTGGTGCTCGCCTGCGCGCTGCCGGCCAGCGAGATGATGACCTCGGCCCGCGTCGTCCGGGCCAAGCTGCTCACGGCGGCCCGGGCGGTCGCCGACAGCATCGCGGCCGACCACTGAGCCCGTACGCCGCGGGGCCCTCCCCCCGGATGGGAGAGGGCCCCGCGGCGGCGGTCCAGCGTCGAACCGCCGGAGGAACGTCAGCTGCCGACCGGGCCGCCGTCGAGACGCCAGGTGACCACCACGCCCGGCTTGGCGAAGTCGCCGTCGGGCCAGGTGGAGGCGGGCTGCTCGACCGAGGCACCGGTGATCTCACCCGGGTGCTGCACGGCCACGAAGACCGAGCGGTTGTCGCCGGTGATGAACGGGCCGCAGGTCTCGGCGCCGAGCGGCACCGTCAGGAACTGCTTGAGGTGACCCCGCTCCGGGCCCTCGAGGGCGGTCGCGAACAGGCCGTCGTTGCTGCCCAGCGCGTTGCCGTCGGTGGAGATCCAGAGGTTGCCGGTGGCGTCGAACGCGACGTTGTCCGGGCAGGAGATCGGGGAGACCCTGGTCTTGTCGTACCCGCCGAAGTAGGTCGACGGGTCGGTGGGGTCGCCGCAGACGATCGGCAGCGACCAGGTGAACGCGTCGGCGGTGTGGTCGCGGCGGTCCTCCACCAGCTCGAGGATCTGCCCGTGCTTGTTGCCGTTGCGCGGGTTCGCCTCGTCGGCGGCGGCCTTCCCGGCCTTGCCCCGGTCGGTGTTGTTGGTCAGGGCCACGTACACCTTGCCGGTGAGCTGGCTCGGCTCGACGTCCTCGGGCCGGTCCATCTTGGTGGCGCCGACCTTGTCGCCGGCCAGCCGGGTGAAGGTGAGCACGTCCGCGGCGGTCATGCCCTCGACGTACGAGCGGTTGCCGCTCACCAGCTTGATCCAGCGGCCGCGGCCGTTGAACGCCCCGTCCGAGGGGAGCGTGCCCGAGCCGTCGATCTCCCCGGCGCTCGTCTGGTCAAGCTTCGCGACGTAGAGGGTGCCGGACTCCAGCAGCGTGAGGTTGTGCTTGCGGGCCGTCCAGGAGTTGCCCTTTATGAACTTCTTGTCCGACACGAACTTGTACAGGTAGTCGAACCGCTCGTCGTCGCCCATGTACGCGACCACGTGGCCGTCCTCCGCGACGATGACGTTCGCGCCCTCGTGCTTGAGCCGGCCCAGCGCCGTGTGCTTGCGCGGGCGGCTCTCCGGGTCGAATGGGTCGATCTCCACGACCCAGCCGAAGCGGTGCGCCTCGTTGGGGTGCTTGGCCAGGTCGAAGCGCTCGTCCGCCCGCTCCCACCTGCGGCTGCCGCTCGGGTAGCGGGTCGTGGTGGGGATGCCGTAGCGCTCCAGCTTCGGCTTCAGGTCCGCCGGTGCGCCGTCCGCGCCGACGAAGTACTGGTTGAAGTTCTCCTCGCCGGAGAGCACGGTGCCCCACGGGGTCACGCCGCCGGAGCAGTTGTTCAGCGTGCCGACGACCGTGCGGCCCTTGGGGTCGGCCGCGGTCTTCAACCAGGCCGAGCCGGCCGCCGGGCCGGTCAGGTCGAACTTGGTGGCGAGGGCGGTGACCCGCCGGTTGTACGGCCGCCGGCCGTTGCCGACGGGCCGCCACTGGCCCGTGCCGTCGACCCGCTCCAGCTCCACGACCGACATGCCGTGCGCGGCCATCGCGACCCGGAGCTGCTCCACCGAGAGGTTGTCCAGGCCCGGGAAGCCGGGAAACATGAGGTCCTCGTTGGTGTACTCGTGGTTGACCACGAGCAGCGCCCGCCGACCCTGCTTGTCGAGCGGCAGCACGCCGACGAAGTCGTTGTTGTAGCCGAACTGCTTCGACTGCGCGGCGGCGGTCTGCCTGTGCAGGTCGAACTCCGGCGCGCCCGGCACGACCGGGTCGCCCCACTTGATGACGACGGCGTGGTCGTACCCGTTCGGCACCACGAGCGTGTCGAGCTTGTTCGGCGGGATCGGCTTGAAGGTCAGCGCGCCGTTGCCGACGCCCCGCGTCGGGCGCCCGAACCCGGCGGCCTCGGGCACCACCGGCGTCGCGGGGGCGGCCGAGGCGGGGGCCGCACCGGCCAGCGCGCCGGCCGCCGCGCCTCCGAAGCCGAGCACGAGCGCGCCGACCGCACCGGCCCGGACGACGCCGCGCCGCGAGACCTCCGCGTCCACCACGTCGCCGAAGTACGCATTGTCCGAGGTGTTCGGGACCGGGTGGTCGCAGGCGTTGCCGCAGCGGTAGAGACAGGTCATGGCGTCACGGCTGCCGTGCCGGGTGGCGCTCAGCAGCGGGAGCAGCCGGGGACGGTCGCTCATGGGGGATGCCTTCCTGACGGGAATCCGGTGGCACGCGGGACGATGGTCCCGGCGCGTGCGTACCCGCCGGACGCTAGGAGCACGTGGTGAGCGATCGTCGGCGTCGATGTGAACCAGGCGTGAACACCTCGTCCGAACGGTCGATTGGAAACCCCGGCTGACCTCGGGCTGAACCGATCGGGGTGACCGCACGTATTCATCGGCGAACGCACCGCCGGACTCGCGCCGAAAGCGAGGAGAGCGCCATCACCGACCACGACGCCCAACTGCTCCGCGCGCTGCACGACGAGCACGCGGAGGCGCTGTACGCGCACGCCCTGCGGCTGGTCAACGGCGACCGGCAGCGCGCCGAGGACCTCGTGCAGGAGACCCTCCTGCGGGCCTGGCGGCACCCCGAGGCGCTCGACCCGCGGCGCGGCTCCGTCCGCGCGTGGCTCTTTACGACCGCCCGCAACCTGGCCATCGACGCCTGGCGGCGGCGGTCGACGCGAGTGGGCGAGGTGTTCACCGACGAGCTGCCAGAGCCGCCGGAGGTGGTGGACGAGGCCGAGCGGGCGGTCGAGGCGTGGACGGTCGCCGAGGCGCTGAACCGGCTCAGCCCGACCCACCGCGAGGTGCTCATCGAGTGCTTCTACCAGGGACGGTCGGTGACCGAGGCGGCGTCCCGGTTGGGGGTGCCACCGGGCACCGTCAAGTCACGGACGCACTACGCGCTGCGCTCACTACGGTTGGTCCTGGCGGAGATGGGGGTGACGGGATGACCCGGTGCGAGTTCGCGCACGACGACGGCGCGTACGTGCTGGGCGCGCTCGCCCCCGCCGAGCGGGCCGCGTACGAGCGGCACCTCGCCGGCTGCGCCGAGTGCCGCGAGGCGGTCGCCGAGATCGCCGTGCTGCCCGGGCTGCTCGGCCGGCTCGACCCGGCCGGGCTGGAGCAGTTCCTCGTGCCCACGTCCGGTCCCGCACTGCCCACGCTGCTCGACGCGGCCCGCGACCGCCGACGCCGCGAGCGCTCGGCGGGCCGCCGCCGGTACGCGCTCACCGCTCTCGCCGCGGCGGGACTCGCCCTGGTGGTGGGCGTCGGCTCGGCGGTCGTGCTGCCGCGGGAGGCCAGCCCGCCCGCCGAGTCCGTGCGGATGGTCGCCATGCGTCCGGTCGCCGGCACGGTGCCGGTGCACGCCGAGATCGGGCTCACCGGCACCGACTGGGGCACCGAGGTGACCATGCACTGCGGGTACGAGTCGCGCACCGGCTACCGCAAGGCGTACACCTTCCGGCTGGTGGCGCACGGCCCGGACGGCGCCACCGAGCAGATCGGCTCCTGGCTGGCCGCGCCCGGCGACGACGTCCGGTTCACCGGCGCGACCCGGTTCACCGACGCGGAACTGGTCCGCCTGGAGCTGCTGCGCGCCGACGGCACGCCCGTCCTGAGCTACGACGTCCCCTGAAGGGGGCGCGGCTCAGTGCGTGGCCAGGGCCGGGTCGGGGCTCTGGCTGCGGGCGGCGGCCCGGGTGCGGCGGGTGTGACGCACGGCGTCCGCCGTGAAGACGATCAGCGCGAGCCAGACCAGCGCGAACCCGGCCAGCCGGGCCGGCGGCATCGGCTCGTGGAAGAGGAGCACGCCGCAGCCGAGCTGGAGGATCGGCGCCAGGTACTGGATCATGCCGAGACTGGTGAGCGGCAGCCGGTTGGCGGCGCCCGCGAAGAGCAGCAGCGGGATCGCGGTGGCCGCACCGGCCAGCACCAGCAGGGCGGTGTGCCCGGCCGAGACGTGACCGAAGGTGGCGTCGCCGTCGGCCGCGAGCCAGCCGAGGTAGCCCAGCGCGGGCAGCGCGAGCACCGCCGACTCGACGAAGAGTCCCTCCGCGGCGGGCAGCGCGAGCCGCTTCTTGACCAGGCCGTATCCGCCGAAGCTGAGCGCGAGGGTCAACGCCAGGTACGGCAGCCGTCCGTAGTCGATGGTGAGCACCGCGACGGCGAGACCGCCGACGCCCAGCGCCGCCCACTGCGCGGGCCGGAGCCGCTCGCGCAGCACCGTCACCCCGAGCAGCACGACGACCAGCGGGTTGATGAAGTAGCCGAGCGCCGTCTCCACCACCCGGTCCGAGTTGACACCGTAGATGTAGGTGCCCCAGTTGACGGCGATGAGCGCGGCGGCGACCGCGATCCCGGCCAGCGCCCGGGGACGGCGGGCGAGCGCCCGCAGGAAACCGACGTTGCGCATCGCGGCGAGCAGCAGCGCCACGAAGGCCACCGACCAGACGATCCGGTGGGCCAGGATCTCCAGCGGTCCGGCCGGCCGCAGCAGCTTGAGGTAGATCGGGAAGAAACCCCAGAGCAGGTACGCGCCGAAGCCGTACAAATATCCCAGACGGAGCGGTGTCACGCCTCCACCGTAAGGGGTGTTCCGGGGCTTTGTTCCTTTCCGGTGACGGGCGTCACCCGGCCGGGACGCTCGTCGAGCTCCATCCACCGCTCCGGATGCACCGGCGTGAAGCCGACCTTCGCGTACACCCCGTGCGCGTCGTTCGTGGCCAGCACGATCCGGCGTACGCCCAGGTCGGCGAGGTGGTCGCGGACGGACGCGGCGAGCCAGGTGCCGAGCCCGCGCCCCCGCTCGGCCGGGTCGACGTAGACGTCGCACAGCCACGCAAAGGTTGCCCGGTCGGTGACCACCCGGGCGACCGCTACCTGGCGGCCGTCTCCCGGGCGGTAGACGCCGAACGGGATCGAGCCCGCGAAGGAGTGCTCCACCGTTTCCCGCTCCCGCCCGATCGCCCAGTACGCGTCGGTGCTCAACCAGTGGTGCACACGGGCCAGGTCGAGCCGGCCGGGATCGGTGGTGAGCAGGTAGCCGTCGGCGCGGGTCACGGTGAACACGTCGCCACGCTAGTCCCGCGACCCGCGGACCGCGCCGACCAATTCCCGGATGTTGGTCGTCGGCCGGCGCCGGCCCATGCGGGTGCGGTCAGTCGCGGTCGAGGATCGCGCCGAGCACCCAGGTGACGATGCCGACGAAGAGCGCGCCGAGCACGGCGGCCGGCCAGAACCCGTCCACGTGGAACGGTAGCCCGGCCTCGCCGGCGATCCAGCTCGTGAGCAGGAAGAGCAGCCCGTTGACCACGAGCGCGATGAGGCCGAGGGTCAGCAGGTACAGGCCGCAGCCCACGGTCTTGATGATGGGCTGGAGCACCGCGTTGACCACACCGAAGATGGCGGCCACGAGGATCAGCGTGATGACCGTCTGGACGGTCGAATCGGACTCCAGGCGGATGCCCGGAATGATCAGAGTGGCCAACCAGAAGGCGATCGCCGTGGTGACGAGCCGGATCAGCAGGCCCTTCAGGAAATCCATTCCGGGGATCGTGCCACGACCGGTCGAGCGACGGAACCCGTGCCAGTCGACGGATACGCCGGTGTTCGCGGCGGGTCACCCGCAGGCGCCCGTCCCTGACCGTCAGTGGCGGGACGGGCGGCCGACGAGCTGCGCCTCCACGGGGGTGAGGGCGAGTAGCGCCCACCGCAGCGCCCGCCGGTTGACGACGGCCGCCATGTCGTCCCGGACCCGGGTCAGCCACTCCGCGGAGTCACCGAGCCCCAGTGCGGCGCCGGCGAGCGCGGCCTCCCGGGCGGCCAGAGGTTGCAGCACCGCGAGGTCGGCGCGGCTCAGCGCGTCCACGTCGGACGGGGTCAGCTCGTCGCGGACGACGAGGGTCGACACCCAGGGCGGGCCCGGCTCCGCGTCGGCCCGGACCGGGCCCACGTCGACCACGACCAGCAGCGGACGCAGCGGTGTGGCCGCCACCTCCGGCAGCGGTCGGCCCGGAGGAAGCAGCGGTAGCGTCCCGCCGGGCGCCCCCACCCCCCGGACGAACGGCTCCCAGGCGCGGGGCCGGGCGGTCCGCACCACCACCTCGGCGCCGAGCGCCATGGCCCGCAGCATCACCAGCTGGGCGAGGCGCACCCCGCCGACCAGCAGCGACCGGGTGCCCTCCGGCCGGAACAGGCGGACGCTCAGCGCGGCGCCGTGCCGGTTCGTACCGAGCATCAACCCGGCGCCGCCGAGGCGCAGCTCCGGTGCCTCCGCCGCCACCTGACCGCCGGGCTGCGGCCCCACGAGCGCCAGCGGCAGCGTCGCGGCGAGACCGTGCGCGTGGGCGCCGTCCAGCCGGTGGACCTCCCCGCCCAGCCCGTCGACCAGTGCGTGCAGCGCCCGGGCCGCCAGCGACAGGGCCCCGGGCGAGCCGGCCGCGAGGCGCACGGTCGGCAGGGCGCCGGTGCCGGGGCCCGCGCAGAGCGCCACCGTCGTGGCGGTCGTGGGCAGCGTGAGCAGCCGGGGCAGGAGCCGGCGCGCGCCGTCGCCGCGCAGGCCCAGCGCGAAGGTGGCCTGGACCAGCCCTCCGGAACGCATGCTCGCCCAGTGTTCCCGCAGCGGCGCGGCGTCGTGGTGGGCCAGCTCGGCGAGCACGCGCAGTGTCGCCGCCACACCGAGCGGGCGTACGCCGAGCGGCCGCAGGCGCCGGACGATCCGGCGCAGCGTGCCGGCGAGGACCCGGCGCAGCTCCTCCGGCGACCAGCCGTCGACCCGTAGCACCCGGACCGCGAGGACCGCCCGCTCCCACGCGGCCAGCCGGCCGTCGGTCAGCTGCCGGTACGACGTGCCCACCGCACCGCCCACCGCGGCGGCGGGCGCGGGCGAGACGGAGAGCACGAGCTGGACACGCACCGGTGGGCCGTCCGGCGTGCCCGCCGCCAGCAGCGTCGCCGGGGCGGGCAGCGTGCGGAGGGTGTCACCGATCAGCTCACCCGGATCGCCGACCTCGAGCAGGGCGGTGACGCCGGTCGCGTCGTCCAGCACGGCGGCCGGCCCGCCCGCGAGGTCCGCGGAGCGGACCACGGCCCCCGGGTCGACCAGGTCGAGCAGCGCCGCGTCCCCCGCGCCCGCCGGCAGGGCGCGGCGGCGGGTGAGGTGCGCCAGCGCGGTCCCCGACCACTCGAAGAGCCACCGGCCCCCGCACACGTCCCCACGCCAGGGTCAGCAGCGGCGCGGCCGCCAGCAGGGCGCACGCCAGCGACCCGGCGCCCCGGCCGGCGGCGGCGACGGGCAGCGCCACCGCGACCTGCGCGGTGACGACCTGACCGGCCCGGACGCGGGCCGGCCGGCGGGCCGCGACGAGCCGCGACGGCGGCGCCGCGGTGCGCGCGATGCGGCCGGCGTGACCGCCCGCCTGAGCGTCACCGGGGACCGGACGGGGCGGGTCGACGGTGCTCGTCGCCGTCATCGCGTCTCCCCGCCGTCACTCGCCGCCACGTCACCGCCGCACATCGTAGGCGATCGATGGTGGCGGCGTTGTCCACAGGGAAACGGACCGGGGTAGCAGAAGAGCTACCGGACGGCTACCGTCAGCCACGAGTTCCGCTGACCCCCGCGCCCCGAGGTGCGCGACGTTCGGGGGCGTGAGCGGCGCGTCCCGCAGGACGGGCGCGCCGACGGCCAGCCACGATCGAGGAGACGAGGTGAGGTCCGGAGTGTCCCAGACCCAGGCAGAAGCCGCGGTGATGCAGCAGACCGCCGCGAAGTTCGAGCAGGTCGACGGGTCGCTGCAGTCGATGCTCAGCAGCCTGATGGCCGAGCTGGAGGTGTTGCAGCAGGCCTGGCGCGGCGCCGGCGGGCGGTCCTTCGAGCAGGTCAAGCAGCAGTGGGCCCAGGACCAGGCGGCCCTGCAACGAGCCCTGCGGGAGACCGCCGGCGCGATCCGCACCGCCGGGAGGCAGTACGACGCCTCCGACACGGAGGCGGCCAGCCGCGTCTCCGGCACCAACCGCGGCGGCATCCAGCTTCCGCTCTGACCGATCCGATCCAGGGGAGGGATTCCGCAGGTGGACCACGGTGTACTGGTCGTCAACTTCGCCGCGCTGCAACAGGCCGGCGCGGACATCCAGAAGGCGTTGAACACGCTCGACTCGCAGCTCGGCCAACTGGAACGCGACGCCGCGCCGCTGGTGGCCGGCTGGACGGGCGAGGCCCGGCAGGCGTACGAGCAGCGGCAGTCGCGGTGGCGTGCCGCCTCGCAGGACCTGCAGGCCATGTTGCGCGACATCAAGCTCGCGGTGGACGACTCCGCGGCCGACTATCTCGACACCGAGAAGAAGAACGTCGGCCTGTTCCAGTGACCGCGCGGCCGCGGGACGCACGGCCGCGACCGGGCCCTGCGGCGAGCCACGCCGACGGCGGCGCCGACCTGTCCCGGGCCGGCGTCGCCGCCGGGTCAGTCGGCGTCGCCCGGCCGCCAGCGCCGGCGGGCACCTCGCGGCAGCACCAGCGCGACAAGCGTGACCACGACGACGACGCCACCGGCAGCCGCCGCCACGACGAACGCGCGGTCCCGGGCGGCCGTCCGCCGGGCCCGCTGCGCCAGCCGCGCCGGGTCGGCCCGCTCGTCGGCGAGGGCGGCCACCGGGCGGGTTCGGCCGGTCGCGCCGCCGGTGGTCTCGGTGACCGCGCGGTAGGGGTTGAGCACGCCCGCCCCGTACCCGCCGCCCGGCGCCGGGTCGGCGCTGGCCGTGATGCGCTCGGCCACCTGGGCGGCCGTCAGCTCGGGGCGGTACTGCCGCAGCAGCGCCGCGGTGGCGGCGACGAAGGGCGTGGCGTAGCTGGTCCCCTCGGCGCGCTGGTGACCCTGACCGGGCGCGGCCATGAGCACGTCGCTGCCGGGGGCCACCAGATCGACGTACGGGCCGGTCTGGGAGAAGGGAGCCCGGGTGCCCGCCGCGGTGATCGCACCGACACCGAGCACCCCGTCGTACGCGGCCGGGTAGGGGCGGGGATTCCCGCTCTCGTACAGGTTGCCGGCGGCGGCCACCACCACGACGTCCCGCGTCACGGCGTAGTCGACCGCGGCTCGTACGGCCGGGTCGTCCGCGTAGAGCACGACGGAGAGGTTCAGCACGTCGGCGCCCTCGTCCACCGCCCACCGGATGGCCCGGGCGAATTCGGCGGCGCCGACGGTACGCCCCGACTCCCGGCCCTCCACCACCTGCTGCTCGCTGACCCGCACCGGCAGGATCCGGGCGTCCGGCGCCAGACCGCGGAATGCGACGCCCGGTCGCGCCGCCGCGGCGATGATGCTCGCCACGCCGGTGCCGTGGCCGGCGCAGTCCCGGGTGCCGTCACCGCCGTCGTCCAGCAGGTCCGTGCCGTCGCGCACCCGCCCGACGAGCTGCGGATGCTTCCGGTCGACTCCGGAGTCGACGACCGCCACCGTCACACCAGCCCCGGTGGCGAGCGGCGCCAGCCGTTCGGGGGCGTACCGCTGTTGCGGCCAGGGCGTCGCCGTGACGGTCCGGGCTTGGGCCGGCACGCTGGAACAGCCGGGCGTCGCCCGGGCGTTCCGGGCCGACAGGACGGGGCGTCGCGCCGGCACGCCGACCGGCCCGCCCGCCGTTCCGGACGTGGCCGGTGCTGCGACCCCGCCGAGCGCCGTGACCCGGGCCGGCACGCCGGGGTCGGTCGCCGTGCCCATCCCGGTCGGCGCTGGGAGCGGGGCAGGTGCGCCGGCCAGCACCACGGCGCTCAGAGCCGCCAGGAACGGCCGCGTCGTCGGCCGGGACATCGACAGCCTCCGTATCGTGTCGGCTCCGGGACGGGATGCTATCGCCTCGACGGCGCACCGGCGGGGCGCCGCCGGGGTGCCATTGTGATCTTGTTACTACCTTGTAGGTTGTAGGCGATGCCTGTGGCCTGTTCTCGGGAGGAGAGGTGGCCGTGACCGAATGGGAGCCGGCCACGGAGGCCGAGGCGGCGATGCGGGACGCATTACGCGCCCAGGACCAGGAGCGATACTTCCGCATCCTGGCCCGCACCGACCTCCTTCTCCCGGTCACGCAGGCCACCGCGCAGGCGCCCGCCGGATGGGGCACCTGGACGAGCGGCGGCCGCACCCACGTGCTCGCGTTCACCTCCGCCACCGCGCTGCGGACGTGCCTCGGCGAGCACGCGGGCAGCAACCGCCGCCTCCCCTACGCCGACCTCGCCGCCGCCTGGCCGAATCCTGAGTGGTGGCTCGCCGTCAACCCGGGCCTGCCCGTCGAGGGCTACCTGCCGGCCTGGTTCGTGGCTCAGCTCTCCCGAGGCGACGTGCGGCTGCCCGGTCGCACGCTGGGCGCGCGCGCCCGCCTGGAACGTGCCGAGTCGCTGGCCCGCGCTCGCGCCAGCGGAGCCGGTCGAGACGCGTCGCCGGCCGCCGGCCGCCCGGAGACCGGCCCGCCGGCGGCCGGGCTGTCCGGCCGGGCCCCGTTCCACGGTGTCGACCCCGCCGCCAAGACGCCGCTCGCGCCCGACGCGACCGGCCCGGCGTCCCGGGTGCCGGCGCCCGCTCCGGCGCCGGCCGCGCTGCCGCTCCGCCCCGGCCAGAGCAACCCGAACCGCTGGCCCGGCGAGGCGACGCCGAGCGGCTGGCCGCCGCCGCCCGCCGACCCGGCCCGCCCGGCCGCCGGGCGTGACCCGAACGACCTCGGCCGGGCCGCCGGCGCGGAGCAGGGGCGTCCCGGCTGGTCCCCGCCGCCACCGTTCGCCCCGCCGGACGCGCCGCGCGTCGGGCCCGGGCCCACCACCGGGCGGCCGTCGTCGGTCCGTACCGGGGCGAGCGAGGACGCGGCGCGGGCCACCACCGGAAACGGCAGGACGATGGCCGGAGGCGACGCGTCCCGTGCCGCGGGTGAGTCCGGCGACCCCGCCCGCCGCTCGTTCTTCGAACCGGCGTCCGGGCGCGGGGCGTCCTTCCGGTCACCGCTGCGGCCGGCCGACCGGGCCACGCCGCCCTCCCGGTTCGGTCGGAGCGGCCAGCCGTTCCCGCGGCGGGGTCAGGACTCCGAGCCGACGCAGGCGTTCTTCGCGCCCGACCGGGAGCCCACTCCCGCGCCGCGGCCGCCGGTCGACGACGCGTGGCCGGGCGCGTTCCCGGCTTCCGGCGCGGAGACCACGCAACCGCTGCCGAGACGTCGTCCCACCCCCGATGCCGACGAGCCCACGCGCCCGTTCGGTCTGACCGGCTCGTCGGGCGGTTCACCCGGTCCCGGCGCGGCTGCCGACACGACCCAGCCGCCGCTTGGCGATCGCCGTACGCGAGCCGAGGACCTGGATCCCGTCGAGGAGCTGCCACCGTCCATCGCGGAGCCGGTGTCCGCGCCGCCGGCGCCCCGCCGAGGCTTCACGCCCATCGTCATCGAGGGCACCATCGTCGAGTCGCGGGACCTCACCGACCCGGCGGAGGACGCGCCCGCACCCGGCCCGCTCGGCGCGGCGGGGTCCGCGGCGCCCGGCAGGTTCGGCGCAGCGACATCCGGCCGGTTCGGCGCGGAGCCCACGGCGGCCGATGCCCCGCCCGGAAACGGACGTGCCGGCGCGGATTCCTGGGGCGATCCCGCGGGTGGCGCGACCACCGACGCCGGCGCGGATCGGTGGCGTGACCTGCGCGCGGGCGGCGCGGCCGCGGAGCCCGGCGCGGATCCGTGGCGTGACCTGCGGGCGGGCGGTGCGACCGACGCCGGGGGAGCACCGGCCGGCGCCGATCCGTGGGGCGGCTCCGGAGCGGGTGGCACGGCCACCGCCGGCGACGCCCCGGCCGGATCCACCGGTGCTGGGCGCGGCGCGGAGACGGCGAGCGACGCGACCGATCTCTGGACGCCGCGATCGAGCCGGACGCGAGACACCGCCGACATGCCGGACGGGTCGACCGTTCCCGGGGGACCGGCGGCCAACTTCTTCGAGCCGTCCTCCGGCGGCGACGACGGCACGCCCGCCGAGCCGGCGGCAGCCGCCGAGCCGCACGCGGCCGACACCACCGATGACCGGGCGGCCTGCGGCGCGGACGCTCCGGTGGCCGGCGGCACGGAGACCCCGACGGCCGGTGCCGCCGGCTCCTGGGTGGCCGGCACGGGGACCGGGACGCCTGGCGCGGCCGGCTCCTGGGTGGCCGGCACGGAGACCGGGACGCCCGGCGTGGCCGGTGCCACGGGCGCCTGGACCGCCAGAGCCGGCAGCGGCCCCGAGGCCGGGGTCCGCCCGGAGGATCCGGCGGCGGACTTCCAGCCGGCCAACGTGGTCGAGGAGGACCTGCTCGGCGCGGCCGGCGCGCGCAGCACCGACACCTTCCTCTCGACGCTGCTGCTCGCCCGGGTGCTGCTGCCCGTGGCGGCCGCGTCGGCGCCCGGCAGCCGGCCGGGCGACCCGGGGTTCGTGTGGCGTACCGAGGAACTCGACGGGGAGACCTTCGTCGTCGTCTACACCTCACCGGAGCGGTTGGCCGACCACGCCGACGGTGACATCGAGACGGTGCAGGTCCGGTTCGTCCAGCTCATCCGGCGCTGGCCGGACACGACGTGGTCCTTCGCGGTGAATCCCGGCACCCCCGTGGGCGCGAAGCTGCCCGGCGAGCAGATCGTGGGGCTCGCGAACTGGGCGGCCGAGGTGGGCCTCGGCGACGACGCGGAGACGGAGGAGTCGCCCGCCCCGGCCGAGCCGGCCGAGCGTCCCCGCCCCACGCCCCGACCCGCCGACCCGACCCGGCCCGTCGTCATGCAGAAGGCGGTGGCGCCCAGCCAACTCGCCTACTACCTGGAGCGCGGCTACGACCGGGTCTCGGGCTTCGTCCACCGCGCCAACGAGCTCAACCACCTCAACACCCCGGCCCAGTTGTACGACGCCCTGGGGCTGAATCACCCCGGCTCGCCCTTCTCCCGCGACGCCGACGAGATCTACGTCCTGCGCTGGCCGGCGTACCGACCGAGCCTCTACCGCATCCCGTACGGGGGGCAGAACGAGGCGGCCATGCGGGCCATGGAGGGGTGGGTCATCGAACGATCGCCGTTCCGCGGCAACGGCTTCGCGCCGGGCGAGAGCAGCGATGTCGTGGCGGAGTTCAAGGTGGACAGCGCCCGGTTGCCCCACGGCGCGCAGCTCTGGCGGATCGGTGTGGACGGCACCGAACGGGTCGTCGCCGTCCTGGACGCCGACACGACGCGCTGGCGGGAGGTGGAGGCCCCGTGATCCGCGACGGCTACGTGGCCCGCTGGCGCGGCCGGGAGTACCAGGCCAGCCCGGACGGCGACGAGGTCCGCCTCTACCAGCCGGAACCGGGCGAGGGCTTCGAGGAGGTCCGGCCCGGGCGGTACGTGCGGGTGCTGCCGGCGGCTGAGGTCGAGGACCTCGCGTACGTGCGCACCACCTGCACCTGGCAGGGGCAGCCGTTCATCGTGCTCGGCGAGCACGACGGCTGGCTGCGGGTGGAGTACACGGGCGGGCGGTGGCCGGTGGCCCAGGCGTTGCGGCTGGAGGCGTTCGACTTCGGCGTCTACCAGGGGTGGGCACCCGCTGCCGAGGTCACCGACCTGCGCGAACGGCGCGTCTGAGGCAGCGGACGGCCGCTCAGGTCTTCGCCCAGCGCAGGACCTCGCCGAGCACCACCTCGGGCGCCTCGACGTGCGGGAAGTGGCCCACACCGTCGAGGAGCCGCCACTCGTACGGGGCGACGACGTACCGGCCGGAGCCCTGGGCGGTGCGGGGCAGGGCGGCGACGTCGAGCGCGCCGTGCAGTTGCAGGGTCGGGGTGACCAGCGGCTTCTGCATCAGCTTCACGAAACGGTAACCGTGCAGCCGGAGCGCCGACCGGAACGCCCACCGGTAGCCCTCCAGCGCGCAGAACGCGGCCTGGGGAATCCGCATGGCCTCCCGGCACCGCAGGGCGTACTCGGCGAAGCGCGGGCCGGCCACCCAGTCGGGCCCGCCCCAGCGCCGCAGCAGCTCCTCCACGACGGCCCCGCCGTCGCGGGTGAGCACGTGCTCGTACCGGGGCAGCTGGAACTTCAACGCGGGGGTGGAGGCGGCGAACTGCCCGCGCGGGTCGGCGACGATGGCGGCGCGCAACCGCAGCGGGTGCGGTGCGCCGAGCACCACGAGCCGGCGTACGAGCTGCGGGTGGAAGGACGCGACCGTCCACGCGATCATGCCGCCGGCGCCGCTGCCGACCAGGGTGGCGGAGCGTTCGCCCAGGGCGCGGATCAACCCGGCGATGTCGGCAGCGAGCGTGTAGCCGTCGTACCCCCGTGGCGGCTTGTCGCTGGCGCCGTAACCGCGCAGGTCGACCGCGACGGCCCGGAATCCGGCGTCGGCGACGGCCGGCAGCAGCTCGTGCCACGCCCACCAGTGCTCGGGGAAGCCGTGCAGGAAGAGCACCATCGGGCCGGCGCCCGCCTCGACCACGTGGAACCGGCTGCCGTTGGCGCCGACGAACCGGTGCGTCCAGGGCCCCTCGGTGAGGACGCAGGACTCGTCGACGGGTCCGCCGTACTGGTCGGTCATTGCCCCAGCCTAGGACCCGGCCCCTCCGCGGTGGTGTCGGCTGTCCGCCGGGTGGGGGCGAACCGACGGTCGGCAGACCGAGCGTGGTCGGGTCAGTCGGAGACGATGCTCATGGGTGTGCCCGACCCGCAGTCGATGCGCGCCTGGAGCGTGGTGACCCGGAGCGTGACGAACGCTCCGGTGCGCAGCTCGCCGACGTCCGGGCCGTGCAGCGCGTACTCGGTGCCGTCCTCGGCCACCAGCCCGTAGCAGGGTCCGCTGCCGCCCCGGGTCACGAACCCGCTCACGTGACGTGGTTGCAGGTCGGTGGGTGGGCTCGGCTTGGCGAGCGGCGGGCGCATGGTCGGCAGCGCGGTGGTGGGCAGCGGCCGGGCGGGGGTACGGGTGGCCGTCGACGGAGGCGGACCGCTCGTGCCCGTCGGCGGTGGGGTGGCCGGGGCCGTGGCCGGGAGTGTGGCGGTCACGGCCGGGGCGGCGTTGGTGGCCGGCAGCGTGGAAACGCCACCGTCGCCGGCGCCGCCGCAGGCGGTCAGCGCCAGCACGGGGAGGAGCGCGAGAACGGCGCGTGGAGGCATCGACACGCTCCTTGGACGGTCCCGCGGAGCCCGCGGTTCCGCGGGCGCGCGGATCGGTGGGCCGGAAACGGCAGCGGCGCCCGGGACATCCCGGGCGCCGCCGTCGTCACCGTTGCCGGATCAGGAAATGCGGATCTTCATGGCGGTGCCGTTCTGCTCCAGCACCTTGA
The DNA here is from genome assembly GCF_051386435.1 of Micromonospora sp. URMC 103. Taxonomy (NCBI): domain Bacteria; kingdom Bacillati; phylum Actinomycetota; class Actinomycetes; order Micromonosporales; family Micromonosporaceae; genus Micromonospora; species Micromonospora sp. URMC 103. Next base: position 53,336 of record NZ_JBPQTR010000003.1, on the reverse strand, counting down.
TCTTGACACCGGTCGCGGGGAGCTTGACGCCGTGGTTCGGCAGGTCCTCGTAGAAGTACTTCTTGGTGTCGTCGAACAGCGGCTGGGCGTCCTGGCCCCGGATGTAGCTCGCCTGGCTGTTCAGGTGCAGGGTGAACGAGTCGGCCTTCTTGAGGCTGAACGGCGCGTCGTACACCTGGACCCGGGCACGCCACGGCTGGCCGGAGAGGTTGTAGATCGGGCGCGGGTGCGCGTCGATGTACAGGTTCCGGCCCTCGCCCGGGTGGGCGACCGTGTTGTTGTCCGCCCAGCGGGTGTTCCAGTACGAGATGAGCAGGCCCTCCTGGTACGCGTAGTGGTCCACCCAGTCGGGGCGGGTGTTCGCGTAGCCGAAGAAGTACGGGCCGGTCTTCAGGTACTTGTCGTACGAGACGTACGACCGGTTGCCGGCGATGTAGAAGTTGTCGAACTCCCGGGTGTAGGTCGCGCCCACGACGCTGAAGCCGTCGAGCGCCCAGCCGGCGTCGGTTTCGGCGCCGTCGCTGAGCACCGGCTGGCCGTCGGCGGTCACGGTGATCGCGTCACCGAAGAAGCCGCCCTCGGACACGCCCAGGTCGGTCGTGTAGCGCAGGCGGATCTGCGCGACCTTGCCGGCGACCGAGTTCAGCGGAAGGTTGATGTCCACCCACGCACCGTCGGTGCTGCCGTCGAGGGCTGGCCGGCCGTCGTGGTCCCGGCCCATCGGTCGGCCGTCGACGGTGCCGTCCAGGGGGGCCCAGGTCTGCCCGCCGTCGCTCGAGGCCTCGAAGTAGAGGTAGTCGAACCCCTGCTCGATGCTGTACTTCCCCTTGAGGGAGAGCGCCGCCGAGGACTTGCCGGTGAGATCGAACTCCCTCGTCATGGTGTTGTTGAGGTTGTCGTCGTTACCGGAGAAGTACTGCTTCGAGCCCTCGAACGGCGCGCCGTAGTCGAAGGTGTACTCCCGTTTGGGCAGCACCACCACGGCGGCCTGCGCGTCCTTCGAGTTGTACTCCTGCGGGCCCAGCTCGATGGTCCGCTTCTGGCCCGCGTTGACGATCTCGTAGTCGAGCCAGCCGAGCTGGAGCTTGTTCCACGCGCCGAGGTCACCGCCGCGCTCGCCGATGCCGGCGTCGTTCTTGCCGCTGAGCCGGCTCTGGGCCATGAGGGTCCAGTGCTCGTTGTTGTTGTCGGCGGGGCCGTAGTCGTCCGGCAGGCCGAGGTCGTGGGCGTACTCGTGGTAGAAGACGCTGCGGCCGCCGTTCTCCGGCTGGATCGTGTAGTCGCGGACCCAGAGACCGGTGTTGCCGATCTGGGTGCCGCCGATCGGGAGGTTCGGCGGGCCGACCGGCGAGCTGTTGAACGCCGACCAGCGGTGGCTCCAGATGGCGTCCTCGCCCTGGTGCGGGTCACCGTCGGCCTGGTCGCCGCCGGAGTGGACGATCTGGAAGTGGTCGATGTAGCCGTCCGGCTCGTTGAAGTTGGCGTCGCCGTCGTAGTCGAACCGGTCCCAGGTGTCGTACGACTTCAGGTCCGCGGCGATCTGCTCCTCGGTGCGACCCTTGGCCTTCTGGTCCGCGTACCAGACGTTGATGGCGTCGCGGATGAGGTCCCAGGTGTTCGAGCAGACGTTGTCGCCGCAGACGGCCCGGTCGTCGCGCGGGTCCGGCTCATGGCCCGGTTCCGGGTCCGGGATCGGGTCGTCCGAGCGGCCGTAGCGGGCCTCGTTGTAGGGGACCTTGACCCAGTCGGTGACCATGCCGTCGACCGTGTAGCGGCCCGAGGACTGCGCCTCGTAGTACTGCTTCAGCGACTCGTCGCCGGGGTTGGTGCCGAAGTACAACTGGCGGAAGTGCTCCGGGTTGTAGTCCGGCTGCCAGACGGTCGAGTTGTCGACGGCCCGGTTGGGCTGCGGGATCTGGTTGTGCAGCGGCCCGTCGAAGGTGGTCGGCCCGGCGATGTCCGGGTTCATGTCCTTGTCCGGGAAGTCGGGGTGGCGCTGGTCGCCGAACTCCGCCAGGATCACGAAGATCTTGTCGGTGCGCTCGCGCTTGAGCTCGACGTACTTGTGTCGCCTCTCCTGCTGCCCGCCGCTGGTGCGGGCGTTGGTGCCGGTGCCGTTCGTCTCGTCGACCTTGACGACCGTGCTTCCGTTGACCTCCATGGGCTTGCTGCGGCCGGTCAGCACGTCGGCCAGGCCCTGCTGACGCAGCTCGCGGCGCTTGTCCTCGAGCTTGTCGGGGAGTTCGTCCTTGGCTGCCTGGGGTTCGGCGGCGGTAGGAGCAGCTGCCGGCAGATTGGGCCGGGGCGCCGCCGAGGCGGACGGGCCGTAGACGAGACCCGTCGCCGTCAGTGAGAGCCCGAGCAGACCCACTGCGACTTTGCGCACGTGGTACCTCCGGTGAAGAAGGAACCGGTCCTACGGGGGTGGACCGGCGAAAGATCGATCCCACAGGGGGGACCACTGGTGAACATAGACACTGGTGGGACGGGTGGGAAGATGCATGCGTCGATTTGTTGCAAGATTTTGTTTACCGCGTCGCTGTCCGTAACACGACAGGCGTGCTCGCAGGTCAGCTGATCGGGGCGAGTGGGCTCTGCGCGCACGTGCACTGACGCCTTTCGATCAGCTTGATCGAGGGTACGAAAAAGGGGCCGGCGGCGTTTCCGCCACCGGCCCCGATATTGATCGATGGATCAGTTGCTGACCCGCACGACCATGTCGTCGGTCGGCTTCGTGCCCTGCTTCACGATCTCGATGCGGGTGCCGGTGCCGCCCACCTTCACCGAGTTCTGCTCGTTCTCCGGCGACCAGTAACGGTCCACCACGCTGTCGTCGAAGACCGGGGTGGCCTTCAGCTTCGGCACGGTGACGGCCACGCCGTTGAGGCGGAAGACCTGCGCGGGCTTCTGCATCAGGCTGAACGTGGCGTCGTACGGGTTGCGCCGGTTGGTGATGGTGCCCTGGCCCGGAACGGTGATCGGACCCGGGCGGACGTCGACCGGCAGATCGAGGCCGTAGCCCGGGTGCTCGGACGTGTTGTTGTCGCCGTAGGCGTAGTTCACGTACCAGACCAGCATGCCGGGCTGGTTCGCGAACCGGTCCACGAAGTTCGGCCGGGTGTTGCCGTAGCCGAAGTTGTACCCACCGGTCCGCAGCGTGTCGTCGTAGCCGAAGTAGGTCCGGTTCTCGGCGATGTAGAAGCGGGGGTACTCGTCGGTCACCGTGCCGCCGGTCCGGGTGAAGCCCTTCGCGGTCCACTCGGCGGCCAGGGTCTCGGCGTCGTCGGTCCACGCCACGGCGCCGTTCTTGGTCAGCGTGATGTTGTCCAGGAACGGACCGGCGTAGTGCACGCCGAGGTCGCTGGCGTAGCGGTACCGGAATGTGACGGTCTTTCCGGCGTACGCCGACAGGTCGTAGGTCGAGTCGACCCAGGCGCCGTCGCTGGAGCCGTCGATGCCGGTCTGGATGCTGCCGTCCGGGAGCGTGTCGTGCAGCGAGTTGGTGAGCGCCTTCCAGGTGGCGCCACCGTCGGTGGACACCTCGGCGTAGAGGTAGTCGTAGTCCTCTTCGGTCTCGTACTGCAGCTTGGAAGTGATCGACGCGGAGGTCGCGCCGGTCAGGTCCAGGGTGCGGGTCAGCGTGCTGTTCAGGTTGTCCGCGCTGCCGCCCCACCACTCGTTCGCCCCGCCGAACGGCGTGTTGTACTTCGTGGTCTGGGTCTGCGGCGGCAGGTTCACGACCACCGCCTGGGCCTTCGGCCCGTCGCTGTCACCCGCCGGGCCGAGCGTCACCTGGCTGGTGCCCTTGCCGTACTCGACCGTGGAGTGGTTCAGCCAGCCGAGGAAGAGCTTCGACCACGGGTCCATGTAGCCGGGGGTCGACCCGATGTCGTCCTTACCGTGGCTCAGCCACGACCCGGAGGACATGAGGCTCCAGAAGCCGACGCCGTTGTCGCCGCCGGCCGTGTCGTAGAGGTCCGGCAGGCCGAGGTCGTGGCCGTACTCGTGGGCGAACACGCCCAGGCCGCCGTTCTCCGGCTCCGTCGTGTAGTCACGGATCCAGAGGCCGGTGTCGCCGATCTGCACACCGCCGGCCAGGTTGCCGGCCGGGCCGGCCTTGCCCACCAGGTTGGTGAACGCGCCCCAGCGGTGTGACCAGATGGCGTCCTCGCCCTGGGCGCCGCCGCCGGCCTCCTCGCCCACACCGGCGTGCACCGCCTGGAAGTGGTCGATGTAGCCGTCGGGCTCGTTGAAGTCGCCGTCGCCGTCGAAGTCGTACCGGTCCCAGATGTCGAACTGCTTGAGGTAGTCCTTGATCTGGTCCGGGGTCTTGCCGGCCTTGACCTGGGCGTCGTACCAGGAGGTGGCGCTGTCCTTGATGAAGTTCCAGGAGCCGTCGTCCTCCGGGATGGCGTTCGAGCCGTACCGCGCCTCGTTGTACGGCACGGTGACCCAGTCGCTGACGTCCCCGCCGACGGTGTAGCGGCCGCCGGACTGCTTCAGGTAGAAGTCGCGGAACGACTCGCCCTCACCGTAGAACATGTCCAGGTAGTGCTGGCGGTCGTACTTCGGCGACCACGAGGTGCTGTTGTCGTCGGTGGCGTCGCCGTCCCAGTTCCGGTCCGGCTCCGGGATCTGCCCGGCCACCGGGCCGGCCGTCCCGCCGGTGTTCGGCTGGGTCTTGTCGCCAAAGTTGATCAGCATCGTGAAGATCGGGTCGACCTTCGGCGGCTGCTGGTACTCGACGAACCGGTCCTTGACCTTGATGACCTTGGAACCGTGGCGGGTTTCCAGCTTGGCCTTGCCGGAGAGCAGGTCGGCGATGGCCTGCTTGCGGATCTCCCGCTGCTGATCCGCCTTCTGGTCGGGGAGGTTGTCCCGGCCGTGCGCCTTGTCGGATGAGGGGGTCGGGTTCGCCGCCGGGGCGCCGGAGGCCGGCGTCGCCACGACTCCCGCCGCCAGCAGCGCGGCCGCGGCGGTCGCCAGGCCGGCTGTGACTCGTCTCCTCAAAGGGTCCCTCCTCTGTGGATCTGTTACACGACAGAGTGCACACTGGCACCGACTGTCATGAGATGCGTCACTCACCCTTACAGAGGTGTGAGCACTTGTCACGGGGCAATCGCGAGAGACCACTCGGCGCTTGGAAACCCTTTGCCCGGATAAATCCGGGCCTTTCATCCGTAGCCTTAGGCAACTGTTAAGATTACGTTTTGATCAAGATCACCAATAGTGACGGTGATTATGGGTGCCCCGGAAGAAAGCGCCGGCATCTGCGGATATGTCACACGCGACGGTGCAGGCGGGCGTACGAGGATCGCCGGAGGGCGGAACGGCGAGCGGCCCGCCCGGAGCGATGCGCTCCGGACGGGCCGCGACGGGAACGGTCAGGTCACCGCTTCGCCGGAGTCACGTAGACCCAGGCGGCCGAGTTGTCCTTCGCGGCCTTCTCGATCTTGATCGACACGCCGTAGTTCACGCGCATGTCACCGGGGTTGCCGGTGCCCAGCGTGATGGCGCCATCGTCTAGGGTCACGCCGTAGAACTCCGGCGCCGGCTTTCCGTTCGGGTAGGTCACCCGGGTGGTGTACGGCGCGTTGTTCCGCGACGGCAGGACCACCGAGGCGTCGCTGTCCCGCGCGTACGGTGCCCCGTCGCGCATCTCGATGCCCGGGTACCAGCCCTTGGCGTCGGTGAACGCCTTCACCGGCTGCTGCGAGCCGAACTTCGTGCAGTACGCGCTGTACGGCTCGCCCGCCGCCTCCAGGCACTCCTGGAAGGGGTACGTCGGCGTCAGCGAGAACGCCGCGTTCGACGACTGCGGACGGCTGGGCAGGTTGTCCGTCACCGACGGGTCCTTCACAGCCGCCGCACCCTTGCGACGCAGCGGGTCGAAGTGCGAGTCCACGATGAGCAACCCGCCCTTCGCGCCGTAGCTGGGCAGCGCGGTTAGCTGAGCGGTCACCTGGTTGGAGTCGCCGAGCGCGGTGTCCCGGTACCAGACCAGCATGCCCGGGGCGTTGTACGCGATCCGGTCGACCTTCCACGCGTCGCGCGAGTAGACCGTGTCGTAGGCGTACTTCAGGCCCTCGTCGAAACCGTCGAAGTTGCGCCACTCGGCCAGGTAGTAGTGCGCCTGGATCATCGTGCCGCTGTCGATGTACCAGCCCTCACCCGTCGTGTCCCGGAAGGTGCCGCGGGTGGCCGTCCAGCCGTTGGCGCCGTTCTCGACGTCGTCGCTCCAGGTGGTGGCGCCACCGCCGGTGACCGAGAGGTCGTCGGCGAACCAGTCCCGCTCCTCGAAGGCCTCGTCGGTGGCATACCGCAGCCGGACCTGGATGGTCGTCCCGGCGTACGGCGACAGGTCGACGTAGTCGTGCCCCAGCCGTCGGTGCTGCCGGTCAGGCCGTACTTCTTGTCCCCGAAGTCGTGCATCCGGCCGTTCGGGTCCGGGTAGTTGTCCGGCGTGGAGACCGCGGTGCCGGCCTCGTCGTACACCTTCTGCTCGGTCCAGGTGGCGCCGCCGTCGGTCGAGACCTCGACGAAGCCGTAGTCCCAGTCCGCCTCGATGACGTAGTTGTTCCACATCCAGAACTTCGCGTCGGCCGCGGCCGGGACCTGGACCGAACGGGTCAGTTTGACGTCGGCCCATTCCTGGTCGTTGCCGCTGTGCCACATGTTCGCGCCGCTGTGCGGCGTGGCCAGCGTGGTGACCTTGTCGGGCAGGTCGACCTTGATGCCGTCCTCGGTGCCGACCGGGGTACGCGAGGTCTGCCCGAGTTCCGCGTAGCGTGGCCGGGATCCGGGGGCCACGGTGAGCGGGTCGGCCCAGCCGAGCACCCACTTGTCCCAGATGCCCATGTGCGTCGGCAGCGCCTGGAAGATCTCGCCGGAGTGCGAACCCGAGGCCATCAGGTCCCAGAAGTCCACGTCCGAGTCGGCGTTACCGGAGGTGTCGTAGAGGTCCGGCAGGCCGAGGTCGTGGCCGAACTCGTGGGCGAAGACGCCGACGCCGGCGTCCTCCGGCTGCACGATGTAGTTCGACACCTGGAGGTTGGTGCCCGGGATCGTGTAGCCGTCCGGAATCGATGAGGAGTGCGCCCACACGGCGTAGACGCCCTGCGCGCCACCGCCGCTCGACTTGCCCTTGCCGGCGTGCACCAGCACGAGGTGGTCGATCACTCCGTCCGGCTCGAAGACGTTGCCGTCACCGTCGCGGTCGGCCTGGTCCTCGATGTCGTAGTCGGCCCACGGGAAGTCCGGGTCGCTGGCGGCCAGCGTGGCGATCGCGTCGGTGGCGAGCCGCCCGGCACCGTCCGGGTTGTCCGGGTGGCCGTTCATCGACTGCTCACGGCCGGCGACCCAGTTGCCGTTCTGGTCCTGGAAGCAGCGGTTCGCCGCGTACCAGGCCTCCGAGTGCGGCACGGTGATCCACGGGCTGGCCTGCCCGTCCACCGTGTACGCGCCCTTCGACATCTCCAGTACATGTTGTGCATGGTGCGGCCGGACAGGTCGATGCCGCGCTTGCCGTCCGGACCTTCAGGTCCTTGCGCACCCGCTCGGTGATGCCGGTCTTGGTGTAGAGCATCTTGTCGTAGTGCGCCGGCGAGAAGTCCGGCACCCACATCGAGTTGTTGTCCTCGTACCCCAGCTTGGCCGGGTTCGGGATGTTGTTGTGCTTCGGCCCGTTCTGCACCGTGCCGAAGACGCAGGTGCGGTCCTCGAACACCGTCTTCGGCACCCTGACGTTGGTGAAGTCGTCGTTGGCCTGGTCGTTGAACTCGACCAGCAGGGTGAGCAGCTTCGCCGTCTGCGTGCTCGGCGCCTGCTTGATCTTGCGCGGGTTCTTGCCGGTCTTGAGCGACTTGGCCTCGACCTTGGCCAGCTCCCGGGCCGTGACCGGGTTGCCGCCGGCGTGCTTGCGGTCGAACGCGCGGGCCGCGTCGAGGGCCGGGGCGTACACGCCGTCCCTGCCCTTGACCTCGCGGCCGGCCGTGTCCGGCTGCACCTCCGGCTCGGCGTAGTTGATGTAGTACTCGTCGGGGCCGATCACTGCCCGAGGGGCGGCGGAGGTCTCGGCCGCCGAGGCGCTGCCCGTCACGGTCAGTGATGTGGCGGCGAGAGCGATGGCGGGCAGCGCGACGAGTAGGCGTCTACGTGTGCGACGTGCGTCGAAGTGTCGCGGCCGGCGTGAACCTAAATCACGAGGGGGCCGGAGCGACAGGGGTCGGCGCGTTCCTGTATCCGTTCAGCTTCTCCGCAGTCCTCCGACCGACCGATGTGACAGCGCGTGTCGTGCGCCGATGCGGGGCGTAAGACATGACGGAGGGTGGCGGCCCCGCGGGCCACCCCCCTCCACGGCGTACGTCCGGGGTCAGTCCTCGTCCGACTTGCCCCCGCTCATCCCGGTCGCGATCAGGTCCATCACCGAGGAGTCCTGGAGCGTCGTGACGTCGCCCAGCGACCGGTGCTCGGCGACGTCCCGCAGCAGCCGCCGCATGATCTTGCCCGAGCGGGTCTTCGGCAGCTCCGGCACGAGCATGATCTGCCGCGGCTTGGCGATCGGGCCGAGCGTCTTCGCCACGTGGTTGCGCAGATCGGCGATGAGCTGCTCGCCCGCGTCGCCGCCCGTCTCGGCGCTGCCCCGGGGGATGGCGAAGGCCACGATCGCCTGACCGGTGGTCGGGTCGGTCGCGCCGACCACGGCTGCCTCCGCCACCGACGGGTGGGAGACCAGCGCCGACTCCACCTCGGTGGTGGAGATGTTGTGCCCGGACACCAGCATCACGTCGTCCACCCGGCCCAGCAGCCAGATGTGCCCGTCGTCGTCCTTCTTGGCGCCGTCACCGGCGAAGTAGACCCAGTCCGCGCCGCTGTTGGCGCCCGCGCCGAAACGCGACCAGTACGTCTCGAGGAACCGGTTGTCGTCGCCCCAGATGGTGCGCAGCATCGACGGCCACGGCTTCGTGAGCACCAGGTAGCCGCCGCCACCGTTGGGCACCGACCGGCCCTGGTCGTCCACCACGTCGGCCACGATGCCCGGCAGCGGTGTCATGGCGCTGCCCGGCTTGGCCTCGGTGACCCCCGGCAGCGGGGAGATCATGATGGAGCCGGTCTCCGTCTGCCACCAAGTGTCCACGACGGGCAGCACGCCCCGGCCGACGTTCTGCCGGTACCAGATCCACGCCTCCGGGTTGATCGGCTCGCCGACGCTGCCCAGCAGCCGCAGCGAGGAGAGGTCGTAGCCGGCGGGGATGTCCTCGCCCCACTTCATCATCGTGCGGATGAGGGTCGGCGCCGTGTAGAGGATCGTCACCTTGTACTTGTCGACGATCTCCCAGAACCGGCCCCTGTGCGGCGTGTCCGGCGTGCCCTCGTACATCACCTGGGTCGCGCCGTTGGAGAGCGGCCCGTAGACGATGTAGGAGTGCCCGGTCACCCAGCCGATGTCGGCCGTGCACCAGTAGACGTCGGTGTCCGGCTTCAGGTCGAAGACCGCGTGCGTGGTGTACGACGTCTGGGTCAGGTAGCCACCCGTGGTGTGCAGGATGCCCTTCGGCCGGGCCGTGGTGCCGCTCGTGTAGAGGATGAAGAGCGGGTGCTCGGCGTCGAACGACTCCGCGGTGTGCTCCGGCGAGGCGGTCTCGACCGTCTCGTGCCACCAGTGGTCCTTCCCGGACCACGCTACGTCCTCGCCGGTGCGGCGGACCACGAGCACGTGCTCCACCGACGGGCACTTCGCCACCGCCTCGTCCACCGTCGGCTTGAGCGCCGACGGCTTGCCGCGCCGGTAGCCGCCGTCGGCCGTGATGACCACCTTGGCGGAGGCGTCCTGGATGCGGTTGGTCAGCGCGTCCGCGGAGAAGCCGCCGAACACGACGCTGTGCGTGGCGCCGATCCGGGCGCAGGCCAGCATCGCGGCCGCGGCCTCCGGGATCATCGGCAGGTAGATCGCCACCCGGTCGCCGGCCCCGACGCCCAGCTCGGTGAGCGCGTTTGCCGCCTGGCAGGTCAGCTTGTGCAGATCGGCGTAGGTGAGGGTCCGGGTGTCGCCCGGCTCGCCCTCCCAGTGGATCGCCACCTTGTCGCCCCGGCCGGCCTCCACGTGCCGGTCCAGGCAGTTGTACGCCACGTTGAGCCGGCCACCCACGAACCACTTCGCGAACGGCGGGTTCGACCAGTCCACCACCTGGTCCCACTGCTGCGACCAGCTCAGCCGCCCGGCCTGCCGCTCCCAGAAGGCCAACCGGTCGGCCGCCGCCTCGTCGTAGGCGTCGGCCTTCACGTTGGCGTCGGCGGCGAGTTCGGCCGGCGGCGGGAACTGGCGCGTCTCATTCAGCAAGTTGGCCAATGCCTCGCTCATCCGTGCTCCTCGTCGCTCGGGGTGACCTGGGTCTCGCTGCGCAAGAGGTTAGTCCCGCCGCCCAACCGTGGCGACCGCCGCCCGGCCGCACCGCGCCCAACGGCCCCCACCGCGCGCCCAGCTGTATGGTGCCCGTCGCGTTCGGGGACGGTTGGCGGCTGACGCCGTCCCCGGGGTCGCTAGCGTGGACGAGGTGACCACGGACCCGCTCGCCCCGCTGCTCGCGCTCGCCGACGTCGCCCCCGCCACCCAGCGGGCCCGCGAGCGGTTCGACGAGGCGCTGCGGCACCGCGCGCTGCGCCGCCACGGCGGCCAGGTCGCGGCCGAGGTCAGCCTCCGGTCCGCGGTGGCCAGCGCCGCGCTCGAGGGGTACGCGTACGAGCGCGAGGCGGTGCGCGCCGGCACCGTCACCGACCCGGTGGTCCAGGGCGCGCTGCGGGTCGCGGGCGCGCTGCCCGGGCTCACCGAACTCTGGCCGAAGGCGCCCCGGCAGGCCCTCGCGAAACTGCACGTGCTCGCGGCACGCGACGTCGTACCCGAATCGGAACTCGGACGGCCCGCGGCCGACCCGGTGGTCGGCGCCCGGCTGGACGGCCTGGCGGCGCTGGTGGCCGGCGGCACCGCGGTCTCCCCGATGGTGCTCGCGGCCGTGGTGCACGGCGAGCTGCTGGCGCTGCGACCGTTCGCCGGCCCGTCCGGCGTGGTGGCGCGCGGCGCGGCGCGGCTCGTGCTGCTGGCCAGCGGCACCGATCCGCGCGGCCTGCTCGCCGTGGACGTCGGGCACCACGAGCGGGAGCCCGAGTACGTGGGCTCCGCCGGAGCCTTCGCGACCGGCACCCCGGACGGTCTCAGGTCCTGGCTGCGGCACTACATGACGGCGGTCGAGGCGGGGGCGGACCAGCTCACCCGGATCGGCGACGAGGTCCTGGCCGCGGCGTCCTGACCCGGCTCACATCCGACCTCGGCGTCGGGCCAGCGGGATCATCAGCAGGAAGAACGCCGTCGCCACGAGCCCGATGACGAGGGGGACGACCGGCCGGGAGCTGAAGCCGGTGAGGCCGAACACCACGAGCATCAGGCTGATGGCGATGCCCGAGAGGGCCAGGACCCACATGGTGCGGGGGCTGTAGGGGCCGGGACGCCGGTCCGGTGTGGTCATCGTTCCTCCCCGTCGTGGGCCGCACCTGTCCGGTGCCCGCCACGACGCAGAGGTAAACCTCGATCGAACGGTCAGGCGGTGGTCGAGGTGGCCCGGGTGCGCCGGTGCCGGCCGTACCAGGCGATGCCGATCGCGACCCCGACGCCGACGCTGAGCGCGGCCGCGGCCACCGGCACGGCCGGACGCTCGCGCAGCCGCCGGCCCAGCGGGATCGGGTGCCGGAACTCCAGGACCGGCCAGGCGTTCTCGGCGGCGATCTTGCGCAGCTGCCGGTCCGGGTTCACGACGGTCGGGTGACCGACGCACTCCAGCAACGGGCGGTCGGTGTACGAGTCGGAGTAGGCGTACGAGTCGGCGAGGTCGTAGCCCCGCTCCTTGGCGAGCTGGCTCACGGCCTCGACCTTGCTCGGCCCAGCGGCGTAGAACTCCACCTCGCCGCTGTACCGGCCGTCCTCCACCGTCATCCGGGTGGCGATCACGTCGGTGATCCCGAGCAGCTCGCCGATCGGGCGGACCATCTCCTCGCCCGACGCGGAGACCAGGACCACGTCCCGGCCGGCCGCCTGGTGCTCCTCGATGAGGGCGGCCGCCTCGGCGTACACGTACGGGTTGATCAACTCGTGCAGCGTCTCCGCGACGATCTGGCGGACCTGCTCCACGGGCCAGCCCTTGCAGAGGGTGGCCAGGTAGTCCCGGGTACGGGCCATGGTCTGCTCGTCGGTGCCGCCCAGCCGGAACATCAGCTGCGCGTACGCCGACTTGACCACGTCACGCCGTGTGATCAACCCGTCCCGGTAGAACGGACGGCCGAACGCCAGGGCGCTCGACTTGGCGATGACGGTCTTGTCCAGATCGAAAAAAGCGGCACCTCGGCCCACGGCGCGAAAGTCTAGCCGGATGGTCTATGGTCGGCGGGTGCCCGGGGTCCGGTGATCCCCGCACCAGCGGGCCGACCCGGACACCTCCGCTCGCAGTGATCGCGATCACACTCTGCGAAAACAAATTCGCAGCGAGTGGAGTGCGCACCACTCGACGTAACAGGTCCGCTCAGGCAGACTTGTCGGCACGACGAGTGCTCATATCTCGGACAGACGCAGACCCTCGGCGGTTGCACCCCCCGTAACCGCTGAGTTGGTTCGGCTCGACCCCCCCGGAGCCGAACCTCCCGACGACCCCCGTCTCCCCCCGACGGGGGTCGTCCCTTTCCGGGCTGATCGTTGCGGCCCAGGTCACAGGTCGTCTCCCATCCCGTCGAAGGCCCCATCGGAGGACGATTTCCCAGCCCGAGGCAGCAGGGAGGCAGCAGAGCTCTCGAAGGCAGCCAGGACGCGGGCGGCGTAGTCGTCCGGCGTGTGTGTATAACGATTCAGCGTCGTTGACGCCTGCTCGTGGCCCATGACCCGCTGCACCAGGTTGATCGGCACGCCGTCGGTGACCAGCCAGGTGGCGTAGGCGTGCCGCAGATCGTGGAACCGCATCCCGCCGGCAGCCTTGGCCGCCACGCAGGCGACCGCCTCGCGCTCGGTGGTGAACTCCGCCGACCACTCGACGCCCTCCCGGTCTGGCCAGACCGCCCGTAGCGATGCGGCCCGGTGTTGACCACCTGACCGAGCAGACCGGCCCGCATCAGCGAAGGCAGCCGACGCCGGAAGTTCGACCGCCGCAGCGGACGGCCGACCCGGTCCCGGAACACGAGCGTGCGGGGGTCCGGCTCGCCAGCGTCAGTGTGCAGCCCGCACCCCAGGAGGGCGGGTCGAGGGCAGACGGATGGCTGACTGGTCGCTCTCTGCGTCAAAGCGAAAGATCGGTTGGCCGTCGGGGAACCCGCCAGATGAAGGCATCGGCTGTCTCGATGGCTAGGGACCGCCTTTGCCAGCCGTCCGTGATCTCCGTCCAGTTCCTTATAACGGCGTGTTCCGCCCCGTCCTTCTGCTCCCTGTCGTAGGCAAGCGAGAAGCAGTAAACCTGATCCTCTTGCGAGATGATCTGGCCGAACTCGTCGTTGCCCCCGTCGGGGAAGAGGTTCACCAGAACTGAATCGTGAGGGTCGATGCCTTGCTCTGCCAGGAGAACCCGGAGACGTCTCCACAAGTCGAGCGAGCTGGTGCGCATGAGCTGGGTGTAGCGCTCATACACGTTGTACGCCATAGGGCGATGATCGCAGGCCAGCCCAAAGCTCCACCACGCCGAGCCGGGTTCCCGCTGGCGAACCAACCGCGGGCTGGGTGACCAACTCGGTGACGACCGGGGCGGTCGCCGCCAGACGCCCACGGACGGTGGTGGACTGCTCCGGCAGGTGGCCCCGGCTGCTCGCCCAGCTCATCGACGACTGATCATACTTTCGGGACGAAGCGGTCGAGGCTGAGGGGCCAGGTAGGCGTCGGTGCCATGGCAGCATACGGCGGTGACGTTCGATGATGACCGGTACCTGGAGGCCTTCGTCGACTACAGCAGAGGGCATCACTTCGTTCGGCTTGACGTGGAAGTGCCGGCGGAGACCCTGACGGAAGGGTTGGCCGGTCCCGATGACGACGTGCCACACGGCTCGTTGTGGTTGTCGGCGGAACGGGCGGAGGCGCTGGCTAGGGCGTTGCTCAGTTGCGCGGCAGAGGTGAGGAAGCAAAGTCGACTTCGCGACTCGTGAGTGACTAACTGGGTGACGACCGGGCCGGACGCTGACGGACGAGCGTGGACCTCGGAGGACCCTTCCGACGGGTCAGCCCGGGTTCAGCAGCAGGTCCGCGTTCCGTGTTGGTTGCCTGAGGGCCAAGGGGTGGACGAGGATCAGGTCCAGGCCGTCGCTAGGCCGTCGAAGGCGGACCAGCGGTGATCACCAGCCACCGCCGGCGCCAAGCGCTTGCGCAGGTTGCCGGACATGCCGGTGGGCCGGTGACGGCACAACGCAAGTACCGTTCCGGCCATGGCTTGGAGTCTGCCGCCGCACCCTGCAAACCAAGTGAGAACCCGGGAAGAGCTTGCTGCTTTCGTCGCAGCCCTCCGCGATGACTTCATTCGCTCCGGCGCGGATTGGGAGAACCAGACACTGGAGCGGTTCCTCGACGCACTGTGCGCGTGGATCACCGCCGCGCCAGGCTGGTACGGCAACTTCGAACAGGAGCTTCCTGTCGAGGGCGACTGGACGTTCTTCGCCCGGGCGCTCGCGGCGGCTGTCGTGTACGAGTAGCGCCGCATGGCACCGGGTTGCTGCCGACAACAACGGTGACAGCAACAGGGCGGACGGTGAGAGCCAAAGCCAGCCGGCGACGGATCAACGCCCGACGTCAGACACATGCGTGGACGAGGCCGGACAGAGCGCCCAGAACCAGTAAGCGAGTAGTCAGCAGGTATCGACTTGCCGCAGGTTCAGGCCGGGCGGTCGTTAGGGCGCTTGTCGGGGATCTTCGGGGAGAGGCGCCCCGTCTGTGATCAAGTTCCACAGCCGGCGGCAAGCATCGTGCTCGGAGCGGTAACTCTCTATGACGTAGCACCGCTGGCCGCGCTCGCTGTAATACACGGTCCAGCCAATGCCGTCGTGATCGACGCCAAACCCGCCGTTCGGTAACCCGCCGCTTAGGCTGTACCGCCGGGCCGACACGCCTCTCCGGTCCAGCGCGGTCTTGAGCTGGGCGAGATCCATCTGCGCGTGCCTCCGTCGTGAGGAACTTCAATGCAGTATCGGCCATGTCGGCTGCTGTAGTGGCGACTCGTCAGGTGGCGAGGCAGCAAGGCAGCGCCAGCGTCGATGCGGGCGGTACGGAACGCCGACCGACGACGTCTGCCACCTGCTAGTTGACGCGAACGGGCACCAGCTGACAGCCGCTGACAGCTTGAAACCGCATCCCCCCGACAGGGGTCGTCCCTTTCCGGGCTGACCGCTGGGACGCAGGTCCCAGGCCTTCTTCGGCGTCCCGGGCTCGGCCCCGGCAGACGGCTCGATCGCGGGAGTCAGCGAATCGTCACCAGGCCGCGTATCCCGGCAGCGCCGTGAGCCGGTTGTGCGTTAACGGTTCAGCGTCGTTGACGTGCTGCCTCGGCCGCTGTGCGGGTGAGCGCCTCCCATCCTCAGCGCCCCACCCGAAGCCACAGCGCCATGAGTGCTGCGCCGACACCGCCGAACGTGAGGATCACCCAGCGGGGTAGTTGCCGCGACACCGGGGGGAGCGCGCAGCCCACGGGCTGGTAATCGACGGTCAGCTCCGTGTGCGGTGCCGGGAGTCGCTGGCCGGCGAACGCCGTGCGATCGATGCCGCAGATGGCCGGACCGCTTCCAGTGTCAACCTGCACGAGCGCCATCATCGGCTGGCCGCTGCTGTCCCGTTCGACGGCTATCACGGTGCCGTCAAGCAGCTCCCCGGCGGGCGGGGGCGGCCCCAGGTCGGAGAAGGCACCGACCAACAGGATCAACAGAGACGCCACCAGCCCCGAAAGGGGCACGCCTGGATAGGCCCGGGGAACCATGCCGCGAGGCTAGTGCGGGCGATCAAGCCCGCATCGATCAAGGAGGCGGTAGGAACCTCGGCGCCGGTCCCGAATCTCAACCGATCTGGTCGCCAGCACCCCTCGGCGCACCGACCAGGGCCGGGCGTGTCAGGCATAAGCAGGCCGAAGCAGTCCTCCCGGCTAATCGTGACCGGCTCGACGTCGCGGGACCGATCACGCGGCAGCCGCACCCCTTCGGCGGGATTGGTGGCGATCAGCCGCGCCTGTACCGCCGTCTTGAGGATGATCGACACCGTCCCGATGCGGTAGAGGTGGGCCCGGAAGCGGTCGAGGATAGTCGGATACATAAATGCCTGGTGGGAACGGTCGGCGCTACCATCCCCGTCGTGATCGACCACGTTGCCGAGGACTTCGGTATCCACCTGACTACCGTCGAAGTGATCAACGGCGGGGTGGATCGGGCAGCGCAGAACCTTCTGGGACGCACGGAAACAGCTGCGTACGCGATCAAGTGGTCCGCCGGTGGCAGCGCCGCTGGACTCGTGGTGCCGACCGCATTAGCCGATCGGGGACTGCGAGCGGTGGCCGCGCCGGTCCGCACGCGGGACGGTCGCCTCTGCTCCGAGCGGGACGGACGCCGCCTGTCGGTCACGCCATGGGTTGGTGACCGCAACGGCCTGGACGGCGGCCTGGATGAGGCCCAGTGGCGCGAGTTTGGAGAGTTGCTTGCCGCGACGCACTCGCTGCCGGTCACGCCGGAACTGGCGGCCGTGCTGCCCGTCGCCGGCCACGACAAGGACCTGGCGGCGACCCGGGCGACCGAAGCGCTGCTCCACGCCTCGCCACCGCCCGATGCCATTGCCGCCCAGACCAGGCAAATCTGGATGGACCACGCACAGCGCATCGCGGCGGTCGCGGACCGGGTGGAGTCGCTGGCGCCGGCGGTGACGCCGTCAACCGTGTGCCACACCGATCCACACCTGGGCAACGTCTTGGCAGCGCCCGGCCGGATGTGGCTCATCGACTGGGACGACGCAGCGCTGTCAACGCCCGAACACGACCTGATGTTCGTCCTCGGCGGCACCTACGGCGACGAGCACATCGGCGACCGAGAACGAGACTGGTTCTTCCAGGGATACGGGCCGGTGACGATGAACCCGCTCCACCTCGCGTACTGGCGCGGAAGCCGCGGCCTCGCCGACATCGCCTTCCTGGCCTGGGAGGCGTTCACGCCGGGCGACTACGGCGACAGCTGGCGTGCGAGAGCAAACCGGCTGCTGGCCGCGAACCTGGGACCGGCCGGCCTCATAGCCCTGGCGATGGCCTGATGACCCGTCGCACCAGGTTGATCGGAACACCGTCGGTGACCCAACCAGATGGCGAGCAGACCTTCCCGGACGAGCGACGGCAGCCAGCCCAGACCCCACGCCGGAGTTTGACCCGTCGCAGCGGACGGCCGACCCGGTCCAGGAAGACGAGTGCGCGGGGGTCCGGCTCGCCGGCGGCGGCTTGCGGCTGGCGCAGCGGGGCCAGGAGAAAGCCGGGCAGTGGCATAGCCGTCAGCACCGGAACCAGGCCACAATCGTCGTGTGCTCGCCTCGTATGGGGAACACTCGGCCTGGGCTCGCATCGTCCTGGGCGCGAGCGTCGGCGCCTTCGTGGTGGGTGAGGTTTCGCAGGCGTTCCGCGTACGGCGCGACGCGACCCGTGTCGATCTGCGTGCGGAGTTCCTGTTCCGGGCGATGTTCGTCGGTGGAATCCTGCTGCTGCCTGCCGGACGAGCTGTCACACCCGGCGCCACGGTCGGCAGCCCGTGGCTGTTCGCGCTCGGGGCGGGGATCGGGTGGCTCGGCCTACTGCTGCGTTGGTGGTCCTTCGCGAGCTTGGGAAAGTACTTCACCGTCGTGGTGAAGACCAGCGAAGACCAGCCCGTCGTGGATAGCGGTCCGTACCGCGTGCTGCGGCACCCGAGTTACACCGGCCTGCTGCTCGCGTTCGCCGGGTGCGGCCTGATGTTGGGGAACTGGGTCAGCGCGGCTGCCGCGGTGGTCGTGATCTCGATCGCTCTCGTCTATCGACTTCGGATCGAGGAGCGAGCCCTGATCGCCGAGCTTGGTAACCGCTACCGGGACTTCGCAGCGGGCCGTGCTCGCCTCATTCCTTACGTCTGGTGACCTCCGGGAGTCGGTCGCAGACAATGTGGCATTCGCGGGCTAGCGCATAGCAGGTCGACCGGCGCGGCGGGCGTTTTCCACAGGCGGCGGGGTTTTCCACAGATCGCGGTGGCGGGGCGGTCAGGCGGTGCGAGGCGCGAGCAGGGTCTCCGTCAGCACCCCGAGACCGACCGCTGGAGGCCGCGATGCCACCCCGTACCTCCGTCCCGTCGCCCGTCCGGCACCCGCTGGTCGTCACCGGCGACGGTGACCTCGTCGACGACCTGCTCCGGCTCGCCGCCGCCGGCGGCGCCGAGGTGGAGCTCGCGCCCGACCCCGCGGCGGCCCGCACCCGCTGGCTGCCCGCGCCCCTGGTCCTGGTCGGCGTCGACCAGGCCCAGCCCTGCCTGCGCGCCCGGCTGCCGCACCGTCCGCGGCTCGTGCTGGTCGGGCACTCCGACCAACTCGACCCCGGCTGGCAGGTCGCCGAGCTGATCGGCGCCGCCCACGTGGCCACCCTGCCGGCTGCCGAGCCGTGGCTGGTCGACCGCTTCGCCGAGCACGGCACCGACCGGCCGGTCGGGCCGGACGCCCGGATCGTCGCGGTCCTCGGCGGCCGGGGCGGCGCGGGGGCGAGCATCCTGGCCGGTGGACTGGCCGTCTCGGCGGCGCGGGCCCGGCTGCGCACCCTGCTCGTCGACGCCGACCCGCTCGGCGGCGGGCTCGACCTGGTCCTCGGGTGGGAGCAGCTCGAGGGTCTGCGCTGGCCGGCTCTCACCGACGCCGGGTCGTCGCGATGGCCGGGGTCCGTCCGGCCTCGGCGGTACGCCTCCGGAAGGTTCCCCGGTCCGGCCCCCCACCTCGACCGAAGCGGCGGGGACGGCGAGATCCCGCCGTTCCGCCTGGGTCGCGTCGTCGGCCCGTGCGCCGAGGCGAACCCTGCTCCTGGCCGGTCTCGCCGGCGTCGTGCTGGGCGGGCTGGTGGCCGGCCCGGTCGGGGCCGTGGCCCTCGCGTCGTACGGGGTGCTGGGCGTCCGCGCGGCGATCCGGTGGCGGGTGACACGGCGAGCCGAGCAGGCGCGGCGGCGTCGGCTCGACCAGCTCTGCGGGTTCGCGGCCGATCTCCGGGCCGGGCTGCCGGTGCCAGCCCTGGCAGCCGACGACGGTGACGAGGACCGGCTCGACCGCCTCGTGGCGGCGGCCGTACGCCTCGCCCATCGCACCGGAGCGCCCCTGGCCGACCTGGTCGAGCGCATCGAGGCCGATGCCCGGGCGTCCGATCGGGGGCTGGCTGCGGCGACGGCGCAGGCCGCGGGGGCGCGGGCCACCGCGTGGCTGCTCGGGGCGCTGCCGCTCGGCGGCATCGGGCTCGGCTACGGCATCGGCGTCGACCCGGTACGCGTGCTCCTGCACACCCCGGTCGGCGGGGTGTGCGCCGTGCTCGCCGTTGCCCTGCAGATGATGGGGCTGCTCTGGGCCGAACGGCTCAGCGCCGCACCCGGGCGGGTCGCCTGATGTACCCCGCCGCGCTGGCCGCCGGCCTCCTGGTCGCGGCGGCACTCCTCGCCGTGGTGACCGCACGCCGGCCGTCGCGTCGGCTGCACGCGCTCGGTGCCGGCGGCCGGTGGGGGCAGGGCCGGGTCGCGGCCGACGCTCGGGATCGACCACCCGTTCCGGGCGGCCCACCGGGCCGGGTCGCGAAGGCAGGGCCCGGCTGGCTCGGCCGGCCCGACGCGATCCGTTTCGCGGCGGCGCTGGGTGGCGTGGCGGTGGCCGTCGTGGCGGGTGGATGGCTCGGCCCGCTCGGCGCGGTGCCCACGGCGCTGCTCCTCGACCGGCTGCTCCGGCGGCTCGAACCACCGGCCGTCCGTGCGCGCCGCCTTCGGGAGGCGGCCGACCTGCCGCTCGCCGCCGACCTGCTGGCCGCGGCTCTGCGGGCGGGCGCGCCCGTGGACCGGTCGGTGCTCGCGGTGGCCGACGCGCTCGACGGTCCGCTCGCCGTCCGGCTCGGGCGGGTCGGTCGCACGCTGCTGCTCGGGGGCGGCCCCGAGGAGGCCTGGTCGGCGCTCGACGGGGTGCCGGGCGCGGAGCGGCTGGCCGCTGCCGCGTACCGGTCGTCGAACAGCGGGGCGGCGCTGGCCGGGGCGCTCACCCGGCTCGCCGACGACCTGCGGGCCGACCGCGCCACGGCCGCCGAGGCGTCGGCCCGCCGGGCGGGTGTCCTCATCGTCCTGCCGTTGGGGCTCTGCTTCCTGCCGGCCTTCATTCTCGCCGGCCTGGTGCCGGTGATCGTCGCCGTCCTGGAGCGACGTGCTGTGAACAACCATCGAGGAAGGGGTACGACATCGTGCGCAAGCTTCGCGCCCGCCTGCGCGGGGACGCTGGGATGAACACCGCGGAGTACGCCGTCGGCACACTCGCGGCGGTCGCCTTCGCGGGCATCCTGCTGAAGGTCCTGACGTCCGGCAACGTCCAGTCCGCGCTGACCGCCGTCATCGACCGGGCGCTCAAGTGATCCGGCGCCGGCTGGCCGGCCGCGACCGGGGCTCGTTCACCGCCGAGTTGGCGGCCGGCCTGCCGGCGCTGCTGCTGCTCTTACTCGCCGGGCTGACCGCGGTCAACGCGGTGACGACCCCGGCGGGTTGCCTGCACGCGGCCCGGGAGGCGGCGCTCGCCGCCTCTCGGGGTGAGGAAGGGGTGTCCGCCGCCGCCCGCGTGGCCCCACCCGGAGCGGAGGTCAGCATCTCGACCGGCGACGAGCAGGTGGAGGTGACGGTCCGCGCACCGGTCCGAGCTCTCGGCGCGCGACTGCCCCGGATCACCGTGCTGGCGACCGCCGTCGCCGCCATCGAGCCCGGCGCCGCTGTGCCTGCGGTCGGGCCTGGTTCCGCTGTGCCTGCGGTCGAGCGCGGCTTCGCTGTGCCCGCGGTCGGGCCTGGTTCCGCTGTGCCCGGGGTCGGGCCTGACTCGGCTGTGCCTGCGGTCGGGCCTGGCTCGGCTGTGCCCGCGATCGGGTCCGCCGCGCCGCTGGGTCCGCGATGAGCCGTTGCCCACCGCGCGGACGCGATCGCGGCGGCCCCCGCCGGCCTGCGCCCCGAAGCCGGCCCGAGCGTCCTCCACTGTTCCGGAACTGGCCGTCGGCCGTCCACGGCGGCGCAACGCAGGGCCGCGCTGACCGCGGTGGCGCCACCTCTGTCTGCTCGCCGTGGGGCTGGTCTTCGTGGTGGTCGGGGTCCTCGGCGCCGGCCTGGGCGCCGCGCGGACGGCCCGGCAGCAGGCCCTGGTGGCCGCGGATTTCGGCGCGCTCGCCGGCGCGGGACGCGCGCCGCAGGGCGTCGAGGCCGCCTGCGCCGCGGCGGCGGAGTTCGTCCGCCACAACGGCGGGCGGGCGCTGGCCTGCCGGCTCGACGGACTCGACGTGCTCGTGACGGCGGAGGTGACGGTCACTCCGCTTCCGGGCCTGACCCGCGCCGCCAGCGCCACCGCCCGCGCCGGGCCGGTGCGTGGTTGAGGGACGGGTGCGACGCGGGTTCGGGATCCGGCGCCGGGCGGTGGAGATACGCACACGACCACTCGGGACTCGCCTGCCCCGGGCCCCCGGCGCCGGCCTGGCGTGCGGCGCGTGCCGAGGTCGGCACGGTCCGGGATGGGGACTTGCCTGCCCCGGGCCCCGGCGCCGGCCGGGCGTGCGGCGTGTGCCGTGGTCGGCACGGTCCGGGATGGGGACTTGCCTGCCCCGGGCCCCGGCGCCGACCGGGCGTGCGGCGTGTGCCGAGGTCGGCACGGTCCGGGACGCCGGCCGGTGGTCGGCGTCCCGGGCGGTGGGTCAGCGGGCCTGGAGGGCGTCGAGCCCGACGGCCATTGCGATGACGAGCCGGCGGTCGATCTGCGGGTGCTGGATCTCCACCACGTAGCGGTCGCGCAGGCCCCACTTCTTGACGACCGAGAACACCGGCTGGCCGCCGGCCGTGAAGTCGAAGTGGTACGGCAGCCAGGAGAGGGAGTCGACGAAGCGGCGCAGCAGGGCCACGGGGAGGCTGCGCTCCTGACCGGTGACCTGCGGCAGGCCGTTCTGCTCCACGTGCCAGGTGGACCGCAGCAGCGACTGCGCGAAGTCCTTGCGGAACAGGCCGATCGGGTTGCCGGCGGCGTCGGTCACGTCGTACGTGGCGCCGAGGTCGAGGCGCTGGCGGGCCTTGAAGCCGAGCAGCGGCTGCTGCTTCGAGTCGTCCGTGTAGATGGTGACCTGCTCCTTGAAGGCGAGCCGCTTCTGCTGGGCGAACGCCAGCAGTTCGCCCTCGGAGCCGTCCGGCGCCACGGAGTGGACCTCGTACTGGTTGACCATCATCCGGATCCGCTGGCGGATGTGGAATCGCTGCTGGGCCTGCAAGGTGTCGAGCTGCATGTGTTCTCCTCAGGATGGGTGCGCGCCGGAGTGTTGCACAACACATCGGATGCCGTCCGCCCGCCCGGCCCGCCGCGCAAGATCCGCGCTGTTTCCGGGAAGTTGCTGTCTCCCGGGCGCGGGAGGCAGCACTTTCCGGGATGTTGCGCGGATCTTGAGGCGAGCGCCAGCGCCACCGCCACCGCCCACCCCGTCCGGAACGGCCGGAACGGTCGGCGACCTCAGGCGGGCAGGTTCGCCAGCACCACGTCGAGAGCCCGGATCGCGTCCGCCTTCGACAGCGGGTTGTTGCCGTTGCCGCACTTCGGGGACTGCACGCAGGACGGGCAGCCGGTCTCGCAGCCGCACTCGGCGATCGCGTCCCGGGTGGCCCGCAGCCACGTCGGCGCCGTGCCGTACGCGCGCTCGGCGAAGCCGGCCCCGCCCGGGTGGCCGTCGTAGACGAACACGGTGGGCGCCTCGGTGTCCGGGTGCAGGGCGGTGGAGAGCCCGCCGATGTCCCACCGGTCGCAGGTGGCGATGAGCGGCAGCAGCCCGATGGCCGCGTGCTCGGCCGCGTGCAGCCCGCCCGGCACGTCCGCCGCCTCCACCCCGGCACCGGCCAGCGACTCGGGGGACAGCGTGAACCACACGGCCACCGTCCGCAGTTCGCGGGCCGGCAGGTCCAGCGGCCGGGTGTCGATGACCTCGCCGGTGGCGATCCGCCGCCGCTGGTACGAGACAACCTGGCTGGTGACGTCCACCTCGCCGAGGAACATCCCGACCGGCCCGGCGTCGACGTACGAGCGCACCGACACCACCGACACGTTGGTGACGTCTCGCGCGTGGGTGGACCAGTCCGGCTCCTCGGCGTGCACCAGCGCGCACCCGTCGGCCAGGTCCAGGTCGTCCACCACGTACGAGACGCCCTGGTGCAGGTAGACGGCGCCGGGGTGCAGCAGGAAGTGCGACGAGCCGCCGTCGACGGTGCCGAGCAGCCGGCCGGTGGCCGCCTCCACCACGCAGACCGGCGCGCCACCCTCGCCCCGCAGGTCCACCTCGGGGCGTTCCCGGTGCCGCCAGTACCAGCCGGTCGGCCGCTGCCGGAGGGCGCCGGCGGCCACCAGTTCCTCGACCGCCTCCTTGGACCCGTCGCCGAAGAGTTCCAGGTCGGCCGGGGTGAGCGGCGCTTCGACGGCGGCGCAGGCGAGCTGCGGCGCGAGCACGTACGGGTTGGCCGGGTCGAGCACGGTCGCCTCGACGGGCCGCCCGAAGACCGCCTCCGGGTGGTGCACGAGGTAGGTGTCCAGCGGGTCGTCCCGGGCCACGAGGACGGCGAGGGCCTCCTGGCCGGAGCGCCCGGCCCGGCCGGCCTGCTGCCAGAGCGACGCCCGGGTGCCGGGGTAGCCGCAGATCAGCACGGCGTCGAGGCCCACGAGGTCGACACCCAGCTCCAGCGCGTTGGTCGAGGCGAGGCCGAGCAGGTCGCCGTGCAGCAGCGCGCGTTCAAGCTCCCGCCGTTCCTCGCGCAGGTAGCCGGCGCGGTACGCGGCCACCCGTTCGCCCAGCCCGGGCACCGCCTCGTCGAGTGCCCGCCGGGCATTCGCCGCCACCACCTCGGCGCCCCGGCGGGACCGGACGAACGCCAGGGTGCGTACGCCCGCGGCCACCGTGTCGGCCAGCAGGTCGGCGGTCTCGCGCAGGGCCGACCGGCGGACCGGCGCGAGGTCGGCGGCGTCGGACGACGTGTCGGCCGAGGGCAGCAGCGGGGGCTCCCACAGCGCGAACGTCACCCCGCCGCGCGGGGACGTGTCCTCGGTCACGGCGGCCACCGGCAGGCCGGTGAGCCGCCCGGCGGCCGCCGCCGGGTCGCCGGAGGTGGCGGATGCCAGCACGAAGACGGGCGTACGGCCGTAGCGGGCGCACTGCCGGCGCAGGCGGCGCAGCACGTGCGCCACGTGGGAGCCGAACACCCCGCGGTAGGTGTGAACCTCGTCGACGACGACGTACGCGAGCCGGCGCAGGAAGCCCGACCACTGGGCGTGTCCGGGCAGGATGCCGTGGTGGAGCATGTCGGGGTTGGTGAGCACGAACCGGGAGTGCCGGCGGATCCACTCCCGCTCGGCGCGTGGGGTGTCCCCGTCGTAGGTGGCGGGGCGGACCCCCTCGAGGTCCAGCTCGGCGACGGCGCGTAACTGGTCGGCGGCGAGCGCCTTGGTGGGCGCCAGGTAGAGCACGGTGGCCCGGGGGTCGGTGAGCAGGGTCGCGAGCGCCGGAAGCTGGTACGCGAGGGACTTGCCGGACGCGGTGCCGGTGGCCACGACGACGTGCTGGCCGTCGTACGCCAGGCTGGCCGCCTCGGCCTGGTGCCGCCACGGGGCGGCCACGCCACGCCGCGCGAACGCCGCCCGCAGCTCCTCGGGGGCCCACTGCGGCCAGGGCGCCGGCACTCCCGCGCGGGCCGGCACCCGCTCGACGTGGGTGACCGGGTCGGCGTCGGCGCGGGCGCGCAGCCGGCCCAGCAGGTCGGCCGGCGGGCGTCCGGGGCCGGCGGACACGGCGACGGCGGACGACGGCTCCGGGGCGCGCGGCGCCAGGCGCGCCGAGTTCACGCCGTCGTCAGTCACGTCCTGCACTCTCGCACTGGTGTTCGGAGATGAAAAGCCGGGGCCTGGGGTATGGGGGAGGCTTCGCCGGTGACCTCGGCGTCTCCCGGCGGTAGTGGTTAGATGCCCAGGAGAGTTTACGGCTCTTGCGAGGAGGACCGATGGAGCTGTCGCTGGCGACGCGCACCGTGGGGGAGCACACGGTGCTCGAGGTCGGCGGTGAGGTGGACGTCTACACCGCCCCCCGTCTGCGGGAACGGCTCCTCGAGTTGATCGACGGCGGGGCTCGGCACGTGGTGGTCGACCTCGGCCGGGTGGACTTCCTCGACTCCACCGGCCTGGGCGTGCTGGTCGGCGCGCTGAAGCGGCTCCGCTCGGCGGGTGGCTCGTTCGCGCTGGTCTGCGACAAGGAGCCGCTGCTCAAGATCTTCCGGATCACGGCGCTCGACCAGGTCTTCCCGCTGCACCCCACGGTCGACGCGGCGGTGGGCGCCGACTCGACCGGCGCCGGCGCATGATGGCCACGGTCCGGCTCTCCTTCTCCCCGGCCCCCGTGCACGTGCGCACGGCGCGGCTGGTCGGCGTCGCGGTCGCGCGGCGCGCCGGCGTCCGGGAGGACCTGCTCGACGAGGTGCGGCTGGCCATCGGCGAGGCGTGCACCCGGGCGGTCGCCCTGCACCGCCAGTACGGGTTGCACGACCCGGTGCTCGTGGAGATGTCCGACTCGGGGCAGTACGCCGTCCGGGTCGTCGACCGCGCGCCCATCGAGGCGGGCATCGGCCTCGCCGCGCTGCCGCCGGACGAACTGGCCGACGAGTCGCTCACCGACGAGGCGCTCACCACCGGTGTGGGTTTCGCCCTGCTCGCCGGCTTCGTCGAGGACCTCCAGGTGCGCCCGGTCGACGAGGGCATCGGCACCGAGGTGCGGATGGTGTGGCCGGTCGGCCGCTGACCCCGCACCCTCCACACAGGCCGCGTTCCCGCTGGGACGCGGCCTGTTCGACATGGACCCGGCCCTATATCAGATTTCGGTTCATAACACAGCGACGAAGATCATCGAGACGGGGTGCACCCTCGGTGTGACCTCGAACACTGCGGAGGGCTACAGTACCCGGGTTGTCAGCAAGTGATCCATCCCGCAGCCAGCGGGAACGGGTGTTCATCGCTGGTCCGCTGGGGTGGGCTGGGCGGGCGCTTGCGAGTCCGCATCCAGGCGCCGGCCGGTGCGTCTCCACCGGCCGGGCGCGTGTTCGGTACAGGAGGACACAGATGTCCGAGACCTTGGCCGCCGAGGGCGGCGGGCTTTCCCTTACCGGAGCCAATGTCACGTACGTCGTCATCGCCGCGGTCATCGCGCTGGTGGCGCTCGTCTTCGCCGCCGCCCTCACGAGGGCGGTCCTGGCGGCCGGCAAGGGCACCGCGACCATGCAGGAGATCTCCGGGGCGGTCCAGGAGGGCGCCTCGGCCTACCTGCTCCGGCAGTTCCGCACCCTGGCGATCTTCGTCGTCATCGCCGTGGTACTGCTCTTCCTGCTGCCGGTGCATGACACCGACGGCAGCGAGACCGCCGTGAAGATCGGCCGGTCGGCCTTCTTCGTGGTCGGCGCGCTGTTCAGCGCGTTCATCGGTGGCGCCGGCATGTGGCTGGCCACCCGGGCCAACCTGCGGGTGGCGGCCGCCGCGCGGGAGCGGGAGGGCGGCCGGGAGTCGGCCATGAGGATCGCCTTCCGCACCGGTGGCGTCGTCGGCTTCCTCACCGTGGGCCTCGGCCTCCTCGGCGCCGCGCTCGTCGTCGTCATCTTCCGCGGCGACGCCCCGACGGTGCTGGAGGGCTTCGGCTTCGGCGCCGCGCTGCTCGCCATGTTCATGCGGGTCGGCGGCGGCATCTTCACCAAGGCCGCCGACGTCGGCGCCGACCTGGTCGGCAAGGTCGAGCAGGGGATCCCCGAGGACGACCCGCGCAACGCCGCCACGATCGCCGACAACGTGGGCGACAACGTGGGCGACTGCGCCGGCATGGCCGCCGACCTCTTCGAGTCGTACGCGGTGACGCTGGTCGCGGCGCTGATCCTCGGCCGCGCCGCCTTCGGCGAGGAGGGCCTGGTCTTCCCGCTGATCATCTCCACGATCGGTGTGCTCGTCGCGATCATCGGCGTCTTCATCACCCGGCTGCGCGCCTCGGACCGCTCCGGCCTGACCGCCATCAACCGCGCCTTCTACATCTCCGCGCTGCTCTCCGCCGTCCTGGTGGCCGTCGCCACGTACGCGTACCTGCCGGCGAGCTTCGCCGAGCTGGAGGGCGGCCTGACCGACGTGAGCGAGAACCCGCGGGTCGTGGCCATCGGCGCGGTCGTCATCGGCATCGTGCTGGCCGCCGCCATCCAGGCGCTGACCGGGTACTTCACCGAGACGAACCGGCGCCCGGTGCAGGACATCGGCAAGAGCTCGCAGACCGGGCCGGCCACCGTCATCCTCGCCGGCATCAGCATCGGCCTGGAGTCGGCCGTCTACTCGGCGCTGCTGATCGGCGCCGGCGTGTTCGGCGCGTTCCTGCTCGGTGGCAGCTCGATCACCCTGTCGCTCTTCGCCGTGGCGCTGGCCGGGACCGGCCTGCTCACGACGGTCGGCGTGATCGTGGCCATGGACACGTTCGGCCCGATCTCCGACAACGCCCAGGGTGTGGCCGAGATGTCCGGCGACATCGACGAGCACGGCGCGCGGACGCTGACCGAGCTGGACGCCGTGGGCAACACCACCAAGGCGATCACCAAGGGCATCGCGATCGCCACGGCGGTGCTCGCGGCGACCGCGCTGTTCGGCTCGTACACCGACACGCTGCGCACCGCGTACGCGGACGCCGGGGTGAGCGACGTCGGCGCCGAGATCCTCAACTCGCTGAACGTGGCGAACCCGCGGAACCTCGTCGGCCTGATCGTCGGCGCGGCGGTGGTCTTCCTCTTCTCGGGGCTGGCCATCAACGCGGTGTCCCGCTCGGCGGGCGCGGTCGTCATGGAGGTCCGCCGGCAGTTCCGTGAGCTGCCCGGCATCATGGACCGCACGCAGCGGCCGGAGTACGGCAAGGTCGTCGACATCTGCACCCGGGACGCCCAGCGCGAGCTCATGACCCCGGGCCTGCTGGCCATCATGGCCCCGATCGCGGTCGGCTTCGGCCTCGGCCCGGGCGCGCTCGCCGCGTACCTGGCCGGTGCGATCGGCGCCGGCACGCTGATGGCCGTCTTCCTCGCGAACTCGGGCGGCGCCTGGGACAACGCGAAGAAGCTGGTCGAGGACGGCGCGTACGGCGGCAAGGGCTCCGAGGCGCACGCGGCGACCGTCATCGGCGACACCGTGGGCGACCCGTTCAAGGACACGGCCGGCCCGGCGATCAACCCGCTGATCAAGGTAATGAACCTGGTCTCGCTCCTGATCGCGCCGGCCGTGGTGGCCTGGAGCATCGGCAGCGACAAGAACACCGGGCTGCGGATCACCATCGCGCTGGTGGCGGCGCTGGTCGTCGTCGTGGCGGTGCTGTTCAGCAAGCGCAAGGGTGTGGCGATGTCCGACTCGGGCGCCGGCGACGGCACCGGTTCGGGCAGCGCCGACCAGCGGCCGGAGACCGTGCCGGCCTGACCCGTACCGCACCGGGGCCCCGGTCGGCGTCCGTCGCCGGCCGGGGCCCCGCCGTCGGCAAACCTGAGCGGTGCCAGCGTTCCGCGGAGGCCGTACGCTGCAACGCATGCGTACGTGCCGGGCGACTGCCGCCGGAAAGCTCACGGTGGTCCTGGCCACGCTCGTCCTGGTCCTGAGCGCCTGCGGCGGTCCCAGCCCGCGGGCGTGGGCGGCCTCGGTGTGCGCGGCGCTCGCACCCTGGCGTACGGAGATCAGCAGGTTGACCAGCAGCACCGACCAGCAGATGACCGCGCGGACGACTCCGGCGCAGGCCAAGGAGAACCTGGTGCGCCTCTTCGGCGGCGCCGAGGAGGCCAGCGAGACGGCCCGGCGCAAGGTGGCGGAGGCCGGCGTCCCGGAGACCGACCACGGCGAGGAGATCTCCTCCGGCTTCCGCACCTCGCTGGAGAAGATGCGGGACGCGTACGGCCGGGCCCGCGACACCATCGAGGGGTTGGACACCGGCGAGGCCACCGCCTTCTACGACGGGGTCCGCGCCGCCGTGGACACGCTGAACAAGGAGTACGACGCCAGCGCGCTCGACACCGGCCGGCTCAACTCCGAGGAGCTGAAACGCGCCTTCGACGAGGTGCCCGAGTGCCGCTGAACGGGCTCGGCGAGCCGCCGGGAGAGCAGACGCTTCCGGCGCTCTTTCCGGTGCCCGACCCGGCCCCGTCGACCGCGGCGGGCCGCCGCGTGTCGACCCGGCCGGGAGCCGGCGGTAACTCCGCGGGCGATCCCGCGAGCCCGGGCGGCGGGCCGGCCCCGCCCGAAGCCGCCGACGAGGCCGGCCGGCAACTGGTCTTCTTCGGCGCGGAGACGGCCGAGCCGACGCTGGCCGACCTCGCCGGGCTGCTCGCCGGTCCGGGCGAGGTGGTCCGGATGGGCGGTACGGCCCGGATCTCGGTCGTGGTGGACGCCGCCTGGCGGGTGCACGTCCTGGTGGCCGAGCTGGCCCAGCGGGGGCTCGCGGCGAGCTGGGAGCCGACCGAGGACGAGCGGCACGCGGTGCGCACGTCGTACGCCCGGACCTTGAAGCCGCTCGCGGCGGCGTGGCTGCGCGGGGCGGAAAAGCGGCCCCCGGCCGGGTTCCACCTCAACGGCCGGCGGCTGCGGTTGTGGCTCGCGGCGGCCGGGGCGGCCGAACCGCCCGGGTTCCTGCTTCGGCTGGGCGTGGCGGACGAGGGGTGCTGGGAGCCGGTCGGCGCCGCGCTCGCGGCCGTCGGCGTCGCCGGCGAGCTGCTCGACCCGCCGGCCGGCGGGCCCGCGTACCTGATCAGCGGGCGGCGGCGGCTGCGCCGCCTCGCGGAGCTGGTGGGAGACCGTCCGCCCGCCGCCCCGGCGTCGGCCTGGCCCGAGCGGCCCTGACGCCGTCGCCCGGGGTCACCCGGCCGCTGTCCGGTGGCGGACAACCGCGGGGACTATACCGGCAGAAAAAGGGCAGTCGGGGCCTCGGCCGTGGGTCCGCCATCATCACAGTGGCCCGCTACGGGCCCTACCCACGGTGTACGGTGGCGCCGACCGGCAGATCCACCCACTGCCGGGGTGGTTTGCCGCCCGCGAAACCCGAAACGCGGACGGCGCGTTACGTTGGACATCCGGGCCGCCCGGGTCCGGGCGGGTCGATCATCGCCCGAAACGGGCCGAGCCGGTCGCGAGCAGGAGTGAGGTCAGGGAGAGACGTGCCGAGCAACGCGGGAACCACCCGTCTGGTCATCGTCGAGTCACCGGCGAAGGCCAAGACGATCTCGGGCTACCTCGGCCCGGGGTACGTCGTGGAGGCGAGCTTCGGCCACGTCCGGGACCTCCCGCGCAACGCCGCCGATGTGCCGGCCAAGTACAAGGGTGAGCCGTGGGCGCGGCTCGGGGTGGACGTCGACAACGGCTTCCACGCCCTCTACGTGGTCTCCGCCGACCGCCGGCAGCAGATCAGCAAGCTGACCAAGCTGGCCAAGGAGGTCGACGAGATCTTCCTGGCGACGGACGAGGACCGCGAGGGCGAGGCGATCGCCTGGCACCTCGTGGAGACGCTCAAGCCCAAGGTGCCGGTCAAGCGGATGGTCTTCCACGAGATCACCAAGCCGGCCATCCAGGCGGCGGTGGCCAACCCCCGCGAGATCGACCGCGACCTGGTCGACGCCCAAGAGGCCCGACGCATCCTCGACCGGCTCTACGGCTACGAGGTCTCGCCCGTGCTGTGGAAGAAGGTCATGCCGAAGCTCTCGGCGGGCCGGGTCCAGTCCGTGGCCACCCGGATCGTCGTGGAGCGGGAGCGGCAGCGGATGGCCTTCCGCACCGCGGAGTACTGGGACATCCTCGCCACGCTGGCCGTGGGGAACGCCGGCGAGGGGCCGCGCACCTTCCACGCCACGCTCGTCGCCCTGAACGGCGACCGGATCGCCACGGGCAAGGACTTCGAGCCGACCACCGGTCGCGTCCGGCCGGGCGCCGGGGTGGTCCACCTCGACGAGAGCGGGGCCCGGGGGCTCGCCGCCCGCCTCGAGGGGCGGCCGTTCACCGTCACCCGGGTCGAGGAGAAGCCCTACCGCCGGCGCCCGTACGCGCCGTTCATCACCTCCACCCTCCAGCAGGAGGCGGCCCGCAAGCTGCGGTTCTCGTCGCAGCAGACGATGCGCACGGCGCAGCGGCTCTACGAGAACGGCTACATCACCTATATGCGTACCGACTCGGTGAACCTGTCGGAGACCGCCATCGCGGCGGCCCGCCGCCAGATCGTCGAGCTGTACGGCGAGCGCAGCGTCCCGCCGGAGCCGCGCCGCTACACGGGCAAGGTGAAGAACGCGCAGGAGGCGCACGAGGCGATCCGCCCGGCGGGCGACAACTTCCGCACCCCCGGCGACGTGGCCAAGGAGCTGTCGGCCGAGGAGTTCAAGCTCTACGAGCTGATCTGGCGGCGCACCATCGCCTCGCAGATGACCGACGCGGTCGGCTCCAGCGTCTCGGTGCGCATCCGCGCGCTCTCCAGCACCGGGGAGGAGGTCGACTTCGGGGCCACCGGCAAGACGATCACCGATCCCGGCTTCCTGAGGGCGTACGTCGAGTCCAGCGACGACGAGAACGCCGAGGCCGAGGACGCCGAGCGCCGCCTGCCCACCCTCGTGAAGGACCAGCCGCTGACGGCCGAGGAGCTGGCCGCGCAGGGGCACCACACCCAGCCGCCCGCCCGGTACACGGAGGCGTCGCTCGTCAAGGCGCTGGAGGAGCTGGGCATCGGCCGCCCGTCGACGTACGCGTCGATCATGCAGACGATCCAGGACCGCGGGTACGTCAACAAGCGCGGCCAGGCCATGATCCCGACCTTCCTCGCGTTCGCGGTGATCGGGCTCATGGAGCGGCACTACCCGCGCCTCATCGACTACGACTTCACGGCCAGCATGGAGAACGAGCTGGACGAGATCGCCGGCGGCGACCACGCGGCCGTCGACTTCCTCACCTCCTTCTACTTCGGCAGCGCCAACGGCACCGGCGACCAGGCCATCGCGCACGCCGGCGGGCTCAAGAAGCTGGTCACCGAGAACCTCAGCGAGATCGACGCGCGCAGCGTCAACTCGATCCCGCTCTTCACCGACGACGACGGCCGCGAGGTCGTGGTCCGGGTGGGCCGCTACGGCCCGTACCTGCAGCGGGCGCTGCCGGGCGAGCAGCCCGCGCCGTCCGGCGAGGGCGAGGAGGGCGCCGCGCAGGGCGACCGGGCACCGATCCCCGAGGGGCTGGCGCCCGACGAGCTGACCCCGGAGAAGGTGCACGAGCTGTTCCTCGGCGGCGGTGGCGAGCGCAAGCTCGGCGATGACCCGGCCACCGGCGAGCCGATCCTGCTCAAGTCCGGCCGCTTCGGCCCGTACGTGTCGAGCGGCGAGCGTAAGTCGTCGCTGCTGCGCTCGCAGACGCCGGACAGCCTCACCCTCGAGCAGGCGTTGCAGCTGCTCACCCTGCCCCGGCTCGTGGGCGTGGCCCCGGACGGGGTCGAGGTGTTCGCCAACAACGGCCGCTACGGCCCGTACGTCAAGCGCGGTGACGAGTTCCGCTCGCTGGACTCGGAAGACAAGATGTTCACCGTCACGCTGGACGAGGCGCTGGCCCTGCTGGCGGCCCCGAAGACCCGCCAGCGGCGGGCGGCCGCACCGCCGCTGCGGGAGCTGGGCGTCGACCCGGTGACCGAGAAGCCGCTGGTGATCAAGGACGGGCGGTTCGGTCCGTACGTGACGGACGGGGAGACCAACGCGTCGCTGCGGCGAGGCCAGACCCCGGAGGCGCTGAGCATCGAGGAGGCCTCCGAGATGCTCGCCGAGAAGCGGGCGAAGGGGCCGGCGCCGCGCAAGAAGGCCACGAAGAAGGCCGCCCCGGCGAAGAAGACGGCCGCGAAGTCCACGGCCGCCAAGTCGACGGCCGCGAAGAAGACGGCGGCGGCGACCAAGTCGACGGCTGCCAAGAAGGCCACGACGGCCAAGGCCACGCCCGCGAAGAAGGCCGCCCCCCGTAAGGCCACGTCCGCCACGGAGTAGCCCGTCGAGCGGGGCGCGGCGGTCGGCGCCGTCCGGCCGGCGCTCCCCGCCCGGCCGGCGGCTCAGCCCTCCGGCTGCTGCCGCTGCCGCTCGGCGCGCATGCCCTCCCACCGGTCGGCGGCGGCGCTCATCTCGTCCTGGACGAAGAGGAAGAAGTCCCGCATCTCGGCGAGGCGCGCGCCGGCCGGTGACGTCTCGTCGCCGACCGCCATTACACCCTCGTCCACGATGTCGGCGAACCGCTTGTAGATCCCGCTGCGGATCATCGAGGTGTACGTGCTGGACTCGGCCGCCTTGTAGAGGTCCCGGCGGGAGCCGGGAGCCGGCTCGCGTACCGCCATGCCGACGTGGATCAGGTAGCGCACCGCCCCGGAGACGGCGGCCGGGCTGACCCCGAGCCACTCGCTGATCTGCGCCGCGGTGAGCCCGGGTTCGTCGGCGACCATCAGCGCCGCGAGCACCCGCGCAGGCATCCGGGGGACCCCCATGTCGCTGAAGGTGAGAGCGAAGTGCTCGACGAAGCGCCGTACGGCTTCCTCGTCGCGGTGGCCTGCGCGTTGCATCTGCCTATCTTTCCCTAGTTTCCGGTGGTCGTGCCCGGTGGCGCTCCCGGGACCCCACGCCCGGCGCCCGGCCGGACGACCAGCGGCGCGGCCGGCGGAGAGCCGGTCGCGCCGCGAGTGGGGATCGCCCCTAGCGTCACGGGGCGAGGTTACGTCGGCGGAACAGGGCCAGGCCCGCCACGCCGAGCGCGAGGGCGACGCCGGACATGACCACGAGCGGCGTTCCCGTGGCGTCGGCCGGAACCGCCGGGATGTGGCTGAAGGGCGAGACGTCGCGCACGGCCTCGGGCACGCCGAGCAGCGCCCCGTACGGGCCGAGCACGAAGCTCAGGGCGAAGCCGAACCAGGTCAGCCCCACGGCGAACCGCGGCACGAGCCCGAAGAGCGCCACGGCGAGCCCGGCCAGGACCAGCACGGCCGGCAGTTGCAGGTACGCCGTTCCGGCCAGGTGCGCGAGCTGGCCGCCGAGATCGTGGACGCTCAGCCCGTACACGAGCGCCATCGAGACCGCGGCGAGGCCGAGCATCCCCACGGCGCCGGCGGTGGCGACCGCCACGTGGCTGCCGAGCCAGGTCAGTCGGCCGGTCGCGGTGGCCAGCACCGCCTCGGCGCGGGTGCCCGCCTCCTCGGCGCGCGGCCGCATGAGCGCCTGCACCAGGTAGCCGGCCACCATCGCGCCGATGGTCGCCATCATCGCGCCGAAGAACGTGTCCATGAGGGCGTGCCCGCCGCCGCCGGCGAGGTCGTTGAGCGTGCCCGTGACGCCGCTGTTCTCGGCCACCAGGTCGTCGACCGCGTTGGCCATCGAGCCGAGGATGAGGCCGAACACACCGATGGCGACCGCCCAGCCGAGCACCGTGCCGCGTTGCAGCCGCCAGGCCAGACCGAGCGGGCCGAGCAGCGCCGAGGACGCTCGGCTCGGGCCAGGGCGGTCCGCCAGCAGGCCCATCCCGACGTCGCGCTGCCCGGCCAGGGCGAAGGCTGCCGTCACCGCGACGACGAGGAGCGCGACGGGGAGCGCGAGGACCCACCACCGGTTGCCGTCCGCGGCGAAGGGCCGCATCTGCATGGTCCAGCCGATCGGCGAGAGCCAGGAGGGCCAGGCGCTGGTCATCGTGTAGCCGTCCGGGTGGACGTCGCCGAACGCGTCGGCGAGGCCACGGATCAGGTAGCCGGCGCCGACGGCGGTGGCGGCGATCCCGTTGGCGGCGCGCGCGCTCTGGGTGAGCTGGGCGGCGACGGCCGCGATCGCCGCGAAGGCGACCCCGGCGGCGCCGACGCCCGCGCCGGCCGCGAAGGAGCCCGCGGCGGGTTCGCCGTAGCCGAGAAGGGCGAACCCGACCAGGACGCCGAGCACCAGATTGGCGCCGACCACGACGACGAGGGCGGCCGTCAGGCTGGCGTGCCGGCCCACGGCGGTCGCGCCGACCATCTCGGCGCGGCCGGTCTCCTCGTTCTGCCGCGTGTGCCGGATGACGGCGAGCGTGCTCATGAAACCGGCGAGCATCGCGAGGAACGCCAGGATCCCGAACGCCGTCATCTCGCCGCTGCTGGTGCCGGTGGGCGCGGCCCGGAACATCAGCACCGCGGGCGTGTCGACGGCGACACGCAGGACCGCGAGCCGGTCGGTCTCCGTCGGGTACTGCTTGTCGAGCGCCGAGCGGGCGAAGGCGCCGAGCACGACGGTGCTGAGGATCCAGACCGGGAGCTGCACCCGGTCACGTCGCAGCGCGAGACGGGCGAGCCGGCCGGTGCCGGTGAAGGCGTCGCTCATGACGCCACTCCCGCCAGCTCGTCGCCGTAGTGGCGAAGGAAGATCTCTTCCAGCGACGGCGGGGCGCTGGAGAGCGCGCGCACGTCGAACTGGGTGAGGTACGCCAGCGCGCGGTTCAGCTCGGCGGTGTCCACGGCGAAGGTCGCGTGGGTGCCCGCCACGTCGACGTCGTGCACGCCGGTCAGGTCCGCGAGCCCGGTGACGGGGAGCGTGGTCTCGACCGAGACCGAGGTGCGGGTCAGGTGGCGCAGTTCGGCGAGGGTGCCGCTCTCCACCGTCCGGCCCTGGCGGATGATGCTGACCCGGTCGCAGAGCGCCTCGACCTCCGAGAAGATGTGGCTGGAGAGCAGCACCGTCCGGCCCTGCCGCTTCACCTCGCGTACGCACTCCTGGAAGGCCGCCTCCATGAGCGGGTCCAGCCCCGAGGTCGGCTCGTCGAGGATGTAGAGCTCGACGTCGGAGGCGAAGGCGGCGACGATCGCGACCTTCTGCCGGTTTCCCTTCGAGTACGTCCGTGCCCGCTTGGACGGGTCGAGCTGGAAGCGCTGGATCAGCTCGTCCCGGCGACGGCGGTCGAGGCCGCCCCGGAGCGAGCCGAAGAGGTCGATGGCCTCCCCGCCGGTCAGGTTGGGCCACAGGTTCACGTCACCCGGGACGTACGCGAGACGCCGGTGGAGAGCCACCGCGTCCCGCCAGGGGTTGCCGCCGAGCAGGTCGACCGAGCCGGAGTCCGCTCGCAGCAGCCCGAGCAGGACGCGGATGGTGGTGGACTTCCCGGAGCCGTTCGGGCCGAGGAAGCCGTGCACCTCGCCGGCGTCGACCCGCAGGTCGAGCCCGTCGAGTGCCCGTGCCCGGCCGAAGGTCTTCACCAGGGCGGAGACGGTGATAGCACTAGTCATACCCGGGACGCTACGCCGATTTCACGAAATCGTGAAACCTCTGAAGCGTATAAAACGCGTTAAATTTCGAGGGGTTGGGATCAGGCGCCGAGGACACCGGTGAGGTGGGGGTTCGTGAAGACCCGGCCCGGGTCCAGGCGGTTCCGGACGGCCAGGAAATCGGCCCAGCGCGGGTAGGCCGGTGCCAGTGAGGCGGCGTCCCGCCAGTGCAGCTTCCCCCAGTGCGGGCGCCCGCCGAGGCCGGCGGCCACCCGCTCGAAGGCGGTGAAGTACGGCTCGTACGGCATGCCGACGTACTGGTGGACGGCCAGGTAGACCGAGTCGCGGCCGTAGCCGTGCGACAGCCAGATGTCGTCGGCCGCGGTGAACCGCACCTCCACCGGAAAGAGCACCTTGAACGGCAGGCCGTCGACGATCTTCCGGAGCGCGCCGAGCGCCTCGCCGAGCGCGGCGCGCGGCAGGCCGTACTCCATCTCGACGAAGCGGACGCGGCGTGGCGTGCAGAAGACCGTGTCGGAGCGGCCGGTGTAGCGGCGTTCGGTGAGCGCCCGCGCGGACACCGCGCTGATCGTGGGCGCGAGCGCCGGCACGGCCCGACCGAGCCGGCAGGCCCCCGCGAAGACGGTGTTGGCGAGGAACTCGTCGTCCAGCCACCCGCGCAGCCGCGACAGCGGCCGGTCGTCGGCGGGCACCCGGTCGTTGGTCTTGACCTGCACCCGCGCCGTGTACGGGAACCAGTAGAACTCGACGTGGTCGTGGGCCCCGATCAGGTCGGGCAGTTCGGCCAGCACGGCGTCGAGCGGGGCCGGGCGCTCGTGCGCGTGCAGCACGAACGCGTCCACGCACCGCAGCGTCACGTCGACCAGCACGCCGAGCGCCCCGAGCGAGACCCGGGCGGCGGCGAAGACGTCCGGGTGTTCCTCGGCCGAGCAGTGCAGCACCTCGCCGGTGCCGGTGACGAGGGTCAGCGCCGCCACGAAGGTGGCGAGGCAGCCGTACCCCGCTCCGGTGCCGTGGGTGCCGGTGGAGATCGCCCCGGCGACGGTCTGGGCGTCGATGTCGCCGAGGTTGGGCAGGGCGAGCCCGTGCCCGGCCAGCAGGTCGTTGAGGGCGTGCAGGGTCATCCCCGCGGGCACGGTGACCAGCCGTCGTTCGGCGTCCACCCGTACCCCGGTGTCGAGCCGCGCGAGGTCCATCCGCGAGTCGTCGGCGAGGGCGATCGCCGTGAAGGAGTGCCCGCTGCCGGCCACCCGGAGCCGGCCGCCGGCCGCCCGGGCGGTCCGGACGGCCTCGGCGACCTCCGGGGTCGATCGGGGGCGCAGGATGGTGGTTGCGGAGCCCTGCTGGTTGCCGGCCCAGTTGGACCACGGGACGGCGGGCGGTGCGGTGCCGGCCATACACGCTCCTCGACATGAATATGAAGTGACTTCATATCAGGGAACGTTGTGCGAGGTAAATACCGCAATTGAGTCCCGTTCGTTGTACCGGTAGTCACGAACAGTGACGTGCAGATATGTTCATCCGTTGAAGGGGGGTGGCGCTGAGTGTCCACACCAGCCGCCACGACCGGGCCGCTGCGCCGGGTGCCGGTGCAGGGTCGAAGTGTCGCGCGTGTCCAGCGGATGCTGGACGCCTGCGCCGAACTCGTTGACGAGGTGGGGTACGAGGGTCTGACCACGACCTTGCTCGCCGAACGTGCCGAGGTCGCCATCGGGTCGGTCTACCAGTTCTTTCCCGACAAGCGTGCGATCGTCCAGGCGTTGACGCTGCGCACGATGGAGTCCTATCTCCAGCGGCTCGACGAGCGGTTCGCGTCGGACGACCTGAGCCACTGGTGGGACGGCGTCGACGCGGCCATCGACGAGTACATCTCGATGCACCGCACCACCCCGGGCTTCCGTACCCTGCACTTCGGCGACGTGGTCGACCTGCACCTGCTCGACGAGCAGCGGGACAACAACGGGGTCATCGCGGACCAGCTCGCCCGGGTGCTCACCGAGCGTTTCGGGCTGACCGGCGTCCCCGAGCTCCGCTTCCACCTGGAGGTCGCCGTGGAGACCGCCGACGCCCTCATCAAGCTGGCGTTCCGCCGGCGGCAGGAGGGCGACGAGCGCGTGCTGGCCGAGGCGAAGGCGCTCATCCGGGAGTACCTGCACCGTCAGGTGAACGCCACGGCGGACACCGCGAAGGCCAGCTGAGCAGGGCCGCCGCCCTGGGTGCGGGGACGGCGGCGGCAGGACGCCCGGGGTGCGCCGGGCGACGGTGCGGTCGACGGAAGGGCCCGGTGCGGCCGGGCCCACGGTGCGGACGACGTGCGGGCCGGGGTGCGCCGGCCGGACGCGCGGGCCGCGGGTGCCGGCCGGGGACGCCGACCGGAGGTGCGCCGGTCGACGGGTACGCCGCCGCGGGTCAGAGGAAGGCGTGGCCCTCGCCGCGATAGGTGGGCACCGTGGCCACGACCACGTCCCCCTCGACCAGGTGCAGCTCGTTGACGTGCTCGCACAGCTCGCCGGCCTTGGCGTGCCGGAACCACACGCGGTCACCGACCCGGAGGGTGGCGGCCGCCGCGCCGGCGAGCGGGGTCTGCACCTCGCCCGCGCCCTCGGACCCGAGCAGCCTCAGCCCGGCCGGCAGGACCGGCCGGGGCAGCCGGCTGGCCCCGGCCTGACCGGAGGCGATCCAGCCGCCGCCGAGCACGGTGGCCAGCTCGGGGCCGGGCCGGCGGACCACCGCGCAGGCGAAGTAGGCCGCCGGGGTGGGGCGCCAGGCGCGGTACGCGTCGAAGAGCGTCGGACCGTACAGGCCCGATCCCGCGGTGACCTCGGTGACCGCGGGATCGGCGCTGGTGGCGGCCACGCTGCCGGTGCCGCCGCCGTTGACGAACTCCAGGTCGGCGTGGTCGCGGACGGCCGCGACCACCGCCGCCCGCCGGGCCAGCAGTTCACGGTACGAGCCCCGCTGGGCGATGCGGATCGCACCACCGAGCACCACCTTGCCGGGCGGCGCGTCGCCGAGACCGGCGATCTGCGCCTCGTACGCCATGATGCCCACCAGCCGGAACCCGGCGCGCCCGGCGATGGTGGAGGCGAGCGCGCCGGCCGCCGCGGCGCTGTGCACGGGTGAGCGGCGCACGCCGACGTGCACCCGCCCGCCGAGCGGCCGCCAGGAGGCGTCCAGGTCGAGGCAGACCCGAAGCTCGGGCCGCTGCCCGGGGGCGCGTACGGCGTCGACGAGGTCGAGCTGGTCGGTGCCGTCGACCATCAGCGTGACCGCCGCGGCGAGCGCCGGATCGGCGGCGAGCTCGGCCAGGGCGGCGCGGTCGGCCGTCGGGTACGCCACCAGCACGTCCTCGGTCACCCCGGCCCGGACCAGGAAGATCGCCTCGGGCAGCGTGAAGGCCATCACGCCGGCCCAGCCCGGCCGGCGCAACGCCCGGCTGATCAGCTCCCGGCTGCGTACGGACTTGCTGGCGAGCCGGAGCGGCTTGCCGTCGGCCCGACCGGCCAGCGCGATGGCGTTGGCGTCGAAGGCGGTCAGGTCGACCACGGCGTACGGGGGGTCGAGGTGGGCGGTCGCCCGGTCCAGGCGGTCGCGAAGTTTGTCGCGTTCGGTGGCCACGGTGTGCACGCTAACCGTCCGACGATCGATGCGAAATCCCCTCGCGTCTACCCGGGTGTTGCGGGTGGCCCCGGCGGCCTAGGCTCGGCGAGCAGGACAATGTCAGGGGTGGGACGGCTGCCCACCGGGTCTAGAGTGTTCCACCGGGAATGCCCAGCGATGGGCCGGCACGTGGAGGTACGGCCATCGAAAGCCAGAACAACGGCGAGTCGCCCGGCGTGTCGCCGTCCGGCGGCGAGTCCGGCCGCCCCGCGGACCGGACGGGCAACCCCGCGGCCCCGATCGGCAGCGCCGCGGGGCAGATCGGCAGCGCCGCGGGCAAGCCGGCCGGCACGCCCCAGACCGACCGCTCCGGCTACAGCGCCATCCGTTCCGTGCTGCGCATCCGGCCGTTCCGCCGGCTCTGGATCGTGCTCGGCGCCGCCTCGTTCGGTGACTGGCTCGGCCTGCTCGCCACGTCCGTCTTCGCGGC
Source organism: Micromonospora sp. URMC 103 (assembly GCF_051386435.1). Taxonomy (NCBI): domain Bacteria; kingdom Bacillati; phylum Actinomycetota; class Actinomycetes; order Micromonosporales; family Micromonosporaceae; genus Micromonospora; species Micromonospora sp. URMC 103. The sequence continues at coordinate 12,716 of NZ_JBPQTR010000003.1, read as the reverse complement.
CGCCCAGGTGCAGGGCAGCACCGCGAAGGGCGCCGCGTTCGGTGGCGTGATCGCCGTACGGCTGCTGCCGGCGCTGGTGCTCGGCCCGATCGCCGGAGTCCTGGCCGACCGGTTCGACCGGCGCTGGACGATGGTCATCTGCGACCTGCTGCGCTTCGTGCTGTTCGCGTCGATCCCGCTGTACGCCCTCACCGGCGCCAGCGGCGGCCTCGTGGTCACCTGGGCGGCGGTCGCCACCTTCCTCATCGAGTCGATCACCCTGCTCTGGATCCCGGCCAAGGAGGCCGCGGTCCCCAACCTCATCCCGCGGGCCCGGCTGGAGACCGCCAACCAGCTCACCCTGATCACCACGTACGGCCTCACGCCGGTGTTCGCCGCGCTGGCCATCGCGGGGCTGGACCGCAGCGTCCGGGGAGTGACCGGCGGCGAGGTTCCTGCCTGGGCCGAGCCCGCCCAACTGGCGCTCTGGTTCAACTCCCTCTCCCGGCTGGCCACCGCCGTGGTGGTGGCGTTCGGGATCAAGGAGATCAGCCAGGCGCGTGGCACCGAGCACGAGAGCGCCGGGCAGAGCATGACCCGGCAGTTCGTCGAGGGCTGGCGGTTCATCTCCCACACGCCGCTGGTCCGCGGTCTGGTGCTCGGCATCTTCGGCGCCTTCGCGGGCGGCGGCATCGTGATCGGCACCGCCCGGTTCTTCGCCAACTCGCTCGGCGCCGGCGACGCCGCCTTCTTCCTGCTCTTCGCCGCCATCTTCATCGGCCTGGCGATCGGCATCGGCCTCGGCCCGATGATCGTCAAGGAGATGTCCCGGCGACGCTGGTTCGGCATGAGCATCGTGCTGGCCAGCGCCGCCGTGATGACCCTCGCCTTCGCCATCCACCTGTCGATGGCGATCGTCGGCGCGGTCCTCGTGGGCGCGGGCGCCGGAATGGCCTTCCTGGCCGGCACCACCCTGCTCGGCGGGGAGATCGCCGACGAGGTGCGGGGCCGAGTGTTCGCCGTGGTGCAGATCGGCACCCGGCTCGTGCTCATCCTCGCCATCGCGCTGAGCAGCCTGCTCGCCGGCGTCGGCGGCTCCCGCAAGCTGGAGATCGCCGACCTCGGCGTGTCCATCTCGTCGACCCGCCTGCTGCTCCTCGCCGCCGGCGCGGCCGGCATCTTCGCGGGGATCAGCGCGTTCGGGCAGATGGACGACAAGAAGGGCGTGCCGGTCCTGGCCGACCTCTGGGGCTCGATCCGGGGTCGCCCGCTGATGCCGGCCGAGCCGTTCGTGTCCAACGGCCTCTTCGTGGTCTTCGAGGGCGGCGAGGGCGCCGGCAAGTCCACCCAGCTCGCGCTCCTCGCCGAGCGGCTGCGCGGCCAGGGGCGGGACGTGGTGGTGACCCGGGAGCCGGGCGCCACCGCCGTGGGCGAGCGGATCCGGTCGCTGGTGCTGGGCACCGACGAGGGCGAGGCGCCGTCACCCCGGGCCGAGGCGCTGCTCTACGCCGCCGACCGTGCCCACCACGTGGCGACCGTGGTGCGGCCGGCGCTGGCCCGTGGCGGGGTGGTGATCAGCGACCGGTACGTCGACTCCTCCCTGGCCTACCAGGGCGCCGGGCGTACGCTCCCGGTCGACGAGGTCTCCTGGCTCTCCTCCTGGGCCACCGGAGGGCTCAAGCCGGACCTCGTGGTGCTGCTCGACGTCGACCCGCGCACCGGCCTGTCCCGCGTCGCGTCCCGCAACCAGGCGGCCGACCGACTGGAGGCCGAGTCGATCGCGTTCCACGAGCGGGTCCGGTACGCCTTCCTCGACCTCGCCGCCGCCGACCCGAAGCGCTACCTCGTGCTCGACGCCGCCCGGCCGGCCGAGGAGATCACCCGGCTGGTGGCCCGCCGCATCGACGAGATGCTGGGCAACCCGGCCGGCATCGTGCACCCGCGGCCGGCGCAGGGCCCGGACACCTCGGTGCAGCCGGAGTTATCCGAAGCGGAGCTGGTGACGATGGAGCAGCGGACCTGATGCCCGACGTCTTCGCCGACCTCGTCGGCCAGGACGAGGCGGTCGCCACGCTGCGCCGGGCCGCCGCCGCCGCGTCCGCCGTGCTGCGGCACACGGCCGGGGAGCGGGCCCTCGCCCTCACCCCGGCCGGCCCGGGTGCCGCGGCCGGCGACGGTGAGCCCGGAGACGCGGACGGCACCCCGGGTGGCGACCCGGGGGCCGGCATGACCCACGCGTGGATCTTCACAGGCCCGCCCGGGTCCGGGCGTTCGGTGGCGGCGCGCGCCTTCGCGGCTGCCCTCCAGTGCGCGTACGGGACGGGCTGCGGCGAGTGCCCGGGCTGCCACACGACCATGGCGGGCACCCACGCCGACGTCCGGCTCGTCGTGCCGGAGGGGCTCTCCATCGGCGTCGGCGAGATGCGGGCGCTCGTCCTGCGCGCCGCCAGCACCCCGTCCGGCGGGCGGTGGCAGGTGGTGATCATCGAGGACGCCGACCGCCTCACCGAAGCCGCCGGCAACGCGCTGCTCAAGGCGATCGAGGAGCCTCCACCGCGTACGGTCTTCCTGCTCTGCGCCCCGTCCACCCACCCGGACGACGTCTCGGTGACGATCCGCTCGCGCTGCCGGGTCGTACCGCTGCGGCAGCCGCCGGCCGCCGCGGTGGCCGAGGTGCTGGTCCGCCGGGACGGCATCGCCCCCGACGTGGCGCAGTGGGCCGCCGCGGCCGCGCAGGGGCACGTCGGCCGGGCCCGGCGGCTGGCCCGCGACCCGGAGGCCCGCAAGCGGCGGGAGGCCGTGCTCGCCGTGCCGCGCCGGCTCACCGGTGTGGGCGCGGCGTTCGACGCGGCGTCCGCGCTCATCGAGGCGGCCGAGGCGGAGGCCGAGGCGTCGGTGGCGGAGGCCGACGCCGCCGAGCGGGCGGCACTGGAGACGGCGCTCGGGGCGGGCGGCACGGGCCGGGGCGCCGCGGGCGCCATCCGGGGGGCCGCCGGGCAGCTCAAGGATCTCGAGAAGCGGCAGAAGTCGCGGGCCACCCGGGCGCAGCGAGACGCCCTGGACCGGGCGCTCGTCGACCTCGCGGGCTTCTACCGGGACGCCCTCGTCATGGCGCTGCGCGCCCCCGTCGAGCCCGTGCACACCGACACCGCGGCGCTGGCGAACGCCGGAGCGCAGAAGTGGGACGCCGAGGGGGCGCTGCGCCGCCTGGAGGCGGTGCTCGCCTGCCGGGCGGCCATCGAGGCGAACGTGAAGCCGCGCATCGCGGTCGAGTCGATGATGCTCACCCTCTGGCGGGGCTGACGCCGCTTCGCTGTTCGGAGACGGTCCGGCGCCGCCGGACGCGCTCGTCCACAGGGCATCGACAGCCGCGATTCCCATGGGGTACGGTCCGGGTTGCGGTGGTGACGGTGACGCCACGCTCAGTGAGGATCAGCCCGGGGAGGGGTCGCCGATGCCACGCGGCGAGATCGACGAGGCCTGGATCGAGGAGGCGGTGCGGCGCTACCGCCGAATCGAGTCCCTCCAGGCCGAGTTCGACCAGGCGGTGTCGACGGTCGAGGTCACGGTGCGTTCGCCCGACGGGCTGGTCGAGGTGGTGGTGACCGCGGGCGGCCGCATCACGGACGTGCGGTTCCTCGGCCCGCTGCACGCCCGCAATCCCCGCGACGTGGCCGGCTCGGTGCAGGCGGCGGTCACCGCCGCGGCCGACGCCGCCGTGTGGGCCCGGGAGAAGCTGCACAACGAGACCTTCGCGGCCTACCGGCCGCTCGCGGGAGCCTGACATGGATGCCCTGCGCGCCCTCGCGCGCCGCCTCGACGAGGCGAGCGCCACCCTCACCACGCTCTCCCACACCGTCACCGCGAGCGACCCGCCACAGGCCGCGTTCGGCGCCGACGCGCCGGGGCGGCCCGGCGAGATCGGGCGGGCGCTGCACCGGCAGTGGACGGCCGCCACCGACAACCGGTCCCGGGAGGCCCGCGCGGCCGCCGTCCGCCTGAGCGCCGGCGCCACGGCCGTCCGCGAGGCCGCCGACGGCTACGTCGACGCGGACCGCTCGGCGCGCCGGCGGCTCGTCGGGGAGGCGTGATGGACGCGCTGGACCGGCTCGCGGAGCCCGGCCTCGACCTGCTGCGCCGGGTCGACACGCTGCTCGCCGCCGGCGCCCCGGAGGGCCACCGGGTCTGGCCGCTGCTGCGCCGGATGCAGGTGCTCCCCGGCGAGGCGGTGCGCACGTTCCTCGACCTGCGCCCCGAGCCGCTGGCCGGCGCCGGGCACGACGTGCGCCGGCTGGTGCGCGGCTACGACGACGCGTCCGCCGCGCTGGCCGACCCGATGCTGTGGGCCGGGCCGGCCGCCGAGGCGTACGGGCAGACCCGCGCCGCGCTGCTGCACCACCTCGACGAAGGGCCGGAGAGCCTGGTCGGGCGGCTGGAGTCGACCGCCGGCTACGCCGACGCGCTCGCCGACTGGGTCGAGGGCAGCCGCCTCGCGCTGGCCCGGGCGCTCGCCGACGTGCTCCGCTCGGCCGAGGCCGTGGCTGTCGTCGCGGCCACGGCCATCCCGACCGGGGCGGCGTCCCGCCCGACGTCCGGCGGGCCGCGCGTGGAGGCCGCCGAGATCGCGGCGCGGGTGCTCGCGACGCTCTCCGTCGCGTACGACGGTGCGGAGACGCTGGTGCGGCAGTGGGCGCCGAGCCTGGTTGAGTCGACGTGGCGACCGGCGGCGGCCGGGCCCGCCCGCTACGACACCAACACCCGCGTCGGCTGGTGACACGACCCCGGACAGTCCACGGCGTCGCGCTCGGGTGCCCGGTCGAGCCGGGCACCGGCGGCGACGCCGTGGCCTTCCCCCTGCACCCCCCGCAGGTCTGGTCTCCACTCAACGCGCCCGGCGCCCGTTTGTCGCCCGTGCGAGCCCGGATTCAGCCGTCCGGGCGAGGATCAACGGCACGACGGGTTGGCCGCAGGGTCGGTCGAGTCGACCGTTGTGGATGGCTGCACGGCGTAGTCGTCCGGCGACGCCCGACGGGCCGGGGGTCGCCGGTCCGCGTAGGGTGGGGGGATGGGCATGCTCTGCGCGGTCAGCTTCAACCGGTACGGGCGCCTCTACTACCTCGACCCCGGTGAGCTTCGGCCGCAGGTCGGCGACAAGGTGCTCGTTCCCACCGACGACGGGCCCGAGGTGGCGGAGTGCGTCTGGGCCGCGCAGTGGGTCACCGAGGACACCGAGGGCTTCCCCCGGCTGGCCGGCATGGCGGCCGAGGACGATCTGCGCCGCGACGAGGCCCTGCGCCGGCGCAAGGCCGAGGCGAAGGTCGCCGCGAAGCGGCTCATCCGGGCGCACGGCCTGCCCATGAAGGTGGTGGGCGTCGACCACGTGCTCGGCTCCGGCGAGGGCGGCGGCGAGCGTACGACCGTCTACTTCACCGCGCCGCACCGCGTGGACTTCCGCTCGCTGGTCCGCGACCTCGGCGCCACCCTCCACTGCCGGGTCGAGCTGCGCCAGCTCTCGGCCCGCGACTCCGCCCGGGTGCAGGGCGGCATCGGCTCGTGCGGCCGCGACCTCTGCTGCGCCACGTTCCTCACCGACTTCGAGCCGGTGACCATCCGGATGGCCAAGGACCAGGACCTGCCCCTCAACCCGCTGCGCATCTCCGGGGCGTGCGGTCGGCTCATGTGCTGCCTCAAGTACGAGCACCCGCTCTACCAGCGCTTCCAGGAGTCGGCGCCTGCGGTCGGGGCGCGAGTGACCACGCCGGAGGGCGACGGCCGGGTGGTCGGGCACAGCGTCCCACGGGACTCGGTGACGGTCCGGCTGGACGCCGACGGCAGCCGCTGCTCCTGCTCCCGCGCCTCCGTCTGCGCCCCCCGCCAGGCCCACGAAAAGCACTACAACGCCTGACCTCCCGCGCCCCCGGGCTGCGCTTCCGCGCGCGTGCGCGCCCGCACATGCCCCGCGCCGTCGATCATGAAGTTATTGCCTCACACCGCGGCGTGTCGCGGCAACAACTTCATGATCAACGGGGTGGTGGGCGGGGTCAGGTCAGGCGGATCGGGGGTTCGGTCAGGTGGGGCGTCAGGGGGGTCTTCGGGGTCAGCCAGCTCGCCGTGGGCGTCTGGTCCGGGTTGATCTGCCAGTCACGGGCCACCCGGTCCAGGTTGATCGGGTAGATGGTGAGGCTGCCATCCGGGTCGATCCGCATCCGCAGGAACGACTTCGAGTCCTCGATCCCCTGGCCCGCGAAGAGCTCGTTGAGGTTCACCCCGAAGGCGCCCGCCACCAGCAGGTACGCCGCCACCAACTGGCTCGCCACCAGCCCGCTCACCGGGCCGTAGAGCACCGCGGCGGCGACCGCCGGCAGCGGCCACGGCCAGTCGTAGAACGGTAGCTGCAACCAGACCCAGGTGCCGGCCGCGCCCAGCGCGAGGTGCGCGAGACCGTGCGCCACGCCGAGGATCCAGTGCCGGGCGTGCCGCTTGCCGCCGGCGCTCGGCGGCTTGGCGAAGAACGCGGCGCCGAGCAGCGTGACCACCAGCATGAGCACCAGCGGAACGCTGAACAGCCGCTGCTCGGTGCCGCCGGCCCGGTTCGCTCCCACGCCCGCCATCGACAGCATCAGCAGGGTGTGCAGGGTCCCGAGCAGCGTGGTGAAGCCCGGGTTCCGCAGCGGCAGCCGGGGAAAGATGCCCCAGCCGTAGCGCCGGCTGCGGGCCGCGTCCGGGAAGCGCGCCACCAGGTCGTACGCGCGGGAGCGGCTGGCCCGCCGCGCGAGCGTGTCCTTCGGGGGCACCTCGATCCGCTGCGGGAGCTTGTGCGTCGGATAGAGGTAGGCGCCGCCACCACCGCAGGTGATGAGCTGCCGGTCGGGGCCGGCGTAGCGGGCGTAGTGGTGCAGGTCGCCGGAGATCAGCAGCCGCACCTGCGCCCCCGTGGGCGCGACGATCGTACGGATGAAGTAGTCGATCGAGTCGTACGCCGTGGGGTGGTCGACGGCCTTGACCCACGTGGGCGCCGGCACGGCCAGGATCACCCGGCTCTGCGGGCCCAGCTTGCGAGCCACCGCGTCGAAATAGGTGAGCTGGGGATCGTCCAGGTACGACCCGGACTGGTCGTCGAGGCCGAGCAGCCACCAGTCCGCCGGCAGCTCCACGGCGAAGTACGAGCGGGACTGTCCGGTGCCCCAGCCGCCGAAGTGCCGGTCCCGGGTGCGGACGAAGAGCCGCAGGAACGCCGTGAGACCGTCGTACCAGTCGTGGTTGCCGGGGACCGCGAACAGGGTGGGCCGCTCGGGCGGGGTGACCGGAAGCGCGGCCTGGTAGGGCCCCTTGCACCGGTCCTCGTACGCCGCGTAGCCCGCCGACGGGTAGACCTGGTCGCCGCCCATCACGAGGGTCTGCGCGCGCGGCAGGCGGTGCCCGTCCACCTCCAGCTCCGGCTGCGCGAGCAGGTACGCGATCGAGTAGGTGGCGTTGAAGCCGTCACCCAGGTCCGCCACGTAGTCCAGCCAGAGCCCACCGTCCGCGCCGACCTGCCGCTCGATGCGGGAGTCGAGGGAGTTCTGCAGCTCCCGCTTGTCGAGGTACGCCCCGAAGAGCATCGCGAGCAGCGTACGGATGCCGGTGCTGATGAGCAGGAACGGCGCGAGCCACGGGACCGGCTTGCGCGGGGTGAAGCCCAGCTCCAGCGGATCCGTGGTCCGTGGCCGGCGGGCCGCCCGCTCACCGGCCGGCTCGCTGGTGGTCCGACCGTCGCTCGGCTGGCTGGCCGACTCCTCGGGGCGGGGGTGATCATCGGTCACCGCCGCAGCGTAGTACCGCTCCCGTGCGACCGCTGTCCGGCGAACGACGTATTGGTGTCCGTTGTCCGGCTTGCCGCCGCAGCGCGGGGGGGGGGTATCGGGTTCGGCGGGCGGTGGGGCGTGCCGTACACTTGACGATCGTTGCCGCCTTAGCTCAGTCGGCTAGAGCGACGCACTCGTAATGCGTAGGTCGACGGTTCGATTCCGTCAGGCGGCTCGGTAACGGAAAGGGCCCCTGGCCTCGGGAAACATCCCGGGAGCCAGGGGCCCTTTCTCGTGCCCTCTGAGATCAACAGTGTACGGAGAGGTGTACTAGCCCTCGCGGGGCTCGGCTAGCCGGTAACCCTGTGGAGTCAGCCCTTCCCGGCCCACTTGCGGACCGTCATCCGGTCCACGCCGGCGGTGCGGGCCACCTCGGCCTCGGCGCGACCCTCCTCAAGGGCGCGCAGTACCCCTGCGCGCAGGATCGCGGTCTTCTCGTCGAACACCCGCTTGGCCTCGGCGCGTTCCCGACCCAGCTTGGCGAGGTCAACCGACCCGACCGGTGGGTGAACCCTGACCTGGTAGTAGCCCCAGTTCTCCTCGAAGTCCTTGCGGATCTGTTCCGCGCGCTCGGCGGTGTCGGCGTACTCGGCGCGGATCTCGCCCTGCCGAACGCTTCCGGAGACTGCCCAGCGGGGGCCGCGCTCGCTGATCTGCTGGTGTGCGGTGCTCATGGTGGGTTCCTCTCGGCTCAGGCGGTCTCGGTCAGCTCGAACAGATCGCCCGGCGCGTAGGGGCTCGGCTGCCGGCGGCTGGTGGTCACCATCTTGATCCGGCCGGTGTGGGGCAGGATCTCGACGGCGGTGACGGTGCGGGCACGGCCACGCTGGCCGTCGGGCCACACGGCGGCGACGGTCATTCCGGGCTCGATCTGGTCGGCGCGGATGATGGTGCTGGTGGTGGGCTCGGCCATTTTGGGTTCCTCCTCGGCTCGCCTGTAGACCACTCTACATCACGGCAGTAGAGGTGTCTACAGCGCGGGGGAATTGGGGGCGGTCTACCCCTCGCCGAGCAGCAGCCGGCCCATACGGTCCGTAGCTTCCTTCGTCAGCTCGTTGACGACCTTCGCGTACCCCTGCGTCGTGCGGATGTCCGTGTGCCCCAGCACCGCTTGGACCACTTCCAGCTTCACTTCCTGCGCCACCATCAGCGTCGCCGCCGTGTGCCGCGCGTCATGCAACCGCACCCGCGGCACACCGGCCTCCTTCAGCAGATCCCGCCATGCCTGGTAGTCCTGCCGCGGGTCGAGTGGCCGTCCGTCGTTCTGCGCGAACACGAAGTCGCCGTCGTGCCACCACTCCGCCGCGGCGGACCGCTCCTCGTCCTGCCGCACCTTGTGGACCCGCAGCTTCGCCACCAGCGGCGCCGGGATCGGCAACGTCCGCTCCGACTTGCCCTTCGGGTCGACGAGCTGGAGCCCGCCCTCCGACCGTTGCGGGCAGTCCGCTCCCCGCTTGCGCCCGCAGGTGCCGCCGCAGCCGTGCTCGTAGATCCGCCGACGCAACTGCTTCGGGATCTCCATGTAGCCGGCCTCAAGGTCGACGTGCGACCACCGCAGCCCGAGCGCCTCACCCTGCCGCAGCCCGAGCGCCAAAGCCACAGACCAGCGCGCAGAGTTCCGCTGTCCGGCCGCCGCGGCGAGCACCTTCGCGGCCTGCTCGGCGGTGAGGAACGCCATCTTCGGCGACCTCCCCGACGGCGCGTCGATCAGCTTCGCCACGTTCCGGGCCACCATGCCGCGCCGCAGAGCCACCTCGAGGGCGCGGGTCATGATGCGGTGCACCTTCAACGCGTGCGACGACGCCTTGCCCTGTCGCTCCATCGCCAGGTACATCGCGTCGAGCTGCTCCGGCTTCAGCTTGTCCAACCTGGTCTTCCCTAGGTGCGGGTAGATCCAGTTGCGGCACTTCGACCGGTAGTCGTACAGCGTCGCCGGGTTGCAGCGCCGCGGCGCGACGTCGGCGAGGTACACCTCCATCCACGCCTGGACGGTCGGCGCCCGGCCGGCCTTGGTGACCGCACCGGTGCGCCGCTGCGCGAGCAGCTCGTCGACCCGGGCGACCGCCTCGTCCTTCGTCTTGCGGCGGACGTGACGCTGATCGGCGCGGCCGTTCGGTTTGCTGCCGACGGTGACGTAGGCGTGCCACCAACCGTCGTCGCCGAGCTTGATGGTGGGGTAGGGCAGACGCGGCACAGTCAGTCCTGGCCCGACGCCCGACGGCTCCCGTTCGATCCGGTTAGGTGCCGCAGCGTGGCGAGGATGAACTCCTTCTTCGACTGAGACACGTTCGGGTCCATCAGCTCACGCTGCACGGCCCGCAGCTCCGGGTGGAACGTCTCCACCGGCTCGGCGCTGGGCTTGCCGTCGGCGCCCCATCCGAGGGCCCGGTACGCGGCCCGCTTGGGGATGTCGAGCCCTTCACAGAAGGCGTCGACTTGGCTGGGCCGCGGGTCTTTCGACCAGTCGCCGTCGCGCCAGCGGTAGAAGGTGGTGGAGCCGACGCCTGTCCGGCGTTCGATCTCCTTGATGCTCATGCGCCGGTCTTTGGCGTCCTCGAGCGCTTTGGCCACGAACCGGCCGAACGCAGCACGACGCGCCTCGACGGAAGCCATGAGGGAAAGATAGGCCCCGAGTTCGGGACTGGCCGCCCGAGATCGGGCAGATTCCCGAACTCGGCGACGGTGCGTAGGACGAGACTGCTCGTCGATGACAATGGCTGAACTGGCGGGCATGGGTCACACGATACGACAGTCTCTCGTGTCCGAACGTTGCCCAAAAAGATGACCCATCCCCCTGTTCGGGGATCGCAGTCAGTTGTAGTCTGTCCCCATGTTCGGGAACGATAACCCTCAGATCCCCGAGAGCGGGGACGCCGCGGTGCCGTCCCGCCTGCTCTACCCCATCCCCGAGGTTGCCGTCCTGCTCGGCGGAATCACGGAGCGGCAGGTGGCCCGGTACATCGCCAGCGGCGAGCTGCAAAGCCGCAAGCTCGGCCGCCGCCGGCTCGTCCACCGCGACGACATCGCCAAGTTCATCGACCAGCACGCCGCGGTCGACGCGGCATGAACACCACGACCCGCCGCCTCGTGGCGACCGCCACCGCCGCCGCCGCGCCCACCTTGCTGTTCGCACTGCTGCTCACCGCCGCGGTCGTGCCGGCCGCGCGGACCGAGCCCACGCAGATGCTGCTGCGGCCCGCGACGGAGCAGGAACGGCGCGACCACGACCGGCAGCGCCTCGCCGACGCCCTCGCCGAGCTGCGCCAGCACCGCTGAACCACCCGGCGCCCGACCGGGCCCCGGACAACAACAGCGGCGCCCCCGATCCGCCAAGACCCAGGGACGCCGCCAACCGAAGGGACACAGTACCCGTGAACACCACCGCCAGCACCGCCACCGACCGCCAGCTCCTCGCCGCCGTGTCCGCCTGGGCCCACGAGAACGGCTGGACCGAGGCCGGATGGCGCGGCTACAAGAACGCCCGCTACGAAGACGGCGCCACCATCGCCGTTCGCCCCAACGAGGCCGGCTTCGAGGTGTGGCGCAAGACCAGCGACACCCCCCACTTCCGCGGCATGTCGGCTGACTACCCGGCCACGACCGTCCGCGAGGCGGTCAACCTGCTCGTTGCCCTCGAGATCCTCCCGGCCGAGTTCTCCGCCGCCTACGAGGCGGGGGTGCGCGACCTCACCGACATGGTGAAGGCGTTCGTGCCGGATCTCGACCTGAGCGAGATCGGGGCGGACCGGTGAGCCCCGCCGCCGCCGAGGCCGTCGTCCTCGACCACCTCGCCGCCGACCTGCCGTTCCTGTCCGACGAGCAGCTCACCAAGCTCGCCGCCGAGCACGCCGTCGAGACCGGCCACTACGCCGCAGAGGCCCGCCGGCTCATCGACCGGGAGTTCGAGTACCGGCAGGCCGTCCGCCGCGCGCACCTGGCAGGTGCGCTGTGACCGCCGCGATCGAGCTGGAGACGTTCCTCGACCACCTGAACCGGCCCGGCGCGACCCCCGCACCCACCGCCGGCGGGGTTGAGACCGGCCCCGGCACCAGCGACCAGCGCCCCGGCCCCCGCGTCGTCGAGAAGGCGTGCGGCTGCGGCGTCCTCGCCGGCGAGCAGTGCGACTGCGCAGCGTTCACCGCCGAGTGGGAGGCCGCCCTCAACCAGCCCATCTGGTTCGGCCAGCAGGGGAGGGCCGCGTGATGCCGAAGCGGATCCAGCGCCAGCGCACCAAGGGCTGGCGGATGCCCGAGAACACCGTCTACGTCGGCCGACCCAGCCGGTGGGGAAACGCCTACCGGTTGCGGAACGCGCCGCTCGACCACCCCAACCCGCATCAGTGGCTCGTCGATGCCCACCGCTCGTGGCTGAACTGGTGCGGCCCGATCAAGGCCGCCGAGATCCGCACGTACCTGCGCGGCAAGAACCTCGCCTGCTGGTGCCCGCTCGACCAGCCCTGCCACGCCGACGTGCTGCTGGAAATCGCGAATGGGGCAGGTGCGTGATGGAACTCCTCATCGCCCTCGCCCTCACCGCCTGGTCGGCGCTCTGCTTCTACGGCGGCAAATGGCACCTCCGCTGGCGGGCCTACCGCCACCAGATGCGCGCCACCCAGACGGCCGTCACCTGCCCGCAGCTCAAGGCCAAGGCCATCGCCTGGCACCGCCGGCAGCTCTGGGCCGGCCTGCACCTGCCCCGCTTCCGCTTCCGCTTCCGGGAGGACCGCATGATCCCCGCCTGCTGCATCTGCGACCCCGCCATCTGCGCCTCCGACGACACCGGCGAGCACTGCAACGACCGCTCCTGCGGGCTCGGCGCTTCTACGGCTGCCCCGCCCCCGACGGCGAGTGCTGCCCCCCAGTTCGCAACGACGACCTCGACGAGCTGGCCGCC
>NZ_JBPQTR010000002.1:0-42846 GCF_051386435.1 Micromonospora sp. URMC 103 | reverse complement strand
CGAGCCGCCTGACGGAATCGAACCGTCGACCTACGCATTACGAGCGTGTTGGATCGGACTGACCTTGTCTGAATGTCCCTGCTCAGGGGCTTGACCTGAGACGTATTCAGGGGCAGTCAGAGAAGGTCAGTACACCGTCCAGTACACATTTCCGAGACTACTCTCCGTGCCTTAGCTGGTCGAGCCGGTGCCGAAGCCGCGCGTGTCGTTGCCGTCGCGGCGGAAGTCGCGCAGCTCGATCACCTCGGCGGCCGGCTCGTCGCTGGCGGAGAAGCCCTCCCACCACGCGTCGCGGCGGTGCTTCTGGATGGCGTACCGGGTGAACAGGCAGGCGCTCGCGATGATGCCGATGACGCCCAGCCCGATATACACCGGGATGCGGTGGGCGGGGATGCCGGAGAAGACGAAGTGCCCGATGCCGGTGATGACCCAGGTCCCGATGGTGGCGCCAGCGGTGAGGCCGGCGGTGAGCAGCAGGCGCTTCGTCGGTGGTTTCGGTGCGGTGGTACTCACTCTGGTTTCAGCTCCGATCGTTGCTGGGACGGGTGATCGGAGGCGGCTCCCCCCACCTCCGTGCCGGGAGCCCGGGATGGTGGGCTTGCCGGCGCGTGCCCGCTGTGGTGCGGCGGGCTGGGGGGCGGCTATGCGGGTCCGGGCTCGGGGTGTTCCATGCGTCCGGCGGGCATGTGGCTGCGGGGCCGGAGCTGGTAGAGCCGGTGGAGGATCGGCCGGGAGTAGGCGGCGGCCACGGATTCGGCGACGAGCTGCTCGCCGGTGGGCGGTGGCGGTTTGACGTTGCCTGCGCCGGCTGTCTGCGGGTCGGGTGCGCCGGGTGTACCGGGGCAGGGCTTGCCGCGGGTACTCGCGGCGGTGGCCTTCTTGCGGTGGTGCTGCACTTCGAGCGGGATGGTGATGCGCTTCGGGTCGAGGTGGGCCGCGTCGAGCTCGTCGGCGCACAGCGGCACCTGGGCCGCCTGCTGCGGCTCGACCGGGCGGATGCCGTCCTCGCGCGGGGTGCCGGTGGCGGGGACGGGGCCGATGAGTACGGGCAGGTCGAGGGGCATCGTGGGCGTGGCCGGGAGGTCCGGCTCGTCGAGGGCGGGCGCCGCCGCCGGCTGGGGCTCGGGGGGCTCGGTGGTCTCGTAGAGGTCGGGCTGCGGCGCCGGGGTCTCGGGGACGGGGGTCACGATGACGGGCGGCGGGTTGACCACGACCGGGGGCGGGTTGACCACCACGGGCGGTGTGGTCGGCGGGGTGACGACCGGCGGGACGTCGGGCACCGGGTCGGTGGGCGTCTCCGGCTCGGTCTCGGCCGGCGGTTCCTCGGCGGGCTGCTCGTCGACCGGGCGTTCCGGGGCGACCTCGCCGCTGTCGTCGTCGGCCGGCTCCTGGGCGGGCTCGTCGTCCTGGCGGGGCGTCTCGCCGCGGGGCTCGTCGGCGTGCTCGGGTTCGTCGGCCGGCGCCTCGTTCTCCGGCTCGTGCTCGGTGGCGTCCTCGACGACCTCGTGGGCCCGGTCGGCCGCCTGCTCGGGCAGGTCCACCGCGCGTTCCACCAGACCCCCCGGCTGGTGGACTGCGGCGGGCGGCTTGTCGGCGGCGTGGGCGGCGGACTGCCAGGCGACGGCGCCAGCGACACCGGCGGCGGTGAACGCGCCGAGCAGCAGCGCCCGTTGGAGTGTGCGGTGGTGCATGGCGGTCACCTCCCCCCACGGTGGTGTCTGCCCGGGACTTACGTTGGTGTAGTTCCTACCAGCCATGATGGCCGACGGGAACGGTTGTTCGTGTGTGGTGCGTCGATGTGAAGGGACCCATCATGGTCCATTCGCGTGCAGCTTGCATCTAGCAGATTGCGGTTGGTGACCGTTCGTCGCGTCCGATCGATGACCGGGCGTCCGGTCCGCCCCTATCGGACGCGAACCTCTTTGCAGTATCTGAGGATCTTGGGTTACGGGCCGTGAGCGTCCCGAGTGGACGGGAGCCTGCTACTCGCCCTGCTGGCGACGCTGGGCGATGAGCCGGTCCACCGCATCGGCGGAAACCATCCGGTACCTGCCGCGTTCGGTGCGGTACCAGTCGATGCCTTCCTTGCCGAGCTTCCCGTCGGCTAGGAGGCGGCGGATGGTCTGGTCGCTGTCGCTGTAGCCGGCGGCGACGAGGCGGTCCCGGACCTGCTTGATGGTCAGGTATCCGCTCTCGGCCACGTCGTCTCCCAGGTCTGCCAGGTCTTGCAAGTTGACCAATGGTCGCATGGCAAGGCCCTGGGCGGGAGCAAGCGGTGGGCTCAACATGCGAAGTACTCTACCAACCTTTCCAACCTTTCCAAGATGTGTCATGCTGGCGGACATGCCGAGTTACCGATGCGACCTCTACGCCGCCGGCGCCCGCTTCCGGCGCACCGAGCGCTTCATCGCCCGCCACGAGGTCGAGGCGGTCGAGACCGCCCGGGGCCTGGTCGTGGCGCACGGCGTCGACTACGCCGTCGTGTACGTCGCGGACGGGGCCGGGCACGTTGAGCACATCGCGATGGTGGGGGCCGAGCGATGAACTGGCCCCGCATCCGCACGATCGCCTTCGGGATCCTCGCCGGCACGGTCGCCTCCGCTGGCACCCTCGCCGTCGCCGTAGCCGGGTTCGCGCTGTCCTACGACGCGATCCGCGCGGTCGGTATCGCCTCCCGCATCCGCACCGAGTGGGCGTGGCTGCTGCCGGTCTCCGTGGACGGGGCGATGGCCGTGGCGACGATCGCGGCGGTGGTGCTGCGCCGGATGACCGGCAGCACCGCCTGGTACCCGTGGGCGGTTGTGCTCGTCGGTGCCGGGATCTCGATCGCCTGCAACGGTCTCCACGCGATCCCGCCGGCTGGCGCCGCGTTGGTGATCGAGGAGAGTCAGGTGCGGTTCGCGGTGTCGGCGATCCCTGCGGTGATGCTGGCGCTGTCGGTTCACCTTTTGGTGACGCTCGTTGAGGCGGCCAGCGCGATGGGCGCGAAGCCGAACGCGGACGTGGACCAGGCGGAGCCGGTGCACACCGATCCGGAGCCGGTCGAGGTGGACCAGGAGCGGGTGGACCCGTGGCAGTGGTCCACTCCCACGCAGCCCGAGCCGGTCCACACCGACCCTCCCCCGGTCCACACGCCGCCGGTCCGCAAGCAGGCGAAGCGGTCCACCGCGGCCCGGTCCACCCGGTCCGCTGCGCAGAAGCAGCCGGCGCCGCGGGTGCTGGCGATGGTGGAGCAGTTGTGGGTGGACCACCCCGCTGACCAGCCCGGTCCGGTGTCTGTGAGCGCCGTCGTCAACCGGTACCGCTGGCGCAAGCAGGACGCGACGGAGGCGGTCCGTATCTACCGGGCCCAGCGCGACGCGCAGGGCGGTCCGGTGCACGTTCCCGATTCACCCGCAGACCTGGACCAGGTCCCGGTCTGACCCAAGCTGCGGGTCCCGGTCCCACCTCCTACAGCCGGGCCGGGACCCGCATCCAACCCCAACAGAGGAAGGAACACCCATCATGTCCGACACCCGGACGCACACCGACACCGAGGTCGACCTGACCCTCGACGAGCCCGACACCGTCTACGAGCGCAGCGGCTGGGGACGGCTCGTCAACGCCGCCTCCATGATCGCCGGCGCGTTCGCGCTGCTCGCGGTCTACGGCGAGTACATCAACCGCCAGCAGCTCTACTACGGCGCGCTCATCACCAGCGTGCTGCTCATGGCCGTGACCGTGTTCGCGCTCGCCATGGAGTACCGCCACGACAACCCGAAGCCCAACACCATCGACGACCAGGAGGCCTGACCGTGGGATCTGACGCCGACTTCTCCGTCCTCGGCGACATCGAGTTCGAGAACGCCGAAGCCCTATTCACGTGGTGTGAGCTGGGACGACGCGTCGCCTCCAACTCCGGCCTGATCGTCTTGCAGGGCGCCTACGACATCCACCAGGCGCTGGCGACCATCCCCTCGATGGATCGCCGGCCACCGAACGCCCGCGCCCGCCGTGTCGCCCGGCACGCCCGCCGCGCCGGGGAGCTGCTCCACGGGGCGCAGGCCAGCATCGCCCGCATCCCGCGGGCGTTCCTGTCCGAGTACCAGGACGTCATCGGCGCCAAGCGGCAGCGCAAGGTGTTCGACATGAAGGGACTCTGATCAGCGATGGCTAAGCGTGCGACCAGCGCGAACGCTGGCAAGGCCACGGGGAGCCGGGTGCAGAAGCACGGCGCGTCGCGGCTGCTCACCTACGCCCCGCCGTGGGTGGCGTGGATGCTCCTGCCGATGCTGTCCTCAATCGCCTACGTGGTGTGGGGCCGGAACCCGGTGGCCGCGCCGTGGATGAGCATGGCAGCGTTCGCGCTGGTCGCCGGCCTGGTCCCGTTCACGTGGCGGGTGCTGCGTCCCCGCGACGAGGTGCTCCGCTGGATGGGCACCGTCTCCGCGGGGCTGGGTGGGTTCTGGTTCATCGTCGGGATGCTCGTCGGCCCCCTGACCAGGGGTGTCATCGACGCGTGGGCGTTCGGCGGATTCGGGATCTGCGTGTTCTGGACGATCCGCCGCATGGTCGTCAACGGTGCCGCGGAGCAGCAGGGCGAGCCGCAGGAGTCGAAGCTCGACAAGGTGCTCGCCGGCGCCAAGGTGTACAAGCCGAAGGAAATCGAAGGCCGGGTCGTCGCCCAGGTCGAGGTCAACCGCGGTGAGCAGACCGTGAAGGACTTGCAGGGCGTTGCCGACAAGATGGCTGGCGCGCTGGGCGTCCGGCCGGGTGCGGTGCGCATCGCCGCCGACCCGCACGACGCCGGCCGCGCCGAGCTGGTCATCGTCCCCAACGACCCGTTGGAGCGCGGCGCGGTGTGGCCGGGCCCGTCGAACCCGGGCGGATCCATCCACGACCCGCTGCCCGCCGGCGTGTACGAGGACGGCGAGGTCGGCCATCTGTGGCTCACCGGTGACGACGCCGCCGGCCGCGCGTTGGCGCACTGGCTGGTGATGGGCATGACCCGGGCCGGGAAGTCGCAGGGCTGGACGATGCTGATGGCCGACGCCCTGACCAGGCGCGATGTGGTGGTGTGGGCGTCCGACCACGTGAAGGGCTCCCAGACGCTGCGGCCCATCGAGCCGGCCCTGGACTGGGTGGTGAAGACGCAGAAGGGCGGCAAGGAGATGATCGCCGCCACCCGCGATGTGGTGCGGGCCCGCGCCGACTACCTCGGGCAGAACGACTTCGACCAGTGGACCCCCGACTGCGGGCTGCCGCTGCTGGTCGTCTGGCTGGAAGAGGCCGTCGAGCTGGTGTCGGACTCCACGTCGTTCGTGCGGCTGGTGCAGCAGGCCGGCTCCACCGGCGTGGTCGTCGTCGTCTCTCTGCAGCGGGCATCCCACGACAACATCGACACGTCGGCCCGCGCCCAGCTCGCCGGCACGCTGTGCTTCGGGGTGCGGGACGGGCAGGACGCGTCGTTCGCCCTCGACGACGGGGTGCTCGACGCGGGCGCGGCCCCTGACCTGTGGCAGAACCGCATGCCCGGCTACTGCTACCTCGTGGCGCCGGGTGTTCCGGAGGACCGGTGGGCGGTGCCGATGCGCACGTTCCGGGCGAGCCGGGAGCAGGTCGCCGCCGCGGTGGCCGAGTGGGCGCACGTCCGCGCCGAGCTGGACCCGCTGTCACGCGACGCGGCCGGCGCCTCGTACGCCCGCCGGGAGGTGGTGCTGCCTGCAAACGACCTGGCCACGACCCGTTTGGAGGGCGAGTTGGTCGACGAGGACGACGATGGCAGCGACGATGGCATGGAGCCGATCCCGCCGACCCTGGAGCCCGACATGAACATCGACCCCGACCGGCCGATCGCGCCGCCGTCCGAGCAGGAGAACCTGACGTTCGGTGGCCAGAGCGGCGGGCCGAAGCTGTCCACCGACGAGGCCCGCTCGGTGGTGCAGCAGCACCTGCGCACCCTCGTTGAGCAGGGCGAAACGCACACCAAGCCGGCGGACGTGTGCGCCATGAAGCCGGCCACGACCCGCTCCCGGGAGTGGGTGCGGCAGGAGCTGAACCGGCTGTGTGAGCAGGCCGGCCCGGGTGAGATCGCGTTGGAGCGGGACGTCGCGGACATGCCTGGCGTGTTCCGCATCGTCGCCGCCGTGCACGCCGGGGTGTGATGACGCTGCGTGTGCTTGGAGGTTTGGCGCCAACCCGCGGGTTGGCGCCTTCCCCCTTTAAGGGCCCGGCTGCTGCAAGTCTCCAAGTTGGAGGTGTTTGGAGGCTCCTGGGAGACTGGTTGGCGGTTACGTTCGGTAGATCTTGGAGGGTGTGGTGAGCGGGTTCTTCTCGACCGCGCGGGATGCCGCCGCCGCGGAGTTCGGGCGCCGGAACTATCGGACGTTCGCGTTCCTGGCGTGGGCTCGCCGGCTGGCCCCGTTCCTGTCGTCGCTGGTGACGATTCTGGTGGTCGTGGCCGCGGCGGGTGGCTTGTCGGCGTCGCGGGAGTCGTGGCTGCCGTACATGCCGCAGATCGTGGTGGTGGCGTCGGTGGTGGCTGGGGTGTCGCTGCTGCTGGCGTTCACGGTGTGGGTGTGGCGGAACCGGTGGCGCTGGCAGCGCTGGTAGGCCAGGCCGTTTCGTCCGTTGATCCCCGTTGACCGTCCGGTTGGCGGGGATCACTCGTTGCTGCTGGTCGATAGCCTGCCGGGCATGACCCGCACCCGCCACCTGATCCTGCCCGCCGTCCTGCTCGCCGCCCTCGCCGGCTGCTCGAGCGGCGACCCGAAGCCGACGCCCGCCGCCGCCGCGAACAGCGCGCCCGCGACGCGTATCGTCAGCGGCACCCTCCAGCTTGAGGGCGCCGACAGCTTCGCCTTCGACGGCTCCACCTGCGCCGGAGCGGGCGGCTACGACGACATCCGTCCCGGCGCACAGGTCGTCATCACCGACAACGCCAGCGCCACGATCGCTCTGGGCAAGCTCGACAACGGCGTGATCGACGGGACGCTGCCGGGCAGGACTGCTGACCTGTGCAAGTTCACGTTCTCGATCTCGGGTGTGCCGACGGGGAAGGGCTACTACGGCGTGGAGGTGTCGCACCGCGGCCGTGTGCAGTACCCGGAGAAGGAACTGTTCGGGGCGCTGTCGCTGACGCTCGGCTGATGTGGGGAAAGCCGGCGGATGGTCACACTGCCGTGGTGACGATGAGCCCGCCGAACCTTGCGATCCCGGTCCACCTCAACGGGACCGCTACGCCCGTCGACCGGCCGGACCAGCACGGACGGCTGTACGCCCTGGACGTGCTGCGGTTCGGCGCCGCGTCGATGGTGGTCGCCTTCCACGTGGTACCGCAGGCCAGCCTCGTCTTCGGCGTCGACCCCGACGCCTACTTCGGCCACCTCGTGGCGCAGGGCAGCCGGT
This sequence comes from Micromonospora sp. URMC 103, assembly GCF_051386435.1. Lineage (NCBI taxonomy): Bacteria > Bacillati > Actinomycetota > Actinomycetes > Micromonosporales > Micromonosporaceae > Micromonospora > Micromonospora sp. URMC 103. Next base: position 35,460 of record NZ_JBPQTR010000002.1, on the reverse strand, counting down.
ACGGGTGGATGGGCGTACCCCTCTTCTTCATGATCTCCGGGTTCGTGATCTGCATGAGTTCGTGGGGGCGCCCGCTCAGCGCCTTCGTGACGTCCCGTGCGGCGCGGCTCTACCCGGCGTACATCCTCGCTGTGCTGGTCGCGGCGCTGATCTCCACCGCTTCCCCCAACCCGTCATTCGGGCCGCCGTCACTGGTGCAGGTCGGCGTCAACCTCACCATGCTGCAAGGCCTCGCCGGCGTGCCAGACCTCGACACCGTCTACTGGACGCTGCTGGTGGAGGTGAAGTTCTACCTGCTGTTCGCCGCGCTGGTGTGGGCAGGTGTCACCTACCGGCGGGTGGTCGCGTTCAGCGGCCTGTGGCTGGTGGGTGGGCTGCTCGCCGAGGTGAGCGGCACGCGGCTGCTGGTGGAGCTGCTGGTGCCGCAGTGGGCGCCGTTCTTCGTCGCCGGGATCGTGCTGTACCTGATGCACCGGTTCGGGCCCACGCTGCTGCTGTGGCTGATGCTGGCGGGCAGCGTGGCGTTCTGCGCGCGGTCGGTGCAGCGGTGGACGGAGCGGGTGGCGGCGGCGGAGGGGCCCGTCGATCCGCGGGTCGCGCTGGCCGTGTTCGCCGTCTGCCTGCTCCTCATGCTGGCGGTCGCCCTGGGTTGGACTCGCGGCGTGCGGTGGCGTGGCCTGACCACCGTCGGCGCCCTGACGTACCCGCTGTACCTGCTGCACTTCCACGTCGCGTTCCTCGCCCTGCGGCACGGCCACGGGTGGCTGCCTGACTGGCTGCTCCTGACCGTGGTGCTGGCCGGGGTGGTGGCGCTGGCGTACGCGGTGCATCGGCTGGTGGAGCGGCCCGGGTCGCGGCTGCTGCGGCGCGGCCTGCAACGCAGCTTCGACCAGATGCGGACCCGCTGAACCCTGGACACGAGGAAAACGGCCCCCCGCCCGAAGGCAGGGGGCCGTTCCGTGTAGCGGACGGTCAGCGGTCGATGCGGACCTCGGTGTCCGTGGCGTTGGGCACGACGTACACGCCGAGCGCGCCGAGGACGGCGAGGGCGACGGTGATGCCCTCGGTGGCGGTGAGGACGTCGTCGCCCATGGCGACGGTGAGGGCGGTGCCGCCGGCGACGACGCTGGCGACGATGGTCTTGGCGTACTTGGCGACGCGCATGGGACTACTCCTAGGGTGAGGTTGTGTCTGGGTTTCCGCAGCTCCGCGAGGCGGGCTGGCTGTACGGCGACGACCCGTACCTGCCGCTGGCCTTAGTGCGCCTGTTCGAGTACAAGGACGGGTCGGGGCGCTGGGAGGTCCGGTTGAGCGTGAACAACCCGCAGGAGGGCGAGGAGCCGTTGCAGGTCGCGGAGCATCCGAACGAAGAGTCGGCGCGTGCAGAGCTGGCGCGGCTGTACGCGCAGGGGAACTGGCGGATCCGACAGCCGGACGCCTACTAGCCGACCTGGCGGCCGTTGACGCCGGGCGACTGAGGCCGGCCGACGAGGCGGCGCAGCGCCGGGATGTCCGGCTCCGGCCGCCACACCTCCGCCGCGACGGAGATGAGCGTGTCCGTGAGTTTCGCTGTCGCCTCCGTGGCCATCCGCAGTTGGATGTGCAGCTCGTCGAGCTGCGTGCGGAGCCGGCCCACGTCGGCGTCGGCCTCTTCCTTGATCCGCTCCGCGCGGTCCCGGGACTCCTGGGCCTCCCGGCGGGCGGCCTGCTCGCTCTCCCGTAGCTGCTCGTTCCACTTCAGCATCGAGTCACGCCGCGACGCCCGCCCGGCCACCCGGTTGGTGATGACGGTGGCGATGATCGCCGCGAGCCCCGAGGCTATGGCTGCCCAGATGGCGGGGTCCACGCCCTCTCCTTCCACCCGGGGTGGGGTTCTGGCCAGGACGCGATGATGCCAACGAAGCCAGCGAAGGCGGTCCAGATGACGGCGTTGATGAACCACACCTCCACGTCGCCGAGGAGTCCGGAGGCCAGCGACAGGGACGCCCACAGCACCTTGATGCCGATCGCGGAGGCGAAGGCGATGGAGTCGCGGCGCTGGCTCGCCTGGGACAGGCAGACGAGGCCGACGCCGCCCCACAGCGCCCCCCACACCCACAGGGGGAGGATGCCAGCGAGGAACGACAGCCAGGCGCCGTTCTGGTCATCGTGGGAGGGGAAGAGCAGCCGGTAGCAGTACACGAAGTCGACGAAGGCGAGGAAGAGCAGCGCCGATCCGCGGTGGCCGACTCGCCTCCGCAGGCCGGCCGCTGCCCAGCCCATCAGCTCGACGCGGCTGGGTCGGCGGCCTGGGCGAACCGCTCGCTGACGCGGCGGAGGAACTCGTCGGCGGCCAGGTCCCCGTTCTGCGCCTGCCGGACCAGCTCGGCCAGCTCGGCGTCGCGGGCGGCCTCGGCTTCGGCGCGCTGCCGGTCCTCGGCGGCGGCCTGGTCGACGCGCGCGCGAATGTCCGCGAGGGTCTTCTGGTCGACGCCGGACGCCTTGGCCAGCTCGGTGACGGATGCCTCAACGCGGGCGAGGCCGGCGGTCACCGTGGGCTGGAACTTCGTCTCGTCGCGGATGCGCCACTCGGTGGGCGACAGCACCGTGCCGGTGGCCGTCTTGCGCATCCCGGAGAAGTACAGGCGTAGCTGCTCCCGCACCTCGAACAGCGCTGCGCGCTCGTCTGCCTGCATGTCGTCCTCTCCCAACTGCTCGATCTCGCGCCACGGCGAGCTGTCGTTGTCGTAGTCCGGGTGCCCTGAGAAGTGGGCGTGCTTGTCGTGCGGGTTGCTGCCGGTGTACGAGGCCTGCCGCCACCCGTTGGACGCGGCCCAGATCCGCCGGTTGTAGATGACGTAGATCAGTCGTTTGCGCAGGTTGGGGGTCTTCACCACCGTCTGCACGACGTCTTCCATCGACACGTCCGGGAGCCGCAGGTCCCGGTCGACGTCGCCGGCGCGGACCTCTTGGACCTTGTCGGAGTCTGAGCGCTCGGCTCGCACCCCGGCCATGTCGTCGGGGTTGTGACCGGACGTTCCCTGCTGGTGCGCCAGGTCGCCGACGGTGCCGTCGCTGGCCTTGTCCCGGTTCGGCGCCAGCCGGTTCACGGACGCGAACAGCGCCTTGATGTTCGGTGCGACCACCCAGGCCATGGCTCACCTCCTACGGCAGGACCAGCACGGACACGTTGGTGTGGATGTTGTTCGCGCGGATGTTCGCTGGCCCCTGCCCACGCAGTTTGAACGTGTGGTTTCCCGCCGCGATCAGCACCGCCGGGAACGCGTTCGCCACCGTGCAGCGGGCACCGGTCGGCAACGTCGCCGGGTTCCACACCGCGTTCGCCGGCTGATCCACCCCATCGATAGACACCAGCACGAACGCGTTGCCCGCACCAGCAGAGGTGAGCTGGAGATCCGCCGCGAACGACACGAACGCGACCGCACCCGCCCGCGGGCTGTTGATCGTCACCTCCGCGCCAGGCAGGTCAGTGATAGACGCGGTCATGGCGACGGCGGTGGGAAGTTCACCACGCCCGTAGCGGGGCTGCTTGTCGGCGAGGAGTTCCTCGACGTCGTCGGCGAGATTTTCGAGGCCACCGGCGATGTCCGGCGGGTCCATGGGCTCCAGAAAGCGGAACCCGTACACGGACGTAGTACCCGGCATATCGATCCTCCGGTCAAGGGTGGTGTGGCGTCAGGTCAGAACGGCATAACCGTCAGGACGCGGGTGTGCACCCGCGGATCCCCCGCGGCCCCGTTCGTCTTCGCCGACTGCAACTCGAACGTCCAAATGCCCGGGGTCAGCCCAGTGACAAGCTCCGCCGAGCTGGCAGCGGTGTTCAAGGTGCCGCCGAGCGTCCCCGACGAGACCGTCAGCAGATTCCGGGACGTCAGGTAACAGCGCTCGGTGATCGTCGCCCCGTTGGGGCCGCCTCCGAACACGGCCAGCGCAACGCCCTCACCAACATCCAGGTCCATCGCCGACGCGGCGGTCAGGTAGACCCGGCCGGTCCGCAGCACCTGCGTGGTGACAGTAGGGCCGCCGTTCAGGGTGTACCCGGCGCTCGTGACGGCGGCGCTGGCGACCACGGTGGCAGCGGCCAGACCGGTGCCGAGGGTCATCGCCGCCGCCGCGGTGCCGGGAATGGTGAGCCGGCCCAGGATGCACCACGAACTGGCGGCGCCGCCGGTGGTGAGGATGCCCACCACATCGCCCGGGGCCAGCAGCAGGGACTCGCTGGTGTTCAGGATCGACAGGTTCTGGATCGGCTTCCCGTCGACCTCGACGGTGTTCTCCGCCGTGGCCGGGTTCCATTCGAGGATCGTGCCCTGCCGGTAGCCGACCCCCGGCCCCGGCTGACCGCCGAACAGCGGCGTCAGGTCGTCCGAGCTGTACGACATCACGCGCCCCCGATCAGCACTGTCGCCTGCTCACGGGTCGACGCTGTCAACGCGCCCTCCACCGTCAACGGCACCGTCAACCGGTCGATCACATGCGTCTCCGACCGGCCCGGATACTTGACGAGCACCGTGTCGCCCGGCTCCAACGCCGGGTTCGGCACCGCCGTGAAATCCACCGCGTACGGCAGGCCAATCTCCTCGAGCAGCATGTTCTTGGCCGCCTCCCACGCCTGCGTGTAGGTCGTGATGAACGGGCTGGAGAAGAAGCGGGGCACCTTCCCGAACGGGCCACCCCAGTACGTCGGCGACAGGTTGCCCACATCGACCGCCACCGCGCGCACCGGTTTCGCCGTGTCCGCGCCCTCACCGGTCGCGATCACCGCGTTGTAGACGCCCTCACGGGTCAACCGCCGGCTGAGCGTCACCAGCACACCACCAGCACCATGGTTGACCGCCCACACCGGCTGCGACGGCGACGGCGGCGTCCGCACCACCAGCACCCCACGGTGGTCCCACCACCACGTCTTCCCCACGGCGGTGACCAGCTCGTCGCACACCTTGTACCGGTCGTCCTCGGCGATGATCTGCCGGCCGATCGCCGCATCCCGCACCGCCGGCTCGTCCCACTCGATCGTCGCCCACGGGTAAATCTCCGTGACCAGCGCCGCCAGCATCGCCCCCCGGCTCATCGCCGCCGGGAAGGCCTGCGCCCCCGGCAGCCGGCCGTCCACGATCCCCGACATCCGGTCCTGCGCGGAGATGCGGATAGGTCCGTCGGGCACCTGGTCCTGCTCCACGGTGTAGATCCGGTGGTAGCCGAGGCTCACCCACTCGGTGGTGCCGTTGCCGTAGCGGATGCCCCGCCGCACGAACACCTCGTTGCCGTACGGCGCGAGAATGTCCGCCGCTCGCGTCGGCCACGCGCTGTGCCCGTCGGTAGTCAGCTCCAGCGTGGAGCGGATCGGAGCCGACCCGTTCAGGTCGACATCCCCGTCCAGGATCGGAATGACCGTGCCGGTGGGCTGCACACCCGTCTGCCCCGGCGCCACCACGACGGCTTCGAACACCGCCCGATGGGAGCCGCGCACGGTGCGCAGGAAGGCGTCGCTGACCGGCCTCACCGCAACCCCCTAGCCGACGATCACATCAGTCGGGTCACCGATCAGCTCCAACAGGCTGAGGCAGGTCGAGTGCGCGTCGAGCACCGCCTGGCAGGTCGCGTAGGTGTTCAACACCGTCTGGCACGTCCCGGCGGCGCCAACCACGTCCGGGCCCGGCGCGGCCACCTCCACACACGGCAGCTCGAACACCCGGCGAACCGACAGGCGGCCCGTCCGACGCTGCCGACTGTCGCCCACCGCCACATACCCGCCCGGCACATCGCAGTCGGCGGGAACGTGCACCAGCAGGATGTCCCCGGAGGCCAGCAGCAGGTCCACGTCGGCGGCCTCGTCGGAGTTGTGAGCGAGCGCTTCCAACGTCCACCGACGCGACCCGCGGACGTCTGTCACCGCCACCGGAAACGACCGGCCGGACACCTCGAACACGCCGGAGCGGGTGGGCCGCTCCACGTCCGAGTAGTCGACGAGCGTCACCTGCCTGTTCAGGAACGGCCGCGCAATGGACTTGAGCCACACCCCGCCGATGACCGGCACGATCGACCCGCTGTAATGCGGCACCACCCGGTAGTGGTTCGCGACGTCGGGTGCAAACTCATAGTCGTCGACCCGCACCTCACCACCCGACGGCACCAGCCCGCCCGCGCCGCGCACCGTCTCCCACCGCACCTCGTCCGTGGACCGCTCCACGTTGATGCTGGGCGTCGCAGTGAACCCGTCGTACATCACGTCGTACGGCAGCGTGTTCGTGTTCCCAGGCGGAAACAGGGTGCTCACACCCACGTCGCCGGTGGTGTGCGTCGCGTCCGTCGCCGTGATCTGCCAGCCGGCCGGCTCCGGCGCGTCGTCACGCCACACCTTCCCCCGCAGCACCGTGCCCGCCACATTGAACCGCAGGTGAAGCGACATGCCCGCCGTGTGCGTGACCCCAGCAGCCACCGCCGCCAGCGGCGTCTCCGTCCCCGCGACGAGCCGAATCAACTGAAGGTCGATCGCCCCGCCCACCAGCACGTGCACCCGCAGCCCGTAGAAGCTCGACGGGCCGACGATGCGGGCGCTCACCTCCGACCGGATGTAGTTCCCGGCCGGCGCCGTATCCAGCCGCAACAGCGTGGTCACGTCCACGTCCGCCATCGACAGGCCGCTGGTGCGGGACCGGAACCGCGTGTTCAGGGCGTTCACCCGGTGGACCGCGATCCCACCCGTGACAAGGAACTGGCTGGTGGCGGCCCCGTCCACGGTCCACGGCGGCCCCCACCCGCCCGTCGCGGGGGTGCTGAACGTGTCGGTGAACGGGTCCGACAGGCCCGACAGGGTGAGCCGCACCCGCGACAACACCGGGTCGTAGTAGATCGGCCCCGACGGGGACGACGGCGCCGGACCACTGCCCGCGGGCACCGGCATGACTACACCGCCCTCTCGTACAGCAGCTCCACCCCGAGCACCCGCATCGACCCAGTGCATGTGTCGGCGGCGTCCCCGCCGAGGCGTTGCAACAGCACCGCCACCCAGCGGGCGCCTGGCACGACGTTCACCGTCGTGGTGACGGTGGTCGTGGTGGTGCGGTTCGCGGTGGCCGGCACCGTCACCGTCGCAGGGAAGTCCGTCTGACCCACCGTGATGTCGTCCCCGGAAGGCGACAGCGCACGCACCCCAACGAGGTAGCGGATCGCACCGACGGCGACATCGCAGTACCAGAGCAACCGGATGCGGACGGGCCGGTTGTTGGCCGCGTCTGGGGGGATCGGCACGGTGCCGTACAGCACGTTCGACGTCGACCCGTCGGGGTGCCGCCAGATCGGCCGGTTAACGGAAGACTCCAGAATCACGGCGGTGCCACCGCCGGACACGGCGGCGTTCAGGATGGCCGGCACCAGCGGGATCGACCCGAGCCCGTACACCGACCCGACCCGGTCGTCGAGCAGCAGCTTCGCCGGCCGGTTCACCGCCACGTTCCGCAGCCGCAGCGAGTTGACGCCCAACCCCGACGCGGCATGCACAAACGCGCTGGTCGGGTCGCCGTTCATGCTGACATTGGACAGCAGCATGTCACCGGCCTGGACGTCCACGAAGTACGGCACCACCGCGAAGTCCGCCTCGACCCCTGCCGACTCCCGGCTACCCGAAAGCTGGCAGTTGACGATCCCGTTCGGCCTCGACGGCACGACCGTCCCCGACTGCACCACATGCGTGCCCGTCGCCCCAGGCCCGAGGTGCAGGAACCCGCCGGTGATCTGCACCGTGCCCGCGTTGAGCAGGTTCACCAGCGGGAAGTTGCCGCTGTCGCGTTCGAGCTTCGGCGAGGACACCAGCACGGCGATGCCCTCGACGTGCAGGTCCGTGCCGCCGTTCGCCTCCCACTCACAGTCCGTCAACCTGACGGTGTTGTTGTCCGCCACCAACTGGCACGCAGGGCTGGCCGTGCCGGACCCGCCGTCGTTGAAGACGACCTTGTCCAGCCACGAGTTCCACCACTGCACCGCCCGCAGCAACGTCGCCGGCGCATCCGAGATCCGCACGTTCCGGATCAGCGACGTGTTGACCTGCTCCAGCTTCACGACCGTGCCCGCCAGCCCACCACCGTTGATGGACATGTCGGTGATCTCGACGTGGATCCGCTGGTTACCGGCGTTCCCCACACCCACACCGGAGATGACCGGCGCCGTGCTACCGAACCCCCGCTTCAGGGTGGTGCCCTTCGCCCCGCCGATGTGCTCGATGCCCTCACCGCGCAGCGCGATCGGCGTGTCGATCGGCAGCGTGATCGTGCCGCCGACCAGGTAGGTGCCGCGGCCCAGGCGGACCTCACCGCCGCCCACCGCCGCAGCGGCGTTCACCGCTGCCTGGATCGCCGCGGTGTCGTCGGTGGCGCCGTCGCCCTTCGCCCCGTACGCGGCGGCCATGAACACCTGGCGGGTCAGGTCCAACCTGCGGTTGTTGTCCGCGTCGATCGGCCACACCGGGCCGTCCGCGCCGACCTTCACCCACAGCCGATCCACGCCCTCGGGGAACCAGAACCGCTCCAACTGCCCGTGCGCGTCCGTCGTGACCTGTGACCCGAGAGCCACCCCACCCGGCGTCTCCGACCCGTCGTAGTCACGGATGTCCGCCAGCACCGTCGCACCCTCGTTGGCGTACACGACGGCGGTCGCGTTCGCCGCCGGCGAGCCGTCCTCGAGATACGCGAGCCGTGACCCCGCGTCCGGGCCGAGAAGCCGAGCCACCTACTGCCTCCCCGCCCCGGCGCTCACGCGCCGCTTCAACCGCCGATTGCTGGCGTCGATCTCGGCATGGACCACCCGGACGACCTCGTCGCCGATGTAGATCGGGATCTCGACCGGGATGACAGTGCCGCCGGCCGGCCCGTCGTGGCCACCCCACGACACCTGACCGCCCAGCCAGTCCCGCACCACCGTCTCCGCGATCGACCGCGACCGGCCCAGATCACCCTTGCGGGGGATGAACGCCTCCCCGCCGGTTTCCCGCTCCCCGTACAGCACCGTCGGGGCGCTCGCGAAGTGCGCACCAATCTGCCCACCGCGGGCCATGTGGTAGTCGATCCCGCCCCATCGGCGTAGCTGCGTACCCTGCCCGATGATCCGGTGATCGCCCTGCGCCGTCACCCGCACCGTGTAGTTGATGACCGTGCCGTTGGCCCGCCTGACCTTCTTCGTGAACGTATCCAACTGCGCGTTCGCCCTGGCCGTGTTCACGTTGACGGGGATGTTGACGCCCTTCGGCATCGTCAGCAGCCGATCCGCCAGCTCCTGCGCCTTCTGCCGCGAGTAGCCGGCCTTCTCCGCCATCTTGACCAGGGCGTCCCGGTTCGTGGCGTACGCAGCCGCGGCCTTCCCCGCCCCGATACCCGACCGCTCCCCGGCCGCCGTCTCCTGGTTGAACGCGTCAGCCATATTCAGCAGCGACGTCATGTTCGCGTCGGCGCGCTGCTTGTTGGTCATCTTCTCCTTGCTGTTCTCCTTGATCGCCTCCGCCGCCTGACGGACGGCGTCCCGCGACGCGATCTCCGCCCGAGCCAAGGAGATGTTGGAGTTGACCAGCTCGTCGGCCTTCTGCTTCGCGTTCGTCAGCCCCGTCGCCGCGGCGTTCGCGTCGTCGGCGAGCTTCTGGAAACCGCCCGCCAGGTTCATCGAGCTGGACTTAGCCCCCTCCTGAGAGGCGATCATCTCGTTGAGCAGCTTCTTCCCGCCGGGGATCTTGTCGACGAAGAACTCGAACGCCTCCGCCAGGAAGTTCAGCGCCTGACCCACACCGAGGATCGTGAGCTTCACCAGCTCCAACGTGCCCTTCACGACCAGAGCCATCGACGCGCCGTTGTCCGACAGGTCAGAGAACATCTTGCCGATCGCGGCGCCGATCCCCTCCAGACCCTTACCGAGCTGGGTAATGATCGGGCCGGCCTTCGTGACCGCCTTCGTGATCCCATCCAGCGCCAGGTTCGCGGCGCGGCCCAGCGACCGGGTCAACGGGGCCAGCCACGGCGCGCTGACGTCGAAGATCCGCTTCAGGTTGGGGACCATCTGCCGGAACGCCTTCTGCGCCTCCTTCGTCGCCTCCAGCGTCGCCGGGATGAACCGCCTCGCGGCCGACTGAAGCTGCGTACCGATGTCCTCCTTGAGGTTCTCGAAGGCCTTCGCGACGCGGGCGTCCTTCGAGGCGATCAGCACACCGCCGACGATCCCGCCGAGACCAGCCCCGCCGACCATCGCGGCGGCCACCAGCGGCGCCGCAGCGGTCGCAGCCGCCCCCAGAACCGCCGTCACCGCGAGAGCGACCTGCGGGCCGGCCGCGCTCACCGCCTTCGCCAGGCCACCACCGATCGACCCGCCGATGTCGGCCAGCTTCCCAACTCCCTTGGAGATGCCACGGACGAACTTCTTGCCCGCACCGTCACCCGAGTTGGCCCACCGGTTCGTGGCAGAGCCGAGCTTCTGGAAGCCGCGGCCCCACTGGGCGACGCCCTTGTTGAGCTGCCCAACGAGCTTGTTGGAACTCTCGCCGACCTTCTTGAGGTTCTTCTCGACACCCTTCGCGCCGGGACCCGTCTTGTCCCGGAGGTTGACATCGATCTCGACGTCTCTATCGGCCACGGCGGATCACCTCCAGCGCCTCGTCAACCGCCTTCAGGCAGGCGTCCCGCCACTGATCCACCTCAACCGCCGGCTTCGTGAAAAACCCCGGCTCCACCTGCTGCACATGCCACTGGCCCGGACCGCGGCGACCCCACGACGGGTGCCGCACCTTCCCCGCGTCCAGCCGCCGCAAATCCGCCTTGCCCTTCCCCGACTTCCGGGTGCCGCGCAGCTTCACCCCGGCGCCGCGACCGGCGAGGCTGACCTTCGCCGACACCCGCGTCTTCGACGCCCACACGTTCAGGCCGCCGCCCTTAGGCAGGGTGTCCAGCGCCCGCCGACGGATTGCCTTCCGCACGCCGGGGACCGGTTCGCGGATCCGCTTCCGCAGCGCCCGCGTGACCTCCTTGCGCTGCTCGAACCGCCGCAGGTCACGGACCAGGTCGTCGATGGAACCCACCGGTCACCCCCTGGCCGCCCGCCGCCGGGCCACCGCCTCTTCCTCGAGCAGGTCCACCAGCGTGGCGATGTCCCGCGGGTGCCAGTTCTCCAGGCCCGCCGGCCCCGTCAGCGGCTGGCCCGTGATCCGCGCGATCGCGACGAGCTGCCCTCGGACGGAGCCGGCGGGCCAGGGTCCTCGGCATCAGCCGGCACGGCCGACTCTTCGTCGGGCATGTCGACGACCTCGACGCACTGGGCGTCGAAATCCGACCACTTCAACTTCGTCTCACCGCGCCGGGACAGCGCCGACCAGGCCATGAACCGGTAGGCCGTCGCGAACCGCGACGACAGCTCGGTGGCCGAACATCCGAAGTCCTGGATCTCGAACTTCGCCACGTCGCGCTGGTCGGCCACCACGTCAAACGTGGTGCCGTCCTCCATCTCCGCGCGCAACTCAAACAGCGTCGCCATCAGGCGCTCGTCCCCCAGACCGGCTCGCCGACGACCGGCATCTCCAACTCCTGCTGAAGCCAGTCACCCTGCGTGCCACCGAACGGCGGGGCCATCGCCACCACCGTGAACGTGGCAGTCGCCTGGGCACTGCCAGCCCGCGGCTGCAACGTCACCTCAATCTGCGTGCCGCTCGCGTCGCGCAACGCCTTCGCCAGACCACCCGCGATGTTGATCTGAAGGCCGGAAATCGCGAATGTCCACGTCGGGGTGTCGACGTCCTGCACGGTGCCGTCCGGCACCAGCGTCCGCAGGGTTTGCACAGGCTGGTCCGGCACCAGCTCGGCGCGGGTGAGCTGGTTGGCGTACTCCACCTCGTCGATGGTGACGATGGCGTTCTTGTAGACGTGGGCGCCGGTCGGGGCAGGCATCATTCACTCCTTACGGTGAACTGGAGGGCGTATCGGTACTGCGCGGTCTGGTCCGCGTCCCCGTCGGGGATCGTGACGGCCTCGATGCGGTCCACGTAGCCGACCGGCTCCAGCGCATCGACGATGTCTTCGGTGTGGGCGTCCACCCACTCAGAGGCTTTCTGCGGGCCCTGCGGCAGCCACACCAGCACCCGCCACGTCGCCTCGAACGACCGGCCCGGCCCGCGTTCCATCACCCCGAGCAGCGGCCATGCGTCCCCCATGCGGGGCTTCAGCGGCCGGTACTGGTAGCCGGTGACGTCGGGGGCGTTCGACAGGGCAGCGGCGAGGGTGGCGCGGTCACCAGCGAGATCCATGCGTCCTCCCCACGGTCACGGCAGCCACCCGCCCTGCTGGTACGGCTTGAGCAGCTCCCGGATCCGGTTGGGGACGAAGAACCCCAGCCGCACCTCACCCGGGATGCCTTCCTCTGGGGCGTCGGTGTCGAACGGGCTGTAGTCCCCGCCCAACTGGGGGCGGAAATTCACCTGCGTCAGCTCCTGCGCGGCCAGCCTGACGGCCACCGGGGTCGTCTGCCGGCCGGCCTGGTAGGTGACCGTCACCGACCCGCGGCCACCGAGCCAGAAGCCTGTGCCGCGGTAGAGGATCCCCGCGTCCAGCGACGCCGTGTAGTCCGCCGTTGTGAGCGTGGTTCCGTCCTCCACCACCGAGGTGACCGACAGGATCGGCGGCTTCCGCAGGATGATCGCGTTCCGGCCGCCGTCGTGCGTCTCCACCACCGCGCGGGGGGTGACCGGGCCGACGATGTCCTCGACGACCTCGGTCACAGCCCCGATGTAAACGAGCAGCTCGTCGTCCTGCGACGTGTCATCCAGGGGGATGTTGAGCTGCTTCTTGACCTCGTCGAGAGTGACGATGTCAGCCATGCCCGACCCCCTGGACTGCTCGGATGCGAATCAGTTGCTGGTCTTGTCGCCGGCAGCCCGGCGGGTCTTGTCAGCCGCCGTACGGGTCTTCGACGGCGCCTTGTCGCCCGTCTCGTCCGGCTCCGGCTTCGCGGCCGGCTCGTCGACCGGCTGTGCGTCCGGGTACGCCTTCGCGTCCTCGGCGGTGAGCTTCAGCACGGTGTCGTAACCGTTCTGGTTGACCTTGTACTTGCGGACCTCGCCCACGGTGGTTCCCTTCCGGATCGGTACGTCGACAGGCGTGGAGGTGGAGCCGGCCTGCCCGCAAACGGCATGCGGGGCGCCGCACAGCGGGCAGGCCGGGCCTGTGATGGGCTGCATCAGGGGGCGATGACGCCGGCCTGCCGCAGCTCGGCGAGCAGCGCGTTGAGCTTCGTCTTCAGCTCGTTGACGAGCGTCTGCTCGGCGGTCGTGTAGGCGGCGCCGGCGTTCGCCGCCGCCACGTTCGCGACCGCGTCGCCCTGCGTGCCGGAGCGCATCTGTCCCTGCGCGGGGTCGAGGTAGGCCATGGCTCAGCCCGCCGCCATGTCGATCTCGACGAACGCGGACGGCTGGAGCACCCCGAACGCGGCCCGCATCTCGGCCAGGATCGCCACCATGTTGCGGATGAAGAAGTTCGCGTGCGAGTTGCTGACCGTGATGCTGGCCTGCTGCCGGTCCCACAGGACCGCCTTACGCCAGTCACCGACGTACGCGGTGCCCGCCGGCACGGCCTCCGACTCGACGACCGGCAGACCCCACAGGGTCGGCTGACCGAGCCGCTGCGGCCCACCGAAGTAGTAGCGGGCCTCGTTGTCCTGGAGCAGGTCGATGGCCTCCCAGTCGGCCGGGTTCATCACGTACGCCGTCGGCGTCGACCGGCCCACCGTGCGCACCAGCGTCCGCGCCTTACGGGTCGTGGTGAGCACGTCCGTGGTGAACGCCTGCGACTGCGTGCCCGACACGTTCGCGATGCCGGTGAAGTTCTCACCCGAGCCGGAGCCGTTGACCATCTGGTCTTCCAGCTCCTCCTCGAGCCCGTACCGCAGGAACTGGTCGATGAGGGTGCGGATCTGCCCGGCGTCCGCCAGCGCCCGGGTGGTGGCCGGCAGCCAGTGCGCGATGGTGCGCACCGTCTCCGTCACCTTCGCCAGCGCCATCGCCGACTCGGGCTTCACGCCGTTCGCGGCGTTCATGCTGCCCGGGTCCGCGGTGGTCGTGGACTCGGCGACCGGGGAAGCGTTGTTGGTGGTCGAAGTGACCCGCACGTACTCGACCGTGTCGGAGGTGGTGGTGCCGTTCGTGACCAGCGAACGGATGGTCAGCGGACGCTGGAACAGGTCCAGGCCCACCGCCAGGCCGCGGTAGTCGTTCTGCACCAGCGCGCCACCCGAGGTGTCGCTGGTGCCGGTGATGAGGGTCTTCGCGCCGAACGGCGCCGAGTTGACCACGGCCCGCTCGGGGATGCGGCCGGACGGGTACTGCTTGAGCAGGTCGCCGAGCTGCCGGGACTTCGCGAACGCCTCACCGATGGTCTCGCCCTTGCGGGGGGTCCACAGGGCGGAGCCGTCGCCGCCGGCGTCGCCGCGGTCCTTGCCGCCGTCGGGCAGCAGCGCGAGGCCGTCGCCGAGGTCGCCGATCTGCGAGAACAGGTCGTTGTCGGCCTTCGCCTGGTCGATGCGGGCCTTGATGTCGGCGGCGTCCTTGACGGCGGTCTGGATCTTCTCCCGCTCGTCGGCGGTCAGGTCGCGGCCCTCGGACTCCGCCTTCGCGGCGATGTCCCGGGCCGGGGTCAGGGTGTCGGCCAGCTCCTTCTGGAGCCGGCTCAGGGTGGCCGTTGCCATGGTTGGGTTTCCTCCGGTGTCAGATGTCGAGGTCGTACGCGAGCGCGTCGACCTGGAGCGACAGCAGGACATCGGCGGGGCTCAGGGTGGGCTCGTCGTCGGCGGCCGGGGCCAGCGGGGCTGGCGTGGGCTCACCGGCGGCGTCAGCCGGCACTGGCTTGGCCTGTTTGGCGCTGTCGTGCCCGCATGTCGGGCAGGGCCCGGCCTTCGCTCCCACCAGATCGGTGGCGGCGTTCATGCCGAGCAGGGTGGGGCCGACCTCGAACAGGTCAAGGTCCCGCAGCTCGTACACGTCGCGACCGTCGCGCTCACCGAGCGCACCGTCGCGGATGTCGTAGCTGAAACTGAACTGCTTCACCCGGCGGCCCTTCAGCAGCCGGTGAACCTTCGCGGCCCGCGGTTCGTCGAGGTCAAGCTGACCGCGCACCCACAGGCCGCCGTTGTCGCGGAGCTTCTCCGGCAGCCGCTCATCCCCGGCGAGGAGTTCCTCCGCCTCCACGACCACACCGATGTGCGACTCGGGGTCGCCGATCTGGTGTGACCAGATCACCGGGATGGGGTCGCCGGCGGCCTTCCACTCCGCGAGGGAGCGGGAGAACGCGCCGGGCAGGACGACGTCGCCGCCGTGGTCGACGTTGCCGAACACGGACACGATCGCCTCGAACTGGCCCGGCTGGAGCCCGTCCTGCTCGCCGGCCGCCTTAACGTGGGCGGGGAACGCCTTAGTCAGCATCTGGCCCCTCCTCAACGGTGGGTGGTCCTGCGGGCAGCGCCGGCTGCTCCGGCTCCGGTTCGGGTTCTCCGATGGACACGTTCAGCGGCACGATCAGCTCGTCGCCGCCGTCGATGCGGGGCAGGTTCGACATGCCGCGCGCCTCGTTGCGGGTCATGTACGGCCCGCCGACGGCCATCTGCAACTGCTGGGCCTGCTCGTCGAAGGAGCCCTGCAACTTCTCGGCGATGTTGAACTCGACGTACACCCGCCGACTGTTGGGCAGGTCCGGGATCAACTGGAGTCCGATGTCCTGCTCGATCTCCGCGCACAACGGCCCCAGGGTGTCCTGGTAGAGCTGCTTGTGCTGCTCGCGGATGTTAGAGAACGTCGCGTGGTCGAGGATCCCCACCAGCGGCGGCGCGATGTGGTACTCGGCGGCCACCTCTTCGCGGGTCAGCTTCCGCGACTCCACGTACTGCGCCTCCTGCGGGTTGATGCCGGCCCGCACGAAGTCCATGCCGTCCTCGAGGATCGGCGTTCCGCCGGACTGAGGGCCGTCACCGCTGTACTGCGACTGCCACCCCGCCCGGAACCTCTCCCGGGCGTTGGGCGACCATTCGGGGGCCTCCAGGGGCCGCTTCAGGTAGCCGGACACCCGGGCGCCGTTCGACCACATCTGCTCCCGCCAGCGGGCCGCCGCGAACTCCTCAGCGAGCACCTGCCGCAACGCCTCGATCGGCGAGCAGCCCCGCCGCCCGTCATCCGGGTTGTAGCCGCGGAAGTGCACCACCTGGTCGGGGGTTAGGTCGAGGTGCCCGTTGGTGCCGTGCAGCCGGTAGCCGGTCGCATCCGTCCAGTCCGGGCCGAGCACCTCCATCCGCCACGGCGGCACCCGCCGGAGCGCGATCGGAGGGCCAGGCTCGCCGTCCTCGTCAGGCTCACCGCGCAGCTTCACCCAGTAGGCGTCGTCGTAGATCGCCTTGTCGGAGACGAGGGCGTTGATCAGCCGGTAGGTGGAGGTGCGCGGGTTCGGCTCTGCCAGCAGCCTGGCCACCGGATGGTCGGTCAGCCGACGGCGGTCGTTGTCTGCCATCCGCCGGAACGTGTGCAGGCCGAGCTGCGCCACGTTGCGGGCCAGGAACGACACCACGGTGCGCACAGCGGGCTGGGTGCGGTAGATGGCGGCGTAGGTGGCGTTGTAGTTCGCCGTCACCTGCGCCGTGTAGCCCGGCCAGGTGGACAGCGAGCCGGCCGGCGGCTCCAGCGAGCGCAGGCGGCCGGCGGACACGACGAACGCCATCAGCCCACCACCTGCATGAAGTCGATCCGATGCCGCGGAATCACCACGGTCCCGTCGACCGCGGCCGGCTCGCCCGGGCCCCGGTGCAACTGCGCGCCACTCAGGCGCACCTGCCACGGCCACGACAGGCGACGCTCGCCGGTGATAGTGGTACGGCCGTCGACCAGATTGACGATGACGGTCCGCCGACGCACGGTCAGCACAGCCCCGCCCCCTCCCTGGTCACACGAACATGAGCCCGTTGTCGTCCTCGTACGCCGACCTGCGCGCCGGCGGCAGCTTCACCGTCAGCACCGCCCAGGTGCCGAGGGTCACCGCCAGCAGCGGCGCCACCGCCGGGTCCGTGTAGTCCCACGCCGTGCCACCCGACAGCGCGCGAGTCGACGCGGCAGCCAGCGCCACGTTCAGGGGCGCCTCGTCGAGGTGGAACAGCCGCTTCTGGTCGACCACCGCGTCGAGGAACAGCCCGTACGCGATGGCCACGTCCGCCGCCCACGGCACCACAAGGTCACCGCGGCGGGGACGTTCCCGGTCCTCAGCTTCCGTGATGCCCAACTCCGCCAGGTCGGTGAACAGGGTGCCCGTTGGCCCCTTGTCCTGGGCGACGATGAACAGCGGGTTGTGCCGCCGCTTCAACTCCGCCAGCCGCGCCGGCGCCCACTTCGTGCCGGGCCGGTGGTCGACAATCGACGCCAGCAGCGACCCGTCCTGGCGGGCGCCCACAGCGGCGATCGTCGTGTGCATCCGGTTCGAACTCACCTGCGCCACGAACACCACGTCGCGGGGACGCACCACCGCACCCGGGTCGCCTGCGTGCTGGTCCGTCTGGTCACGCCACACCTCGTCGGAGATGACCCCCGACTTGCCCTTGATCTGCCGCGGCCAGATACCCAGCCGCTCCCGCGCGAAGCCCTCCGCCGACAGCGCCTGCCGCTCCCGGCTGATGAACTCCTCCGAGATGCGGATCCCGTACGCCGGGTTGGTAGCCGCCCACAAGTCCGGGTCGTCGAGGTCAACCGAGTCGAGCTGCTCCAGGTCGTAACCCTGCAACCCCCAGTCGAACCACGCCAGGCCAGGAGCACCCGCGTTGGCCCGCTCCCGCAGCGCGTACAACTGGTCACCCGAAGCGCCATCCAACGGCGGCGACGACGTGTACCAGATTTGCGGGTTCGGCCGCGACGCCAGCGTCGGCAGCAGCGCGTCCATCTGCTCGGCGGTCACCGCGTACGCCTCGTCGAGGATGATGAGGTCCCCGGTGAAGCCGCGGCCCGAGCCCTTCGTCCGGGCCACGAACCGCAGCCGGCAGCCGTTGGTCAGTTCGATGCCCTCGCTGCCCGCGGCGTAGGACACCTTCTTCACCCGGCGCCGCAGGTCGTCGTTGCCGTCGAACAGGGCCACCATCCGCCGGAACGCCTCGAACGCGGTCTTCGTCTCGTGCGCGCTCCACAGGATCAGCCGCTCGTCGAACAGCGTCAGCCCGGCCAAGGTGCGGATCTCCAGCACCGAGCCCTTGCCGTTCTGCCGGCCGACCAGCAGACCCACCTCGAACGCCGCCCACTTCCCGTCGGGGCGTTCGCCGAGGGCGTCGATGATGACGTTGTTCTGCCACTCGTCGCCGACCAGACCCGCCTGCCGGGCCAGCTCGATCGCCTCGTGGCCGGCGCTGTCGGAGTAGGCGGGGACGTTACTCGCCTGCGGCCTTGCGGCGCCGCGCCGCGCGCTTCTTCGCGAGCTGGTCGACACCCGACACCCCCTCCGGCAGCGGCAGGCTGTCCAGCTCGCGGATCGTCTCGCGCAGTTCCTTCGCCACCGAGGCGACCTCGCGGCCCTCAGCCACCGTCAACTCGCCAGCGAGGCGGTCACGGATGGCCTCAAGGGCGGCCCTGCGGTCGCCGGAGGCCACGACCGCGCTCAGGTCGACCACGACGCCCCCTCACCTCGCCAAACGGCCGTTGATCTTCGTCTCAGACCCAGCGAAAAAAAACGGGAGCGAGGGACGTGGGGTCTCCCAGGAGGCGGGCCGGAGCGATTTTGACCGCCCCTCCCCCTTGACCTGCCCCGATGTGTGTGCTCACCACCGAATGGCAGGCTTGAACATCGAGGCCAGTGACTTGATGCCGCGCTCTTGGTTGCAGTGACGTCGGCAGGTGGGGCAGGGGTTGCCGCTGCCGTGGGCTGGGCGCATGCCGTGCGGGTCGACTGGTTGCTGACTGTCGAGCGCGACTGGCACGAGGTGGTCAGCGGTGCGTGCGCCCTCGTGTCCGCACAGGTGGCAGGTCGTACCGAACAGGGCGAACATCTGGGCCCTGGCCCTGCGGTAGGGGCGACCTACGCGGTGTCTGCTGCGGGCCACGGTTGCGTCCTTCCGCGAGGATGGGCCGCGTGAGTAACTGGCGCATCAGCTTCGGGGTAGGCCCGCTGCGGTACATCCGTCAGCTCGGGCGCCGGCAGCAGGGCAAGCCGAAGCAGAAGAAGTCGGCGCTCGGTGCTGTCGTCACGCTGCTGGTGGTGGGCGTCGCGGTGTACCTGTGCTGCTGGGGTGGTGTGGCGTTCCTGTCCCGTGACCTCTAGCTCGGCCAGTGCATGGCGCACAGCACGGTGCCGCCGACCACGATGACCGTGACGCACAGGGCGAGCAGCAGGTACGGGACGCGCACCGTGCCACCCCCGCGCATGACAGAGCCCCGCCGTCCTGGGGAGGAAGTGGCGGGGCTCCGAAGACACTGGTCCTAGCCCGCATCTTCGTACGTAGGCTGCCTACAGTCAAGCTGGCGCGCTGGTCAGGCTGCCTGCCGGTTGTTGGCGTGGGCTTGGATGTACTCGCCGAGGTGGAAGATAGAGCCGTCGTCGGCGGCCCACGTGTTCTGGCATCCGCGGCAGTGGGCGATCTGGGCGCGGAGGTTGACGCGCAGCTTCCCGACTGCCTGGCAGGCGGGGCAGGGGACGTGGGGCTCGAAGGGTGGGGCGACCCAGCGGCTTGCTACGGCTGCCCAGTGGGTCCACCGTCGCATCTCGCTGGCGAGGGCGGTGAGGGCGTCGTCGTCGAGGGTGGGGGCCTTGCCGACGAGCGCCCGGATGTTGGCTTCGACGGTGTCTCGCTGGTCGATTTTGAGGGACCAGCACCAGTGGGCGGCGTAGGCGGTGATGGCCATGTGGGTGCTGAGAGCTTCCAGGGCGAGCGGGGGGCGGCTACCCGGTACCGACCTGGGGCCGGGGTCGTTTCGGGCGTCTGCGGGCTCTACAGCGGCTTCGTGGAGTTGGGCGAGTAGTCCGGGTTGGGTGGTGCGCCATTCGCGGTACTTGCGGTTGCGGTTGGTGTCCCAGTAGGGGATCCGCTCCACGTGGTGCCGTGGGTCGCAGAGTTGTTCGGCGAGTGTGGTGATGGTGGTGAGTGTGGCGTTGCGGTCCACGGCTATCGGTCCCCCCTGGCTGTAGGCTTGCCGGTGATCAGCGCGGCGCCTTGGCGGGGGTGCGGCTGTGGTGGGCCTCCGGGTGGCGAATCCTCGGAGGCCCACCGTCGTCTACGGGGCCAGTTCCCGCGCGAAGTAGCGGTCGATGGCCGAGCCCCAGTCGCGCGTCGCCTGCTTCGGGGCCACGAGGCTGTGCGGCTGCAGGCACTGGCATCCGTCCACGGGACTCCACGACGGGCAGATGCTGAGGGTGCTGGCCCGGTGCCCGCAGGGCAGGTTGTAGGTGTCTCCGTCGCAGCCGCATTTGGCCGGGTCGTGCCAGGCGGTCACGCCCTGGGCGCACAGGTCGCAGACGAGGTACGGGTTGGCGAACGTGATGCTGACGTGGGTTCGGGTGTGGGCCATGGCTGTTGGTCCTTCCTGGTTGGGCCGCTCAGCGCGGCGCGGTGGTGGTCCGGGCCCTCGCCGCGGCCAGCACACCCATCAGCGCGTACGCGGGGTGCTGGTCGGGGCTCAGGTGGGAGCGGTCGTAGCCCTCGGTGGTGGTGGGGTTGGCGTGGCCGACGGCGTACTGCACGACCCGCAGGTCTTTGCCGGCGGCGAGGTTCAACGTGACGAAGGTGGCGCGCAGGACGTGCGGCCCGAACCGACGGATCGTCGACTCGGGAAAGCCGGCGGTCTTGCCGAGGCGTTGGAGGACGCCGCGCAGGTTGCGGGCGTCGACCCGGCGGCCGGTGTCGGTGACGATGAGCGGCCGACGCGGTCGAGCCCCGGCGTACATGGCGGGCAGGTTGGTCGCGTCCTTGCGGGTGGCGAGGTAGGCGGTGATCCGCTGATACGTGGTGGGCAGCAGCAGCGCGGAGCGGCGGCGGCGGCCTTTGCCCATGACGTGGAGCATGTGGTGCCCCTGGTCTTCGCCGAGGTCTTCGATGTCGGCGCCGAGGAGTTCGGCGACGCGTAGGCCTGTGGTGGCGAGGGTGTGCACGATGGCGGCGGTGCGGGGCCCGTCTGCGTCGGCGACGTCGAGGAGCGCGGCGAGCTGCTCGGCGGAGAGGGCGGGGGTGGGTCGGGGGTTGGCTTTGGGGCGGCCGGTCTTGAACTTGGCGGGGTTCTTGCGGAACGGCACGTCCTGCTCGTCGAGCCACTCGTAGAAGCTGCGCACCGCGCTGAGCCGGTTGGCGCGGGTGCCGTCGGCGAGGCCTTGGTCGCGCATGGTGGTGGCCCAGAGTTGGCCGTGGGCGGGTACGGCGTTGAGCGGGTCGAGGTTGTTGGCGGCGCACCAGTGGAGCCAGGCGACGATGCCGTAGCGGTAGGTCTTGGCGGTGCGTTCGGTGAGGGTGTGGAGGTAGGCGGTGACGTGCCGGGCGAGATGGTCACCCGGCACGGTCCGCACGACGAGGTCAGTCACGCCGCACCTCCGAACAGGTCGCCCTGCGGGACCAGCGGCTTGATGACCAGCCCGAGGTGAGCGCAGCGTCCAAGGTCGGCGTTCCATGCGATGAGGGCGCTCGGGTGGCTCGCGGCGATCTGCCGCCCGTTGGCGCGTGGCAGGCCGAACTTGACCCGGCCGCGGATGAGCAGCGCGGTGGTGGAGTGCTCCAGCGCCTTCTGGAAGGTGCGGGTGTCGGTGTGGGCGGGGATGAGCAGGACGACCTGGCGGCCGAATGCGGCGGCCTCGATGCACCGGTTGACCCACCGTGTGCGGGCTTCGCCGTAGGGCGGGTTGCACCAGATGGTGTCGGCGTCCCACGGCTCGGCGGCGCCGTCGGTGGGCGGGGTATAGAAGCGGACCGCGTCGACCGGGTTGTCGGGGGTGGTGCACGGGTCGAGCTCGATGGTGCCGCCGAGCATGTCCCGGATCGGGTCGAGGATGTATGCCGGAGTGAGGGCGGTCTGCTCGGGGTGGTCCTCGGCGCGGCGGCGGAGGTCGTTGTCGAACCGGTGGGCGGCGCTGCGGGTCATCACCCCTCCTTCCTTGTTGATCTCATCCGTAAATGGGAGCTATCGGGTACTCACGCCGGAGGCGTCGTCCGGCAGTGCGGCAACCGCGACGATCCCGTTGTGGACCGCCTCCATGACGTTCTGCCAACAGGTGAGGAAGGTCAGGTCCCGGTGGCCGGCGTCCTGGTAGTCCTGCGGGGCGAGCTTCCACACCTCGCGGCCGATCGCGGCCCAGACTTCCTCCCACGTGAGTTCGTCGGCCGGCTGCTCAGCGGCGACGATTTCCTCAGCCACCTCGCGCATGACGTCCTCGGGGATGGGCTCGCGGTTGATGCGTGGCATCTCGGTGTCTCCTTGCTGGTTGGTGGTCACGACCCAGCCCCGGCGGTGTAGGGCTGCACGGTGTCCTCCTGGGTGGTGTGCGGGGTGTGGTGGTTACCCGGCAGGGGCACGACGGCGGTCACGCGGCACCGACCATGTCGAGCAGGTCGGTCGGCTGCCGCCACGTCCCGGCGTCCAGGGCGGCGATGATCTGCTCACCGATCAGCCGGGTGTACGCCGGCGGGATCGCCTCCGAGAGCCCGTTGCCGGTCATCCAGTCGATGCCCATCGCTTCCGGGCCGACGTAGGTGCCGACGTCGCCGGTGATGGACACGTGCCAGCCCTGCGCCCACAGTTCCCGGCGCCGCTTGGTGGCGGTGCGGATGACGTGCTTCGGGTGGGCGGGCGCGACGAGGGTCAGGCCGGGCGACGGCTCGAAGCGGCGGTGCCGGTAGGTGCGCAGTCCGAACATGCCGCCGCACAGGACGATGGACCGGTTCCGGTCGAGGGGGGCGGCCATCACGTTCTCGATGACCCACGGCATGTCGTAGCCGGCCATCAGCTCCCGACCCGGGCCAACGAGGTCGGGGTGCTCGCTGGCGGCCTTCGTGGTGGGCAGCGCGTTGAGGGGCGAGTACGCCTGGCACGGCCACGACGCGTGGATGGCGTCGAAGGTGCCGACGAACGTCCGGTCGCGGAGCACCTCGAGGGCGTCGGCCTGGATGAACTCGTACGGGTAGCGGGGCTGCGGGTCGACGTCAACTCCGACGACCTCGAAGCCGGCTTGCGCGTAGCCGCGGGCGGCGCCGCCTTGGCAGCAGCAGAGGTCGAGGATGCGGTAGGTCACGACGCCACCTCCTCGGGTAGGGCGATGTCCTCGGTGCCCTCGGGTGTGGCCGCGGTCGGCTGGTAGCGGGCCACCACCGGCCGGGCCAGGTACGGGTCAATGGCCGCGACGGCGCGGTCGTATCGCGCGGCGAGTTCAGACGAAGACACGGCGGCGATCTCGTCGAGGAGGAACGGCTCGCACGGCTGCGTCCGCGCCCGCGGCACCTTCGGCCCGAGCAGCCGCGTGTAGACCACGCCCCGGCCTCGGGATCCGTTGGCGGCGAGCAGCGGGATGGCGCCGACCCAGCCGGCGACCTCGTACACCCGGTTCCACTCGGCGGGGGCGAGCTTCCCGTCGGCCTTGCACTGGATGAACAGGAGCTGGCCGGGCTTCATGGCGACGAGGTCGATTTTCGTGCCGCCCTTGCTGCCGGCGGCGCGGATGACTTCGTAGCCGTTGTCTTTGCAGTCGTCGCGGGTTTTCCACTCGAATCGGCGCCCGGTGTCGTACTCGGTCATGCCGTCACCTCGCCAGCGGCGTCGTACCACTCGTCGGCGGACATCTCGCCGTTGCGGACCGCGTTCGGCAGGTGGCCGAGGTGCCAGATGTTGTCGTCGATCGGGCAGCGGTAGGGGCGCATCTGCTCTTCGGGGTACTGCTTCTCCATCCGCTTGGCGTCGCGGCGGGTGTAGAAGCCGTACTTGCGGCAGTCGCGGCAGTAGGTCTTGCCCTTGGGGGGCCTGGCGGGCTTGCGGTAGGTCACGGCTTCTTCTCCTGGCGGTTGAGTAGCGGGCTGGTGGTGTGGGCTCGGTTGAGGCGGGCGGCGGCTTCGCGGCGGCGGGCGGCGAGGTCGGGATCGGCCTGTTGCGCTGCGAGCGCCTCGAGGTATTTGGCGGCGAGAGGACCGATGCGCTCGGGCTCGCCGGGGATGGTGCGGATGGTCGGTGGCCTATCCCCCGTGACGGCACCGGACTGTCGTTGCTGGTCAGAGCACGAAATGCATCGAAGATCCGGGGGTTCCGGGTGATACGGGGGTTGGTTTAGCCCCTCGGCCTCGTGTGCGGGAAAATCTCCCCTGCACGAATACGGACACAAGGCGTCATACGGAGCGCCAGAGGTGTGAGGAATTTCGTTGCGCGCGTCCCGTGAAGCTGAAAACGGCGTTCTATCACCCGGATCACCCGTGACATCAATGGATTTATGCCCTTGAGCAGGTACTTTGGAAGTGGATCTCCCGGGGGGTAGGCAAGACGTGTCCGTTCCATCCCCCGTGAGCGACGGGGGGTAGGTCGCAGATCCCGGGGGATAGGTTCGGCCCATCCCCCGTGAACCCCGCCGCGGCGTCACTGCGCACCGTCCGGGACGTCCTGGCCCATTGGGGTGACCGAGTACGACCAGACCTTCGTCTCGCTGTCGTAGAAGCCGTTCAGCCGGAACCCGCCGCGGTAGCGGCCACGCTCGGAGGCGAGCATCTTCCCCAGCCCCACCGCCGACGGCACCTGGCCGTCCTTGCGGCGCACCAGGAAGGTGCCCTTCCAGTCCTTGGCCTCGAAACCCTGCATCGCGGACTCGTGCAGGTGCTTGGCGGTGAGCCGGAGGTCGCCGTACAGCTCGTGCCAGCGGGCGTAGAACGCTCCGTACTGGGCTTCTTCCTCGTCCACCTCGTGGAGGCTGTCGCGGTTGGTCATGAACCCGGGTTCGCCGAACCAGTCGAGGAACCCGGCGGTCGCGGACGCCCAGGGGGTGAAGGTGCGCATCGGGGTTTCGAGGCGTCGGGCGCCGGCGACGATCCAGCCGCGGACCAGCACCAGCAGGTGGTAGAGGACGGTGGCTCGGTTCACCGGATCGCCGAGCCACTCCTCGAGGTCGCCGAGCACGAACCGCGACGGTGGGCGCATCGCAGGGTTGGGCATCTGCGCGTCGAGCCGGATCAGCACCGTCCTCGAGGCGATGTCGCCGCCGATGGACAGGCTGTTGCCGGTGACGAACCAGACGCGGTCGTTGGGCACGCGCACGGTGGTGGACACGCCGAGGATCCGGTCGGACCAGACGGTGGCGGTGAGCAGCGCGGCCAGGGTGGGCTGGTCGACGGTCTCGGCCTTGCCGACGTTGTCGAGGCAGACGACGGCGCCGCCCTTGTCGACGAGGATGGAGGTGATGACCTTCCGCAGTTCGACGTCGTCGCCGACCCAGGGCCGGGTGTAGCCGGAGTAGACCTTGGTCATGATGGTGGTGAGCAGGCTCTTGCCGGTGGCCGGCGAGGTCGCGTCGACCGCGGCCAGGGGCACCGGGACGCCGCCGAGGTACGGCCGCAGCAGGGGGGCGACGAGCATCCCGATGTAGTTGGCCCTCGAGGCGCCGACCCACGGGAAGTCGGCGAGCAGCTCGTCGGTGACGAAGGTGCGGGCAGCGGCGAGTTCCTCGTCGGTGGGGCGGTCGGGCACGACGGGCAGGGGCAGCTTCGGCGCGTAGATGAGTCCGGTGGCGGGGTCGTAGCCAGCCGTCTGCACCAGGCTGCCGTCGCCGGGCCGGAACACGGGGGTGGTGACGATGCCGTTGAGTGGCGCCAACTTCGGCCAGCTCGCCGAGGACAGGGCCGCGGCGGCGACGTGTCCCTTTGGCGTGGTCTCGGTCTCGACCATCTCGACGTCGCCGTCGGCGAGCTTCTCCCGCGTCATCTCGTAGGTGAACGTGTGGTCGGCGAGCAGCCGAGCGAGTCGGGTCTGGTCGACGATCGTGATGATCTGGGTGGGGTCGTCGTCGGTGGCGATGGCGCCTGATGGGGTCTCGACGACCACCACCGCGCCGGCCCGGACGTAGGTGTCGGGGATCGCTCCATCGTCGATCGCGGTGGCGATGGCGCGGATGGACGCCGGGTCGGTGTCGAGCAGCACCCGAGGTATGTCCCGGGCGGCGCGCTGGTCGGCCTCGGCCTTGATCTCGGCGCGCCGGTGTTCCGCCTTCCTGGCGCGCTCGGCTTTCTCGGCCTGCTTGGCGAGGTGCCGTTCGTGGGTCTCGCGGGCGCGGCGTGCGGTGTCGCTTTCCGGCTTGCCGACGACCGTGAGGTGGTGGCGTTCGATGGTCACGCGGCGCTCCGGAGCTGGTTGCGGGTGGGGCGGCCGGTCTCCCAGTCGACAGGCCCGCCAGGGTGGATGCGGTAGGGGCGGCCGTCGCGCGCGGCCCGGGCGCGGCCGGCGGCTTCCATCTCGGCCAGGCGCTGCGCGACACGCATCTCGCGGGTCGCGCGCGGTTCGGCCATCTCCGTCCAGGTGCCGTGGAGGTCGTTGATGTCGGCGTCGTACCGGCCGCGGACGTAGGCGGCGTAGAGCAGGGCGTGGACCTCAGCCGCTGTGTATGTCGTCTTCATCAGGTCCCCCCTGGTGGTTGCGGTGGTCTGGGGTGGTGCCGGACTGTCGGGGCCCTGCACCGACGGATGCCGGTGCGGGACTCCGGCGGGCCGGATCAGAACGGCGGTTCCTCGTCGAAGGAGCCGGATGGGGCGGGCACCGCTGCGCCCCAGGGGTCGTCGCCACGGGTGGGGGCCTGCCCGCTGCTTGAGCGCTGCATCTTCTGGACCTTGGCGGTGGCGTACCGCAGGCTCGGTCCGACCTCTTCGACGTCCAGCTCGAAGACGGTCCGGCGCTCGCCGTCCTTCTCGTACGACCGCTGCTTCAGCCGCCCCTGGACGACGACGCGAGCGCCGCGGCCGAGAGACTCGGCGACGTTCTCGGCCATCTGCCGGAAGGCGGTGCAGGACAGGAACAGCGGCTCGCCGTCCTTCCACTCACCGCTCTCGCGGTCCTTGACCCGCGGAGTGGAGGCGACGCGGAACTTGGCGAGCGCGACGCCGGAGGGCAGGAACTTCAGCTCAGGGTCATCGGTCAGGTTCCCGATGACCGTGATGTTGGTGTCCGTCATGACTGGCCTTTCTGGTTGCGCGGGTGGCATGGGCATTCGCAGCCGGAGGCGGTGCACCTCGAGTGCCGCCGGCCGTAGCAGGACGGTCCGAGCAGCAGCCGCCGGGAGGCGGTGACGAGCTGGCGGACCTCGGTTCGGGTGAGTCGGTCGGACCTCGGGGGCCGGACCGTTTCCCGGTAGCCGCAGTGCAGGCAGTGGTGCTGGCTCTTGTTGGTGGCCCCGTCGGCGGGCTCGACGGTCAGCGCCTTGGCGCAGCGGGGGCAGCGCTGGTCGGACCGCTGCTCGTCGACCGGGCCGATCATTCGGCCTTCACTCCCCCCGTGCGGGCGAGCTGGTCCCTGCGGTTGCGCAGCGCGGTGATCACCGTCTGTGCTTGCTTCTTGGTCAGCTCGGCGGAGCTGCTCACCTCGGGGACGCCGAGGATGGTGGCGGTGGCCTTGAGGCGCTTGTCTCGGTTGGCATCGCCGTCGTAGCCGAGTTCCCGCCACAGGGCGTGCATGGTCCGGTGCTGGGTCCGGTCGACCTTCTCGGCCGGCTGCGCCTCGGGTTCCGGCGCTACCTGGTCCTCAGGCGCGGGGCCGGGCTCGGGTTCGGGCAGGACCGGCGCGTCGTCGGCGGGCAGCGCTGTCGTCGCGGGCCCGTCCGGCTGCGGCGGGTGCACCAGCGAGCCGATGACCACGCGCTGCGTGCCGCCGCCGTTATAGAGCGACAGGCCGAACTGGTCGCCGAGGTTGACGGCGCACCGCTTGAGCCCTTGCGATAGCGCGGTCTTCATCGCTTGGTCATGGGCGTCGCCGAGGCTCGGCTGGTTCTGGGCGTCGCCGGCGGCGCCGTCCTCGAGGACGGTGAGTACCGTGCCGTCCGGAGCCTTGATGACCAGTCGGATCTCGGCCCGGTAGACGACGGTCCAGACGGTCTTGTTGTTGGTGCCGCCGTTGCTGTACTTGATGCTGCCGGGCGGGGACTCGATTTCCTTGACGAGGTCCAACGCCTTGGTCTCGATGTCGAAACCACCGAATCCGAAGACACGGATCAGGTGCCGGCGAATGTCCCACGCCTCGAGGTGGCTGTTGCCCCGGAGCTGCCGCACCCGGGCGTCCTTGATCTCATCGATCAGGAACCCGTACTGGCCTGCCGTCAGCTTGCTGGTCACGCCTTCCCTCCTTCGATGACTCGCAGTTGCTGTCCGCCGGGTTGGCAGCCGGGGTGGACGTCGAAGGCGTCGGGGGTGCCGTCGTTGCCGACGGTGGCGGCGGGGTGGACGGGCCAGCGGCAGCCGGCGGCGCAGGGTTTGCCGCCGGTGATGGCGGCTTGGGTGGCTGCGGTGACGTCGGCCCAGGTGGTGGTCTTCACGCCGCCACCTCGAGCGCGGCGATGGCGGGGTGCCGGCGCAGCGCCCGCGTGGCCCGGTGCTGCATCGTCTTGGCCGCGTGCAGGTTCAGCCCCACCTCGGCGGCGGTGTCCGTCGGGGACAGCTCGGCGCCGAACCGGCGGACGATGACCGCCCGCTGGCCGGGCGTCAGGTCGGCGATGGCCTCGTCGAGCGCCGCGGCCAGCTCGGCGTGGGCGACGACGTTGATGGGGTCGTTGCGCCGGTCGAGGTCGACTTCCCGCCACGTCTCTTCGTCGGTGGTGTCGGTGGCCCAACTGCGCTGGTAGTGGCAGGACTTGTAGTAGTCGATGACGATGTTGCGGACGATGGAGCCGACCCAGGCGGGGAAGCCTTGGCCCCTCCAGGTGAAGGTGGGGAGGTTCTTCCAGGCACGGAGGAACGCCTCACTGGCGATGTCCTCGGCGAGGTAGTGGTCGCCGGTGCGGGCGTAGGCGATGCCTTCCATCTCGCGCCGGTAGGTGGCCCACAGTTGGGCGAAGGCGTCGCGGTCACCGGCCTGGGCGGCGGCGACGAGTTCCTGCGGGGTCATTCCGCCACCGCCTGAGTACGGGCCGGGCACTTGCAGACGGAGATCCCACGCGCGCCCTGGCGGACGCGCGGGTGGCCGCAGTCGGGGCACACGTACAGCGCCGTCGGGGCCTTGCGGTAGAAGCCGCCACCCCAGGGGACGCCCTGGCGGATGGATCCGCCCTCCGGTTCGCAGGTGTCGGCGAGGGGGCAGCGCTTGCGGCAGAGCCACATGGCGGCGGCGTTGCCGTCGTCGCCGACGTCCCACCACTGGGGCGGGTTGACGACGCAGGGCCGGGGGTCGTGGTGGGGGGCGACGAGGGCGCCGGGCCGCCGGCCGGGCCGGGCGAGGGTCGTGGTGTTCACTGCTCTCCCCCTTCGTTGACGGTGTTCACGGCGGGTGTGTCGAGTTCGGCGGCGGTGGGGAGGGCGCGGAGTTCGGCGTGCCACTGCTCGATTTCGTCGGGCTGCTGGTCGGCGCCGGGGTGGGTGTCGCCGCGGAGGATGCTGGTGAGGCGGTCGAGGATGGCGAGGCTCATCGGGCCACCTCCGCCTTCGGCAGGGCGTCCACGGCGGCGGCGAGCGCGTTCAGCAGGTCCGAGAGCGCCAGCACGGTGCCGCCCCCGACGCGGACTGCCTCGCGTTCGGCCCGCCACGCCTTGGCGGCCTCGACGACGGGCCGCAGTCGGGCGTTCTCGTTGGCGTAGGCGTCGTGGCCCTTGCGGAGGGACTGGTTGTCGGCTTCGGCCCCGGCGAGCTTCCGCTGGACGTCGATGAGGGCGGCTGCGACGCGGGTGTTGTCGTCGGCGTACTCGTCGCGGTCCTTGCGGGCCTTGGCCAGCTCGGCGGTCAGCTCGTCGACCTTGGCGAGCAGGGCGTCGACGTCCTCCACGTGGAACGGGTCAGCCGAGAACTCGGCGCGCTGGCGGATGGCGTCGATGTCGATGGTGGTCACGGGGCCACCACCTCACGGGCGGCAGCTTCGCGCTCCTGGTCGTCCGCCAGCCGCAGCAGGAACAGCGCGTACTGCCGGATCTGGTCCCGCGTGACGGCCTTCTGGAGCCCGGCGTTGCGCAGCGGCCAGTCGGAGATACTGAGGTTCACGTACAGGGACGCGTCGTCGAGGTCGACGCCGAAGCTGAGGTTGCAGCCGAAGTCGAGGTTCCAGCGAACGGCCGGGTTGTCCACGCCGTCCGGGTCGGGCCCGTCGAACTCGGGCTCGCGGTAGACCGGTCGGCGGATGGCGTTGATGTCGGTGGTGGTCACCGGGCCACCTCCCCGCGGGCGATGCGGCTCAGGCGGGCGATGGTCTCCAACGCCTGGCCCAGCTCCCGGATCTCGTCGGGGGTGAGGTTGGCCAGGTGGTTGGCGGTCAGCTTGAAGTCGAGGCTGAGCGCGGCGAGGACGTCGCTGTAGTGGTTCTTCATGTCAGTTGCTCCCGATCAGGAGAAGGGCGGCGGTGAGGGCGATGACCGCCCAGGACAGGACGACGAGGGCGGCCAGCAGGGCGAGCCGGCGGCGGCGGGACGGCTTGGCGGGCTCCGGTGTCCAGCCGATGTACGCGGCGAACAGCTCCGGTGACACCGTGGGGCAGTCCGGCTCGTGTTCCTCGCCGGGCCACACGAGGCAGTCGGGGCAGGGCTTGTGCTCCTGGATGGGCAGGGCGGGCCGGGTGGTGCGGCTCGTCGGGGTCGCCGCGTGGGTGGCGTACCAGGCGGCCAGCTCGTCGAGGTCGTCGTTGCGAACCGGGGGGCAGCACTCGCCGTCGGGGGCGGGGCAGCCGTGGAGGCAGGACCCGCAGGAGCGGTCGTTGCAGTGCTCGCCGGTGTCGTCGGAGGCGCAGATGGCGGGGTCGCAGATGCAGCAGGCGGGGATCATGCGGTCCTCCGGAAGCGGAAGCGGAAGCGGGGCAGGTGCAGGCCGGCCCAGAGCTGCCGGCGGTGCCAGGCGATGGCCTTGGCCTTGAGCTGCGGGCAGGTGACGGCCGTCTGGGTGGCGCGCATCTGGTGGCGGTAGGCCCGCCAGCGGAGGTGCCATTTGCCGCCGTAGAAGCAGAGCGCCGACCAGGCGGTGAGGGCGAGGGCGATGAGGAGTTCCATCACGCACCTGCCCCATTCGCGATTTCCAGCAGCACGTCGGCGTGGCAGGGCTGGTCGAGCGGGCACCAGCAGGCGAGGTTCTTGCCGCGCAGGTACGTGCGGATCTCGGCGGCCTTGATCGGGCCGCACCAGTTCAGCCACGAGCGGTGGGCATCGACGAGCCACTGATGCGGGTTGGGGTGGTCGAGCGGCGCGTTCCGCAACCGGTAGGCGTTTCCCCACCGGCTGGGTCGGCCGACGTAGACGGTGTTCTCGGGCATCCGCCAGCCCTTGGTGCGCTGGCGCTGGATCCGCTTCGGCATCACGCGGCCCTCCCCTGCTGGCCGAACCAGATGGGCTGGTTGAGGGCGGCCTCCCACTCGGCGGTGAACGCTGCGCAGTCGCACTGCTCGCCGGCGAGGACGCCGCAGCCGCACGCCTTCTCGACGACGCGGGGGCCGGGGCGCTGGTCGCTGGTGCCGGGGCCGGTCTCAACCCCGCCGGCGGTGGGTGCGGGGGTCGCGCCGGGCCGGTTCAGGTGGTCGAGGAACGTCTCCAGCTCGATCGCGGCGGTCACAGCGCACCTGCCAGGTGCGCGCGGCGGACGGCCTGCCGGTACTCGAACTCCCGGTCGATGAGCCGGCGGGCCTCTGCGGCGTAGTGGCCGGTCTCGACGGCGTGCTCGGCGGCGAGCTTGGTGAGCTGCTCGTCGGACAGGAACGGCAGGTCGGCGGCGAGGTGGTCGAGGACGACGGCCTCGGCGGCGGCGGGGCTCACCGGTCCGCCCCGATCTCGCTCAGGTCGAGATCCGGCACGAACGCCTTCACCATGTCGGTGAGGTCGCGCACCCCCGCCTCGTAGGCGGCGGAGAACTCGGCCGGGAGGATCTCGAGGGCAACGAGCAGGTTGACCGCCTCGCGGACGGTCGTGGCCGGGTAGTCAGCCGACATGCCGCGGAAGTGGGGGGTGTCGCTGGTCTTGCGCCACACCTCGAAGCCGGCCTCGTTGGGGCGAACGGCGATGGTGGCGCCGTCTTCGTAGCGGGCGTTCTTGTAGCCGCGCCATCCGGCCTCGGTCCAGCCGTTCTCGTGGGCCCAGGCGGACACGGCGGCGAGGAGCTGGCGGTCGGTGGCGGTGCTGGCGGTGGTGTTCACGGGTACTGTGTCCCTTCGGTTGGCGGCGTCCCTGGGTCTTGGCGGATCGGGGGCGCCGCTGTTGTTGTCCGGGGCCCGGTCGGGCGCCGGGTGGTTCAGCGGTGCTGGCGCAGCTCGGCGAGGGCGTCGGCGAGGCGCTGCCGGTCGTGGTCGCGCCGTTCCTGCTCCGTCGCGGGCCGCAGCAGCATCTGCGTGGGCTCGGTCCGCGCGGCCGGCACGACCGCGGCGGTGAGCAGCAGTGCGAACAGCAAGGTGGGCGCGGCGGCGGCGGTGGCGGTCGCCACGAGGCGGCGGGTCGTGGTGTTCATGCCGCGTCGACCGCGGCGTGCTGGTCGATGAACTTGGCGATGTCGTCGCGGTGGACGAGCCGGCGGCGGCCGAGCTTGCGGCTTTGCAGCTCGCCGCTGGCGATGTACCGGGCCACCTGCCGCTCCGTGATTCCGCCGAGCAGGACGGCAACCTCGGGGATGGGGTAGAGCAGGCGGGACGGCACCGCGGCGTCCCCGCTCTCGGGGATCTGAGGGTTATCGTTCCCGAACATGGGGACAGACTACAACTGACTGCGATCCCCGAACAGGGGGATGGGTCATCTTTTTGGGCAACGTTCGGACACGAGAGACTGTCGTATCGTGTGACCCATGCCCGCCAGTTCAGCCATTGTCATCGACGAGCAGTCTCGTCCTACGCACCGTCGCCGAGTTCGGGAATCTGCCCGATCTCGGGCGGCCAGTCCCGAACTCGGGGCCTATCTTTCCCTCATGGCTTCCGTCGAGGCGCGTCGTGCTGCGTTCGGCCGGTTCGTGGCCAAAGCGCTCGAGGACGCCAAAGACCGGCGCATGAGCATCAAGGAGATCGAACGCCGGACAGGCGTCGGCTCCACCACCTTCTACCGCTGGCGCGACGGCGACTGGTCGAAAGACCCGCGGCCCAGCCAAGTCGACGCCTTCTGTGAAGGGCTCGACATCCCCAAGCGGGCCGCGTACCGGGCCCTCGGATGGGGCGCCGACGGCAAGCCCAGCGCCGAGCCGGTGGAGACGTTCCACCCGGAGCTGCGGGCCGTGCAGCGTGAGCTGATGGACCCGAACGTGTCTCAGTCGAAGAAGGAGTTCATCCTCGCCACGCTGCGGCACCTAACCGGATCGAACGGGAGCCGTCGGGCGTCGGGCCAGGACTGACTGTGCCGCGTCTGCCCTACCCCACCATCAAGCTCGGCGACGACGGTTGGTGGCACGCCTACGTCACCGTCGGCAGCAAACCGAACGGCCGCGCCGATCAGCGTCACGTCCGCCGCAAGACGAAGGACGAGGCGGTCGCCCGGGTCGACGAGCTGCTCGCGCAGCGGCGCACCGGTGCGGTCACCAAGGCCGGCCGGGCGCCGACCGTCCAGGCGTGGATGGAGGTGTACCTCGCCGACGTCGCGCCGCGGCGCTGCAACCCGGCGACGCTGTACGACTACCGGTCGAAGTGCCGCAACTGGATCTACCCGCACCTAGGGAAGACCAGGTTGGACAAGCTGAAGCCGGAGCAGCTCGACGCGATGTACCTGGCGATGGAGCGACAGGGCAAGGCGTCGTCGCACGCGTTGAAGGTGCACCGCATCATGACCCGCGCCCTCGAGGTGGCTCTGCGGCGCGGCATGGTGGCCCGGAACGTGGCGAAGCTGATCGACGCGCCGTCGGGGAGGTCGCCGAAGATGGCGTTCCTCACCGCCGAGCAGGCCGCGAAGGTGCTCGCCGCGGCGGCCGGACAGCGGAACTCTGCGCGCTGGTCTGTGGCTTTGGCGCTCGGGCTGCGGCAGGGTGAGGCGCTCGGGCTGCGGTGGTCGCACGTCGACCTTGAGGCCGGCTACATGGAGATCCCGAAGCAGTTGCGTCGGCGGATCTACGAGCACGGCTGCGGCGGCACCTGCGGGCGCAAGCGGGGAGCGGACTGCCCGCAACGGTCGGAGGGCGGGCTCCAGCTCGTCGACCCGAAGGGCAAGTCGGAGCGGACGTTGCCGATCCCGGCGCCGCTGGTGGCGAAGCTGCGGGTCCACAAGGTGCGGCAGGACGAGGAGCGGTCCGCCGCGGCGGAGTGGTGGCACGACGGCGACTTCGTGTTCGCGCAGAACGACGGACGGCCACTCGACCCGCGGCAGGACTACCAGGCATGGCGGGATCTGCTGAAGGAGGCCGGTGTGCCGCGGGTGCGGTTGCATGACGCGCGGCACACGGCGGCGACGCTGATGGTGGCGCAGGAAGTGAAGCTGGAAGTGGTCCAAGCGGTGCTGGGGCACACGGACATCCGCACGACGCAGGGGTACGCGAAGGTCGTCAACGAGCTGACGAAGGAAGCTACGGACCGTATGGGCCGGCTGCTGCTCGGCGAGGGGTAGACCGCCCCCAATTCCCCCGCGCTGTAGACACCTCTACTGCCGTGATGTAGAGTGGTCTACAGGCGAGCCGAGGAGGAACCCAAAATGGCCGAGCCCACCACCAGCACCATCATCCGCGCCGACCAGATCGAGCCCGGAATGACCGTCGCCGCCGTGTGGCCCGACGGCCAGCGTGGCCGTGCCCGCACCGTCACCGCCGTCGAGATCCTGCCCCACACCGGCCGGATCAAGATGGTGACCACCAGCCGCCGGCAGCCGAGCCCCTACGCGCCGGGCGATCTGTTCGAGCTGACCGAGACCGCCTGAGCCGAGAGGAACCCACCATGAGCACCGCACACCAGCAGATCAGCGAGCGCGGCCCCCGCTGGGCAGTCTCCGGAAGCGTTCGGCAGGGCGAGATCCGCGCCGAGTACGCCGACACCGCCGAGCGCGCGGAACAGATCCGCAAGGACTTCGAGGAGAACTGGGGCTACTACCAGGTCAGGGTTCACCCACCGGTCGGGTCGGTTGACCTCGCCAAGCTGGGTCGGGAACGCGCCGAGGCCAAGCGGGTGTTCGACGAGAAGACCGCGATCCTGCGCGCAGGGGTACTGCGCGCCCTTGAGGAGGGTCGCGCCGAGGCCGAGGTGGCCCGCACCGCCGGCGTGGACCGGATGACGGTCCGCAAGTGGGCCGGGAAGGGCTGACTCCACAGGGTTACCGGCTAGCCGAGCCCCGCGAGGGCTAGTACACCTCTCCGTACACTGTTGATCTCAGAGGGCACGAGAAAGGGCCCCTGGCTCCCGGGATGTTTCCCGAGGCCAGGGGCCCTTTCCGTTAC
>NZ_JBPQTR010000001.1:2500-5946 GCF_051386435.1 Micromonospora sp. URMC 103 | reverse complement strand
AATGGTCCAGAAATGCTGTCAGGGCCATCCCGGTATCGGGATGGCCCTGACAGAAAGAATGTCCGGCGGTGTCCTACTCTCCCACACCCTCGCGAGTGCAGTACCATCGGCGCTGGAGGGCTTAGCTTCCGGGTTCG
The DNA here is from genome assembly GCF_051386435.1 of Micromonospora sp. URMC 103. Taxonomy (NCBI): domain Bacteria; kingdom Bacillati; phylum Actinomycetota; class Actinomycetes; order Micromonosporales; family Micromonosporaceae; genus Micromonospora; species Micromonospora sp. URMC 103. The sequence continues at coordinate 5,809 of NZ_JBPQTR010000001.1, read as the reverse complement.
GAATGTAACCGGGCGTTTCCCCTCCGCCATGACCGCCGTAACTCTATCGACATATCAAACAACACCCACACGCGCGCGGGGTTTGTTGTTCGTTTGTCGGGAGTTGCACAGTGGGCGCGCACTTTCGTAGTCAAGTCCTCGGCCTATTAGTACCGGTCAACTGAACCCGTTACCGGGCTTACATTTCCGGCCTATCAACCCAGTCGTCTAGCTGGGGGCCTTACCCCACAAAGGTGGGTGGGATACCTCATCTTGAAGCGAGCTTCCCGCTTAGATGCTTTCAGCGGTTATCCCTTCCGAACGTAGCTAACCAGCCGTGCCCCTGGCGGGACAACTGGCACACCAGAGGTTCGTCCGTCCCGGTCCTCTCGTACTAGGGACAGCCCTTCTCAAGTATCCTACGCGCGCGGCGGATAGGGACCGAACTGTCTCACGACGTTCTAAACCCAGCTCGCGTACCGCTTTAATGGGCGAACAGCCCAACCCTTGGGACCTGCTACAGCCCCAGGATGCGACGAGCCGACATCGAGGTGCCAAACCATCCCGTCGATATGGACTCTTGGGGAAGATCAGCCTGTTATCCCCGGGGTACCTTTTATCCGTTGAGCGACACCGCTTCCACACGCAAGTGCCGGATCACTAGTCCCGACTTTCGTCCCTGCTCGACCTGTCAGTCTCACAGTCAAGCTCCCTTGTGTACTTGCACTCAACACCTGATTGCCAACCAGGCTGAGGGAACCTTTGGGCGCCTCCGTTACCCTTTAGGAGGCAACCGCCCCAGTTAAACTACCCACCAGACACTGTCCCTGAACCGGATAACGGTCCGAAGTTAGATACCCAAATCAACCAGAGTGGTATTTCAAGATTGCCTCCACCCATACTGGCGTATGGACTTCACCGGCTCCCACCTATCCTACACAAGCTAATTCGGATACCAATGTCAAGCTATAGTAAAGGTCCCGGGGTCTTTCCGTCCTGCCGCGCGTAACGAGCATCTTTACTCGTAGTGCAATTTCGCCGGGCCTGTGGTTGAGACAGTGGGGAAGTCGTTACGCCATTCGTGCAGGTCGGAACTTACCCGACAAGGAATTTCGCTACCTTAGGATGGTTATAGTTACCACCGCCGTTTACTGGCGCTTAAGTTCTCCGCTTCGCCCCCGAAAGAGCTAACAGGTCCCCTTAACGTTCCAGCACCGGGCAGGCGTCAGTCCATATACATCGAATTACTTCTTCGCATGGACCTGTGTTTTTAGTAAACAGTCGCTTCCCCCTGCTCTCTGCGGCCATACAACGCTCCACCCGCGCGGGGCTTCACGTCTCCGGCCCCCCTTCTCCCTAAGTTACGGGGGCAATTTGCCGAGTTCCTTAACCACAGTTCGCCCGATCGCCTCGGTATTCTCTACCTGACCACCTGTGTCGGTTTGGGGTACGGGCCGCTCGGAACTCGCTAGAGGCTTTTCTCGGCAGCATAGGATCACTGACTTCACCTGAATCGGCTCGGCATCACGTCTCAGCCTTCATGCACCGCGGATTTGCCTACGGCACGGCCTACACGCTTACCCCGGCACAACCACCGGCCGGGCTCAGCTACCTTCCTGCGTCACCCCATCGCTTGACTACTACCCGCCAGGTTCCCACGCTCCCCGTGATTGGTCCGAAGACCGCCCACAGTTCGGGTGGTTAGCACAACGAGGTTCGTCAGGGTCGCTCCTTCGCGGGTACGGGAATATCAACCCGTTGTCCATCGACTACGCCTCTCGGCCTCGCCTTAGGTCCCGACTCACCCAGGGCGGATTAGCCTGGCCCTGGAACCCTTGGTCATCCGGCGGAAGGGTTTCTCACCCTTCTTTCGCTACTCATGCCTGCATTCTCACTCGTGCCGCGTCCACAACTCGATCACTCGGCTGCTTCACCCCCGGCACGACGCTCCCCTACCCACCCACACACCTGCACCAACACCCGAAGGCGCCGGCGAAGTTATTGTGTGAGTGCCACAGCTTCGGCGGTGTGCTTGAGCCCCGCTACATTGTCGGCGCGGAACCACTTGACCAGTGAGCTATTACGCACTCTTTAAAGGGTGGCTGCTTCTAAGCCAACCTCCTGGTTGTCTATGCGACCCCACATCCTTTTCCACTTAGCACACGCTTAGGGGCCTTAGCTGGTGATCTGGGCTGTTTCCCTCTCGACTACGAAGCTTATCCCCCGCAGTCTCACTGCCGCGCTCTCACTTACCGGCATTCGGAGTTTGGCTGATTTCGGTAAGCTTGTGGGCCCCCTAGACCATCCAGTGCTCTACCTCCGGCAAGAAACACGCGACGCTGCACCTAAATGCATTTCGGGGAGAACCAGCTATCACGGAGTTTGATTGGCCTTTCACCCCTAACCACAGGTCATCCCCCAACTTTTCAACGTTGGTGGGTTCGGCCCTCCACGCGGTCTTACCCGCGCTTCAGCCTGCCCATGGCTAGATCACCCCGCTTCGGGTCTAGGACACGCGACTGAATCGCCCTATTCAGACTCGCTTTCGCTACGGCTCCCCCACACGGGTTAACCTCGCCACATGCCACTAACTCGCAGGCTCATTCTTCAAAAGGCACGCCGTCACCCCTAAAGGCTCCGACGGATTGTAGGCGAACGGTTTCAGGTACTATTTCACTCCCCTCCCGGGGTACTTTTCACCATTCCCTCACGGTACTCGTCCGCTATCGGTCACCAGGAAGTATTTAGGCTTACCAGGTGGTCCTGGCAGATTCACGGCAGATTTCAGGAGTCCGCCGCTACTCGGGAACACCCACAGAAGACCAGCAGTTTTCACCTACCGGACTCTCACCGTCTACGGTCAGCCTTTCCAGACTATTCGACTAACCACTGGCTTTGTAACTCCTCGAACACGTGTCAGCATGTTCAGTGGGGTCCCACAACCCCGACCACGCAACCCCTGACAGGTATCACACGCAGCCGGTTTAGCCTCAATCCGCTTTCGCTCGCCACTACTCACGGAATCACTAAATTGTTTTCTCTTCCTACGGGTACTGAGATGTTTCACTTCCCCGCGTTCCCCCCACACACCCTATGTGTTCAGGTGCGGGTGACTGGACATGACTCCAGCCGGGTTCCCCCATTCGGACACCCTGGGATCACAGCTCGGTTGACAGCTCCCCCAGGCCTATCGCGGCCTCCCACGTCCTTCATCGGCTCCTGGTGCCAAGGCATCCACCGTTCGCCCTTGACAACTTGACCACAAAGATGCTCGCGTCCACTGTGCAATTCTCAACAAACGACCAACCCACAACCCAAAAGCCCCACACC